>NZ_AZOA01000010.1:219009-291380 GCF_000510745.1 Pseudomonas sp. MOIL14HWK12:I2 | reverse complement strand
TCGATCGGCATCAGGAACGGCTTGTCGATGGCGCGCTCGGGCTCGGGGATGTAGGAGTCCAGGGTCTCGACCAGCTTGCGCACGGCGGAAACGCCCATCTCGTTGTCATCCTGACCGTTCAGAGCCATCAGCGCGGAGCCGATGACGATCGGAGTGTCGTCGCCCGGGAAGTCGTAGGTGTTCAGCAGATCGCGAACTTCCATTTCGACCAGTTCCAGCAGCTCGGCGTCGTCAACCATGTCGGCCTTGTTCAGGAACACGACGATGTAGGGAACGCCTACCTGACGGGACAGCAGGATGTGCTCGCGGGTCTGCGGCATGGGGCCGTCAGCAGCCGAGCAAACCAGGATCGCGCCGTCCATCTGGGCAGCACCGGTGATCATGTTCTTCACGTAGTCGGCGTGGCCGGGGCAGTCGACGTGCGCGTAGTGACGGATCGCCGAGTCGTACTCAACGTGGGAGGTGTTGATGGTGATACCGCGAGCCTTTTCTTCCGGCGCGTTATCGATCTGGTCGAAACCACGAGCGGAACCGCCCCAGGTATCGGCACAGACCTTGGTCAGCGCTGCGGTCAGAGTGGTCTTGCCATGGTCAACGTGACCGATGGTGCCCACGTTCAGGTGCGGCTTGTTACGTTCAAACTTTTCTTTAGCCATCGACACTCTCTCCCTTCACGAATTGAGCAAAGCAATGCCGCCATTAAAACAAAGGCAGATATTTTCATATCTGCCTTTTTAAGATGGAGCTCATGAGCGGATTTGAACCGCTGACCTCACCCTTACCAAGGGTGTGCTCTACCAACTGAGCTACATGAGCGAAACATTTGCCAGTCAAACTGGAGCGGGTAGCGGGAATCGAACCCGCATCATCAGCTTGGAAGGCTGAGGTTCTACCACTGAACTATACCCGCAGAGCCTAACGCTCTAGCAATCTGGTGGAGGGGGAAGGATTCGAACCTTCGAAGTCTGCGACGTCAGATTTACAGTCTGATCCCTTTGGCCACTCGGGAACCCCTCCAAAGTGAGGCGGCATTTTCTTCATCTGCCCTCCTCTTGTCAAGGATCTTTTTAAAATCTCCTTAACAATCAGTGCTTTCGCCTCGCTCGCTAGCGTTATCAGCGAAAGCGGGCGCAGTTTATGCAACCACGGCGGAGTGCGCAACCCCAAAACGCAAAAAAAGCTTAAAAAACAAAGGCCGCCCTAGCGGCGGCCTTTGTTTGCAGACGGCGACCCCCGATTACAGCTGGGGACCGGCCGCCACGATGCCTTCGGAGACGCCGGAGAACTTCTTGAAATTCTCGACGAACTTGCCGGCCAGCTCCCGAGCGGCGGCGTCATAGGCGGCGCCATCCTGCCAGGTGTCGCGCGGATTGAGCAGAACGCTGTCCACGCCTGGCACGGCGACCGGGACGTCGAGATTGATGACCGGCACATGGCGAGTCTCGGCACCGATGAGGGCGCCGCTCTGAATGGCCGCGATCACCGCGCGAGTGGTGGGGATGTTGAAGCGCTTGCCCACGCCGTAGCCACCACCGGTCCAGCCGGTGTTGACCAGATACACCTTGGAGCCGAAGCCCTGGATGCGCTTGATCAGCAGATCGGCGTACTCAGCCGCCGGGCGCGGGAAGAAGGGCGCACCGAAGCAGGTGGAGAAGGTCGACTTGATGCCGGGACCGGAACCCATCTCGGTCGAGCCGACCAGGGCGGTGTAGCCGGACAGGAAGTGATAGGCCGCCTGCTCATTATTAAGGATGGAAACCGGGGGCAGGACGCCAGTGAGGTCGCAGGTCAGGAAGATGACCGCATTGGGCTCGCCACCCAGGTTGTGCTCGGCGCGCTTGTCGATCAGCTCGCGCGGATAGGCCGCCCGGCTGTTCTGGGTCAGGCTGTCGTCGGCATAGTTGGGCTGACGGGTCTGGGGATCCAGGACCACGTTCTCCAGCACGGCGCCGAACTGGATGGCCTTCCAGATCACCGGCTCGTTCTTCTCGGACAGGTCGATGCACTTGGCGTAGCAGCCACCTTCCATGTTGAAGACGGTGCCCACGCCCCAGCCGTGCTCGTCGTCACCGATGAGGTAGCGGCTCTGGTCGGCGGACAGGGTGGTCTTGCCGGTGCCGGAGAGGCCGAAGAACAGGGTGACATCCCCCTCCTCGCCCACGTTGGCGGCGCAGTGCATCGGCAGCACATCCTTTTCCGGCAGCAGGAAGTTCTGCACCGAGAACATGGCCTTCTTCATTTCACCGGCGTAGCGCATGCCGGCGATCAGCACCTTGCGGGCCGCGAAGTTGATGATAACGGTGCCGTCGGAATTGGTGCCGTCACGCTCGGGCTCGCAGACAAACTCGGGCGCGTTGAGGATCTCCCAGGCCGGCTTGGACTGGGGATTGTATTCGGCCGGATTGATGAACAGGCAGCGGCCGAACAGGTTGTGCCAGGCGGTCTGGGTGCGCATGACGACGGGCAGGTAGTGCTCGACATCGGCGCCTACATGGACGCGGGAGACGAATTGATCACGCTCGTCCAGGTAGGCGCTGACGCGTTCCCACAGCGGGGCGAACTTCTCCTCCGGGAAAGGCCGGTTGATCGGCCCCCAGTGGATGGCGTCGCGCGTGGAGGCTTCCTCGACGATAAAGCGATCTACCGGCGAACGCCCCGTGCGATGCCCCGTCTTGACGACCAGCGAGCCATTGGCGGCCAGCTCTCCTTCGCCACGTCGCAGGGACTCTTCCACTAACTGCGCGACGCTGATATCGGTATACACGTTGGCTTTCGTCATTTCGTTCCCCATGGCCCTGGGCCGTTCCTCATGCTTGTAGCTCTTACACGGCAGAACTACACGTTGCGGGATTATGCCAGAAAGCCTTCGGGCTTTTGCAACGGCTAGTGCCGGGTATTTCCTGGGGTTTGCGTGCCGCCGCCCGCAAAAATCTGCGCGATATCGGCGGCGTCGAAGACCTGCTGCTCATTGCAAAACTGACAATCGACCCGAATTTGTCCGTCCTGTTCATCGAGCAGACTCTCGACGTCCGGCTGCCCCATGCCGATCAGGGCATTGGCCGCCCGATCGCGGGAGCAGCTGCAGCTGAAGGCCACCGGTTGCTCGTCGAACAGACGCACCGTTTCCTCGTGGAACAGGCGATGCAGGATCACCTCGTTGTCGAGGCCCAGCAGTTCTTCGGCGGTGAGGGTATCGGCCAGGGTGACGACGTGCTCCCAGCTGTCCTGGCGGGCCTGGGCATCCTTGATACGTGACGGCGGCAGCTGCTGGAGCAGCAGGCCACGGGCGCGGCGACCATCGGCGTTCAGCCAGAAACGGGTGGGCAACTGCTCGGAGGTGGCGAAGTAGCCGGACAGGCATTCGGCCAGGTTCGCGCCCTCCAGCGGGACGATGCCCTGGTAACGCTGACCGTGGCGGGGATCGATGGTCAGGGCCAGGACGCCATCAGGCATGAGCTCACCCAAAGAGGCGGACGCGGTGATCTCACTTTCTTCGTAGCGGGCGATGCCGCGCACCTCGCGCTCGCTGGAGCACTCGACCATGAGCAGCGGGATCGGCCCGCTGGAACGCGCCTGCAGCACGAGCAGCCCTTCGAACTTGAGGGTTCCGCACAGCAACGCGGCCGCCGCCAGCATCTCGCCCAGCAATTGGGCGACGGGCTCCGGATAGGCGTGTTTGGCGAGGACCTCGACATAGCTGCGATCCAAGGTGGCCAGTTCGCCGCGGACATCGGTTTCGTCGAACAGGAAGCGCTGGGTGAAATCGTGGGAAGTCATGAACTACCTATATAAGGAAGGAGGCCGCGAAGCCTGACGCTGCGGCACACGCCAGGGCCGCCGAGCGGTCCTGGCAATTGAGAGGATCCGGCGAGTCGCGACGGGATCAGTCGTCGAACGGATGGACGTACTCGCGGAACTGGTGGATCTGGCGCCGCTGCTTCTTGGTGGGACGGCCGTCGGTCTGCAGGCCGAGGTTGCCCGCCTTGCGCGCCGCAGCGGCCTGTTCGCGCGCCTTGAG
Source organism: Pseudomonas sp. MOIL14HWK12:I2 (assembly GCF_000510745.1). Taxonomy (NCBI): domain Bacteria; kingdom Pseudomonadati; phylum Pseudomonadota; class Gammaproteobacteria; order Pseudomonadales; family Pseudomonadaceae; genus Pseudomonas; species Pseudomonas sp. MOIL14HWK12:I2. The sequence continues at coordinate 287,362 of NZ_AZOA01000010.1, read as the reverse complement.
GCTTTCCGGCGTCTCGGTATAGAGCTGCTGGGCCTCGGGCGCACCACGGCGGTTCTGCGACAGGGCGACGATCACCACGGTCTTCTCGTCATAGCCCTGACGGATGGTGAGGACATCGCCGACACGCGGCTCCTTGCTGGGCTTGCAGCGTTCGCCACGGCACTGGACCTTGCCGCCTTCGAGGGCCGCCTTGGCCAGCGCGCGGGTCTTGAAAAAACGTGCAGCCCAGAGCCATTTATCAAGGCGCATCCGTTCTTCAGTGTGATCTACTGCATACATCGAATAAAAGGTCCCCTATTGGGTCTTAGACTCTTCTCAAGAACTCTAAACCATCGGACCGACGCTGCAAGCGCGCCTCTGGAGAGCCATGACCACATTCTTTCCTTCCGACCTGACCGGTCAGACCCGCTGCGCGGGGTGCCAGCAGTCGGAACCCCTGGGCTTCGACTTCGACTTTGCCTATCAGCCCATCGTGGATCTGGACAGAGGCGCGGTCTTCGCCCGGGAAGCGCTGGTGCGCGGACCAGGCGGCGAAGGCGCACTGTCGGTGCTCAATCAGGTGACCGACAGCAACCGCTATAGATTCGACCAGCTCTGCCGCACCAAGGCCATCGCCACCGCGGCGGCCCTGGGCATGCAGGAGAGTCTCTCGATCAACTTTCTGCCCAACGCCGTCTATCGTCCGGAATTGTGTATCCGCAGCACCCTGGCCGCCGCGCGCGAGCATGGCTTTCCCCTGGAGCGCCTGATCTTCGAGACGGTGGAAACCGAGCACGTGGCCAGCAACCACCTGACGCACATCCTGCGCGAATATCAGCAATTCGGCTTCAAGACCGCCATCGATGACTTTGGCGCCGGTCATTCCGGCCTGACCCTGCTGGCCGAATTCCAGCCGGACCTGGTCAAGCTCGACATGGCGCTCATCCGCGGCATCGACCAGGATCAGGTGCGACGGACCATCGTACGCAACCTGATCGTCATGTGCCGCGAACTGGGTACCCAGGTGATCGCCGAAGGCGTGGAGACCGTCGCCGAACGCGATTGCCTGCGGGACCTCGGGATCGAGCTGATGCAGGGCTATCTGTTCGCCAAACCAGCCTTCAAGCAGCTCGTTGATCCGCAACATTTAGGCGGAGGCCACTGATTTCAAGGAGCAGCGATGAGCAATTCCGCCGAACCGGTCATTATCGGCCTGAGTGAGTGGGTGGCCCTGCCCGATCTGGGCGTGGTCGGGCTGAGAGCCAAGATCGACACCGGCGCCAGTACCTCGGCGCTGCATGCGACAGAAGTCCAGCCGTTCATGCGTGGCAAGGAGCGCTGGGTGAGATTCACCGTGCACCTGGGCACCCTGGTCCAGTCCCGGCACCGCCATTGCGAAGCACCGCTGGTGGCGAAAAAGACCATCCGCAGCTCCAATGGCATCGCCCAGACCCGTTACGTCATCCGTACCCTGCTGGCCCTGGGCGAGTGCCAGTGGCCGGTGGAATTCACCCTGGCCTGCCGGAAGAGCATGCGCTATCGCATGCTGCTCGGCTCCAAGGCGTTGATCGATGGTGGCCTGCTGGTGAATCCGGCCGTCTCCTATGCGCAAGACAAACCCCAGTTGTCCCTTACTCCGGCCTCCGGTGCCCCATGAAAATCGCCGTTCTCTCGCGTAACCCCAACCTGTATTCCACCCGGCGCCTGGTCGAGGCCGGCGTCAGCCGCGGCCATGAGGTGGTCGTGGTCGACACCCTGCGCGCGTACATGAACATCGCCAGCCACAAGCCGCAGATCCATTACCGTGGCAAACCGCTGGAAGGCTTTGATGCGGTCATCCCGCGCATCGGCGCCTCGGTGACCTTCTATGGCTGCGCGGTGCTGCGCCAATTCGAGATGCAGGGCGTCTTTCCGCTCAACGAGAGCGTGGCCATCAGCCGTTCGCGCGACAAGCTGCGCTCCCTGCAACTGCTCTCGCGCAAGGGCATCGGCCTGCCGGTGACCGGCTTCGCCCATTCGCCGGACGACGTGCCGGATCTGATCCAGATGGTCAACGGCGCCCCGCTGGTGATCAAGGTGCTGGAAGGCACCCAGGGCATCGGCGTGGTGCTGTGCGAAACCGAGAAGGCGGCCGAGTCGGTGATCGAGGCCTTCATGGGGCTCAAGCAGAACATCATGGTGCAGGAATACATCCGCGAAGCGGGCGGTGCGGACATCCGCTGCTTCGTGGTCGGCGACAAGGTGATCGCGGCGATGAAGCGCCAGGCGGCGCCCGGGGAATTCCGCTCGAATCTGCATCGTGGCGGCACCGCCAGCCTGATCAAGATCACCCCCGAGGAACGCATGACCGCCCTGCGCGCGGCCCGGGCCATGGGCCTGAGCGTGGCCGGGGTGGACATCCTCAGATCCAACCACGGCCCGCTGGTGATGGAGGTCAACTCCTCGCCCGGCCTGGAAGGCATCGAGCAGACCACCGGCAAGGACGTGGCCGGGATCATCATCGAATACCTGGAAAAGAACGCCGAGCCGGGGCTGACACGGACCAAGGGCAAGGGCTGAGGCCGTGGTTTGGGAGGTTGGGCTGCGCTGGCGTCTGGCCCAACCTCCCTATCTCCTGATAGATCGCGCGCGAGCCCGATGTCGAGGCCATTTCGCTATGTCACAGCATCGCGGCCATGGCGGTCCGCCGATGCGGCCGCTCCTACAAAGTGCAGAAGCAGCGTTCGGCGTCAGCTGGCGCTGCGGGGCAGCAGCAGGCCCAGGGGCAGCAGTACCCGGGCTTCCACCCCGCCACCTTCGCGATTGCGCAGCTCGGCACTGCCTCCGTGCTGCGCGGCAATGCGCTTGACGATGGCCAGGCCCAGCCCGGAACCGCTGACGGTGCGGGCGCGATTGCCGCGGGTGAAGGGATTGAAGATGTCCTGCAGGTCCTTGGGATCGATGCCGGGACCGCGATCCATCACGCTCAGGGCGACATAGGGCGCGGTGGCGGAACCCGCCACCTGACCGACCACCTCCACGACCCCGCCGCCGCCATGGCGCTGGGCGTTTTCCACCAGGTTGGTCAGTAGCCGCTTGAAGGAGATGCGCCGTACGGGCAGCGGTGGCAGCACGTCCAGCTTGAGCCTTACCCGCTCCGTCTCCTGGTTGTAGGGCGCCACCACCTGGCGGGCCAATTCGTTGAGATTGGTGAGTTCCTGGGGTTCGTCACGGCCATCGCGGACGAAGGCGAGGAACTGGTCGAGGATGGCGTTCATGTCCTCGATGTCGCGGATCATGTCCTCGGCCTCTTCGCGCTCGGCCGGCGGCATCAGCTCCACCGCCAGGCGCAGGCGGGTCAGGGGCGTGCGCAGGTCGTGGGAAACCCCGGCCAGCATCAGCTCGCGTTCGCGGCCGGCCTGCTCGACGTCTTCGGCCATCTGGTTGAAGGCGTGGTAGACATCCTGGATCTCGCTCGGGGCATCGGTCTCCGGCAGCCGCACGCTGCGGCCCTTGCCCAGCTCGCGCGCGGCGTTCACCAGGCGCCGCAAGGGCTGGTTGAGCTGCCGCACGAAGACCCAGGCGGCGCCCACGGACAGCAGGCCGATGGCGAAAAACCAGCCGAGCACGCTCCAGATGTGCTGGCCACGCAGCGGGTGGGCCATCAGCGGAATCTTGATCCAGTCCGGTCCCAGGCTCGGCGCCAGCACCCAGAGCGCCGGACCGTGCTGGACCCGCACCCGGACCTCGGTCTCCTCGCCCAGTTCCTGTTTCATCTGGCGCTCGAAGATCTCGCTATAGGGCCAGTGGTATTCCCCGGCCGGCACGGTTTCCGGTGATTCGTAGCGCAGACCGGCGGCCTGGGCGATGCGCGGTCGCTCGGACTCCGGGGTGGCCCAGTAGGCCTTAAGCGTCAGGGCCGCGCCATGGCTGTACTGGCGATCGACCAGGACGTCCTCATTGAGCAGCAGATAGACCAGGGTCAGCGCCTTGGAAAACAGCACCGCGAGCAGGACCATCCACAGCGAGCGGGCGAAGAAACTCTGGGGAAACCAGCTGGGCGCCTTCATTGGCCAGGATTTCCGCGCAAAACGGCGCGAAAGCCATCACAACCTCTGGGATTGCAGGGTCCAGATAGGCCACCGGACGCGGACACATTCGGATACATTTGCTCGTCCATTTCTTCCCTTCAACCTGGAGTTCTCTCGTGTCCGACATCTGCCAGACCGGCCTGGACATCGGCTTCGCCTCGCTCAGCTACGCGCAGATCGCCTTTCTCGGCGTGGTGCAGGGTATCACCGAGCTGCTTCCCATTTCGTCCACGGCACACATGCGGGTGGTACCCGCCCTGCTCGGCTGGCGCGACCCCGGCTCGGCCTTTTCCGCCGCCATGCAGATGGCGGCGCTGGCCGCGGTGATCAGCTATTTCTGGCGCGATGTGAGTGGCGTGACCCGCGGCAGCCTGGCCGCGGTGCGCCAGCGCGACTTCGACAGCCCGGACTTCCTGCTGGCGGTGATGATCGTGCTGGCGACCATTCCCATCTGCATCGCCGGTCTGCTGCTGGCGCCCCTGCTCAACGCCTGCGACTCGCCGCTGCGCGGCCTCAGCGTCATCGGCTACGCCTGCCTGGCCATGGCCGCGCTGCTGGCGCTGGCGGAGCGGATCTGCCGGCACAACAGGGACATCTCGCAAATGCGGCTGCGCGATGCGCTGATCGTGGGGATCGCCCAGGTCGGAGCGCTGATTCCGGGCGTGTCCCGCTCGGGCTCGACCTTGACAGCCGCCATGTTCCTCAATCTGCGTCGCGAAGAAGCCGCACGCTTCTCCTTCCTGCTGGGTCTGCCGGCCATCGCCCTGGCCGGACTCAAGGAGCTGGTGGTGCTCTGGCACGCGCACATCCCGGCCGAAGCCTGGTCGCTGCTGCTGGTGGGATTGCTGGTGGCGAGCCTGTCGGCCTTTGCCGCGATCTGGGGCCTGATGCGCTTTCTGGAGCGCTTCTCGACCTGGCCCTTCATCATCTATCGCGCGCTGCTGGGGATTTTCCTGCTGGTCGGCGTGCATCAGGGGCTGTTCGCCTGAGCCTATTCAAAGTCAGCTGCGCGTCGGCCAAACAGCGTTGAAAAGACCTTCGGAATGCTTATTTACGCCTTGTAAACTCCGCTTCCTCAGGTCTTTTCGCCTCGTTTGACTCTAGCTCGCAAGACTTTGAACACGCTCTGTATCGTCGACACCTAAGTGTGGCGGTGAGAGCTTATTTGCCGGCGCCGTCCGGTACGAAGACGTAGCCCACGCCCCAGACGGTCTGGATATAGCGCGGCTTGGACGGATCGGGTTCGATCATCCGGCGCAGGCGCGAGATCTGCACGTCGATGGAGCGCTCCAGGGCGTCCCATTCGCGACCGCGGGCCAGGTTCATCAGCTTGTCGCGGGTCAGCGGCTCGCGGGCGTGGTCGACCAGTGCCTTGAGCACGGCGAATTCGCCGGTGGTGAGCATGTGGGTCTCTTCGCCGCGCTTGAGCTCGCGGGTGGCCAGGTGCAGGGCGTAGTCGCCAAAGGTTACCACCTCGTCGGTCCCGGCGGGGGCGCCGGGCACCACCGGCGCCTGGCGGCGCAGCACGGCCTTGATGCGAGCCACCAGCTCCAGCGGATTGAAGGGCTTGGCCAGATAGTCGTCGGCGCCCTGGTCGAGGCCCTGGATGCGGCTGCCTTCGTCGCCCTTGGCGGTTAGCATGATGATGGGGATGCGGTTGCCGCTCTCGCGCAGCCGGCCGCAGGCGGACAGGCCGTCTTCGCCGGGCATCATCAGGTCCAGCACGACCAGGTTGAAGACCTCGCGCGCCAGCAGGCGGTCCATCTGTTCGGCGCTCTCGACGGTGCGCACGCGGTAACCCTGCTCGGCCAGAAAACGCTCCAAGAGGCGACGCAACCGGGCGTCGTCGTCGACGACCAGGATCTTTTCACCTTCCGGGGCAACGGGGGTGCTCATAATATCTCCTTGTGATCTAGCACTGGATTATGCCGTAGGCCATCCGACCGCGGCATTGGGCCATTGTTAGCAGATTTTGCCCACTCCGGGGTGGCGGTGCCGGCATGGGAGGCAGGGCTCCGGCGGGCTCGGGTATACTGCCGCCCGCTTTTTCTCGTGCAAGCCAGGTAGCCCGATGGATATCAATAGCCGCATCGCCGAAGAGCTCGGCGCCCGCCCGCAACAGGTCGCCGCCGCCGTGGCCCTGCTCGACGAAGGGTCGACCGTGCCCTTCATCGCCCGTTACCGCAAGGAAGTCACCGGCAGCCTGGACGACACCCAGCTGCGTCATCTCGAAGAGCGGCTGCGCTATCTGCGCGAGCTGGAAGAGCGCCGCGGCGCGGTGCTGGCCTCCATCGAGGAGCAGGGCAAGCTGACCCCCGAACTGGCCCGCGAGATCAACCTGGCCGACACCAAGACCCGCCTGGAAGACCTCTATCTGCCCTACAAGCAGAAGCGCCGCACCAAGGGCCAGATCGCCCTGGAAGCCGGCCTCGGCCCGCTGGCGGAGGCGCTGCTGCAGGATCCGACCCTGACCCCGGAGTCCGAAGCCGCCGGCTATGTCGACGCGGACAAGGGCGTGGCAGACGTCAAGGCCGCTCTGGAGGGCGCCAAGTACATCCTCATGGAGCGCTTCGCCGAAGACGCCGACCTGCTGGCGCGGCTGCGCGGCGTCCTGCAGCAGGACGCCATCCTCAGCGCACGACTGGTGCCCGGCAAGGAGACCGAAGGCGCCAAGTTCAGCGACTACTTCGAGCATGACGAGCCCTTCAAGGCGGTGCCCTCGCACCGCGCCCTGGCGATCTTCCGCGGCCGCAACGAGGGCATCCTCAGCGCCGCGCTCAAGCTCGGCGAAGAAGGCCCGGGCATCGCCCATCCCTGCGAAGGCCTGATCGCCGCGCATTTCGAGCTGAAGAACCAGGGCCGCGCCGCGGACAAGTGGCTTTCCGAGGTGGTGCGCTGGACCTGGAAGGTCAAGCTCTATACCTCCCTGGAAACCGACCTGCTCGGCGAGCTGCGCGAAAAGGCCGAGGAAGAGGCCATCGCGGTCTTTGCCCGCAACCTGCACGACCTGCTGCTGGCCGCACCGGCCGGCCCGCGCACCACCCTGGCGCTGGACCCGGGTCTGCGTACCGGCTGCAAGGTCGCCGTGGTGGACGCCACCGGCAAGCTGCTGGCCACCGACACCGTCTATCCCCATGCGCCGCGCAATCAGTGGGACCAGACCCTGGCCATCCTCGGCGTGCTCTGCACCAAGCATGGCGTGGACCTGATCGCCATTGGCAACGGTACCGCCAGCCGCGAGACCGACAAGCTGGCCGGCGAGCTGATCAGCAAGTACCCGGGACTCGGCCTGACCAAGGTGATGGTCAGCGAAGCCGGCGCCTCGGTGTATTCCGCCTCGGAACTGGCCGCCCGGGAATTCCCCGAGCTGGACGTCTCCCTGCGTGGCGCCGTGTCCATCGCCCGCCGCCTGCAGGATCCACTGGCGGAGCTGGTGAAGATCGAGCCCAAGTCCATCGGCGTGGGCCAGTACCAGCACGACGTCTCCCAGCTCAAGCTGGCGCGCAGCCTGGACGCCGTGGTGGAAGACTGCGTGAACGCCGTGGGCGTGGACGTGAATACCGCCTCCGCCGCCCTGCTGGCGCGGATCTCCGGGCTCAACACCACCCTGGCGCAGAACATCGTGCAATTCCGCGATGCCAACGGCGCCTTCGCCACCCGCGAGGCCCTGAAGAAGGTGCCGCGCCTGGGCGACAAGACCTTCGAGCAGGCCGCCGGCTTCCTGCGCGTGATGAGCGGCGCCAATCCGCTGGACGCCTCGGCCGTTCACCCGGAGACCTATCCCCTGGTGCAGCGCATCGCCGCCGACACCGGTCGCGACATCCGCTCGCTGATCGGCGATTCGGCCTTTCTCAAGCGTCTGGATCCGAAGAAGTTCACCGATGAGAGCTTTGGCCTGCCGACGGTGACCGACATCCTCCAGGAACTGGACAAGCCGGGTCGCGATCCGCGTCCGGAGTTCAAGACCGCGGTGTTCCAGGACGGCGTGGAAAAGCTTTCCGACCTCAAGCCCGGCATGGTGCTGGAGGGCGTCATCACCAACGTCACCAACTTCGGTGCCTTCGTCGACATCGGCGTGCACCAGGACGGCCTGGTGCACATCAGCGCGCTGTCGGAGAAGTTCGTTAAGGATCCCTACGAGGTGGTCAAGGCGGGCGACATCGTCAAGGTCAAGGTGATGGAGGTGGACGTGCCGCGCAATCGCGTGGGACTGTCCATGCGCATGGGCGACACCCCCGGCGAGAAGGTCGACGGCAAGCCCGGCGGCCAGGCCCGCGGCAACGGTGGCAAGCCGCGCACCGACAAGGGCGCCCCGCGCCAGACCCAGGCCGCGCCGGCCAACAATGCCATGGCGTCCCTGTTCGCCAACGCCAAGCAACTGAGGAAATAGGCATGAGCGGTTCTCTCGCAGGCAAAGACAGCGCCTTCAGCACCCTGCTGGGCATGACCATCCACAAGGCCGAGGGTGGCGAGTCCGAGGTGCGCATGAGCGTGCAGGACACGCTCATCAACCTGCACGGCAAGCTGCACGGCGGTGCCATCTTCTCGCTGATCGACACCGCTCTGGGCCAGGCCAGCCACAGCCTGTTCGATGGCCAGGCCGGCAGCGTGACCCTGGAATGCAAGGTCAACTACGTGCGTGGCGTCAGCGACGGCGAACTGGTCTGCCGCGCCCGGGTGATCCACCCGGGCCGCAAGACCCATGTGCTGGAAGCCCAGGTGCATCAGGGTGACAAGCTGATCGCCCTCGCCCAGGCGACCTTCGCCTGTCTGTGACCGGCCAGAGCAGGCGGCAGCGAAGCGGCGCATATCGCCCTTTGCCGTCGCCTGAGCTACGCTGGGAGACAACTGAGCGGGTTGCGGTCTGAGGCTTGAACCCGGACCGCAGCAGTGACTGCTGCCCCCGCGTCGGCCCTGGCCGGCAACCCTCATTTCAGTCGGTTTCTTCTACCCTGCCCGGGGCGAGTACCGCCATAGGAAGTCAACTTGAGCGATATCCTGTCCCGCCGCCTGGCCCTGCTCGGCGCTGATCCCACCCTTCTGGCCGAATGCCTGCACGGCATCGAGCGCGAGACCCTGCGGGTGGACGCCCGTGGCCAGCTGTCCCGCCGCCCCCATCCCCGGGCGCTGGGCTCGGCCCTGACCCATCCGCAGATCACCACGGACTACTCCGAGGCCCTGCTCGAATTCATCACCCCCACCGGTACCCGCACGCCCGAGGTGCTGGACGCGCTGGATCGGGTGCATCGCGCCGCGGTCGCCAAACTCGACGGCGAGCGCCTCTGGAGCGGCTCCATGCCCTGTGCGCTGCCGGCGGAGGACGAGATCCCCATCGCCGACTACGGCAGCTCCAACATCGGCCGGCTCAAGCACGTCTATCGCCGCGGCCTGGCTCTGCGCTACAGCCGCACCATGCAGTGCATCGCCGGCATCCACTACAACTTCTCGCTGCCGGAAGCGGCCTGGGAACTTCTGCGCCAGCAGGAAGGTGACGCCCGCGATGCCCGCGACTATCAGTCGGCGCGCTATATCGCCCTGATCCGCAACTTCCGCCGTTATAGCTGGCTGCTGATGTACCTGTTCGGCGCCTCGCCGGCGCTGGACCTAGGCTTCCTGCGGGGCCGGCCACATCGGTTGCAGACCCTCGACGAGCGGACCCTGTACCTGCCCCATGCCACCAGCCTGCGCATGAGCGACCTGGGCTATCAGAGCAACGCCCAGGCCAGCCTGACGCCGGACTACAACGATCTGACCACCTATACCGAGAGCCTGAGACGCGCGGTGGGTACGCCCTACCCGCCCTATGCGGAGATCGGCACGCACCAGAACGGCGAGTGGGTGCAGCTCAACACCAACATCCTGCAGATCGAGAACGAGTACTACGCCACCATCCGCCCGAAGCGCGTCACCCGCAGCGGCGAGCGGCCGGTGCAGGCGCTGATGGCGCGCGGCGTGCAGTACATCGAGGTGCGCTGCCTGGACATCGATCCCTTCCTGCCGCTGGGCATCGATACCACCGCCGCGCTGTTCCTCGACGCCTTCCTGCTCTATTGCGCCCTGGAAGGCAGCCCGCCGCTCAACGGCGAGTGCAGCGAATGCACCGACAACTTCGCCAGCGTGGTGCGCGAAGGCCGCAAGCCGGGCCTGCGCCTGCAGCGTCATGGCGCCTCGGTGACCATGATCGACTGGGCGGCGGAGATGCTCGACCAGATCGAGCGCTGCGCCGAGACCCTGGACGCGAGCCTGGGCGGGGACGCCCATCGCCGGGCGGTGGCGGTGCAGCGGCAGAAGGTCGCCGATGTCCGCCTCACCCCCTCGGCGCGGGTGCTGCAGGAGCTGCGCGAAAGAGGCGAGAGCTTCGCCGACTTCGGCCTGCGCCAGAGCGAGGCCCATGCGGCCTATTTCGCCAGCCACCCGCTGAGCGCCGGCGAGCAGGCCTGCTATGCCCAGATGGCACGCCAGTCGCTGGAAGAGCAGGCGGAGATCGAGGCGGCGCCCCAGGGGGATTTCGATACCTTCGTGGCGGCGTATCAGGCGAGCATTCTGGCGACGATCGGGGTGTAGATACGTAGGTTGGGTTGAGCGAGAGCGAAGCCCAACGGTGCTAGGGCCAACCATCATCTTGATATCCCAGCTGATTATCGAATTTTGCTGGCACTTCTTGTTTCGCTCTCCCGAGCGAGTCACTTTTGTCAGTCGCGGCTGCGCGCCCCGGACAAAAGTAACCAAAAGCGCTTGCCCCGGACATCCGGCCCTGCGCTGCGCTCCGGGTGACTCGCGTTGCTCGCCCTTCGGGCCAGCCTACGGCTGTTACTTCGCTACGCTACGCTCACGCCAGCGCCGTTCCGGGGTCGGTCCAGATGGGCCGTCCATGGCCCACTGGACCTCTCGCCGCATCCATGCGGCTCGACCCACTCCACGACACTGGCGCTCGCCCTGCTGAACGGGGCGATTCGCCAGCCTGGAGGTTCTGGATGAAGAACCCTGAACAGCCCGCAGCCCGCAGCCCGCAGCCCGTAGCCCGTAGCCCGTAGCCCGTAGCCCGTAGCCCGTAGCCCGTAGCCCGTAGCCCGTAGCCCGTAGCCCGTAGCCCGTAGCCCGTAGCCCGTAGCGTGGACAACGGCGCAGCCTTGTCCACTGAGAGCGGCGGTGCCCATTAGTGGAAAACGCTGCGCGGTTTTCCACGCTACGTCTCCAGACGCCAGCGGGCGACTCGATGGTTGACGAGTGCGCCTTCCGGTATCGATGCAGGAAGGGCCAGCTCCGCCTTGCAGCGGTTTCCGTTGGGACTGGCGCTATCGCGGCCATGGGCCGCTCCTACAGGCGTGCCTTGAATCTGTAGGAGCGGCCCATGGCCGCGATGACGGTGGGGCTGGCGGTATTGGCTTCGACGATGCAGCCGTCTCAGCCCAACCTACGAGCGCGCCCTTACAAGCCTTTCTCGAAGATCTTCGAATTGCGCTGGAAGTTGTACAGCGATGCCCGCGCCGCAGGGAGGCGCTCCACGCTGCTGGGTTCGAAGCCGCGTTCGCGGAACCAGTGGGCGGTCTTGGTGGTGAGCACGAACAGGGTGCTCAGGCCGCGCTCGCGGGCGCGTTGTTCGATGCGGGCCAGCAGGGCGTCGCCGCGACCGCCGTGGCGGTAGTCGGGATTGACCGCGAGGCACGCCAGCTCGCCCGCCGCCGAGTCGGCGATGGGATAGAGCGCCGCGCAGGCGATGATCAGGCCTTCGCGTTCGACGATGCTGAATTGCTCGATCTCGCGCTCCAGCACCTCGCGGGAACGGCGCACCAGGATGCCCTGTTCTTCCAGCGGGCGGATCAGCTCCATCAGGCCGCCGACGTCGGCGATGGTCGCCTCGCGCAGGGTCTCGAAGGGTTCCTGGGCCACCAGGGTGCCGCTGCCGGCGCGGGTGAAGAGTTCGGTGAGCAGGGCGCCGTCCTCGGCGTAGCCGACGATGTGGCAGCGACGTACGCCGCCGCGGGTGGCCTGGGCGGCGGCGTCGAGCAGTTCGGCCTGGTAGGAGCTGCCCAGGCGCGCCAGATGGGTGGGGATCTGTTGCGGGCCGATCTCGCGGATCAGGGCGCCGTGTTCGTCCAGCAGGCCCGGCTCGGCGCCGTAGAGCACCAGCTTGTCGGCGCCCAGGTCGATGGCGGCGCGCATGGCGACGTCTTCGCAGGCCAGGTTGAAGGTCTCGCCGGTGGGCGAGTAGCCCAGCGGCGAGAGCAGCACGATGGTGCGCTCGTCGAGCAGGCGGCCGATGCCGCGGCGGTCGATGCGGCGGACTTCGCCGGTGTGGTGGAAGTCGACGCCATCCTGCACCCCGACCGGGCGTGCGGTGACCAGATTGCCGCTGGCGACGCGCAGCCGCGAGCCCTGCATGGGCGAGGCGGCCATGTCCATGGACAGGCGCGCCTCGATGGCGCTGCGCAGGCTGCCGACGGCGTCGATCACCGCTTCCAGGGTCGGGCCGTCGGTGATGCGCAGGTCGTTGTAGAAGCGCGGCTCGATGCCACGCGCGGCCAGGCGCGATTCGATCTGCGGACGGGAGCCGTGCACCAGCACCAGGCGCACGCCCAGGCTGTGCAGCAGCACCAGGTCGTGGACGATGTTGCCGAAGTTGGGATGGGCGACGCCGTCACCGGGCAGCATGACGACGAAGGTGGCGTCGCGGTGGGCGTTGATATAGGGCGAGGCGTGGCGAAGCCAGTTGACGTATTCGTGCATCGAGACGAAGACCCTTGGAGGATAGGCGGGAGGGTGAACGAGGGCAGGCAGGGCGTTCAGCGTCGTCGCAGCACGGGGGTTCCTCGACAGGGAGCGGATGGGCAGACAGCCTCAGTAGACCGTCTGGAGTTTACAAAAAGTCACGCCGGACGCGCGGGTCTGTTCATCGGACCGCGGCGGCCGCGCCCAGGCAGTAGTGGCCGATCAGCTGCTGCAGCAGCTCGACGGTAGGCGCGATCCGCGCCAGCGCCAGGTGCTCCTCGGGCTGGTGCGCGCAGCTGATGTCGCCGGGGCCGAGCACCAGCACCTCCTGGGTGATCGCCTGCAGATAGGGCGCCTCGGTGGCGAAGGCCACGGCCTCGGCGCGGTGGCCGGTGAGCCGCTCGGCCAGGCGCACCAGTTCGGCCTCGGCGGGCTGCTCGAAGGGCGGCACGGCGGGAAACAGCGGCTGGTAGTCGATCCGCACCCCGAAGCGTTCGGCGACCGGCAGCAGCCGCCCGCGGATGGCCTGGCGCAGGGCCTCGGGCTGCATGCCCGGCAGGGGGCGCAGGTCGAATTCCAGGGCGCACTGGCCGCAGATGCGGTTGGGATTGTCGCCGCCATGGATGCAGCCCAGATTCAGCGTCGGCTGGGGCACCAGGAACAGCGGATTGCGGTATTCGCGCTGCCACTGGGCGCGCAGGTCGAGCAGCTCGCCCATCACCGCCTGCATGGCGTCCAGGGCACTGTGGCCCAGGCTCGGATCGGAGGAGTGGCCGCTCTGGCCGAGGATGTCAATGCGCTCCATGAGGATGCCCTTGTGCAGGCGGATCGGCCGCAATCCGGTCGGCTCGCCGATCACCGCGGCGCGGCCCAGGGGGCGGCCGGCTTCGGCCAGCACCCGGGCGCCATCCATGGAGGATTCCTCGTCGCAGGTAGCCAGCACGATCAGCGGCTGGCGCAACTGCCGCGGATCCAGGTCGCGCACCGCCTCGAGGATCAACGCGAAAAAGCCCTTCATGTCGCAACTGCCCAGGCCGTACCAGCGATCATCGGCGTCGCGCAGACGCAGGGGATCGGCCTGCCAGAGGGCGGCGTCATAGGGTACGGTATCGGTATGGCCGGCCAGCACCAGACCGCCCGGCCCGCTGCCCAGGGTGGCGATCAGGTTGAATTTGCCCGGCGCTACCTCCTGGGTCTCGCAGGCGAAGCCCAGGGCGCCGAACCAGTCGCTCAGGCGGGCGATGACGCCGGCGTTGGACTGGTCCAGGGACGGCTGGGTGCAGCTCACCGAGCTTTCGGCGATCAGGGTTGAGAACAGAGCTTTCAGCGCGGGCAGGGTCATGCGGGGTCTCCTGGTCACGCCTCCATCATGGCGCCATCCGCCGCGCGATGAAACCTTCATGCGCCAGGGGGGCGGGACGGGCTAAACTAGCGCCCACGTTCTCGCCGTCCGTCGTCATGACGCGCTCGGCACGGAGCCGGACCGTTCTCTTCCGGCGCCAGGATCCTCCAATGGCCAAAGAAACCGAAATCAAGCTGCGCGCCAGTGCGGCCACCCTCGACGCCCTGCGCGCTCATCCGCTGCTGAAGAAGCGTTGCAAGGACGGCTGGCAGCGCCACGAGCTGTCCAACTGCTATTACGACACCGACACCCGCGACCTGGCCCACGCCAAGGTCGCCCTGCGTGTGCGGCGTGATGGCGAGCGCTTCATCCAGACGCTCAAGAGTCGCGGCCAGAGCCTGGCCGGGCTGTCCGAGCGCAACGAGTGGGAATGGCCGCTGGCCGATGCCACCCTGGACACCGCGCTGTTCGACGACAGCTGCTGGCCGGCGGAACTGGCCGACCTGGACCTGCGCCGCCTGCAGCCGGTGTTCGACACCGATTTCGTCCGCGACGCCGCGGAGATCGCCTGGGGCCGGGGCAAGGCCCGAACCATCATCGAAGTCGCCCTCGACCAGGGCGAGGTGCGTGCCGGCGACCAGCGCGAGGCCATCGCCGAGGTCGAGCTGGAATTGCGCCAGGGCGAACCGGCCGCGCTGCTGGAACTGGCCGAACAACTGGCCGCCGAATTCCCGCTGATGCCCTGCGACATCAGCAAGGCCGAGCGCGGTTATCGCCTGCACGATGCGGCGAGCTACACCCTCTACCTCTCTGCGCCGGAACTCGACGCCGAGACGCCGCTGGACGAGGCCGTCGCCCGCCTCGGCGGACACCTGCTGGCCGGCAGCCAGCGCCTGGCCGAACAGTATCGCTGGAATGGCCACTGGCGCCTGCTGGTGGACTGGGTGCACCAGCTGATCGACCTGCGCGCCCTGCTCGGCAGCCTTGGCCAGGCCGCTCCGCGGGCCACCAGCCGCGACCTGCGCCAGACCCTCGACGAGCTGCTCGCCGACTGGCGCCCGCTTGCCGCCATCGGCCAGGACGACGAGGAAGCCCGCCGCCAGGCACCGCAGCGCTTCGCCGCCGAACTGGAGCAGCCGCGCTGGGGCCTGTTCTCCCTGCGCGCCGCGCGCTGGCTGCACGAGCGCGCCTGGACCCAGGGCCGCACCGGCCGTGGCGAACGCCAGGGCGCGACGCCCCTGGGCCAGTGGCTGCCGCGCTTCCTGGCCCTGGAAGCGGCCGAGTTGCCGCTGCTACGCGCCATCACCGAACCCGAGTTGATCGAGCAGCAGCTGCCGCGCCTGGAGCGCATGCAGGTCTGGCTGCACCTGGCGCGGGGCGCCCTGGACCTGCCCGAAGCCGATCGGCTGTATGGCGAACTGGGCAAGCTGGCGCCGCTGAGCGCCCATGGCGATCTCGCCGGGGTAGCCGAGCAGGCGCGCCTGGTCCATGGCCTGGCGCCCTGGAAAGCCCTGGCCTGAGCCGCCGAATGGCGGGAACGGCTGGCGCATCCGGCCGTCCATCCTGATGGCACAAGGCCGCGAGCGATTCCTTAATACAAAATCGCTATGCTGGAGGAGGCGACCAACCTGGCGGGTAGCGCAGGCGGGTCGTCCCCGGTCAGGCACCGGGCGCCACCCCGAGTGCGACCACCTTTTCAAGGAGTCCAGATGTCCGCCATAGCTTCCCCTTCCGCTGATCGTTGGCTCGACCTGGGCGACATCCTGCGCGAGCTGGTCAGCCAGCAGCGGATCGACCAGCAGACCGCCGAACAGTGCCTGCTCCTGCGCCGCGGTTCGGCCAATCCGCAGCAGCATCCGCTGGAGTTCCTGGCGGCGCAGAGCGTGGACGACCTCAGTCGCCCGGGGCGCAAGCTGGATCTGGACAGCCTCACCCGCTGGCTCGCCGAGTATTCCGGCCAGCCCTTCTACCGCATCGATCCGCTCAAGGTGGACGTGGCCTCGGTCACCCCGCTGATGTCGTACGCCTTCGCCCAGCGCAACAAGATCCTCGCCGTGGCGGTGAGCCCGGACGAGGTGACGGTGGCCAGCGCCCAGCCCTTCGTGCACAGCTGGGAAAGCAACCTCACCCATGTGCTGCAGCGGCCGATCAAGCGCGTGGTGGCCAGCCCGGCGGACATCACCCGCTACACCCAGGAATTCTTTCGCCTGGCGCGCTCGGTCACCGGCGCCTCGGCGGTGGAGCAGAAGACCAGCGGCGTCGGCAACTTCGAGCAGCTAGTCAATCTCGGCGCCGCCGATGGCGAGCCGGATGCCAACGACGCCCACATCGTCAACATCGTCGACTGGCTGTTCCAGTACGCCTTCCAGCAGCGCGCCAGCGATATCCACGTCGAGCCGCGTCGCGAGCAGGGCGCGGTGCGCTTTCGCATCGACGGGGTGCTGCACACCGTCTACCAGTTCCCGGCCCAGGTCACCCTGGCGGTGGTCAGCCGGATCAAGAACCTCGGGCGCATGAACGTCGCCGAGAAGCGCAAGCCCCAGGACGGCCGGATCAAGACGCGCATGGCCGGCGAGAAGGAAGTCGAACTGCGCCTGTCGACCATGCCCACCGCCTTCGGCGAAAAGCTGGTGATGCGGATCTTCGACCCGGACGTACTGCTCAAGAGCTTCGACCAGCTCGGCTTTTCCGCCGACGACCTGCGCCGCTGGGCCGGCATGACCGGGCAACCCAACGGCATCATCCTGGTCACCGGCCCCACCGGTTCGGGCAAGACCACCACGCTGTACACCACCCTCAAGCAGCTGGCCACGCCCGAGGTCAACGTCTGCACCATCGAAGATCCCATCGAGATGGTGGAGGACGCCTTCAACCAGATGCAGGTGCAGCCCAACATCGAGGTGACCTTCGCCAGTGGCGTCAGGGCGCTGATGCGGCAGGACCCGGACATCATCATGATCGGCGAGATCCGCGACCTGGAAACCGCCGAGATGGCCATCCAGGCGGCCCTGACCGGTCACCTGGTGCTCTCCACCCTGCACACCAACGACGCACCCAGCTCGGTGAGTCGCCTGATCGAACTCGGCGTGCCCTACTACCTGATCCGCGCCACGGTGCTCGGCGTCATGGCCCAGCGGCTGGTGCGGACCCTCTGCCCGGCCTGCAAGACGCCCACCGAACTGGACCCGGCCGCCTGGCAGGAACTGACCAAGCCGTGGAACGCCCCGCTGCCCACCGGCGCCATGCAGCCGGTGGGTTGCCCGGAATGTCGTGACACCGGCTATCGCGGTCGTGCCGGGGTATACGAAATCCTCACCCTCTCCGATAGTCTGCGCGAACTGGTGACGGCGGATACCGACATCACCGCGCTGCGGCGGCAGGCGTTCAAGGAAGGCATGCGCAGCCTGCGGCTGTCCGGTGCGCAAAAGATCGCCGCCGGCTTCACCACCGTGGAAGAAGTCCTGCGCGTCACGCCCCAGAGCGAACGTTAGGTCCAGCAGCCCGCGAGCGGAACAAGGATAGCCAGCCGTGCAGACAACCGTCGTGAACCCTGCCGTGGGTGCCGAGGACGCCGAGCAGCGCCGTCGCCGCCAGGCGCTCCTGGCCACCTGCGGCCTGCTCGACGGCCAGCCGGAGCCGGCCCTCGACGACCTGGTGGAACTGGCGGCCACCCTCTGCGAGACGCCCATCGCCGCGGTCAACCTGCTTGGCGAGGAGCAGCAGCTGTTCATCGCCGAACGCGGCCTGGGCGTGGCGGAAATTCCCCTGGCGCTGTCCTTCTGCCAGCACCTGCACGACGCCCGGGAAGCGCGGCAGATCGAGGACCTGAGCCAGGATCCGCGCTTTACCGACAATCCCCTGGTGACCGATCCGGCCGGACTGAGATTCTATGCCGGCGCCCCGCTGCGGACGGCCGAAGGCGTCTTTCTCGGCACCCTCTGCGTGCTCGACTGGCAACCGCGCGAGCTGAACGCCGCACGCCTGAGCGGCCTCGAACGCCTGGCGCGCCAGGTGCTGCGCCTGTTCGAGACGCGGCTGCAGGCGGCCTCGCCGGCGCGGCACAGCACCCTCGACGAAACCCACTACCGCGCGCTGATGGACGTCAATCCGCAGATCATCTGGTTCGCGCGGCCCGATGGCAGCTTCGAATACGCCAATCGCTACTGGTACGAATACAGCGGCCTGAGTCCGGCCAGCGTGGTCGCCGACCCCGATCTCTGGGCCGGCGCCATCCATCCCGAGCAGCGTCCGCAGCTGTTGCGGCGCTGGCGCGAGGTGCGCGAGCAACGCGTCGCCGGCAGCCTGGAATTGCAGCTGCGCGATGCCGAGGGTCACTATCGCTGGTTCGAAACCCGCACCATGCCCTTCACCAATGCCAGCGGCGAGATCGAGCATTGGGTGGGCGTGGCCCAGGACATCGACAGCCGCAAGCGGGCGGAAACGGCGCTGCGGGAGAGCGAGGCCTTCGCCCACCTGCTGCTCGAATCGACCCACGAGGGCTTCTGCGCCCTGGATCGCCAGGGCCGTGCCACCCTCTGCAACCGCGCCTTCCGGCAGATGCTCGGCCTGCCCGAGGACCGCGACATCCTCGGCGAACGCCTGGACACCCGGCTCAGCTCCGCCCGCAGCGAGGATGGCGCCCGGGCCCTGCAGCGCGCCGCCAGCGAAGGCGCCACCCTGCACCTGTCCGCCGACGCCCTGCTGCGCGAGGACGGCAGTCTGCTGCCGGTGGAATGGCGCGCCCAGCCGCTCTGGCGCGACGGCAAGGTCCAGGGCGCCATCTGCACCTTCGTCGACCTCAGCGAACGCATCCGCAGCCATGACCGCCAGCGCTTTTTGCTCGAACTGGGCGACCTGCTGCATGGCGTGACCCACACCGGCGAAGTCGCCTCGGTGCTGGGCGACAGCCTTGGCCACCTGCTCGCCGTGCAGCGCATCGGCTATGCCCGGGTCGGCCGCGACGGCAGCCTGACCATCGACAGCGACTGGCTCGAACAGGGCCGAACCCACCGCCTCAACCTGCCCAGCCTGGCGCACTGGCACACCTCGGCGGTGGAGGAGCTGCGCCGCGGCATCATCGTCAGCGTGGAAGACAGCACCCAGGACAGTCGCCTGGGCGAGATGCGCACCCAGTTGGTGGAGCATGGCGTGCGCGCCGGCCTGGTGGTGCCCCTGCTCGCCGAAGAACAGCTGGTGGGTCTGCTGTTCCTCTATGCCGACACGCCCCGCCACTGGACCATCGGCGATGTCGCCCTGGTACGCGAGGTGGCCGAGCGCATCCGCATCGTCATCGAGCGCACCGCAGCGGCCGACGCCCTGCGTCTGGCCGAGCAGCGCATCGCCCTGGCCATGGATGTGGCCGACTTGGGCGTCTGGGACTATGACATCGACCGCGACCTGATCAGCTGGGATTCGCGCCTCGCCCATCTGGTCGGGGCCACGGAGCGCCGCTGCACCCTGCGCGGCGCGGCGCTGCTGCGCGCACTGCACCCCGCCGATGCGCCCCGGGTGCGAGCCTATGTCAGCGCGGCCATCCAGGGCGGCGGCAATGCCTATGACCTGCGGCTGACCTTTCGCGTGCGCAGTCCGCGCCAGGGCGAACCGGTGTGGCTGAGCATCCGCGGCCGCGAACGCCTGGAGCCCGGCGGTCAGCGGCGGCTGGTGGGCATCGCCCGCGACATCACCCGCGAACGCCATGACGCCGATCGCATCAGCGAGACCAATCGCCAGCTGCGCCGGCAGATCGAGGAGCGCCGCGCCGCCGAAGCCCGCCAGCACGCCCTCATCGAACTGGGCGACCGCCTGCGCGAAGGCGACCCGGAAAGCGCCGGGGTGGCCGCGGCCCTGGAACTGGTGGGTACCCGACTGGGCCTGCGCCGGGTCGGCTATGCCCGTCTGGACGAGAGTCGCGGCACCTTCGTCCCGCACCAGATGTGGACGCCCAACGGCCACTTCGACCAGGCCCTGGCCTATCCGCTGCTCGCCCCCGACAGCCTGGGCAGCCAGGAGGGCGAAGCGCCCCTGGTGATCGACGACGTCAGCCAGGACCCGCGCGCCCAGGCCAATGCGCAGCGCCTGCTCGATCTGGAGATCGCGGCGCTGGTGGACATCCCGCTCTATGAAGACGGTCGCCTGCGCGCACTGTTCGTCGCCCATGACCAGCGCGCCCGACTGTGGACGGAAGGCGAGGTGCAATTTCTGCGCGACGTCACCGACCGGCTCTGGTCGGCCATCTGCCGGCAGCGCTCCCAGGACGCCCAGCGCGAGAGCGAGGGCCGTTTCCGGCTCATGGCCGACAGCGCCCCGGTGCTGATCTGGGCTTGCGACGCCGACGGCCAGCTGCAATTCGTCAACCAGCGCTTCGCCAGCGAATTCGATCTGCACGACGCCGATCTGCACGACCAGGGCTGGAGCGCCCTGCTGCCGGACAGCGAATGCCCGGCCTTCGAAGGCGCCTTCAAGCAGGCCGTCGCCACCCACAGCGCGCTGCGTGCCGAGGTGCGGGTGCGCAATGCCCAGGGCGAATGGCGCTGGCTACGCCTGGAGGGCACCCCGCGCCTGGAGCTCGACGGCGAATTCCATGGCCTGGTGGGTTGCGGCGTGGACGTCACCGAGGCGCGCCAGACCACCGACCAGCTGGAACAGCGCATCGCCGAGCGTACCCAGGAACTGGGGCGCAGCCATGCGCGGCTGATCGCCGAGATCTACGAGCGCGAGCGCACCGAGGAAGCCCTGCGCCAGTCGCAGAAGATGGAAGCCATCGGCCAGCTCACCGGCGGCATCGCCCACGACTTCAACAACATGCTCACCGGCATCGTCGGCGCCCTCGACCTGATCCGTCTGCGCATCGCCAACGGCCGCACCCAGGACCTGGATCGCTACATCAACGCGGCGGTCAATTCGGCCGACCGCGCCGCCGCCCTCACCCACCGGCTGCTGGCCTTCGCCCGCCGCCAGACTCTGGACCCGCAGCCGGTGGACGTCCACCAGCTGGTCGCCTCGCTGCAGGACCTGCTGGTGCGCACCGTGGGCGAAAACGTCGCCCTGCGCCTGGATCTGGCGCCGGTCGCCTGGCTGGCCCACAGCGATACCCACCAGCTGGAAAACGCCCTGCTCAACCTGGTCATCAATGGCCGCGACGCCATGCCCGCGGGCGGCGAGCTGTGCATCGCCACCGCCAACCTCAGCCTCGACGCCGAGGCGGCGGCCCGCGAATCCCTGACTCCGGGCGACTATGTGCGCCTGAGCGTGGCCGACACCGGCACCGGCATGCCACCGGAGGTCAAGGCCAAGGCCTTCGAACCCTTCTTCACCACCAAGCCGGCCGGCCAGGGCACGGGGCTGGGACTGTCGATGATCTACGGCTTCGTCAAGCAGTCCGGCGGCACCGCGCGCATCGACACCGAACAGGGCCAGGGCACCACCATCAGTCTCTATCTGCCGCGCCATCCGGAGGTGGCTGCCGCCGCCACCGATCAACCGACGCTCAAGGTCGCGCCCCGCGCCGAAGCCGGCCAGACCGTGCTGGTGGTGGAGGACGAATACGCGGTGCGCATGATCGTGCTGGAGGTGCTCGCGGAGCTGGGCTACACCGCTCTGGAGGCGAGCGATGCCGATGGCGCCCTGCCGATCATCGAGAGCGATCAGCGGCTGGACCTGCTCATCAGCGACGTCGGCCTGCCCGGCATGAACGGCCGCCAGCTCGCCGAGATCGCCCGTGGTCGGCGCCCCGAGCTCAAGGTGCTGTTCATCACCGGCTATGCCAAGAACGCCAAGGTGCGCGGCGAATTCCTCGGCGAGAACATGGACATGCTGATCAAGCCCTTCGACATCGATGCCCTGGCGGAGCGCATCCACAGCATGATCCAGCACTAGGCGCCGGCGAAGAAGCCGGCACAGGGCGCTGGAACTCAAAGGACGTCTGAGCTCTCTATAGGAAACCTCATGAAGGAGATCTCATCCATGCGCCTGAAGAAGCTTGCTCTGGTTTCCCTGATCGGCCTGCCGCTGCTGGCCGCGACCACCGCCGCCAATGCGGATGCCCGGTTCTGGCGGCATGCCGCGACCCTCGGGGCGACCTCGGGCTCGTTCTATACCACCAGCCGTGACGACCACAAGATCGTCGCCGCCACCCAGGACGACGCCAGCTCCTACCTGGCCAGCAACGGCCAGATCCGTGGCCCCTACCTGGAGGCCGCGCTGCGCGACATGCGCGCCGCCGAGCCGGGCCTCAAGGCCAGCGACAGCGATCTCGCCATGCGTATCCTGACCCAGTAAGGGTCAGGCAAAAAAAGAACCCCGCCGGCCACGCCGCGCGGGGTTCTTTTTTGCCCGGGATCCGGGCGGCGGATGGCGCCTCAGCTCTCGCTGGCGGCGCGATAGCCGTCGGCGTCGAGCAGCTTGTCCAGCTCGGCCGCGTCCTGCGGCTTGAGCTTGAAGAACCAGGCGCCATAGGGCTCGCCATTGACCTGCTCGGGGGCGTCGGCCAGGGCCTCGTTGACGGCGATCACCTCGCCGCCCACCGGGGCATAGATGTCCGAGGCCGCCTTCACCGATTCCACCACCCCGGCCTGGTCACCGGCGGCGAGGGTCTTGCCGACGTCCGGCAGTTCGATGAAGACCACATCGCCCAGGGCTTCCTGGGCATGGTCGGAAATGCCGACGGTCACGCTACCGTCGGCTTCCAGACGGGCCCATTCGTGGCTGGCGGCATAACGCAGGTCGGCGGGAATCTGGCTCATGAGAGGTCCTCGGGGCTGGCACGGTTAAAAGGCAAGGGTAGCCTGCCGACCCCGGGGACCGCCATCGCTGGCCGGGCTTATTTGGGGCCGATGCTCGCGCAGCTGCTGCTGTCGACGTACTTCTTCAGGGTCGCCCACTGGGGTCGATCCACGCCGTTGATGGGTTCCACCGCCAGGTTGTAGTTGCCCCAGCCGGGACCGGCGGCCCAGTAGCTGGCCGGAATGCAGTGCTGCTTGAGATAGGCCAGCATGTTGTCCATGGCCACCAGCCAGCGCGGATCGTCGTCCGGCACGCCGAATTCGCCGATGTAGCCCTGCTTGCCGTTCTTCTTCAGCCAGTCGACGAAGGGCTTGACGCGATTCACCCCGACCATGGGGTCGAAGCCGCTCATGTCCTTGCTGGCGTACTGGCCGCCACCGTCATTGTCGAAATAGACGTGGGCGGAAAAGATCAGCTTGTTGGCCGGGTCCTTGAGCGCCAGCAGCGGATCGTTCCACTGCGGCCAGCGCGCGGCGCTGGACCAGCCGTTGCCCTCGACGATGATGGGGTGGACGCTGTCCACGGTACGGATGCCGTTGATGCCGTGCTGGGCGGCGGTCGGCCAGAAGGCCACGGCGTCGTGGGGCTCGTTCATGATGTCGTAACCGAAGAGCGCCGGGTGCTTGCCGAAGCGGAAGGCCAGGCGATAGGTCACGTCCCAGTAGTTGAAGTAGGTGACCTTGCCCGCGCCGATCACCTCGCCGCGATAGCGCGCATAGTTGTGCAGGTCGAGGATCACCTTGACGCCATACTTCTGGGCGTAATTCAGCGTCTGGGTGACCAGGGCGCCATAGTCCGGATCCAGCATCGAATTCAGGTTGGGCTGGATGCGCTCCCAGATGATCGGAAAGCGCACCAGCTTGATGCCCTTGGCGCTCCAGTCCTTGAAGTGCTGTTCGCTGGGAAAGATGTAGTTGCGGTTGTTGAGGCCGGGCAGCACCTGGCTGGCGAAGCCGGCACCGGAGAAGTTGAGACCGACCAGGTCGACCGCCTGGGCCGAACCCAGGAGTGCGCTGCTCAGGGCCAGGGTACCGGCCAGCCGCAGGGAAAACTGGCGCAAGCGCCGGGTAAGGGATTGCATGACTGCACCTGTGAAAAGAAAGACTCCCCGCCCCCGCAAGCTAGCGGGTCCTGGCGTAGGCGAGTTCAGGCGGCCGCGTCCGCTTGCGGCGCCACTGGGTGCGACTTCGTCGTCATTGTTGGGGCAGCTATCGGCGTCAGCTGCGCCAGCTTTAGTGAATTTTTTCGTTCAAAAACAGATGGTTACGCTTTGATTTACGTCAGATAGCCGGCGCTTTTCCGCAGACCTCGGCGCAGTCTCGCTAACACCTTGAATCGGCAGGACTTTCCGTATCCGTGAAAGAACGAGTACAGCGCCCGAGCACTCAAAAAGACCGACTTGGTAAAAAGAGTCATTTTCAAAACCGGGCTGCACAGATGCCCAGGGTGGCCATGGGGCCGGCCCCGGAACGTTCGCCGGCAGCCGGGCTCTATCCTGCGAGCCCCTCGCGAGAGCCCTGCCATGCCCCTGAGCACGCCCTATCCCTTGCGTACCCTGGCCCTGACCCTGGCCGCCGTGGCCCTGATCGGCTGCGGCGAGACCGCGCGCCTGCAGCGCGAAGCCGGCTATGGGCCGACGCCGACCCTGCCGGAACCCCACAAGACACTGCTGCCGACCATCAACGTGGCCCCGGCGGTCGGCTGGCCCGAAGGCGGCAAGCCCACTGCCGCGCCCGGCACCCAGGTCCAGGCCTTCGCCCGTGGCCTGGACCATCCGCGCTGGCTCTATGTGCTGCCCAATGGCGATGTGCTGGTGGCGGAAAGCAATGCGCCCAAGCGCGAGGGCTTTCCCGGGATCAAGAACTGGATCGCGGGTCTGTTCATGAAGAAGGCCGGCGCCGGGGTGCCCAGCGCCGACCGCATCACCCTGTTGCGCGATGCCGACGGCGATGGCGTCGCCGAGACCCGCACCGTCTTCGCCGAACAGCTGCATTCGCCGTTCGGCATGGTGCTGGTGGGCGAGGACTTCTATGTCGCCAATGCCGATGCCCTGGTGCGCTTCTCCTATCGCCCCGGTGCGACTCGCCTGGAAGGCCAGCCGGTGACGGTCACCGAGCTACCGGCGGGCATCAATCACCACTGGACCAAGAACGTCATCGCCAGTCGCGACGGCAAGAAGCTCTATCTCACCGTGGGCTCCAACAGCAACGTCGGCGAAAACGGCCTGGACATCGAGGAAGGCCGCGCCGCCATCTGGGAGCTGGATCGCGCCAGCGGCCAGAAACGCCTGTTCGCCACCGGTCTGCGCAACCCCAATGGGCTGGACTGGGAGCCCAGCACCGGCAAACTGTGGACGGTGGTCAACGAACGCGACGAGATCGGCAGCGACCTGGTGCCGGACTATGCCACCTCGGTGCAGGACGGCGGCTTCTATGGCTGGCCCTACAGCTACTGGGGCAAGACCGTGGACAGCCGGGTACAGCCGCCCCGCCCGGATCTGGTGGCCAAGGCGCTGACCCCGGACTACGCCCTGGGTACCCACACCGCCTCCCTGGGCCTGGCCTTCGCGAGCGCCGACAGCGGGTTGCCGACGGCGTTTCGCCAGGGCATGTTCGTCGGCCAGCACGGCTCCTGGAATCGCGATCCCAAGAGCGGCTACAAGGTCGTCTTCGTGCCCTTCCAGAACGGCAAGCCCAGCGGCCCGCCGCGCGACCTGCTGACCGGTTTCCTCAATGGCAAGGAAGAGGCCCAGGGACGTCCGGTCGGGGTGGTCAACGATGGCCACGGCGGCCTGCTGGTGGCCGACGATGTCGGCAATACGATCTGGCGGGTCAGCGCCCAGCGTCCCTGAGCCGTGTTAATCCGGCCTTAAGCGCCCTGGCCTAGGCTGGAGGCTGACCATCCTAGAGATGGTCACCGCTCTTGCCGAGGCCGGCCCGGAGCGGTAAAACCGCTCAACCGCCTGGGAAAATCCGATGAGAATACTGCTGGCCGAAGACGACATGCTGCTGGGCGACGGCATCCGCGCCGGCCTGGCCCTGGAAGGCGATACCGTCGACTGGGTGACCGATGGCCAGGCCGCCCAGGCTGCGCTGGAAACCGATCCCTTCGATCTGGTGGTGCTCGACATCGGCCTGCCCCGCCGCTCGGGGCTCGAGGTTCTGGCCGCGCTGCGCAAGCGCGGCGACGCTACCCCGGTACTGATCCTCACCGCCCGCGACAAGGTCACCGACCGGGTCACCGGCCTGGACACCGGCGCCGACGACTACCTGACCAAACCCTTCGACCTGGACGAACTGCTCGCCCGGGTCCGCGCCCTCACCCGCCGCAGCGCCGGCCGGGCGCTGCCGCAACTGGAGCACAACGAGCTGCGGGTCGATCCGGCCACCCACCGGGTGACCCTGGCCGGCCAGCCGGTGGAGCTGGCACCGCGGGAATACGCCCTGCTGCGCCTGCTGCTGGAAAACATGGGCAAGGTGCTCTCGCGCAATCGCCTGGAGCAGGCGCTCTATGGCTGGGACGGTGACGTCGAGAGCAACGCCATCGAGGTCCATATCCATCACCTCAGACGCAAGCTCGGCACCAGCCTGATCCGCACCGTGCGCGGCATCGGCTACGGCATCGACCAGCCCGAGCGGCCGGCTCCATGACCGACGGCCCGGCCGTCTCGCTGCGCCGGCGGCTGCTGACGCTGCTGCTGTGCGGCATCTTCGCCTGCTGGCTGATCGCCGCCCTGGTGACCTACCAGCTGGTGCTGCGCCAGGTGAATCGCCTGGCCGACGAGGACATGCTCGACTTCGGCTCGGCCGCCCTGCACCTGGCCACCCTGGGCGAGGGCGGTGACCACAGCCTGCCGCCCGCGGCCCGGGCCCTGGAGCGCAGCCGCACGGCCATCGCCGACCTGCCGCTGTTCAAGCGACGCAACGCCCTGGGCTATCTGCTGCAGGCCGGCGACCAGCGCCTCGGCACCCCGGCGCCGCCGGCCGGCCTGGCCGACCAGCCGCCCGGCTTCAGCAGCCTGCTGGCCGAGGGGCAGCACTGGCGCGTGTTGCGGCTGAGCAGCGGCGAGGGGCGCATCTGGATCTACGAAAACCTGGCCGATCGCCGCGGCGCCACCAACCTGCTGCTGCTCGGCTCGCTGTTTCCCCTGGCCCTGGCCCTGCCGGTGCTGGCCGCCCTCATCTGGTTCGGCGTCACCCGCGGTCTGGAGCCCCTGCGCCAGTTGGCCGCGCAGATCAAGCAGCGCTCCGCCCAGCGCCTGGAGCCGTTGCCGCTGAGCCGGGTGCCGCTGGAAGCCGCGGTCCTGGTGGAAGAAATCAACGCTCTGCTGGAACGCCTGGACGGGGCCCTGGAGGCGGAGCGCCGGCTGACCAGCGACGCCGCCCACGAGATCCGCACCCCCCTCGCCAGTCTGCTGACCCACACCCAGGTCGCCCTGAGGTCCAGCGATCCCCAGGCCCATGCCCGTGGCCTGGTGCAGGTGCGTCGCAGCGCCGAACGCATCAGCCAGCTGATGGAGCAGATCCTGCTCCTGGCGCGGCTGGACAGCGGCGCCCTGCAGGAGCAGTTCGTCCCCGTCCATCTCGGCCGGCTGGCGGCGGACACCCTGTCGGAACTCGCGCCCCTGGCCATCGAGAAGAACATCGACCTGGTGCTGGAGGATCAGGAGGTCAAGCTGTCGGGTATTCCCACCTGGCTGGGCGTGCTGCTCACCAACCTGGTCGGCAACGCCATCCGCTATACCCCCAGCGGCGGCCAGGTGCTGGTGCGGGTCGTCGAGGAGGTGCCCGGCCAGGTACGTATCGACGTCTGCGACAGCGGCCCCGGGGTCAGTCCGGAAGAACGGGCGGTGATCTTCACTCGTTTCTACCGCAGCGAGAGCGCTGGCCAGAACGTCGGCAGCGGCCTGGGGCTGCCCATCGTCAAGCGCATCGTCGAAATCCATGGCGGCAGCCTGCACCTGGGCGAAGGCCTGCAAGGACGCGGGCTGGGGGTATACGTCGAGCTACCCGGCCTGGCCTGATCCGGCCACCTACGACCAAGGCCATCTTTTACCCGGGACGGCCTAGGGCTTACAGTGCAGGGATTCGCCACAAGCGAATGCAGTCCTGCCTTCTGGAGAGCCCGGCCCATGTCCATGATCCTGTACCACACTCCCGCCTCGCCCTTCGGTCGCAAAGTCGTGGTGATGCTCCACGAGACGGACCTGATCGAGCAGGTGGAGGTGGAAATCGTCCAGCAGACGCCGCTCAACCCCAATCGCGACGTCCTCGATACCAACCCCGCCGGCAAGATTCCCGCCCTGCGCCTGGCCGATGGCACCTGCCTGCACGACAGCCGCGTCATCCTCGACTACCTGGATACCCTGCACGCGCGCACCCCGCTGATCCCGCGCCAGGGCCCGGAGCGCTGGCGGCGCCTGACCCTGGCCTCGCTGTGCGACGCCATGATGGAAGCCGCGGTGCAGATCCGCTACGAGAGCTTCATGCGCCCACCGGGCATGCAGTGGAAGCTCTGGCTGGACAACCAGCAGGAAAAGATCGCCCGGGCGCTGGACTACTTCGAGCGCGAGGCCATCGCCGAACTGGAGGGCGAATTCGACGTGGCCAGCCTGGGCATGGCCTGCCTGCTCGGCTATCTGGACTTCCGCATCCCCACCTGGGCCTGGCGCAGCGACTGTCCGCGCATCGCCGCCTGGTACGCCCGTACCGGCGAGCGGCCCTCGCTGCAGGCCNCCCGCCCCTGAGCCGGCGCTAGGCCTGCTGCCAGAGCCGCTCCAGATTGCGAAAGCCCCACTCCTGCGGATCTTCCCGCCGCACGATGCGTTCGTCGGCGGGCGGCCGGGCGAGATCCAGCAACCGCTGCGGCAGCGGCGTGCGCGAACGCGCGGAAAAGAATACCCGCACCCGCGGGGTCAGCAGGCTGTCCGGGTGCTGCTCGACCACCACCGCCAGCTGCTCGTTGCTCAGCCGCACCAGGGAGCCGATCGGATAGATGCCCAGCGTCTTGACGAAGGCCTGGAACACCCGGGGATCGAAGTGCCCCTTCCACTCCGCCATGCGCCGGATCGCCTCGGCCGGACTCCAGGCGGTCTTGTAGGGCCGGGTCGAGGAGACGGCGTCATAGACGTCGCAGACCGCGGCGATGCGCGACAGCAGACTGATCTGGTTGCCGGCCAACCCATGGGGATAGCCGCTGCCATCGAATTTCTCGTGATGGTGCAGGCAGACGTCGATGACCTCCGCGGATGCGCCCCACTGCCGCAGCAGGGCGACGCCTTCCTCGGGATGCCGCCGCATCACGGCGAATTCGGCCTCGGTCAGCCTGCCCGGCTTGTTGAGCACCTCGACGGGGGTGCGCATCTTGCCCACGTCGTGCAGCAGACCGGCCTGACCGGCCAGCAGCACCTGCTCAGCCGGCAGGTCCATCTGCCGCGCCACCGCCGTCATCAGGGCGCAGACCGACACCGAATGGATGTAGGTATACTCGTCGACCGTGCGCAGCCGCGTCAGGCTGATCAGTGCCGTGGGGTGCCGCAACACCGACGCCGAGATCTGCTCGACCACGGTCGCCACTTCGCTCAGCTCGATGGCCTGGCCCAGGCGCACGTCCTGGAACAGCCGCGCCACCTCCTGCTTGGCGTGGGCGCTGACCGCCGACGCCTGCGCCATTTCCTGCGGACAACTGATGGCGGCGACCGGTGCGGTGCCCGTCTCCGGGGTCGGAGCGGCAGCGGGGAGCGTCGCGGGGGCAGCGACCGACGCGGCAACGGGCTCAGGGACCGCCACCGGTTCCAGGGCGGGCGAGCATTCGCTCGGGGACCGGCAATCCAGGCCCTTGGCGATATCGATCCACACCGCGGTCACCGCGCTGTCCTGGATCTTCTGCAGGTCGCGTGGCTCCTGCAGCAGGAAGCGCGCCTTCCAGAACGGATGGTCGATCCAGCTGCCTTCGAATTTGTGGATGTACATGCCGAGGCAGACCTCGGCACTGGTAACCTTTTTGAGCATGGCGTTCACTTCGCAGCGGATCGGCAGCAGCCATCCAGAGGCGGATGATCGCAAAATGCTATGTCACGCCAAAGACTATCGCCCCAAGTTCTAGACGAGAGAATCCATGCACCTCCTGACCGGTATCACCGTCTCTGCGCTGCTCCTGTTGAACACCCTGGTCATGATCGGTCCGCTACTGGTATTCGCCCTGATCAAGCTGCTGCCCCTTGTCGCGCTGCGCGACCTCTGCTCCCGGGTGGTCACCGCCATCGCCGAGACCTGGGCCGAGATCAACAAGGCCATCTTCGCCCGCCTCACCCCCACCGTCTGGGACATCCGCGGCACCGAGGCGCTCAGCCGTGACCGCTCCTACCTGGTCATCTGCAATCACCAGTCCTGGGTCGATATCCCCGCGCTCATCGAGACCTTCAACGGCAAGGTGCCCTATTTCAAGTTCTTCCTGAAGAAGGAGCTCATCTGGGTACCCTTCCTGGGGCTCGCCTGGTGGGCGCTGGACTACCCCTTCATGAAGAGATACACCCGCGCCCAGCTGGCCCGCCGCCCGGAACTCAAGGGCGCGGACCTGGCCATCACCCGCCGCGCCTGCGAGAAATTCCGCCGCCAGCCGGTGACCATCGTCAACTACCTGGAAGGCACCCGCTTCACCGCCGCCAAGCATGCGGAGCAGCAGTCGCCCTATCGCCACCTGCTCAAGCCCAAGGCCGGCGGCATGGCCTTCGTCCTCGCCGCCATGGGCGAGCAGCTGGACACCCTGCTGGACGTCACCCTGGTCTATCCCGACGGTCGCGTGCCCGGCTTCTGGGACCTGCTCTGCGGACGAGTCAAACGCGTTATCATCGATATTCGCGCGCGACCTCTGGATCCGGCGCGCTGGGCGGGTGACTACAGCGAAGATGCGGAATTTCGCGCAGGCTTCCAGCAGTGGGTCAGCACGCTCTGGGCAGAGAAGGACCAGCGGATCGAGGCGCTGCTAGATTCCCGCTCGCGCTGAAGGAGCGGGGCACCCTGCCGCCGCCAGACAGTCAGAGAGCGGGTAGTCGGCTGTCTCGACAAGGACCTCCCATGCCCTCCCCGACCCTGGATACCACCACGGCCCGCTGGCTTCCCTGGCTGATCGCCGTGGCCTTCTTCATGCAGTCGCTGGACGCGACCATCGTCAACACCGCCCTGCCGCGCATGGCCGCC
Organism: Pseudomonas sp. MOIL14HWK12:I2; assembly: GCF_000510745.1. Classification (NCBI taxonomy): domain Bacteria; kingdom Pseudomonadati; phylum Pseudomonadota; class Gammaproteobacteria; order Pseudomonadales; family Pseudomonadaceae; genus Pseudomonas; species Pseudomonas sp. MOIL14HWK12:I2. Next base: position 256,283 of record NZ_AZOA01000010.1, on the reverse strand, counting down.
GACCTCGGCGAGAATCCGCTGCGCATGCAGGGGGTGGTGATCGCCTACCTGCTCACTGTCGCGCTGCTGATTCCCGCCTCGGGCTGGATTTCCGATCGCTTCGGCAGTCGCCGCGTCTTCTTCACCGCCATCGCCCTCTTCACCTTTGGCTCGCTGCTCTGCGCCCTGGCGCCCAGCCTCAACCTGCTGATCGCCGCCCGGGTCATCCAGGGCCTCGGCGGTTCGCTGATGCTGCCGGTAGGGCGCCTGGTGATCCTGCGCGTCTATCCGCGCAGCGAGCTGGTCCGCATCCTCAGCTTCATCACCATTCCCGGCCTGATCGGCCCTCTGGCCGGCCCGGCCCTGGGTGGCTGGTTGGTGGAAGCCGTGTCCTGGCACTGGATCTTCCTGATCAACCTGCCAGTGGGCATCCTCGGCTGCCTGGCCACCCGCCGCCTGCTGCCGGACCTGCGCAGCCCCCTGCCGCAACGCTTCGACGGCCTGGGCTTCCTGCTCTTCGGCACTTCCATGATCCTCATCAGCATCGCCCTGGAAGGCCTCGGCGAATTGCACCTGCCCCATGTGCGGGTGGTGCTGTTGCTGATGGCCGGCATGGCATGCATGGTGGCCTACTGGCTGCGCGCCCTGCACCACGACCAGCCACTGTTCTCCGCCGAGCTGTTTCGCATCCGCAGCTTCGCGGTGGGCATCTTCGGCAATCTCTTCGCCCGCCTCGGCAGCGGCGCCCTGCCCTTTCTCATCCCGCTGCTGTTCCAGGTGGGCCTCGGCTACTCGCCGACCCAGGCCGGCCTGCTGATGATGCCCCTGGCGCTGTCGGCGATGCTGGCCAAGCCCATCGCCGGTCCGCTGATCGGGCGCCTCGGCTATCGCCGCCTGCTGGTGGGCAACACCCTGCTACTGGGTTGCCTGATCGCCAGCCTCGCCCTGATCGGTCCCTCGACGCCCTTCGTCTGGCTGCTCATCCACCTCGGCATCCTCGGCGCGGTGAATTCCATGCAGTTCACCGCCATGAACACCATTACCCTCATCGACCTGCACGACCAGCAGGCGGCCAGCGGCAACAGCCTGCTGTCGGTGGTGATGCAACTGGCCATGAGCTTTGGCGTGGCCTGTGCGGCCGCCCTGCTGGGCGGTTTCCAGGACGACTATGGCGACACCGAGGTGCTGTCCGCCTTTCGCGCGACCTTTCTCTGCGTCGGCGCGCTCTCGATGCTGGCGGCGGCGATCTTCTTGCAGGCCTCGCGGGAGACCGGGCGCCGGGTCAAGCCGCTGGCGGCCGAACCGGAAAAGAGCGCGCAGAACGTCGAGTGAAGCGGGCTATAGCACCGCTCGACACGCCATAAACGAAAAACCCCGGCCTGGCCGGGGTTTTTCGTGAGCTTCGGGCGACGTCAGGTGTCAGATGACCTGTACGTGCTCTGCCTGCATGCCCTTCTGGCCTTGCACGACTTCGAAGCTGACCTTCTGGCCTTCAGCCAGGGTCTTGAAACCTTTGCCTTCGATTGCGCGGAAGTGAACGAACACGTCCGGACCGCTCTCGGGAGTAATGAAGCCGTAGCCTTTGGTTTCGTTGAACCATTTGACGGTGCCGTTCTGACGATTCGACATGACGGGTGTTGCTCCTTGGAATAACGGGTTTGTTATGACAGGTGCTGGCGCGGCAGCGCGTTGCATAGACCAGGCACCCGGTACTGAGTTGCAAGGAGTAACAAGAATCGAGCAGCAAGGGGTGGACGGAAAGCCTACCGCCTCAGGTCACGATCGACGGCGACCCAAGCAAACACAGTTCTCGAACTCTACGCCATATTTTTCTGGAAAGCGATTACCCTCCGGAGACCGAAATCGTTTTTGACAAGAGGTAATTTGTCGCGCCATGCAAGGTACTGTGGAGCCGGTTTTCGACCACCCGGACAGCGGCGCAAACCCTCGCCAGTCCTGCTTCCGCGCTTCTTTCCCGCCGTTTCGAATGGCCCGGGCCCGCGGCCCCGACCATGAAATCCCCCTGCAAGGAATACCGATGAACGTCACCCCTGTGGAACTGCTGATCAGCGATTGCGATGGTGTGCTGGTCGACAGCGAAATCCTCGCCGAACGCGTCGTCCTCGACGGCCTGGCCGCCCATGCACCACGCGCCGAACTCGAAGCCCTGCTGCACGGGACCTTTGGCCTGACCACCCGGGACATCTTCGCCCTGGTCGAGCAGCGCTTCGGCATCACCCTGCCGCCCGCGCTGTTCAGCGACCTGCGCACCCAGGCGGAAACGCTGATCTCCACCAGCGTGGAAGCCATTCCCGGGGTGAAGCGTGCTCTGGAGAGCATCGACCTGCCGCTGGCGGTCGCCTCCAACAGCCTCAGGCACAGCGTCGAATCCTCGGTCCGCCGGGCCGATCTGGTCGAGCGGGTGGCGGGCCATATCTTCAGCGCCGACATGGTGGCCCAGCCCAAGCCGGCACCCGATGTCTACCTCCTGGCCGCCAGGACGATGGGCGTCGCGCCGGAGCGCTGCCTGGTGATCGAGGACAGCGCCACCGGCGTGCGCGCGGCGCTGGCGGCCGGCATGCGCGTCATCGGCTTTACCGGCGCCAGCCACATTCCGCCCAGCCATGGCGAGACCCTGAGCGCGCTGGGCGTGACCGCGCTGATCGCGCACATGGACGAACTCCCCGCGACCGTCGCCCGCCTCCGCGCCGCCGCCAGCGGCGGGCAATAGAAAAGGGGCCCTCAGGGCCCCTTCGCGTTCCGCCTCGGCGAAATCAGGACAGGACCGCACCCACCGCCTTGGGCAGCGCGACCGGTGCCAGGTCGGCGCTGGCGTTCCAGGCCGACTCGCTCAGCTGGGTTTCCAGCAGCTGGCGATGGATCGCCTCGCGATGCTGTTGCAGGACGATGTCCAGGGCGCGGCTGGGGGTCAGTTCGACGTCATCGAAGGTGACGATCTGACCCGGTTCCAGGGCGCGCTTGAGCACGCTGTGCTTGAGCAGGCCGATCGGCAGGTGGTCCGGGCACTCGGCGATCTTGACCGCTTCGCCGCGCACGCTGTAGCCACCGATGCCGCGCTCGATGATGTCGCCGGCCGCCATGGGCTTCTTCATGATGGCGGCCACGCTCAGGGTCGGCGTGGTGGAGTTGTTGAGCAGGATCTTGCCGCCGGCGATGACGCGTCTCAGGGTCTTGCCGACCTCCAGGGAGCACAGGTGGAAGGGACGGACCAGCACATAGTAGGGGCCCTTGCCCAGCTTGAAGTACTCGATGGCACCGGCCTGGTCTTCGTCATGGCGACCGACCACGAAGACGCCACCGGCGGAGTAGCCGCTGGGGATCACGTAGTCGACGATGGGCTGGCCCAGTTGCTCGGCCATCTGCGCGAGGATGTTGGCGCTGTCCTGCAGGTTGGTCGAATTCAGGCCTTCCAGCCCCTGGCGGGTGATGGTCGCGCCATAGTTGTTACCGACCACCACCTGCTCGATCTGCACCTTGGTGCCGTCGGTGAAGGAGGTGGTCTGGTCGACGCTGGTGCCCTGGCGCGCGGACCAGTAGGCCATGTCTTCCGGCGTCGGGTTGTGGTTCAGATAGCCCTTCATGTTGCCGTAGACCAGCGGCTTGAAGCCCATCTGCACGGCTTCTTCGTGCAGCGCCGCCAGCGAACCCGGCTGGTCGCCCTCGGCCTCGGTCAGGAAACCCTTGCCGGCCAGGTAGGAACCGGTCGTCACCTGCAGTTCGGCATTGATGGTGACCACCTTGATGCCGGCCTCGAAGGCGCGCTCGATGATCTCGGTGCCGTGGTAGGGGTCGCCGCTGCACTCCACCAGCAGGTCGCAATGATCGATGAGATCCGCCACCGACTGGGTGAGCGCCTCGGTCAGCGGATAGTCGGTGACCGTGGCGATGGGCCGGCGGGTCAGGACGCGGGTCACGGTCATGTCGTCATAGTGACGGCTGATGAGCCGGGCCAGGCAGCGCGAGATCATGCCGGTACCGACGATGCCGATACGGGTGACAGGGGATTGGGAGGACATAGGATCGATTCCTTTCAAAGAGAATGTCGGTAGCGAGCAAAGCCACCATGCGAAGTGCCGACCCCAACTACATGTCCGATCTCTTGCAAATGGAAAAAAGCTTCCATCAGAAATTCTTTGACTGGGATCAATCTTTCCGTGCGACTCGAAGCCAAATCAAAAATTCATGACTTCGTAACAGATAGCGACCAATGGCTGCAGATCGCCACCTTTTTCCTTGCCGTCCAGCGACGGCCGTTCAACTCGTCGGTTCAGCGCGCCCCGTGCCTGAGTCACCGCGCGCCCAATAGCCGCGGCGGAACAGGTCACGTTCGCCCAGGACCAGCAACAGCACCAGGAAGCCCAGCATGGCCACGCTGACGCTGACGATCAGCTCCAGCAGGCCGACCGGCTTGGGCAACAGGAAACTCAGCAGGGCCACCGCGCTGCCCGCGCTGAACCAGCGCAGCAGCAGCGACAGGTGCAGGCCGGCCAGGGAGTGGCGATAGAGCGCCAGCGCCATGAACACCGCCTGCAGGAAGGCTCCGGTGGTAAAGGAGTAGGCCAGTCCCTGGGCACCGAATGGCCGATAGACAACAGCGTCCAGGGCCACGGTGATGAAGGAGCTGGCCAGGGTGGCGTAAAGGAAGGTGCGGGCGCGCTGCTGCGACAGCAGGGCACGCCCCCACAGCAGGGCCAGCCCCATCCAGGGCAGACCCAGGGCATAGGCCACCACCAGGGTCGCGGTCGCCGCGCTCTGCTCGGCGCCAAAGGCCCCGCGCTCCAGCAGCACCTTGACCACCGGCTCGGAGTAGCTGAACAGCACCACGGCGGCCGGCACCAGGAACAGCAGGGTGCCGAGCAGCGCCTTGCGCATCAGCGCGCTGTACTTGTCGGCATTGCCCTCGTTCCAGCTGCGGGTCAGCTCGGGAAAGATCATCGCCAGGATGGACAGCGCATAGAGCGTCAGCGGAATGGTCACGATGCGGTAGGAGAAGGACAGCATGGTGATGTTACCCTCCGCCAGCAGCGAGGCGAAGAAACGCTCCGCCAGCATGCAACCCTGCTGGGCGCCGGCGGCGAGCAGCACCGGCGCGAAGGTCAGGGCGAAGGGACTGCCCTCGGGCTTCTCGAAGGCCACCGAACGTTGGCCGAGATAGCCCAGGCGGCGGTGCTGGATGACGATCAGCAGCACCTGGGGCAGCAGCATGCCGGTGAACAGCGCGATACCGCTCGGCTGCAGGATGACGATGGCCAGGATGGCGCCCAGATTGAGCATCAGGGTGCGGGTCATCGGCAGAATGAAGATGCGATCGAGGTTGAGCAGCGCGCCCTGGCAATAGAGGACGGCCTGCACGCAGATCAGCAGGGTACCGACGGCGAAGACCAGCTTGCCGGTCTCGACCTGCTCGTCGCTCCAGCCCGGCGCCAGGGCATGCATCAGCCAGGGGCTGGCGAGGACGCCGATCACCGACAACAGCAGGCCGAACAGGCCGATGCGCCAGTACAGCCAGCGACCGACCTGCTCGTACTGGGCGTTGCAGCGGTCGCGGATGCGTTGCAGATAGGGAATCATGGCATCGCGCAGGGCGAGGCCGAAGAAGCTCTCGAAGAACACCGGCAGGATGAGCGCGACAAAGATCAGGTCGGCTTCCCAGCTCACGCCGAATTGGCGGGCGATCAGCAGGTCGCGCAGGAACCCCAGCAGAAAGCTGGCGACCGTGATGGCCAGGATGATGAGGGTCGAACTCACGCCCGCACCTCGATCGACCCAGACGGGCCAAGCGCGGCAATAAGCGGACGGATAAAGATGGCAGGCATTGGCGGTCTCGTTCCGTGAGCCGGAGGTGATCCGGATAAAGGCGGGCAGTGATGCCCGTTTGGTCCAGACTCAGAGACCAGCTTCCGCGCTTAAGTTTCCCGAGGCAAATCTGGAGACACGCGGAAATGTCGAACGATTGGCAAATTGCCATGAGTGACCTAAGGCTGACCGCCGAGCGGTAGTCCTTGCAATCCCGCGGCAAGCCAACTACTGTATATATAACCAGATACAGAATACGAGGTGACGCATGGCCGTCGAAGTGTTGTATCGCAGCAGCCGAGATCCGGAGCGCCTGTTCATGGATAAAGCCGAAGCCGATCGTCACGACAAGATGTTGGAGCTGGCCGAGTCGCTCGCCAGCGTATTGGACAAGGCCGTACCCGGTCTTGCCGAGAAGCAGTGCGAAGACCTGGGGCTGTTCATGGCCCGCAATCGCGAGGTCTTCGCCCGGGCGTTTCGCAACCAGCCGGACGCCCTGGGCGAGTTGGACCTGCCCAGCTAGCAAGGGGCGCTGCCCCTCGGGTAGCCTGGGAAGAGATCTGAGCCGGAGAAAGCCTCTTGTCCCTTCCCATCATCTTCGATACCGATCCTGGCGTGGACGACGCCCAGGCCATCGCCCTGCTGTTTGCCGATCCCGCCTTCGAGGTGATCGGGCTGACCACCACCTTCGGCAATGTGCCGGTCACCACGGCGACCCGCAACGCCCTGTTGCTCACCGAACTGGCCGGCCGGGACACACCCGTCGCGGCTGGGGTGGCCGAGCCTCTGGTCAAGCCGGCCGGCAACCACGCCCTGCACGTGCATGGCCAGGATGGCCTGGGCAACCAGCAGCTGCCCACACCAAGCCAGACACCCCATGCCCTGGATGCGGCGCGCTTCATCGTCGAGCAGACCCGCCTGCGACCGGGCGAGATCACCCTGGTGGCGGTCGGGCCGCTGGGCAACCTGGCCCTCGCCCTGGCGCTGGATCCCACGGTCGCCGAGCGCGTCCGCGAGGTGGTGGTGATGGGCGGCGCCATCGTCGAGCCGGGCAACGTCACGCCGGTGGCCGAAGCCAACATCTTTTCCGATCCCCATGCCGCGGCACGGGTCTTCGCCGCTCCCTGGCCGCTGACCCTGGTCGGCCTCGATGCCACCCACCGCGCCGTGCTCGATCCGCCCCGCCTGCAGCGCATCGCGGCGCGCCAGGGCGCCCTCGGCGAGGTGCTCGCCCGCAGCTATGACTTCTATGCGGACTTCTACCGCAGCGTGAAGGACATCGACGGCTGCCATCCCCACGACAGCTGCGCCCTCGCCTATCTGCGCCGCCCCGAGCTGTTCCACACCGCTCGCGGTCACCTCAGCGTCGGCACCGAAGGCCTGGCGGAAGGCCAGACCTTTTTCGCCCCCGAGGGGCGCGCCTACCTGGACGGGCGCTGGTCCGGCAATCCGCTGGTCACGGTCTGCCTGGGCATGGATGGCGCCGCCATGGTGGCCTGGATGGAAGAGGTCCTGACCGCAGCGGAGCGGTAATCGGTCACGAATCCGCCAGAAGGGCGTGCCAGAGCGGCCCGGGGCCGCGCAACTGAGAGCCATGCACGCAACGCGATTGCAGCAGTGAGGTAGAAAGCCGCTCTGGATTTCTACCTACCGCCCCGGCGGACGACTGCGCAAAGGATTGCCCATGGCTCGCTACGATCTCCTGCTCAGCGGCAGCTGCCGCGACGATGTTTCCCCCGACACCCTGAGGATCAGCCTGCTCTATCAGCTCAAGCTGGCACCGGAGCAGGTGGAGCGCCTGCTGCCCCCGGCCAGGGGTGTCCTCAAGCGGGATCTGGCCAGCGCGCAAGCCCACGAATGGGCCGAGCGGCTGCGGGATACGGGACTGGATGTCCATCTGGTCGAACGCCAGGACTCCACCCCCGTCGCCCAGGACCTCGATCTGCAGGCGCGTCTGGCCGCGTTGCAGGCAGCGGGCCTGCCGCGCCCGGCCTTCTCCCTGGGTGAGCGCCTGCAACTGCTGGCGGCCGTGCTCCTCGGCCTGACGCTCAGCCTGCTCTATCTGCTGCCGGGCCTGGCGGGATTGCTGCTGGCGATCTGTGCCCTGGCGGCCTTCATTACTCTGCTGCACCAGGATATCGTCGTCGCCTGTGGCCTGGCCCTGCCGCTGGCCGGCCTGGGCGCCTGGCTGGCCCTGGGCTTTCTGGCGCCGCGCCCGGGCCGAGGAACAGAAGCCGCCGCCGAACGGCCGCTGACGCCAGCCCAGGAGCCGGCGCTGCATTCGCTGATCGCAGCGCTCTGCCAGGCCATGGGGGTCTGCCCGCCTCGGCGCCTGCTGCTGACGGCGGAGGTCGACATCCGCTTCGCGGTCAGGACCCGGACGCTGCGCCTGGGTCTGCCGCTGATGACGGCACTCACCCGCGATCAGTACCTGGCCAGCCTCGCCCATGTGCTGGGGCACCAGGTGAGCGCTCTGGATCGTTTGGGGGGCGCCCTGCTCAATGCCTGCCTCGCGCAACTGGAACGCCTCGGCCAGGCGGCGTCCCGAGGGCTCCTCGCCCGCGTCGCCCGTGGCTGGGCCCGCCTGCTCTTTGCCAGCGGCCAGCGCCTCACCCGCACCGCCAGCCAGCGCCGGGAAGCCCGCGCCGATCATTACCAGGTCCTGCTGGGCGGCAGCGCGGCCTTTCGCACAACGGCGCGCCAGACGCGCCTGGCCCAGCAGGCCTGGCGTGAAGCCAGACGGCGCAGCCTGACGGCACCCGCGGCCCAGGGCCTGGTCGGCAATCTGCTGGAGTTGCACGCGGCCCTGCTGGCTCGCCAGACGCTCTCCCCCACGCCGACCTCCGCCAGCAGCCGCTACTGGGGTCGTCATCCGGCGGATCGGCAGCGGATCGCCTGGGCCGAGCGGCATCCGCTCCCCGGACTGCTGGACGACCGGCGCCCTGCCAGTGCCCTGCTGGAGCAGCCCGATGCGCATGGCCGCGCCCTGACCCTGCTGGTCCATCGCCTGGCCGGCCGCCAGCCCGAGGCGGAGCCAGCGGCCACGGTGGCCACGCTGGTTCCGGAACCGGTCCAGGACAGTGACACGGACCTGCAGCGCTGGAGTGGCCATGCCTGGCCCGATTGCCCCTGGCTACCCCTGCACCTGCCGCTGGAGCGGACCACCCGCGCCCTCGAGGCGGACACTGTCCGCGAACGCATCCTGCTGCTGGCCGCCGGCACTGCGGACGCCTGGCAGGAGGCGGAAAAGCAAAGCCAGCGGCGCTGCCTGCTGGCCTTCTACGAAGAGCTGCACAGTCATGGACTGGCCCACGTCGTTCACGGCGAAGGGGCGTTCAACCAGGAGCACTTGCAGGAGTATCGGGCCATCGATACCTGGCAGACCGCCGCGCGCCAGCAGTTGCTGGCCGTGGCGCCGCTCTATCGGCAGCGCATCGAACGGGCCCTGGCCCAGCGTCTGCCCGGCCAGGAGCAGGCTGCCGAGCTCTATCGGCTGCTGCTCACCCTGGCCGAGCGCTATCCGGACGTGGAGCGCCTGCGCGAGGCGCGCCTGCTGGTGAAGGAATACCGCACCCTGCAGCGGCGACCGCAGGGCCCCAGTCAGATCAATGCCCTGTGCGAATTCGCCAAGCAGGATTATCGACGCCGGGTCGCGGACTGGCTGGCCTGCGATCTGCCCCTGCCTCCCGCCATCGCCACGGTCAGCCTGGGCGACTACCTGCAGCGTCACTGCCCCCGGCTCGATCTCGCCGAGGATTCCCTCTCCGCGGTCTATCGCCACAGCGCCGAGCTGCTGCCTGCGCTCAACGCCCTACACCAGCGTCTCTGGCTGCTCCTCGCCCGCGCCTGCCTGGCCGCCGAAGCCGATCAGGCGTCGCGGCAACAAAGCGCCTGAGCCTGGCTGCGGGCCATAAAAAAAGGCCCCATACGGGGCCTTTTCCTGCAGCGCGGGATCAGTTGACCTTGGGATCCAGCTCGCCGCGGGCATAGCGTTCGAACATGGCGTCCAGGGAGATCGGCTTGATCTTGGAGGCCTGGCCAGCGGTGCCGAAGGCTTCGTAACGGGCGATGCAGACGTCGCGCATGGCGGTGACGGTCTTGGCCAGGTACTTGCGCGGGTCGAACTCGCTACGGTTCTTGGCCATGAACTCGCGGATGGCACCGGTGGAGGCCAGACGCAGGTCGGTGTCGATGTTGACCTTGCGGACCCCGTACTTGATGCCTTCGACGATCTCCTCGACCGGCACGCCGTAGGTTTCCTTGATGTCGCCACCGTACTCGTTGATGATCTTCAGCCACTCCTGGGGCACCGAGCTGGAGCCGTGCATGACCAGATGAGTGTCCGGGATGCGCGCATGGATTTCCTTGATGCGCTGGATCGACAGGGTGTCCCCGGTCGGCGGCTTGGTGAACTTGTAGGCGCCGTGGCTGGTGCCAATGGCGATGGCCAGGGCGTCGACCTTGGTGGCCTTGACGAACTGGGCGGCTTCTTCCGGATCGGTCAGCAGCTGGCTGTGATCCAGGGTGCCTTCGGCGCCCACGCCGTCTTCTTCACCGGCCATGCCGGTTTCCAGGCTGCCCAGGCAGCCCAGCTCGCCTTCCACGGACACGCCGCAGGCATGGGCGAAGGCCACGGTCTGCTGGGTGACGCGCACGTTGTAGTCGTAGTCGGACGGCGTCTTGCCGTCGGCCATCAGCGAGCCGTCCATCATCACCGAGGAGAAGCCCAGCTGGATGGAGCGCTGGCAGACGTCGGGGCTGGTGCCGTGGTCCTGGTGCATGACCACCGGAATGTGCGGGAATTCTTCCACCGCGGCCAGGATCAGGTGACGCAGGAAGGGAGCGCCGGCGTACTTGCGGGCACCGGCGGAGGCCTGGACGATGACCGGCGAATCGGTCTTGTCGGCGGCTTCCATGATGGCGCGCATCTGCTCGAGGTTGTTGACGTTGAAGGCCGGGACGCCGTAGCCGAATTCGGCGGCGTGATCCAGCAGCTGACGCATGCTGACGAGTGCCATTGGTGATTATCTCCCTACAAAGGCGGTGGTGGCGCCAGCCTGCATGAGCGGCTGGCAGGGTTCAAGCGGCCGACCCCTGGCCGCCCTGGATTAATCGGTTCAGCTGACATTCGCCGCTTCAAGGCGTCCGGCAGCCGCGGCCGATGAGGTCGTTGTTGGCGATCCAGTAGACGAGTCCCTGGTCGCCGCGGATATGCAAAGCCACCAGCCCGTCGGTATAGGACTGGCCATCGGTGGCCGGTTCGCGGTTGAGATGGCGGATCAGGCCATCGCCTTCCAGCTTGAGGTCGACGATGGACTGGCTGCGATCCACATAGCGCCAGTCGAAGGCCGCCTTGGAATCACAGACCCAGTGGGTCCAGCCGCCCGTCTGCTGCGCGCCGCGACCGGCACAGCCGGTCAGCACGGCGAGACCCAGCAGACCGAGGGCGAGCGTGCGCCCCTTCACTGGGCGCAACCGCTGGCAGGACGGCTGGCGTTGCCATTGAGCGTATCGACCCGCTCGCCATTCTGCGCCGTGGGCGTGGCGGCTGCCGCCGGTGGCGGCGCGAACACCGCGCAGGCCTTGTCGGCATTGCCACCGGCACAACCGGCCAGCATCAGGACAGCGGAACAGACGAGCAGCGGCGTACGCATGGCGATTACTCCTGGGCGCGTTGCTGGAGGACTTCGACGGCCGGCAGAACCTTGCCCTCGACGAATTCGAGGAAGGCGCCGCCACCGGTGGAGATATAGGAGACCTTCTCGCCGATGCCGTACTTGTCGATGGCGGCCAGGGTGTCGCCACCACCGGCGATGGAGAAGGCGTCGCTGTCGGCGATGGCCTGGGCCAGGGTGCGGGTGCCTTCGCCGAACTGGTCGAATTCGAAGACGCCCACCGGACCGTTCCAGAGGATGGTCTTGGCCGACTTGAGCAGGTCGGCGAATTGCTGGGCGCTGACCGGGCCGATGTCCAGGATCATGTCGTCGTCGGCCACGTCGTTGATCGACTTGGTAGTGGCCTGGGCGGTCTCGGCGAATTCCTTGGCGACCACCACGTCCACCGGCAGCGGCACGCTGACCTTGGCGGCGATGGCCTTGGCGGTGTCCACCAGATCGGCTTCGTACAGCGACTTGCCGACCTTGTAGCCGGCCGCGGCGAGGAAGGTGTTGGCGATGCCGCCGCCGACGATCAGCTGATCGCAGATCTGCGCCAGGGAGTTGAGCACGTCCAGCTTGGTGGAGACCTTGGAGCCGGCGACGATGGCGGCCATCGGGCGGGCGGGATTGCCCAGCGCCTTGCCCAGGGCATCCAGTTCGGCGGCCAGCAGCGGACCGGCCGCGGCGACCTTGGCGAACTTGGCCACGCCATGGGTCGAACCCTCGGCGCGGTGGGCGGTGCCGAAGGCGTCCATGACGAAGATGTCGCACAGGGCGGCGTATTTCTTCGCCAGCTCATCGGCGTTCTTTTTCTCGCCCGCGTTGAAGCGCACGTTCTCCAGCAGCACCAGCTGACCCGGCTCGACCTGGACGCCGTCCAGGTAGTCCTTCACCAGGGGCACCTCGCGGCCCAGGGCCTTGCTCAGGTAGGCCGCGACCGGGGCCAGGCTGTTTTCCTCGCTGAACTCGCCCTCGGTGGGACGCCCCAGGTGCGAGCAGACGATCACCGCAGCACCCTTTTCCAGGGCCAGCTTGAGGGTCGGCAGGGCGGCGACCAGGCGGGCATCGCTCTTGATCTGGCCTTCCTTCACCGGAACGTTGAGGTCTTCGCGAATCAGGACGCGCTTACCCTTCAGATCGAGGTCGCTCATTTTCAACACGGACATACAGGCAATCCCTTAGTTGTGCTTGTTTCAGGTGGGCTTGGCGATGCGCAGCCAATGGCCGGCGACGTCGAGCATGCGGTTGGCGAAGCCCCATTCGTTGTCGAACCACACCAGCAGATTGACCAGCCGGGGGCCGGAAACGCGGGTCTGGCTGCCATCGACGATGGCGGAATGGGGATCGTGGTTGAAATCGCAGGAGGCGTGGGGCAACTCGGTGTAGTCGATCAGCCCGGCCAGGGGACCGCTCTGGGCGGCGTCACGCAACAGGGTGTTGAGCGCCGGCGCCGTGGTGTCGCGGCCGACGATGCAGGTGATGTCCAGGCAGGAGACGTTGACCGTGGGTACGCGCACGGCGCGGGCCTGGATGCGCCCGCCGAGCTCGGGCAGCAGGCGTTCGATGCCGCGCGCCAGGCCGGTCGCCACCGGGATGATCGACTGGAACGCCGACCGCGTCCGCCGCAGATCTTCGGCATGGTAGGCGTCGATCACGGGCTGGTCGTTCATGGCCGAGTGGATCGTGGTGATGGAGACGTACTCCAGACCCAGGGTCTCGTGCAAAAGTTTCAGCACCGGGACGCTGCAGTTGGTGGTGCAGGACGCATTCGAGACCAGCGTCTCGTCACCGCGCAGGGCCTGCTGGTTGACGCCATAGACCACGGTGGCGTCGACGTCGGTCTCGCTGACCATGGGCTGGGAGAACAGCACCCGCGGTGCGCCGGCGGCGAGAAAGCGCCCGGCCTCGGCACGGGTGCTGAAGGCGCCGGAGCATTCCAGCACCAGATCGACGTCCAGCGCGCGCCAGTCCACCCGGTCGGGCTCCGCCTCGCGACGGATCTCCAGGGCCTGGTCGCCGATGCGCAGGCGTTCGCCGTCCAGCGCCACCCGCCCGGGAAAGCGGCCATGGGTGGAGTCGAAGCGGGTCAGGTATTCGAGACTGGGCCGGTCGGCCAGGTCGTTGAGGGCGACGATGGCGAGCTCGCTCGCCGCACCGCGCTCGTGCAGGGCACGCAACACGCAACGACCGATGCGACCGTAGCCGTTGAGAGCGAGGCGATAGCGAGCGGAACTCATGCGTGAACGGACTCGGGCGCAAGCGAAAGGCCGATTATGCGGCGGTTCGACGACGAATGGGAGTCGCGAGCGTAGTCCGGTCGACTTTCGCACTACAAAAAGGCGCTCTCCTTGGCAGACAGGAAAGAAATCCACCCTCTGGCCAGACGCCCCTGCCGCAGCCACGGCGTCTGGCGGTCTGCAGGGAGAGGTCCGCAGGTAGCCCCAGGGGCGGAGGGACTACCTGGTTCAGCGGCCATGGCCTGACTGAAATCGTCATCCAGGCGTGATAGAGCAGAGCCATGACCCAGATCAAAATCCCCACTTGTTGTGGTGTAGAAATTCAAAAACACCATATGTAGTATCTGGACCGAACTTGAGGCCCAAGTCGAACTCAAAGGAAAAGACCCGTGCCGCCCCGGCAGATCCCGGCTGGCGACAGGCTTTTTCCTTTGAGTTCGCCCCACTACGGACAGGAGTCAGCCATGACCATCACCATCTACAGCAAGCCCGCCTGCGTGCAGTGCAACGCCACCTATCGCGCCCTGGATCGCCAGGGCATCGCCTACCAGGTGGTGGACATCGAGCAGGACGCCAAGGCGCGCCAGACCGTGGAATCCCTGGGTTATCGCCAGGTGCCGGTGGTGGTGGTCGGTGACGACCACTGGGCCGGCTTCCGCCCGGACAAGCTCGGCCAGCTGGTGGCCTGAGGCCAGGACCATGGGCGAGCTGCTGTATTTCTCCAGCACCTCGGAGAACACCCACAGATTCGTCGAGAAACTCGGACTGCCAGCGCGGCGCATCCCCCAGGATCCCGCCGCCGAACCGCTCAAGGCCCGCGAGCCCTACATCCTGGTCTTGCCGACCTATGGCGGCGGCGGCAGCAAGGGCGCGGTGCCCAAGCCGGTGATCCACTTTCTCAATGATCCGCACAATCGCGCTCTGATCCGCGGCGTCATCGCCGCCGGCAACACCAACTTCGGCGAGGGCTACTGCCTGGGCGGACGCATCGTCGCCCAGAAATGCGCGGTACCCCTGCTCTATCAATTTGAACTGCTCGGCACGACGGAAGATGTCGACCGGGTGAGAACGGGAGTGAACGACTTTTGGCAACGTCAGGCCTGACCCCGACCGGCAGCGAGGCGGACTACCACGCGCTCAACGCCATGCTCAATCTCTACGGCCCCAACGGCGAGTTGCAGCTGGACAAGGACCGCCAGGCGGCGCGCCAGTACTTCCTGCAGCACGTCAACCAGAACACCGTGTTCTTCCATAACCTGGACGAAAAACTCGACTACCTGGTGGACAAGGGCTACTACGAGGCGGCGGTGCTGGAGCAATACGCCCCGGCCTTCGTCAAGGCGCTGTTCGAGCGCGCCTATGCCTACAAATTCCGCTTCCAGAGCTTCCTGGGCGCCTTCAAGTACTACACCAGCTATACCCTCAAGACCTTCGATGGCCAGCGCTACCTGGAGCGCTACGAGGATCGGGTGTGCATGGTCGCCCTGAGTCTGGCCCGTGGTGACGAGGGCCTGGCCGAGTCCTTGGTGGACGAGATGATCAGCGGGCGCTTCCAGCCGGCCACGCCGACCTTTCTCAACGCCGGCAAGCGCCAGCGCGGCGAGTTGGTGTCCTGCTTCCTGTTGCGCATCGAAGACAACATGGAGTCCATCGGCCGCGCGGTGAATTCGGCGCTGCAGCTGTCCAAGCGTGGCGGCGGCGTGGCCTTTCTGCTGAGCAACGTGCGCGAGGTGGGGGCGCCGATCAAGCGCATCGAGAACCAGTCTTCCGGCATCATCCCGATCATGAAACTGCTGGAAGACGCCTTCTCCTACGCCAACCAGCTGGGTTCGCGCCAGGGCGCCGGGGCCGTCTATCTCAATGCCCACCACCCGGACATCCTGAGATTCCTCGATACCAAGCGCGAGAACGCCGACGAGAAGATCCGCATCAAGACCCTGTCCCTTGGCGTGGTCATCCCGGACATCACCTTCGAGCTGGCCAAGCGCAACGCCGACATGTACCTGTTCTCGCCCTACGACGTGGAACGGGTCTATGGCGTGCCCTTCGCCGACATCAGCGTGAGTGACAAGTACGCGGAGATGGTGGCCGATGCGCGCATCCGCAAACGCAAGATCAATGCCCGGGAATTCTTCCAGACCCTGGCGGAGATCCAGTTCGAATCCGGCTATCCGTACCTGATGTTCGAAGACACGGTGAATCGCGCCAATCCCATCGCCGGGCGCATCAACATGAGCAACCTCTGCTCGGAGATCCTCCAGGTCAACACCCCCAGCCGCTTCGACGAAGACCTGGGCTACGAGCATGTCGGCCAGGACATCTCCTGCAACCTGGGCTCGCTGAACATCGCCCGCACCATGGATTCGCCGGATCTGGGCCGAACCGTGGAAACCGCCATCCGCGGCCTCACCGCGGTCTCGGAAATGAGCGACATTCGCTGCGTACCCTCGGTGGCCGCCGGCAACGCCGCCTCCCACGCCATCGGCCTGGGGCAGATGAACCTGCACGGTTACCTGGCCCGCGAGCACATCCACTACGGCTCGGCCGAGGGTCTGGATTTCACCAATCTGTACTTCTACACCGTCACCTACCATGCGGTGCGCGCCTCCAATCGCCTGGCCATTGAACGCGGCCAGAGCTTCCAGGGCTTCGCCGATTCCAAGTACGCCAGCGGCGAGTATTTCGATCAGTACACCGAGGGCGACTTCACCCCGCGCACCCCGCGGGTGGCCGAGTTGTTCGAGGTGGCCGGCATCCGCCTGCCGACCCGCGCGGACTGGCAGGAACTCAAGGCCTCGGTGATGGCGCACGGGCTGTTCAACCGCAACCTCCAGGCCATCCCGCCGACCGGCTCGATCTCCTACATCAACCACTCCACCTCGAGCATCCACCCCATCGTTGCCAAGGTGGAGATCCGCAAGGAAGGCAAGCTGGGCCGCGTCTACTACCCGGCGCCCTACCTGGCCGACGACAACCAGGAGTACTACCAGGACGCCTACGAGATCGGCCCGGAAAAGATCATCGACACCTATGCCGAGGCCACCCGCCATGTCGACCAGGGACTGTCGCTGACGCTGTTCTTCCGCGACACCGCCACCACCCGCGACATCAATCGGGCGCAGATCTACGCCTGGAAGAAGGGCATCAAGACGCTCTATTACATCCGCCTGCGCCAGGCCGCCCTGGAAGGCACCGAGGTGCAGGGCTGCGTGTCCTGCAGCCTGTGAGGAAAAGGTCATGAATGCAGCTATGAACGCCCCGCGCCTGAATCGCATCAACGCCATCAACTGGAACCGCATCCAGGACGAGAAGGACCTGGAAGTGTGGAATCGCCTGACCGGCAACTTCTGGCTGCCGGAAAAGATCCCGCTGTCCAACGACATCCCCTCCTGGGCGACCCTGACGCCCAAGGAACAGCAGCTGACCATCCGCGTCTTCACCGGCCTGACCCTGCTGGACACCATCCAGAACGCCGTGGGCGCGCCGACCTTGCTGGCCGATGCCGTCACCCCCCACGAGGAAGCGGTGATCGCCAACATCGGCTTCATGGAAGCGGTGCATGCGCGCTCCTACAGCTCGATCTTCTCCACCCTCTGCTCGACGCCGGACGTGGACGAGGCCTATCGCTGGAGCGAGGAGAATCCCTATCTGCAGACCAAAGCCGACCTGATCCTGGCGCGCTACCACGCCGAGGACCCGCTGCTGCGCAAGGTGGCCAGCGTCTTCCTGGAGTCCTTCCTGTTCTATTCGGGCTTCTACCTGCCGATGTACTGGTCCAGCCGCGCCAAGCTGACCAACACCGCCGATCTGATCCGCCTGATCATTCGCGACGAGGCGGTGCACGGTTACTACATCGGCTACAAATTCCAGCAGGCCCTGGCCAAGGAAAGCCCGGAGCGCCGCCAGCAGGTCAAGGACTTCGCCTACGAGTTGCTGCAGGATCTCTACGACAACGAGGTGGCCTACACCGAGGACCTCTACGACAGCGTCGGCTGGAGCGAGGACGTGAAGAAATTCCTTCACTACAACGCCAACAAGGCGCTGATGAATCTGGGCTTCGAAGCCCTGTTCCCCAGCAGCATGACCGACGTCAGCCCGGCGATCCTGGCCGCCCTGTCGCCCAGCGCCGACGAGAACCACGACTTCTTCTCCGGTTCGGGTTCGTCTTACGTCATCGGCAAGGCGGTGAGTACCGAAGACGAGGATTGGGATTTCTGAGCCTACCTCCTGCTCCGATCAGCCCCCTCGCGACGAAGTCCTCAGCGGAAAAGGCTGCGCCGTTTTCCAAGCTACGCCGCTGAACCGGCCTGCTCCGGCAAGCCCCCTCTCCCCCTGGGAGAGGGTTGGGGTGAGGGCGCCCCTCGCGACGAAGCTCTAGTGGAAAAGACTGCGCCGTTTTCTACGCTACGATGCTGAACCGGCCTGCTCCGGCAAGCCCCCTCTCCCCCTGGGAGAGGGTTGGGGTGAGGGTGCCCCTCGCCGCGAAGTCCCCAGCAGAAAAGGCTGCGCCGTTTTCCACGCCACGACGCTAGTAATACGGCTTATCGCGGCCATGGGCCGCTCCTACAAACGCCTGATGCTCCTGTAGGAGCGGCCCATGGCCGCGATAGCTCTCTACCTCAGCGGTCCCGTCCGAAAACGGCCAGTCACCCCTCCCCGGCGGTGCTAACCTGCCGCCATGAATGCCTTTCCCGATATTCCCGCCTTCGAACGCGCCCGCCTGGCGCGGGATCCGCGCTTCGACGGCCTGTTCTACACCGCGGTGCTCACCACCGGCATCTACTGCCGGCCAGTGTGCCCGGCGCAACCGCCACGCCCGGAAAACGTCAGCTACTACCCCAGCGCCGCAGCCGCCGAGGCCGCGGGCTATCGCCCCTGCCTGAGATGCCGCCCGGAGCTCTCCCCCGCCGGCGGCCACTGGCAACGCGGCGACGCCACCCTGGCGCGGGCCCTGCGACTGATGGACGAAGGCCTGGACGACGGCGGCCTGCCCGCCCTCGCCGCCCGCCTCGACCTCAGCGAACGTCAGTTGCGCCGGCTGTTCGTCGAGCGCCTGGGCGCCGCACCCCTGGCGGTGCTCACCACCCGCCGACTGCTGTTCGCCAAGCAATTGCTCAGCGAGACCCGGCTGCCCATCACCGAGGTGGCCCTGGCCGCCGGCTTCGGTAGTCTCAGACGCTTCAACACCGCCTTTCGCGACGCCTACGGCCTGGCCCCCAGTCAGGTGCGCAAGGGTCAGGCCGCGGCTTCGCCGGTGCTGGTCCTGCGCCTGGCCTATCGACCGCCCTACGACTTCGCCGCCCAGCTGGATTTTCTCCGCGGCCACGCCCTGCCCGGCGTCGAGGTGCTGGACGACACCAGCTACGCCCGGGTGATCGGCACCCCCGAGCAGCCGGGCTGGCTGCGCGTCTCGGCCTGGGACGCCGACACGCCGGCGCTGCGCCTGGAATTGCACGGTGCTGCCCCTGGAGAGCTGCAGGCCGCGGTGGCGCGTATTCGCCGCATGTTCGATCTGGACGCCGATCCCGAAGCCATCGCCCAGGGTCTGGCGGTCGATCCGACCCTGGCGGAACTGGTGGCGCGCCGCCCGGGCCTGCGCCTGCCCAGTGGCTGGGACGGCTTCGAGATCGCCGTGCGCGCCGTCATCGGCCAGCAGGTCAGCGTGGTGGCAGCGACCACCATGACCGCCCGGGTGGTGCAGCGCTTCGGTCGTCCCTGGGGCGAGCCTGGTCACGAGGCCAGTCGACCGCCAGCCGGTCTGCATCACTTCTTTCCCACGGTGGATGCCCTGGCCGATGCCGCCCTGGAAGACCTCACCGGCCTCGGCCTGATCCGCGCCCGCGCCGGCACCCTCGGCACCGTGGCCCGGGCCTTGCGCGCCGGTGAGGTGGACTTCGACACCGGGCGCACCCTGGACGATTTCGCCCGGCGCTGGATCGCGCTCAAGGGCATAGGGCCCTGGACCGCCCAGTACATCGCCCTGCGTGCCCTGGCCCATCCCGATGCCTGCCCGGTGGAAGACCTGGTGCTGCAGAAGCGGCTGGCGCCGCCCGGCGAGCGCCTGACCGCCAAGGCCCTGTACGCCCGCGCCGAAGCCTGGCGGCCCTGGCGTGCCTACGGGGTGATGCAGGTCTGGCGCGAAGCCACCTGGAAGGCGCCCGCCGACGCCCCCGCCGAACCCGTTCCCACCCGTCTCGCCAAGGAGTCGCCCCGATGATCGCCTACTGCCTGCTGGACAGCCCCATAGGTACGCTCACCCTGGCCGCCGACGACAGTGGCCTGCGCGTGGTGGAGTTTCCCGAGAATCGCTACCTGGCCAAGCGCGACGCCAGCTGGAGCGCCGCCGACCACCCCATCCTCGACCTGGCCCGCGAGCAGCTGGGCGAATACTTCGCCGGGCAGCGCCGGACCTTCGAGCTGCCCCTGGCACCGCGCGGCACCCCCTTCCAGCTGGCGGTCTGGCAGGCCCTGGCGGAGATCCCCCACGGCCGGACCTGGAGCTATGGTCAACTCGCCAGCCATCTCGGCCGACCCCAGGCGATGCGCGCGGTGGGCGCCGCCAACGGGCGCAATCCGCTGCCCATCGTGCTGCCCTGCCACCGGGTGATAGGGGCGTCCGGCGCCCTGACCGGCTTTGGCGGCGGCCTGCCGACCAAGCAATTCCTGCTGGAACTGGAAGGCGCACTGCCGCAGCCGCGGGATCTCTTCGCCGCCTCCCAGCCAGGCACTGCGCCAGAATCTGCCTGTTAAAAGGCTCTAGAATGCACCTTTCGGCGCTTGAGTCGGTGCAACCCTGTAGCGCACACTGGAGCTTTCGATTCGCAAGGACGCGATGCGATGTTCAGCTCAGCCAATACCCCGACCTTCACCCTGACGCTGGACGGCGTCGCCCAGGATTTCCAGGTGCTCGCCTTCGACGGCCACGAGGCCATCGGCCAGCCCTATCGCTTCCAGCTCGAGCTGGTCAGCGAGCGCCCGGACTGGCCGCTGGAAGCGCTGTTGCAGCGGCCCGCCTTTCTCGCCCTGGGTCCGGGTGACCAGGGCATCCACGGCCAGCTCGCCGCCGTGGCCCAGGGCGATACGGGCCGGCGCCTGACCCGCTATCGCGCCGAACTGGTGCCGCGCCTGGCTGCCCTGGCCCACCGCGTCAATTCCCGCATCTTCCAGGGACGCAGCGTGCCCGAGATCCTGGCGCAGCTGCTCGAGGAGCACGGCATCCTCGACGGCGACTATCGCTTCGCCCTGGGGCCAACGCGCTATCCGCCGCGCAACTACTGCGTGCAGTACGGCGAAAGCGATCTGGCCTTTCTCACCCGCCTCTGCGAAGAAGAGGGCCTGCACTTCCACCACCAGCATCGCCGCGACGGTCATGTGCTGGTGTTTGGCGATGACGCCACCGGCTTTGCGCGGCTGGGCGCCACCCGTTATCGACCCGGCAGTGGTCTGGTGACGGACGAACCCGTGATCAGTCGCCTGGCGGTCGGCCTGCAGATCCGCAGCAGCGCCGCGACCCTACGCGATCACGACCCATTGCAACCTCGGCTGCGCCTGCACAGCAATGCGGAAACCGCGGCCCAGCCCGCGCTGGAAGACTATGGCTTTCCCGGCCGCTTCACCGATCGCGCTACCGGCCAGCGCCTGAGCAGCCGGCGCCTGGAGCGCCTGCGAGGGGACGCCGTTCAGGCCGAGGGTGCGAGCGACCAGCCCAGCCTGGTGAGCGGGCATTTCCTGCCGTTGGAACAGCACCCGCGCGCCGACTGGAATCAGCTCTGGTTGCTGACCGAGATCCAGCACGAGGGTCGCCAGCCCCAGGTCCTGGAGGAAGACGCCACCGACGCCATCCCGGCCGCCAGCTGGCGCCAGGGCTATCGCAACAGCTTTGTCGCCCGGCCCTGGACGCAGCCCTTCCGCCTGCCCCTGCGCCATCCCAAGCCCAGGCTGCTGGGCGCCCAGAGCGCCGTGGTCACCGGACCGGCCGGCGAGGACATCCATTGCGATGCCCTGGGCCGGATCAAGGTGCAATTCCACTGGGACCGCCAGGGCCGGGCCGATGAGCGCACCAGCTGCTGGCTGCGGGTCGCCAGCGGCTGGGCGGGTGACGGCCACGGCGCCCTGGCGGTGCCGCGGATCGGCATGGAGGTGCTGGTGGGCTTTCTCGAGGGGGATCCCGACCAACCCCTGGTGATCGGCTGCCTGTACCACGCCGAGCATCGCCCACCGCTGGAGCTGCCCCGGGACAAGACCCGCAGCACCTTCAAGAGCCTGAGCAGCCCCGGCGGCGGTGGATACAACGAACTGCGCAGCGAGGATCAAGAGGGTCAGGAAGAGATCCATGTCCATGCCCAGCGCGACTGGGACGAACGCATCGGCCATGATCACCGCAGCGAGATCGGCCACGAGCGTCATGAGCGCATCCGCGGCAACAGCTACAGCGAATTCCACGCCGAGGAACACCGCATCACCCGGGGCGAGCGCCGCAGCGAGGTGCGCGCCGACGACCACCTGGACATCGGCGAGAGTCAGCACCTGCGGCTAGACGGCAGTCTGCTGGTCGAGGCCGGCAGCGAGATCCGGCTCCAGTCCGGCCAGAAGATTGTCCTGGAAGCCGGCGCCCGCCTGACCCTCAAGGCCGGCGGCAGCTTCGTGCAACTGGAGGCCGGCGGGGTCACCCTGTCAGGGCCGAGCATCCGGGTGAATCCCTGAGCAGGCGCTGAATCCCGGGCATAAAAAAGCCACGCTTCAGCGTGGCTTTTTCTATTAGCGCGGCAGGACTCAGTCTTCCAGCAACTCGCCAGCCACCGCCAGGACGTTGTCCAGGGTGAAGCCGAAGTGCTCGAACAGCGCGGCAGCCGGGGCGGATTCGCCGTAGGTGTGCATGCCGATGATGCGACCGTCGAGACCGACGTACTTGTACCAGAAGTCGGCGATGCCGGCTTCGATGGCGATGCGGGCACCGACTTCCACCGGCAGGACCTGCTGGCGGTACTCGGGGCTCTGGCGGTCGAAGACGCTGGTGCTGGGCATGGAGACCACGCGCACCTGGCGACCTTCGGCGCTCAGGCGCTCGTAGGCCTGCACCGCCAGGCCGACTTCGGAGCCGGTGGCGATGAGGATCAGCTCGGGCTCGCCGACGCAGTCCTTGAGCACGTAGCCGCCGCGCGCGGCGTTGCCCAGGGTGGCTTCGTCACGCACGCTGTGGGCCAGGTTCTGGCGCGAGAAGATCAGCGCGCTGGGACCGTCGCGACGCTCCAGGGCCGCGGTCCAGGCGATGGCGGATTCCACCGCATCGGCCGGACGCCAGGTGTCCAGGTTGGGGGTGTAGCGCAGGGAGGCCAGTTGCTCCACCGGCTGGTGGGTCGGACCGTCTTCGCCGAGACCGATGGAGTCGTGGGTGAAGACATAGAGCACCCGCTGCTTCATCAGCGCCGACATGCGCACCGCATTGCGGGCGTATTCCATGAACATCAGGAAGGTGGCGCCGTAGGGCACCAGACCGCCGTGCAGGGCGACGCCGTTCATGATGGCGCTCATGCCGAATTCACGTACGCCGTAGTGGACATAGTTGCCGCTGGCGTCTTCGGCGGTGACGCCCTTGGCGCCCTTCCACAGGGTCAGGTTGGAGCCGGCCAGGTCGGCGGAACCGCCGAGCAGCTCGGGCAGCAGCGGACCAAAGAACTGCAGGGCGTTCTGGCTGGCCTTGCGGCTGGCGATGGTCTCGCCCTTGGTGGCGACGTCCTGGATGAAGGCGGCGGCGCGCTCGGCGAAATCGGCGGGCAGGTCACCGGCCATGCGGCGCTTGAATTCGGCGGCCAGCTGCGGATGGGCCTGGGCGTAGGCGGCGAAGCGCTCGTTCCATTCGGCTTCGGCGGCGGCGCCGCGCTCCTTGGCACTCCACTCGGCATAGAGCTCGGCGGGGATCTCGAAGGGCGCATGGGACCAGCCGAGCAGTTCACGGGCGGCCTGGATCTCGTCGTTGCCCAGGGGTGCGCCGTGGCACTCTTCCTTGCCCTGCTTGTGCGGCGCGCCATAGCCGATCACGGTCTTGCAGCAGATCAGGGTGGGCTTGTCGCTCTTGCGCGCGGTGTCCAGGGCGGTCCTGATCTCGTCGGCGTCGTGGCCGTCGACGTTGCGGATCACCTGCCAGCCGTAGCTCTCGAAGCGCTTGGGGGTGTCGTCGGTGAACCAGCCTTCGACCTCGCCATCGATGGAGATGCCGTTGTCGTCATAGAAGGCGATCAGCTTGGACAGGCCCAGGGTGCCGGCCAGGGAGCAGACCTCGTGGGAGATGCCTTCCATCATGCAGCCATCGCCCAGGAAGGCGTAGGTGTGGTGATCGACGATCTGGTGGCCATCGCGGTTGAACTGGGCGGCCATGACCTTTTCCGCCAGGGCGAAGCCCACGGCGTTGGCGATGCCCTGGCCCAGGGGACCGGTGGTGGTCTCGATGCCCGGGGCGTAGCCGTATTCGGGGTGACCCGGGGTCTTGCTGTGCAGCTGACGGAAATTCTTCAGGTCGTCGATGGACAGGTCGTAGCCGGACAGGTGCAGCAGCGAATAGATGAGCATGGAGCCGTGGCCGTTGGACAGCACGAAGCGGTCACGGTCGGCCCACTGGGGGTTGCCAGGGTTGTGCTTGAGCTGATCGTGCCAGAGCACCTCGGCGATGTCGGCCATGCCCATGGGGGCGCCGGGGTGGCCGCTGTTGGCTTTTTGCACGGCATCCATGCTGAGGGCGCGGATGGCGTTGGCTCGATCACGACGGCTGGGCATTGCGGTGTCTCCTGGCAGAGGCAGAGCGAAAGGGCCATCATTCTGGCCCAGCCAGGGCACTTCCAGCAATCGGCGCGGTCGCTTCAGCCCGCCGGGCAGACTGTCGCGCCGTCGGCCACGAAGGCGCGCGCCACTGGTTCTATACGCCGGGCCAGGGCTGCCAGGGCCTGGCGGTGCGCTGCGACGACCTCGGCATAGGAGGCGCCGGCGGGCTGGCTGATCCGGCTGCCGCAGGTGAGCACCCGCTCCCCGCCCGGCTCGGCCAGGCGCAGGGTCCAGAGCGCGTCCTGCTGGACGCCGCGCCCGGGCTGCGAATCGAAGCGCTGCAGATCCACCTTGATGCGCAGCACCGGGGCGCCGCTGCCGCGCGGGGCATCGCCCAGGTCCAGGGTGCCGAGGTCCCGGGACAGGTCGGCGGACAGGGCGCTGCGCACCTCGTCGGCCAGGGGCGCGATCCAGCGTTCGTTTTCCAGCAGGGCGATGCCCTCGCCCTGGCGTACCACCAGTTGCGGCTGATCCACCTGGGGCGGCACCGAGACGCCCTGCAGGGCGAAGCGGAAGTCCGCCGCGCGCGCCTGGCTGGCGGGCTCCGCGGCGCTGGTCAGGGTGTGGTAGTTGAGCGGCGCCTTGGACGAACAGGCGGCCAGCAGCAGGGGCAGAGCCAGGCAGGTCAGGCGCTTCATTGCAGTTTTCCTTTGGCGGGATCGCGGGAGCCCGGTTCGAACTTGGGCGGCGGATCGGTCACCAGACCGCGGATCAGGGATTCCGGATGGCGGCCGAGGTAGTCGCCGAACACGCGCAGGGAACGCGCCATGCGCTGCATCTCTTCCAGGGTCTGGGTCAGATTCTGCTGCACCGGGGAATCCGCGCCCAGACTCTGGCTGGCGCTGCCGGTGAGCTGCTGCACACCCATCAGGGTGGTGGTCAGCTGCGGCAGGACCCCGGCATTGAGTTGCTTGAGGGTGCCGCTGAGCTGCGCCAGGCTGGTGTCGAGATTCTTGCCGATGGAATCGAAGGGGATCTTGTCGATCTTGTTGACGATGCCGGCCATCTGCTCCTGCAGGCGATCGAAGCTGCCGGTGACGGTGGGAATCGACAGCGGCTTGGCCTGGGGATCGAAGGCCACCTTGGGCGCATTGGGCACGAAGTCGACGGAAATGTAGAGCTGGCCGGTCAGCAGGTTGCCGGTGCGGGCCTGGGCGCGCAGACCGCGGGCCACCCAGCCGGCGAACAGCTTGCCGTCGCGGTCCTTGGTCTCGATGCGCTTGCCGACGTCGCCCAGCCGCTGGGGATAGATGACCGCGCCGACGATCAGCGAGAAGCGATCCTGGGCGTCCTCGTAGTCGGGGGTCAGGGAGACCACCCGGCCGACGTTCATGCCGAGGAATTCCACCGGCGCCCCGGTGGCGAGCCCGCGTAGCGACTGCTGGAATCTCATCCGCACATAGAAGGGCTCGCCATCCGGCGGCGCCAGGGCACTGGCCTGGTCGTCGAACAGGGTGAAACGCTGGTCTTCGTCGGCCTCCTGCGGATCCTTGGGCCATTCGGGGGTGACGAAGGCGATGCCGCCCGCCACCACCGTGGCCAGCGACTGGGTATTGAGCTTGAGGCCGGAGGCGCTGAGCGAGACATCGACCCCGCTGGCGTTCCAGAAGCGGCTGTTGGCGGTGACGAAGCGGTCGTAGGGCGAATCCACGAAGATCTGCGCGCTGACGCCCTTGCCGTCCTGGTTGAGGTGGAAGGACACCACCCGGCCGACCTGGATGCGCCGGTAATAGACCGGCGAGCCGACGTCCAGCGAGCCGATGTCGTCGGCGGTGACGATGAATCTCTTGCCCGAGGCGCCGTGAATCAGCGCCGGCGGCTGCTCCAGGCCGCGGAAGTCGCGATGGGACTCGGTGGAATCGCCGATGTCGGCGCCGATGAAGGCGCCCGACACCAGGGTGTCGACTCCCGAGACGCCATTGACGCCGAAGCGCGGCCGCACCACCCAGAAGCGCGCGTCCTTGGTCGCGAAGCCCTCGGCGGACTTTTCCAGCTCGATGGTGGTGATCACCCGGTTGCGATCCGGTGCCAGCTGGATGTCGCTGACGGTGCCGATCACCACGTTCTTGTACTTGACCTGGGTCTTGCCGGCTTCCAGGCCCTCGGCGGTGAGAAAGGTCACCGTGATGGTCGGCCCGCGCGAGGCCCAGCTGTGGATCACCATGGACAGCCCGATCAGGGCCGCCACGATGGGCACCAGCCAGATCAGCGATACGCTCCAGCGACTGCGGCGTACCTCGGGAGTAGGCGCCAGGGCGTCGGGTTCATGCCTGTCCGTCATCGTTCACCTCTGCATCCCAGATCAAGCGGGGATCGAAACTCATCGCGGCGAGCATCGTCAGCACCACCACGAAACCAAAGAACACGATACCCAGGCGCGGCGCCGCCGAACTCAGGGCACCGAAGTGCACCAGCGCCGAGACCAGGGCCACCACGATCACGTCGAGCATCGACCAGTAGCCGATCAGCTCGACGAAGCGATAGAGCCGGGCGCGCTGGGCGGTGGCCCAGTCGCTGCGGCGCTGGCAACTCACCAGCAGGGTCCCGAGCACCAGAAACTTGATGGAGGGCACCGCCACGCTGGCGATGAAGATCACCAGGGCGACGCCCCAGGAGCCGTTCTCCCAGAATTCGATCACCCCCTCGAGGATGGTGCTTTCCGTGCCGCGGCCCAGGGTACCGGTGAACATCACCGGCAGGGTATTGGCGGGGATATAGAGGATCAGCGCGGCGAGCAGATAGGCCCAGGTCTTGGCATAGACGTTGGGCTTGCGCCGGTGCAGCGCCGAGCCGCAGCGCGGGCAGCCGGCCTTGTGCCGGCGCGGCGCGGTACAGACCTTGCCGCAGACGTGGCACAGGCACAGGCCGAGTTCGTCGGCGCGCGGCGGCAACTGCGGCGCGCTCAAGACTCGCGCTCCCCGACGGCGTCCCACAGCGGGTGCAGGTCGCGCTTGGCGATGATCAAGAGGACCACCATCAGCCCGACCATGCCGAACAGCCCCAGGCCCACCACCACGTGCAGCAGGCCGGCGAGCTTGATCACCGCCACCAGGGCGCCGAGCACGAAGACCTCGATCATGCTCCAGGGCCGCAGGTAGTGCAGGGTGACCATGGCCGTGGCGAAGCCGGGGGCACGGCGGCCGAGCTGGGCGAAGCCGAGCACCCAGAGCAGCAGCAGGATCTGCAGCAGCGGCACCACGAACAGGGTCATGGCCACCACCAGCGCCATGGGGCCGGCGAAGCCGCGACTCATGGCGACCACCGATTCCAGCAGGGTCGCCTCGCTGTGCAGGCCGCGAAAGCTGAGTTGCAGGATGGGTCCGACATTGGCGATCACGAACAGCACCGCCGCGGCGATCGCCAGCGCCAGCAGACCCTGGATGTCCAGGCGGCTGGCACGATAGAGCAAGGCGCCACAGCGCAGACAGTGCGCCCGCTCGCCAGCGGCGAGCGGCTCCAGGCGATGCACCGAATCGCAGTGCTCGCAGATCACCAGGCGCGTGCTGGCGGCAGGCGCGGAAGGGGACGGTGGCTGGACGGACATGGGTTACCCGGTGACGCTCCTGGAAGGGGGCTGCAGGTTGGACGCGCGAGTCTCGCGGTCGTTACCGCAACGTTGCGAAGACCGCTGAGCAAAAGGCCCCGGCATCTTACCTTCCTCGACGAAGGTATGCGCGGCCCACCGCCATGGACAAGTATCAAAACTTTTTGATGCTTTTCTTGCGAGGCCCGGGACGGGTCTCTAGACTAGCGCCCCATGAATCCGCTCCGCGTGCCGGCGCTCGGCCAAGAACCAGGAGATACCCTCGCCGCCCTGTGCAAGGCCGGCGGCGATCCCCTGCGCCTGAACGTCCTGCGCGCCCTGCACAGCGCCTCCTTCGGCGTGCTGGAACTGGCGCAGATCTTCGCCACCGGCCAGTCCGGCATCAGCCACCACCTCAAGGTGCTGGCTCAGGCGCAGCTGGTGGCCACCCGCCGCGAGGGCAACGCCATCTTCTATCGCCGCGCCCTGCCCCGCCCCGGCAGCCTGGGTGGCGCCCTGCACGCCGCCCTGCTCGAAGAGGTGGACGCCCTGGACCTGCCCGG
The DNA here is from genome assembly GCF_000510745.1 of Pseudomonas sp. MOIL14HWK12:I2. NCBI lineage: Bacteria > Pseudomonadati > Pseudomonadota > Gammaproteobacteria > Pseudomonadales > Pseudomonadaceae > Pseudomonas > Pseudomonas sp. MOIL14HWK12:I2. Next base: position 227,692 of record NZ_AZOA01000010.1, on the reverse strand, counting down.
CGCCGTGCAGACGCGGATCACTGAGGTGCATGCCCAGCGCGCGGCGGTGAGTCGCGACTTCTTCGCCCGGGTAGCGGAAAAATTCCAGGCCCAGCAGGACCTGATCGCCAGCCTGCCGCAGTATCGCGACGGCCTGCTCAGCCTGCTGGACGCCCTGGCCCTGGATCCGCGTGGCTGCGCCCTGGAAGTGGGTCCGGGCGACGGCGCCTTCCTGCCGGACCTGGCGCGGCGTTTCGCCCGGGTGGTGGCGGTGGACAACAGCCCGGCCATGCTCGAACTGGCGCGCCAGCGCTGCCAGCGCGACGGCCTCGCCCATGTCGAACTGCAACTGGCCGACGCCCTCGCCGAGCCGCTGCCAGCGGCCGACTGCGTGGTCCTCAACATGGTCCTGCACCACCTCGCCGCGCCGGCGGAGGCGCTGCAGCAGCTGGCGCGGCGCGTGGCACCGGGCGGCAGCCTGGTGATCACCGACCTCTGCCCCCACGACCAGACCTGGGCGCGCGCGGCCTGTGGCGATCTCTGGCTCGGCTTCGACCAGGACGAACTGGCGCGCTGGGCCCAGGCCGCCGGCCTGCAGGCGGGCGAAAGCCTCTACCTCGGCCTGCGCAACGGCTTTCAGATCCAGGTGCGCCAGTTCGCGCGCCCGGATCAGGGAAACACCCCGTCATGAGGCCAACCGGCCAGTGGCGGGCGGACCCGACGCTCAAGGGCGTCATGTCCAGCAAGGAAACTGCTGTCTCGACCGGCCTGCGGGCCCCTACCCCTTGGTAATTTAGGAACCATTCGATGAGCGAATATTCCCTGTTCACCTCCGAGTCCGTGTCCGAAGGCCATCCGGACAAGATCGCCGACCAGATCTCCGATGCCGTGCTCGACGCCATCATCACCCAGGACAAGCACGCCCGCGTGGCCTGCGAGACCCTGGTCAAGACCGGTGTGGCCATCGTCGCCGGCGAGGTGACCACCTCCGCCTGGGTCGACCTGGAGCAACTGGTGCGCGACGTCATCGTCGACATCGGCTACGACAGCTCGGACGTGGGCTTCGACGGCGCCACCTGCGGCATCGTCAACATCATCGGCAAGCAGTCGGTGGACATCGCCCAGGGCGTCGATCGCAGCAAGCCGGAAGACCAGGGCGCCGGTGACCAGGGCCTGATGTTCGGCTACGCCTGCAACGAGACCGATGTGCTGATGCCCGCGCCCATCACCTTCTCCCACCGCCTGGTGGAACGTCAGGCCGAAGCACGCAAGTCGGGCCTGCTGCCCTGGCTGCGCCCGGACGCCAAGTCCCAGGTGACCTGCCGCTACGACGGCGGCAAGGTGGTCGGCATCGACGCCATCGTGCTGTCCACCCAGCACAATCCCGAGGTCAAGTACGCCGACCTGCGCGAAGCCGTGATGGAGCTGATCGTCAAGCACGTCATCCCCGCCGAGCTGCTGCACAAGGACACCCAGTTCCACATCAACCCGACCGGCCAGTTCATCATTGGCGGCCCGGTGGGTGACTGCGGTCTGACCGGCCGCAAGATCATCGTCGACAGCTACGGCGGCATGGCCCGTCACGGCGGTGGCGCCTTCTCCGGCAAGGACCCGTCCAAGGTCGACCGCAGCGCCGCCTACGCCGGTCGCTACGTGGCCAAGAACATCGTCGCCGCCGGCCTGGCCGATCGTTGCGAGATCCAGGTGTCCTACGCCATCGGCGTGGCCCAGCCCACCTCCATCTCGATCAACACCTTCGGCACCGCCAAGATCAGCGACGAGAAGATCGTGCAGCTGGTGCGCGAGCATTTCGACCTGCGCCCCTACGCCATCACCACCATGCTCGACCTGCTGCACCCGATGTACCGGGCCACCGCGGCCTACGGTCACTTCGGTCGCCATCCCCAGGAAATCACCGTGGGCGATGACACCTTCACCACCTTCACCTGGGAACGCACCGATCGCGCCGCCGCCCTGCGCGCCGCTGCCGGTCTGTAAGACGCCTCCCGGCAGACAGCCCCGCCACCTCCGGTGCCGGGGCTTTTTTCTGGGTCTGCAACCGGGGTCCCAGCGCTTTCTTGCGCCAGTCCACAGGCTGGCACGGGCGATGCAACCTCTGGGCGTGCGGTGGTCAGAATGCCTCGTCTTCTCCAGGAGTGTGCTTATCCATGTGGCTGTTCATCACCAACTTCGGCGATTCCTCGGTGATGCTTCCCTGCGCAGTGCTGATTGCGCTCTGGCTGCTGGCCGGTCTGTCGGCGCGGGCGGCACTGCTCTGGCTGCTGCTGTTTGGTGCGGCCAGTCTCAGCGTGGCCCTGTCGAAGATCGCCTTCTTTGGCTGGGGCCTGGGCATTCCGCGCCTGGACTTCACCGGCTTCAGCGGCCATTCCATGCTGGTAGGCAGTGTGCTGCCGGTCCTCGGCTGGCTGCTGGCCAGCCGGGCGCGGCCGTCGCTGCGGCTGACCGCGGCCGCCCTGGGCGCACTGTGCGCCCTGCTCATCGCCGTCTCGCGGGTGGTGCTGGGCTATCACTCGATCTCGGAAGTGGTGACCGGCCTGCCCATCGGCTACGCCGCCAGCGGCAGCCTGCTGTGGCTGCTGCGGGGCCAGGAGGTCAACCTCAAGCCGCGTCAGGCCGCGCTGGGCGCCAGCCTGCTGCTGTTGCCCCTGCTGTTGCTGCATGGCACCAATGCGCCCACGCAACGGGTGCTGGAGCGTCTGGCGGTGAAATTCGCCGACGAGCAGAATCCCTGGACCCGCGCCCATCAGCGCGCCGGGGTGGCGCCGCTGCAGAACTGAAGGTCAGAACTCAGCGCGTGCAATAGACGGCGCCCGCGGCTGGCGAATACGCGGATGACTCCTAGACTGGCAAGAGCCCCGACGTTCGCGGGGTGAACGTCAGGGCCTTGCGGCCCCTCCTAGTTAAGTCAGTCCTTGCCGCCGAGTCGTCCGCATGCGCTACTGCCTCCCCCTTGTCTGCAGCCTGGTGCTCACCGGGCTGCCCGCGTCACCCGTGGCGGCTGCCGAGCCCTTGCGGCTCTATACCTGGGAAGGCTATTTCAGCGACACCCTGTTGCAGCGCTGGGCCAAGGCTCATTCGCCCGTGCAGGAAATCCATTTCGACAGTAGCGACGTGCGCGATGCCACCCTGGCACGCGGCGATGCCGATCTCGACCTGGTGGTGATCAACGAGGTCAGCGCCACCCGCCTCGGCCAGGACGGCCTGCTGATGCGCATCGATCCCCAGCGCCTGCCTCATTTGAGCGAGCTCGATCCGCGCTGGCGCCAGAGTTGCGGCGACTATGCCGTGCCCTACGTCTGGGGCACCCTGGGCCTGCTCTACCGCAGCGATCGCCTGGCCCAGGCGCCCTCGTCCTGGCAGCCGCTGCTGCAGCCGGAGCCGGCCCTGCACGGCCATATCGCCATGCTCGAAGACCACGACGACCTCCTGGTGGCGCCTCTGATCACCCTCGGCGCCGCCATCAACAGCGACGATCCCGAGTTGCTCAGACGCAGCTTCGCGCTGCTCAAGGCCCAGGCCCCGGCGGTGCTGACCTATCAGTATGTGGTCAGCGCCCTGCACAATCCGGCCTACAGCGATCGCATCGAGCTGGCCCTGGGCTACAGCGGCGACCAGCACCTGCTCAATGCCGCGACGCCCGGGCAGCCCTGGCGCTTCGTCACGCCGCGCGAGGGCAGCCTGCTGTGGGTGGACTGCGTGGCCCTGCTCAGCAGCTCACGGCACCAGGCCGCCGCCTGGCGCTTCATCGATTTCCTCAACGAACCGCGCAATGCCGTGCTGGCGACCGAGGACCTGCACCTGGCGACCCCCAATGCCGGTGCCCTGCGGCTGCTGTCGGCAGACCTGCGTCAGGATCCCAGCCTGTTTCCCCCCGATGAGGTGCTCGCCCGCAGCCAGGTCTTTCGCGAAGGTCCGCCCGACACCTTCCAGACCCGGCAACGCATCGGCAGTGCTCTGGTAGGTCGCCATGACGCTCAATAGACGCGCCCTGCTGCTGATCCTGCCGGTCGCCCTGCTCTGCAGCCTGACCCTGGTCGGTCTGGGCTACACGGTCCAGCGCGAAGCGGTGATCGGCCTCGAACGCTCGCGGGTCAACCATGACCTGGCGGCGCTGGAAACCACCTATCGCGAGTACGACCACTTCAGCCGCAACCTGCTCTATGCCCTGTCCAACAGCGCCGCCCTGGGCAACTTCCTGCGGCAGACCGAGGTGCCCTATCGCAACGAAGCCCTGGGTACCCAGCTGCAACTGGCGGTGCGCCAGCTGGCCGGCGACGATGCGCCCAGCCATATCTCCCTGGCCATCGCCCGCCCCGACCTCAGCCTGGCCTACTACTACGAACGCAGTGGCGACCCCTTCGCCCAACTGAGCGCTGCCCAGCGGCAACTGCTCGAACGCCTGGCCCAGGAGCCGAGCGGTCCGCTGGAGCGGCGCGACTATCTGCTCGACGAACAGGGGCGATCACTGCTGGTGGCGACCACTTCACTGCTGCCGAGCACCGCCGGACCGCCCCTGCCGGGTCAGCGCGGGCTGGCGATGACGCTGCAACTGGCGGTCAGCCCGGACCGGATGGAGGCCATGCGCCGTACCCTCGAGCAAAGCTATGGCGCGCCCCTGGAATTCAGCCGGACGCTGCCCGCCCGCACCAGCGATTTCACCGCCGTCGAGCGCCTGTCGCCCGATCTCTATGTACGCCTGACCCCGGATCCGGGGCACCTGGACCGGGAATTGCGCCGTCTGGCGATCGCCTACTTCAGCGGCGGCCTGCTGGTGACCCTGGCCTGCATCCTGGTCCTGATCCTGCTGATCCGCCGCTATATCACCCGGCCCATCGCGCGGCTGGACAGTCAGCTCACCGAGGTGCTGGAAGGCCAGCGCCAGGCCCTCGAAACCGGCGACGAACCCGGCGAGATCGGCCATCTGGGCGCCAACATGAAGCGCCTGCACGACAACAACCTGGCCATCCTGGCGCAGTTGCGCACGGCCCTGCGCACCGACGTCCTCACCCAGATCGGCAATCGTCGCTACTTCCAGCTCATGGGTGAATCCTGGCTGGCGGGCAAGCCGGACGGCCGCCATATCGCCCTGCTCTATTTCGGCCTCGATCACTTCAAGTCGGTGAACGACAGATTCGGCCACGAAGTGGGCGATGAGCTGCTGCAGGCCGTGGCCCGGCAGACCCAGCAGCAGCTGGAAGCCTATCAGGCGGGCAACGAGCTGGTGTTCACGCGCCTGGCGGGCGATGAATTCGCCATCCTGCTGCGCGGCCCGGCGGCGGCGACCGACGCCCTCGCCCTGGGCCAGCAGCTGCAGCAGAACCATGACAACGGCACCCTGGTTGGCGAGCGGCGCTATGCGGTGACCCTGAGTATCGGCCTGGCGACCCCCGAGGCCCCGCTGGACCTGGCCGACCTGCTGGCCCAGGCCGACCTGGCCCTGAACCGGGCCAAGAACGAAGGCGGCAACCGCCTGGTGCACTTCACCCCGGAACTGGCCGCGCGCCAGCGCCGCCAGGATCTGCTGGACGAGCACCTGCGGCGCATGAACCCGGACGAGGAATTCCATCTCGTCTACATGCCGGCGGTCGACAGCAACGGCCAGGTGCGTTCCGCCGAAACCCTGCTGCGCTGGAATTCGCCGCGCCTCGGCCCGGTGTCACCGGCGGAATTCATCCCCATCGCCGAACGCCAGGGGCACTTTCGCTGGATCGATCGCTGGGTCGTGGACCAGGCCTGCCGCGAATACCCGGCGCTGCAGGAGGTGCTGGGCAGCGACCTGGTGCTGTCCATCAACCTGTCGTCGGCGCAACTGGATCAGGCCGACATCGTGCCCTATCTGCGCGAGCGGGTCCGCCACCACCGTGTCGATCCGGCCCGCCTGGAACTGGAATTCACCGAGACCTTCGCCGCCGAGCTGAACGAGCGGACCCTGGGGCTGCTGCATGAATTGCGCGCCGAGGGCTTTCGCGTGGCCATCGACGATTTCGGCGTCGGCTACACCTCGATCCAGCAGGTCACCGACTATCCCGCCGACACCATCAAGTTCGACCGGCTCATCGTCGAGCGCCTCAGCCAGCCCGGCAACCAGGCCAGCCTGGATGCGCTCATCGCCTTCTGCCATGCCCGCGACGCCCAGGTGATCGCCGAGGGCGTGGACACCGAACTCAAGCAGCTCTGCCTGCAACAGGCCGGTTGCGATCTTCTGCAAGGCTTTCTGGTTTGCCCGCCGCGCCGTCTGGACGAATTGCGCGACTGGCAGCGCCAGCGCCTGGGCGATCCCAGCCGGGTCTAGCCGCAATGCCCGCTGACACCCTGTCAGCGGGCCTTGCCCGCAGCGCGGCGGTTAGAAGTCCAGTGACAGGCCCAGGCCCACGCCCTGCTGATGGCTATCGCCCGCGCCGGCATAGCTGTAGCCACCGCGCAGGGTCAGTTCCGGGGTCAGCCGCTGGACCACGCCCAGGCTCAGTCGGGTGCGGTCGCTGTCGGGCTGGTAGCCGTCCAGGGTGTAGTCCAGACCCGGCACGCTGTTCAGGCGCATGGTCACGTCGCGGGTGCCATCGGCGAATTCCCGCTCGCGGCCCAGGTCGGCGAACAGCGCCGTGGCCGGGGCGAGTTGCCAGCGCCCCTGCAGACCCAGCCCCAGCCGCCGCGAGGTGCTCGACTGGTCGTCGAACTCCAGCGCCGTGGCGTCGTTGCCGCGCTCGCGATAGCCATCCACCTGGACGCGGGCATAGTCGGCGCTGAGATAGGGACTCAGGTGCCAGGGACTGCCGGCCGCCGCCAGGTCGTAGCCCAGCCGCGCCGAGAGGGCGCGCAGATCGCCGTCGGTGTCGCCCTGCTCGCTGCGGGTGGTCGGGCCGAGGGCGAAACGGCGGCTCAGGTCGTCATAGTCCAGCCGGCCACCGGTGGCGGTGAGATCGCCCCAGAGGCGCTCGCCCTGGTACTGGGCGAAGGCGCTGAGCAGATAGCTGTTGAGGCGATAGCTGGAATCGGCCGCGCCGGGCTCCAGGCGCTGGCGCGCGACACCGGCGGCCACGCCGAGGCGCCATTCCTCGCTGAGCCGATAGCTGCCACCCAGGTCCAGGCTGTAGCCGTTGCCATCGCCGCCGGCGGTGCTGCGCTGGTCGTCGACGTCCAGGCGCCGCGCGCTGGTATCCACATAGCCCTGCCAGCGCCCCACCGGCTGCCAGGCATGCCAGTCGCCCAGCCAGCGCTGGTGCAGGCCGTCCTGGTGCGCCCTGAGGGTGGACTGGGCCATCTCCGGCAGCAGCGTGACCTCCCAGGGCGCCGCCAGCAGCGAATAGGCGTAGTCGGCGATCAGCCGCTGGCCGGTGATGGTCGGGTGGACGCGATCGTTGAACAGCAGCTGGCTGGGATCGGCCGCCGCCGCACCCAGGCCATAGGTGGGGTTGCGGGTGCAGCTGTCGCCGCTGAAGCAGGTGCCGGTCAGATTCTGCCCGCTGGCCAGGCCATAGCGGCCCGGCTCGGCCACCACCTCGGCCAGCAGCTGGGGCACGTTGAGACCGATGATCTCGGCGTCGATACCGGCCAGGCGCGCCACCAGCGCCTGGTTGTAGACCCGACTCAGGGCCGAGCTGGCCGCCTGTTGCGGCGAACCGGCCAGGGCTGGGGTCTGGCCGATGTCGGGCAGCAGCCAGACCACCATATAGCGGGCGCCGGCCTGCTGCAGCGCAGCCACGCCGTCACCCAGGCGATTGGCTGCGGCCGCCGCGGTGGCCGGCGAGGTGACCAGTCCCTGGAGGAAGTCGTTACCCCCGCCGCTGATATAGAACAGGGTGTTGGGATCCAGGCTCAGTCCCTGGCTGGCGAGGCCGGGCAGGTAGCCGTCACGGCTGCGCAGGGTCAGGCCACCCACCGCCACCACCGAGCCGTTGCGAGCGGTGATGGAATCGCGGATCTGCGCCGTGGTGTAGCCACCCGTGGCCCAGTTGTCGCCATCGCTCAGGCCGATCCGCTGATTGATCAGCGAGGTCGAGGCGTCCAGGGTACGGACATCGAAGCCCAGTTGCTGGCCGAGCAGGATCGAGGACACCGGTCCGGTCACCGCGCCGCTGGCCGGGCTGTAGCCGGGACCGACGCGGTTGGTGAATCTGAGGCTGGCGCCCGTGACCCCGGTATCGGGAAATTGCCCGGCATCGAGCAGGCTGTCGCCGAACACGGTGAAGCCACTGTAGGGATTGGGAGCCGCCTGGGCGGTTGCCGCGAGCGCCGTGGCCAGGGCGATGGCCAGCGGCAGGCGTTGCCTGAGGAAAGATGTCATGCCTGCATCCTTGATTGTTGTTATCGGGGCACGCGTCAGGGCGTGTGGCCCCACGCTAGACGGTTTTTGTGACGTTGTATCTGGGTGTAAACAAAAACCTGGAAGACATTTGTTCGGCTTGAACGGCAGGTCAGAGGGCTGTCGGCAATTCGACCGGAGCGGCCTGCCATGACTGTCGAGTCTGCCGCTCAATCCGTGGCGACGCTCATCGGGACGATGAGGCTGATCGCCCGCTCGGATAGCCCCCTCTCCCCCGGGGAGAGGGTTGGGGTGAGGGCCCTGGCAGCGAGCCCAGTGGAAAAGGCTGCGCCGTTTTCCAGGCTACGATTTTCTCCGGAGCGATGACGCCAAGCGCCCGTTCGAATAGCCCCCTCTCCCCAGGGGAGAGTGTTGGGGTGAGGG
>NZ_AZOA01000010.1:0-218997 GCF_000510745.1 Pseudomonas sp. MOIL14HWK12:I2 | reverse complement strand
AGCGCCCGTTCGAATAGCCCCCTCTCCCCAGGGGAGAGTGTTGGGGTGAGGGCCCTGGCAGCGAGCCCAGTGGAAAAGGCTGCACCGTTTTCCACGCTACGGTTTTATCCGGCGCGATGACGCCAAGCGCCCACTTGGATAGCCCCCTCTCCCCCGGGAAGAGGGTTGGGGTGAGGGCCCTGGCAGCGAGCCCAGTGGAAAAGGCTGCGCCGGTTTCCAGGCTACGATTTTCTCCGGAGCGATGACGCCAAGCGCCCGTTCCGGATAGCCCCCTCTCCCCCCGGGAGAGGGTTGGGGTGAGGGAACGGCGCGCCCCCTATCCCGCCAGCTACCTCACTGCCCCAGCTTGCCCGCCTCGCAACCGGTGCTGGCGCATTCGCGCAGGCGCTCCTTGAGCACCTCCAGACGGCTGTCGGTCAGGCTGACGGCGCAATCCAGGTTGACGAAGTAGCCATCGGCTTCCTCGCGGGCGCACTGGCTGTCGCGCTGCTTGATCCAGGCCAACTGGCTCTGTTTGAGCACGGCCTGCTGATCGGCCGGCAGCTGCTTGCGCAACTCGCCATAGGTCTGGTTCAGCGACTTGTCGCTCTGGGCGAACAGGTTGCTGGCGCAGTAGACGGTATCGAAGGCATTGCGCGGCGTGCCGCAACCGGCGGCCTGGGCCGTGGCGAAAACGCTGAGACCGCTCAGGGTCAGGGCGGCGGCGAGGGTAGTCTTGAGCATGGCAGCATCCTGCAGAAGGGGCCGTCCCGAATGGCGCGGCCGTGGGATAAACGCTAGCAGAGCCGCCAGTCGTGCGCGTAGCAGGCTCTGAAAAACCGGCAACAAAAAAGCGCCCGAAGGCGCTTTCCTGCATCACCCGGACGGGATCAGACCTTGGAACGCTCGAAGCGCTTGCGGTCGTTTTCGTTCAGGAACTTCTTGCGCAGACGGATGGACTTGGGCGTCACTTCCACCAGCTCGTCGTCGGCGATGAATTCCAGCGCCTGTTCGAGGGTGAACTTGATCGGCGGCACCAGGGCGATGACTTCGTCCTTGCCCGAGGCGCGCATGTTGTCCAGCTTCTTGCCCTTGGTGGGGTTGAGCACCAGGTCGTTGTCACGGCTGTTGATGCCGCACAGCTGGCCTTCGTAAATCTCGTCGCCCGGAGCCAGGAACAGCTTGCCGCGGCTCTGCAGGGTTTCCAGCGAGTAGGTCAGGGCGGTACCGGTGGCCATGGACACCAGCACGCCGTTCTGACGGTTGCTCACTTCGCCGGCCTTGATCGGGCCGTAGTGGCTGAAGGTCGAGGTCAGGATGCCGCTGCCCGAGGTCAGGGTCAGGAAGTTGTTGCGGAAGCCGATCAGGCCACGCGCCGGGATGGTGTATTCCAGGCGGATACGGCCCTTGCCGTCGGGGATCATGTTGGTCAGATCGCCCTTGCGCAGACCCATCTGCTCCATCACCGAGCCCTGGTGCTGCTCTTCGATGTCGATGGTGACGTTCTCGTAGGGCTCCTGCTTCTCGCCGTCCTTCTCGATGATCACCACTTCCGGACGGCCCACGGCCATCTCGAAGCCTTCGCGGCGCATGTTCTCGATCAGTACCGACAGGTGCAGCTCGCCACGCCCGGAGACCTTGAACTTCTCGGCGGACTCGCCCGGCTCGACGCGCAGGGCCACGTTGTGCAGCAGTTCCTTGTCCAGACGGTCCTTGATGTTGCGGCTGGTGACGAACTTGCCTTCACGACCGGCGAACGGCGAGTCGTTGACCTGGAAGGTCATGCTCACGGTGGGCTGGTCGACGGTCAGCGGCGGGCGGGCTTCGACGTTCTGCGGATCGCACAGGGTGTCGGAGATGAACAGCTCGTCCATGCCCGAGACGCAGACGATGTCGCCGGCTTCGGCTTCGGCCACTTCCACGCGCTGCAGGCCGGAGTGGCCCATGATCTTGAGGATACGACCGTTGCGCTTGCTGCCGTCGTCGCTGATGGCCACGACCGGGGTGTTGGCCTTGATGCGGCCACGGGCGATACGGCCGATGCCGATCACGCCGAGGAAGCTGTTGTAGTCCAGCTGGGAGATCTGCATCTGGAAGGGACCGTCCAGATCGACCTGGGGAGCCGGTACGTGGTCGACGATGGCCTGGAACAGGGCATCCATGTTGTCGTCCATCTTCTCGTGGTCCAGACCGGCGATGCCGTTCAGGGCGCTGGCGTAGACGATCGGGAAGTCCAGCTGCTCATCGGTGGCGCCGAGGTTGTCGAACAGGTCGAAGATCTGGTCGATGACCCAGTCCGGACGCGCGCCGGGACGGTCGATCTTGTTGACCACCACGATCGGACGCAGGCCGGCCTTGAAGGCCTTCTGGGTCACGAAGCGGGTCTGCGGCATGGGGCCGTCCTGGGCGTCGACCACCAGCAGCACGGAGTCGACCATGGACATCACGCGCTCCACCTCGCCACCGAAGTCGGCGTGGCCGGGGGTGTCGACGATGTTGATGTTGTAGTCCTTCCACTTCAGCGCGGTGTTCTTGGCCAGGATGGTGATGCCGCGTTCCTTTTCCTGGTCGTTGCTGTCCATCACCCGCTCGTTTTCCGCTTCTTTGCGGTCCAGGGTGCCGGACAGGCGCAGCAGCTTGTCGACGAGGGTGGTCTTGCCATGGTCGACGTGCGCGATGATGGCGATGTTGCGTAGATTCTCGATCACAGTGGTGTTCTCGGTATAGAAATGAAGGAGCTTCAGCCAGCAGGCTGACAGCCGGAGATTGCAAAGGCGCGAAACGCGGCCGACCGGTACGTGGCCGGAGGGCTAGAAGAGGTCGGGAGGGCGGTGGCGGATACTGCCACCCAGCAGGCCCGGCTGCTTAGGCCGGACGATAAACGCGCACATTGGCGTGCCCTTCGGTGAGCAGGTGATGGGCGTGCAGCCGGCTCATCACCCCGCGGTCGCAATAGAGTAGGTACTGGCGATTCTCGTCCAGTTCCTTGAAACGGCTGTTCAGCGCGAAGAACGGCATGGCTTGCACCTCGATGCCGGGCAGCTCCAGCGGCTGGTCTTCCTGGGCATCGGGATGGCGGATGTCCACCACGATCTGACCTGGCAAGGGCTGTGCCAGCTCTTCGACCTGCACGTCCTTGCCCAGCTCTTCGATCACCTTGTCGACGGTGATGAAGCGCGCACGTTCCAGGGCGGCGTCGAGCACCGCCAGGTCGAACTTGCCTTCCTCGTGCTCCACCCGCAGGGCCTTGGCCTTGGTGGTGGGATTCACCGAGATGATGCCGCAGTATTCGGGCATATGCTTGGCGAAGTCGGCGGTGCCGATGCGCTGGGCGGTATCGATGATGTCCTGCTTGTGGCTGGCCAGCAGCGGGCGCAGCACCAGGGTATCGGTGGCCTTGTCGATCACCGCCAGGTTGGTCAGGGTCTGGCTGGAGACCTGGGAGACGGCTTCGCCGGTCACCAGCGCCTCGATCTGCAGCTGTTCGGCGATGCGACTGGCCGCGCGCAGCATCATGCGCTTGAGGATGACGCCCATGTGGCTGTCGTCGCACTGGGTGAGGATCTGCCCCACCACTTCCTCGAAGGGCACGCTGATGAACAGCACGCGCTGGGAACGCCCGTACTTCTCCCAGAGATAGTGGGCCACTTCCATCACGCCCAGCTCGTGGGCGCGTCCGCCGAGATTGAAGAAGCAGAAATGGCTGACCATGCCGCGTCTCATCATCTGGTAGGCGGCCACGGTGGAGTCGAACCCCCCGGACATCAGCACCAGCACCTGCTCCAGCGCGCCGAGCGGATAGCCGCCCAGCCCTTCGTGGTGCTCGTCGATGATGAACAGCTGCTGGTCGCGGATCTCCAGGCGAACGTTCACCTCGGGATTCTTCAGGGCGATGCCGGCGCCGCCGCAGCGTTCGCGCAGGCCACCACCGACATGGCGCTCCACGTCCATCGAGGAGAAGTCGTGGCGGCCGGCGCGCTTGCAGCGCACCGAGAACACCTTGCCGCGCACGCGCTCGCCGAAGTGGCGTACGCACAACTCGAGAATCGAATCGAAATCGCCCAGCGGATACTCGTGCACCTCGAGGAACTGGCCGATGCCCGGGGTGCAGGCCAGGCGCTGCTTCATTTCCGCCAGCAGCCGCGGCTCGTCGAGCGCTGTCTCCAGGGTGATGTTGTCCCACACCCCTTCCACGCGGACATCCGGATCCAGATCGCGCAGCACGACACGAATGTTCTTCACCAGCTGGCGAATGAAATTCTTGCGCACCGGGCGACTCTTGATGGTGATTTCCGGAAAGACCTTGATGATGAGCTTCATGAGCGGGAAACGGGGGGCGGGCAACGCGAAAGAAAAGGGCGAATATGATACCTGAAAACCACCCGGCACTCGAATTCGCCCGACAAAATCACCCAAGGCGCCATTAAGGTGCATCCGCCGAATTAAGCGCACTAAATTGGTGCCTGAATACGGCCTCCATTGACCTGAAAACGGCACGACAGGCGCCAGGACGGCCCTCCAGCCCATTTAGGGGCACTGGCATACAACTTGCTCTCTTGTGAGGCAGCCGCCCCTGGGCCAGCATAGGGCGCTTTTCGTGGAACGCCGGTCGCTGACCAGGCAGTACGGGAGCGCCCCTCAAGGGCACAGCTGATACCGGGAGTACCGCCAACCGCTCCCGGCCGAAATTCCTCTGGAGGAAACCATGTCGAAGGCTGTTCAACTGATCAAAGAAAACGACGTGAAGTGGGTAGACCTGCGCTTCACCGACACCAAAGGCAAGCAGCAACACGTCACCATGCCGGCGCGTGACGCGCTGGACGAAGACTTCTTCGCCCACGGCAAGATGTTCGACGGCTCCTCCATCGCCGGCTGGAAAGGCATCGAAGCCTCCGACATGATCCTGCTGCCCGACGACAGCACCGCCGTTCTGGATCCCTTCACCGAAGAGCCGACCCTGATCCTGGTCTGCGACATCATCGAACCCTCCACCATGCAGCCCTACGAGCGCGACCCCCGCGGTATCGCCCGTGCTGCCGAGGAATACCTGAAGTCCACCGGCATCGGCGACACCGTGTTCGTCGGCCCGGAGCCCGAGTTCTTCATCTTCGACGAAGTGAAATTCAAGTCGGACATCTCCGGCTCCATGTTCAAGATCTTCTCCGAACAGGCTTCCTGGAACACCGATGCCGACTTCGAGTCCGGCAACAAGGGCCACCGTCCGGGCGTCAAGGGCGGCTACTTCCCGGTACCGCCGGTCGATCACGACCACGAAATCCGTACCGCCATGTGCAACGCCCTGGAAGAGATGGGCCTGGTCGTGGAAGTCCACCACCACGAAGTGGCGACCGCTGGCCAGAACGAGATCGGTGTGCAGTTCAACACCCTGGTCAAGAAGGCCGACGAGACCCAGACCCTGAAGTACGTCGTGCACAACGTGGCTGACGCCTACGGCAAGACCGCCACCTTCATGCCCAAGCCCCTGTATGGCGACAACGGCTCCGGCATGCACGTGCACATGTCCATCTCCAAGGATGGCAAGAACACCTTCGCTGGCGAAGGCTATGCCGGTCTGTCCGATACCGCCCTGTACTTCATCGGCGGCATCATCAAGCATGGCAAGGCGCTGAACGGCTTCACCAACCCGTCCACCAACAGCTACAAGCGTCTGGTGCCCGGCTTCGAAGCCCCGGTCATGCTGGCCTACTCGGCCCGTAACCGCTCCGCCTCCATCCGTATCCCCTATGTGTCGAGCCCGAAAGCCCGCCGCATCGAGGCCCGCTTCCCGGATCCGGCTGCCAACCCCTACCTGTGCTTCGCCGCCCTGCTGATGGCCGGCCTGGACGGTATCCAGAACAAGATCCACCCCGGCGATGCCGCCGACAAGAACCTGTACGATCTGCCGCCGGAAGAAGGCAAGAAGATCCCGCAGGTCTGCGGCAGCCTGAAGGAAGCCCTGGAAGCCCTGGACGCCGGTCGCGCGTTCCTGACCAAGGGCGGCGTCTTCACCGACGAGTTCATCGATGCCTACATCGAGCTGAAGTCCGAGGAAGAGATCAAGGTGCGTACCTTCGTGCACCCGCTGGAATACGACCTGTACTACAGCGTCTGATCCCGCTGCGGTTAGGCAAGAGGCCTCCTTCGGGAGGCCTTTTCTTTTGCCCTGGGAAAACCGCCGCGACCGACGCCCGGGCACAGCGGCCAGGTTGCCTACCTGTGCACCGGGCGCGCCTGCTACCCTTGATCTCCACTGCCCGGCCGAGATTCCGCCATGCCTCGCCTGCTTGCCTGCTGTCTGCTCTGCCTCGCCTGCTCCGCCCAGGCCGCGATCTACAAGTCGGTGGATGCCGAAGGCAACACGGTGTTCAGCGACCAGCCCTCGGCCAATGCCAAGCCGGTGCAGGTGGCACCCACCAATACCGTGGACAATCCACGACCGGCGCCGCCCATCCCCAGTGCGCCTGCGGCGGCGTCCGCCGGCCCGGCTTTCAGCCGCCTGGAGGTCAATGTGCCCGACGATGAGGCCATCCGCGCCAACAACGGCACCTTCTCGGTGGGCGTATCCCTGGAACCGGCCCTGGGTGCGGGGCAGTCGCTGCAATTGCTGGTGGACGGCGCCCCCTACGGCAGCCCCGGCCAGAGCACCCGCTTCGGCGTGGCCAACCTGGATCGCGGCGAGCACCGTTTCGCGGCCCAGGTGCTGTCCGGCAACGGCGAGGTGGTCCAGACCAGTGCCGAGAAGACCGTGACCGTGCAGCGCATCAGCGTCAACAGCCCGGCCCGTTGATGCGCGCGCTCCTGACCCTGCTGCTGCTCTGCCTGCTGCTCCCCGCCCAGGCGGCGGTCTACAGTTATGTCGACAAGGAAGGCAATCGGGTCTACACCGACCAGCCGCCCAAGGGCGTCAAGGCCACCCAGGTGCCGATTACGGTGCCCAACAACCTCAATCAGCAGGGCCAGCCGACCCGCAAGCTGAGTCCGACCCCCGCCGCGCCGGTGGCCAGGACGCCCAAGGCGGCGCCCTTCCGCTACCAGATGCTGCGCATCCTGGTGCCCGAACCCGATGCCACGGTGATCGATCAGGAAGGGCAGCTCATCGTCAGCCTGGTCAGCGAGCCGGAATTGCAGCCGGGTCACAGCTACCGCCTGCTGCTGGACGACCGGGAAGCCGGCGCCGGACGCAGTCCGGTGTTTCCCCTGGGCGGCCTGGACCGCGGCACCCACAGCCTGGTGGCGGAGATCCTCGCCGCCGATGGCAACGTACTGGAGCGGACGCCGGCGCAGCCCTTCCATCTGCGGCGCCCCTCCCTGGAGCAGAAGCGCCGCGCCCATCCCTGCAGCGACAAGGACTGGGGCAAGCGGCCGGAATGTCCGCTGGACATGAAACCGCCCGAAGCCAGGAAATCCTGGCTACCCTTCCTATAGCGCACCTCTTTGGTGCGCTTTTTGACTGTGCACCATCTTGATACAAATCCTGTGCAACTCCGTCCGGCGTGCGGCGGCTGTTAGTGCACGTTTCAGCCATCTGCCCTAACTCGGGGCGTCTTGGTTTGCTTCTTGCATTTTCCTATCGTCCCTATAGCGCTGTGGCCTCTCATGCCTACCGACGTCATCCACCGACTCCTGCTCGACAACCTCACCACCGCAGTCATCCTGCTCGATGCGGAGTTGCGTCTGGAGTACATGAATCCGGCGGCCGAGATGCTGCTGGCCATCAGCGGCCAGCGCAGCCATGGCCAGTTCATCAGCGAGCTGTTCACCGAATCGCCCGAGGCCCTGCAGGCGCTGCGCCAGGCGGTGGACCATGCCCACCCCTTCACCAAGCGCGAGGCGCTGCTGATCTCCACCTCGGGCAACAGCCTCACGGTGGACTATGCGGTGACCCCGATCCTGGACCGCCACAACACCCTGCTGCTGCTGGAAGTCCATCCCCGTGACCGGCTGCTGCGCATCACCAAGGAAGAGGCCCAGCTCTCCAAGCAGGAGACCACCAAGCTGCTGGTGCGCGGCCTGGCCCACGAGATCAAGAATCCCCTCGGCGGCATCCGTGGCGCGGCCCAGCTGCTGGCCCGCGAGCTGCCGGAAGAGGCGCTCAAGGACTACACCAACGTCATCATCGAGGAAGCCGACCGACTGCGGAATCTGGTCGATCGCATGCTCGGCTCCAACAAGCTGCCGAAGCTGGCCATCACCAACGTGCACGAGGTGCTCGAACGCGTCTGCAGCCTGGTGGAAGCGGAAAGCCAGGGGCTGATCAACCTGGTGCGCGACTACGATCCGAGCATTCCCGATCTGATGATCGACCGCGAGCAGATGATCCAGGCGGTGCTCAATATCGTGCGCAACGCCATGCAGGCCATCTCCCAGCAGAACGAATTGCGCCTGGGCCGGGTCACCCTGAGAACCCGCACCCTGCGCCAGTTCACCATCGGCCACCACCGCCATCGCCTGGTGTGCAAGGTGGAAATCACCGACAACGGTCCGGGCATCCCCCAGGACCTGCAGGAAACCATCTTCTATCCCATGGTCAGCGGTCGCCCCGACGGCACCGGCCTCGGGCTCGCCATCACCCAGAACATCATCACCCAGCACCAGGGGCTGATCGAGTGTGAAAGCCATCCTGGCCACACCGCCTTCAGCATCTTCCTGCCGCTGGAATAACGAGGAGTACGCATGAGCCGTCAGGAGACCGTCTGGATCGTCGACGACGACCGTTCCATCCGCTGGGTCCTGGAAAAAGCCCTGCAACAGGAGGGCATGACCACCGTCGCCTTCGACAGCGCCGACAGCGTCATGACCCGCCTCGGCCGTCAGCAGCCGGACGTGGTGATCTCGGACATCCGCATGCCGGGGACCAGTGGCCTGGACCTGCTGTCACGCATCCGCGAGATGCACCCGCGCCTGCCGGTCATCATCATGACCGCCCACTCCGACCTGGACAGCGCCGTGGCCTCCTACCAGGGCGGCGCCTTCGAATACCTGCCCAAGCCCTTCGACGTCGACGAAGCCGTGGCCCTGGTCAAGCGCGCCGGGCAGCACGCCCAGGAGCAGCAGGGCTTCGCCGAACCGGCGCACCTGACCCGCACCCCCGAGATCATCGGCGAGGCGCCGGCGATGCAGGAGGTGTTCCGCGCCATCGGCCGCCTTTCGCACTCCAACATCACCGTGCTGATCAACGGCGAATCCGGTACCGGCAAGGAACTGGTCGCCCACGCCCTGCACCGCCACAGTCCGCGCGCCGCGGCGCCCTTCATCGCACTGAACATGGCCGCCATCCCCAAGGACCTGATGGAGTCCGAGCTGTTCGGCCACGAGAAAGGCGCCTTCACCGGCGCCGCCGCCCAGCGCCGCGGCCGCTTCGAGCAGGCCGATGGTGGCACCCTGTTCCTCGACGAGATCGGCGACATGCCGGCTGATACCCAGACCCGCCTGCTGCGGGTACTGGCCGATGGCGAGTTCTATCGCGTCGGCGGCCACACCCCGGTCAAGGTGGACGTGCGCATCATCGCCGCCACCCACCAGAACCTGGAAGGCCTGGTGCGCGAGGGCAAGTTCCGCGAGGACCTCTTCCATCGCCTCAACGTCATCCGTATCCACATCCCGCGCCTGGCCGACCGCCGCGAGGACATCCCCGCCCTCGCCCGCCACTTCCTGGCGCGCGCGGCCCAGGAACTGGCCGTGGAGCCCAAGACCCTGCGCGGCGAGACCGAGGAATACATGAAGGGCCTGCCCTGGCAGGGCAACGTGCGCCAGTTGGAGAACACCTGCCGCTGGATCACGGTGATGGCCTCCAGCCGCGAGGTGCTGATCGACGACCTGCCGCCGGAGCTGCTCAACCAGCCCCAGGACGCCGCCCCCGCCGCTAACTGGGAACAGGCCCTGCGCCAGTGGGCCGACCAGGCCCTCACCCGCGGCCAGTCCAGCCTGCTGGACAACGCCGTGCCGGCCTTCGAACGCATCATGATCGAGACCGCCCTCAAGCACACCGCCGGCCGCCGCCGCGACGCCGCCGTCCTGCTCGGCTGGGGCCGCAACACCCTGACCCGCAAGATCAAGGAGCTGGGCATGAAGGTGGACGGGCCGGATGAAGAGGGGGAGGACTAGCTGTTGTAGGTTGGGCTGAGCGATAGCGAAGCCCAACGTTTCGAGTTTGGACTTATAGCTGCCTAAGCTGATTATCGCGGTTTGCTGATAGGTTTTGTTTCCCCCACCCGGGCGAGTCACTTTTTTCAAACGCGAAAAAAGTAACAAAAAACACTGTCCCCACGTTTCGGCCCTCCGCTGCGCTCCGGGTGATTCGCTTCGCTCACCCTTCGGGCCAGCCTACGGCTGTTACTCCGCTTCGCTACGTTTCCCTCGCTCCGGCGCCGTGGCAGGGGCACGGCACGAAGGGGCTTCCTGCCCCTCGCGCCTTGCTCGGCGTCCTGCCTCGCAACCCCCGCCACGACACCGGAACTCGGCCTCACTGAAGGGGACGGGGCGCTAGCCTGAGACTTCGGTGTTCATAGGATTTGTAGCGTGGAAAACCGCGCAGCGTTTTCCACTGGTGCGCGTTGCTAGCTTCGCGGACAAGGCTTCGCCGTTGTCCACGCTACGGGCTCTTCAACCAAAACTTCCAGGCTGGCGAATCGCCCCGTTCAGCAGGGCGAACGCCAGTGTCGTGGAGTGGGTCGAGCAGCATGGATGCGGCGAGAGGTCCAGATGGGCCATGGACGGCCCATCTGGACCGACCCCGGAACGGCGCTGGCGTGAGCGCACCCGCAGCGCAGCGGAGGGCCGGATGACCGGGGCAAGCGTTTTTGGTTACTTTTGTCCGGGGCGCGCAGCCGCGACTGGCAAAAGTGACTCGCCCGAGGGGGCGAAACAAGAAACATCAGCAGAATTCGATGAGCGACTATGGCACCAAGAAAGCCGAGCCTGCAGGACCGAAACGTTGGGCTTCGCTAGCGCTCAACCCAACCTACAAATCCCCCCAAATCACCCAACCCAAAAACTTGGCACACCTCCTGCAATATCCTAGGTAACTACCCTTTTGGGGACCTCGGTACAGGCAGGCTGGGGAATCCCCTCTTTTCTTCCCGAGGCCATCACCCAGTGTGATGGCCTCTTTTTTTCGTGTGCGAAAAGTGGAAAGCCGCAAGCTAGAGCGCTTTTCCTCCTCAGCAAGGACGTAGGGGTCGACAAAGGAGGACTAAGCTTCAAAACAATCCGGCTCCGCACCCCGTTCCGCTCTGGTGCAAAGCAGCGGCCTTTTGCCTGATAACGGGGCATTTCAGGGTGTCAGCGGGACCTCGACGTGGAGCACCCAATCCTCGCCGGCTTCGACGATGCGGTCGCTGGCCTGCAAGGCACCACCCACACCGACCAGCAGCACCTTCAGGTCCTGGCCATCCTGGCGCACGGTCCAGGAAAAGCTGCCGCCCGGCCGCGCCACCCGCCCCTGGCGTTCGCCGCCGTCCCAGCGAGCGCGGGGCAGGCGCAGGCTGAGGGCGCCATCGGGGCGATAGCGTTCGTAGAACAGCGAGCGGTCGGCGGTGATCAGCAATTCGAAGCGCCCCGCCTCCTGATGAGCCTCCACCCCCAGGATGACCGGGCGGCGGGCCTCGGCCGACCAGGGATCGGGATGGGTGCGCTGGTACACCAGCTGACCGAGGATCATGCCGAACAGCCCGGCGCCGAGGGCCGCCGAGGCCAGCCAGAGGATCAGGCGCTGGCGCTGGCCGCGCCATTCGGCCTTGAGCAGATCGGGATCTTCCACCCGCGCCAGTTCGTCCCGGCGGGCGCGCTGTTCGCGCAGCAGCCAGTCGACCAGCCGGCGCCAGAGGTTCATCGTCCTACCCCGCTCGCGACGGCGCGACGGCGGCGCAGTACCATAGGCGCTTTGCCAGGCGCCCTGCCCTTCATGTTCGACATCATCCTCTACCAACCGGAAATTCCGCCCAATACCGGCAACGTCATTCGCCTGTGCGCCATTACCGGCTGCCGCCTGCATCTGATCGAGCCGCTGGGTTTTGCGCTGGACGACAAGAAACTGCGTCGCGCCGGCTTGGACTACCACGAGTGGTCCAGCGTGCGGACCCATGCCAGCCTCGCGGCCTGTATAGCAGATTTGCAGCCGCCCCGACTGCTGGCCTTCACCACCAAGGCCAGCCATCCCTTCACCGAGATCGCCTATGCGCCGGGCGATGCCCTGCTGTTCGGTCCGGAAAGTCGCGGGCTGCCGGCCGAGGTGCTGGAGTCGCTGCCGCCCGAACAGCGGCTGCGCCTGCCGATGCTACCCAATCGCCGCAGCCTCAATCTGTCCAATACCGTGGCCGTGGCGGTCTACGAAGGCTGGCGCCAACTGGGCTTCGCCGCACCGCCTGGCTGACCACCAGAACCTTCCCGCCAGACGCGTCGTCCCATGACCTACAGGCACATCGCCAGACAGTCACGTGAGGCGCACCATGAGCAAGATCGGCAAACCCAAGGTTGAACGCTATGACGCGCCCTCCGGTGGCTGGGGCTCGGCACGCTCGGTGACCGAGATCGTCCTGCGTGAACGGGTGCCGCTCAAGTCCGGTGCGCTGCTGGCCCGGCAGAACAAGCACGGCGGCTTCGCCTGCGTGAGTTGCGCCTGGGCCAAGCCGGGCAAGCCCCATCCGCTGGAATTCTGCGAGAACGGCGCCAAGGCCACTGCCTGGGAGGTCACCAGCAAGAGATGCGGACCGGAATTCTTCGCCCAGCATTCGCTCAGCGAACTGCGTGGCTGGCGCGACTATGACCTGGAAGAGGTTGGCCGGCTCACCCATCCGCTGCGCTACGACGCCGCCACCGACCGCTATCGTCCGGTGAGCTGGGCCGAGGCCTTCGCCGACATCGGCGCCGAACTCAAGGCGCTGGCGCCGGACTCGGTGATCTTCTACGCCTCGGGTCGTGCGGCGCTGGAGACCTCCTACCTCTATCAGCTCTATGCCCGCCTGTACGGCACCAACAACCTGCCGGACAGTTCCAATATGTGCCACGAGAGCACCTCGGTCGCTCTGCCCAAAAGTATTGGCGTGACCGTGGGTACCGTGACCCTGAACGACTTCGATCAGGCCGACTGCCTGCTGTTCTTTGGCCAGAATCCGGGCAGCAACAGTCCGCGGATGCTGCATGACCTGCAGGAGGCGCGCAAACGCGGCGCGCCCATCATCACCTTCAATCCCCTGCGCGAGCGCGGCCTGGAAACCTTCGTCAATCCGCAGTCGCCGGTGGAGATGCTGACCGACCAGCCCACCCAGATCAGCACCCAGTACCATCAGCTCAAGCCCGGTGGCGACACCGCGGCCCTCGCCGGTCTGTGCAAGGCCTTGCTGGCGGCTGATGATCTCGCGCGCGAACAGGGCCAACCGGCCGTGCTCGACCATGCCTTCATCGCCGAGCATTGCCACGGCTTCGCCGACTTCTGCGAGTGGTTGCAGCGCCAGGAATGGCCGCAGCTGGAGCGCCAGTCGGGGCTGACCCGCAGCGCTCTGGAAGCAGCCGCTGCCGTCTATGGTCGCTGTCAGAAGGTCATCGGCATCTATGGCATGGGGCTGACCCAGCATCGCCATGGCGTGGAAACCATCCAGATGCTGACCAACCTGCTGCTCATGCGCGGCAACATCGGCAAGCCCGGCGCCGGCATCTGCCCGGTGCGCGGGCATTCCAACGTCCAGGGCCAGCGCACCGTGGGCATCACCGAGAAGCCGGAGCTGGCGCCGCTCGAACAGCTGGGCGAGCGCTTCGGCTTCGCCCCGCCACAGGACAAGGGTCGCAATACCGTGGAAGCCTGCGAGGGTATCCTCGACGGCTCGGTGAAGGCCTTCATCAGCCTGGGCGGCAACTTCCTGCGCGCCATTCCCGAGACCAGCCTGATGGAGCCGGCCTGGCGCACCCTGCGCCTGTCGGTGCAGATCGCCACCAAGCTCAATCGCAATCATCTGGTGCCGGCGGACAAGACCTATCTGCTGCCCTGCCTGGGGCGTACCGAAATCGATCGCCAGAATGGGGTGGAACAGGCCCACAGCACCGAGGACAGTACCGGCTGCATCCACGGCTGGCGTGGCGTAGCCGAGCCGCCCGAAGGCGACCTGCTGTCCGAGCCGGCCATCGTCGCCGGCCTGGCCAAGGCCACCCTGCCCGACAACCCGCAGGTCACCTGGGACGCCTGGATCGCCGACTATGCGCTGATCCGCGACGAGATCGCGCGCTCCTTCCCGGAGATCTTCCACGACTTCAATGCGCGGATGTGGGAGGTGGGCGGTTTCCATCGCCCGCTGCCGGCGGCCAAGCGTGAATGGAAGACCGACACCGGCAAGGCCAATCTCATCGTGCCGCGCAGCCTGGAAGAAGATCCGGACATGCCCGCCCGCGGGCGTGACGTCCTGACCCTGATGACGCTGCGCAGCAACGACCAGTTCAACACCACCATCTACGGCTATCACGATCGCTTTCGCGGCGTGAAGGGCACCCGTGCGGTGCTGCTGATGAATCGCAACGACATCGAACGCCTGGGCCTGGCCGAGGGCGACAAGGTGCAGGTGTCGACGGTGGCCGATGACGGCGTGCGCCGTGAGGTGGGTCCGCTGCGCGTCACGCCCTACAACATTCCGGAAGGGGCCTGTGGCGGCTACTACCCCGAATGCAACGCCCTGATCCCCCTCTGGCACCACGCCGAAGGCAGCAAGGTGCCAGCGGCCAAGGCCATCCCGGTACGCCTGAACAAACTGATCGCCGCCAACGATGGCAGCTTTCCGGTGGAACCGGAGGGGTATGGGGCGCTGTATTAGGTCCTGCTATCGGAGCCAGACAGCGAGTATGCCTGCTGGGCTTCGCTGCGCTCAACCCAACCTACGGACGTGCATTCGTAGGTTGGGTCAAGACGGCTCCACTGTCGAAGCCCAACAGCCCTGGGCCTATCCCTCGCACCTCGCCCTCATCTCAACCCTCTCCCGAAGGGAGAAGGGGCAACGCGACGCGCGTCCGTAGGTTGGGTTGAGACGACTCCACCGTCGAAGCCAATCAGCCAATCAGCCAATCAGCCAATCGTCATCAGACTCGCATTACCACCCGCCGCTGCGGTATTCACGCTCAGGGCGCGCTCGATGAGCAGGCGCTCCAGCGGAATGGCGGTCTCGCCGCGGGCCAGGCCCTGGACGCCGACGATGGGACCATTGCGCTTGGCCACCTGCTGGCAGACCTGGCGCAGCTGATCGGAATCGCCGTGGTGCAGGACCGCCTCGAAGGCGACCTCGTCCTTGCGCCAGTCAGCCGCCACCTGAACCCGCGCGCGCACGGCGTGCGGCAGGCGCGTCAGCGTCGTCTTGTGGGCGTCCTCGACCAGGGCCGTGCTGCCCACCGCCATGACCGCCGCCAATTGCAGCAGCAGATCGCTTTCGTCGGCCGCCAGGCACAGCACCCGGCTGCGCGGCAGCAGGCTGTAGCTGTTGCGCTCGCCGGTCGGACCCGGCAGCAGGCGGGTCAGGCCGCTCAGGGATTCCTCGGCGAATCTCAGGCAGGCCTGCTCCAGCTCGCCCAGGCCCTGTTGCCTGGCCCAGTCGTGCAGGGCGCCCAGCGGATTGCCGGCCTGCTGGCGCAGGGCATCGCGTACCTGCCATTCGGTCTCGCCGGTGCTGCCCTTGGCCAGAGCCACCGCGGGATCGCCATCGGGACGGGTGCTGAGCAGGCGATAGAGGTACAGCGGGCCACCGGCCTTGGGACCGGTGCCCGAGAGGCCTTCGCCACCGAAGGGCTGCACCCCGACCACCGCGCCGACCATGTTGCGGTTGACGTAGAGGTTGCCGGCATGGGCGCGTTCCACCACCTTGGCGATGGTCTCGTCGATGCGGGTGTGCACGCCGAAGGTCAGGCCATAGCCGGTGGCGTTGATCTGGTCGATGACCTTGTCCAGGTCCTTGCGGCCATAGCGCACCACGTGCAGCACCGGGCCGAAGACCTCGCGACCCAGTTCCGCCAGGCTCTCCAGCTCGATCAGGGTGGGCATGACGAAGGTGCCGCGGTGGATGGCATCGCCTTCCACGCGCCCGCCCTGGTGCACCCGGCGACCCTTACCGCGCAGGGTCTGGATGTGCTTGTCGATGGTGGCCTTGGCCTCGCCGTCGATCACCGGGCCGATGTCGATGGCCAGATTCTCCGGATTGCCCAGTCGGCATTCGGCCATGGCGCCCTTGAGCATTTCCAGCACGCGATCGGCCACGTCGTCCTGCACGCAGAGCACGCGCAGGGCCGAGCAGCGCTGACCGGCGCTGTCGAAGGCGGAGGCCACCACGTCGGCGACCACCTGCTCGGCCAGGGCCGAGGAGTCGACGATCATGGCGTTCTGGCCACCGGTCTCGGCGATCAGCGGGATCGGCCGGCCCTGGGCGTCCAGGCGTCCGGCGATGTTGCGCGCCAGGATCTGCGCCACCTCGGTGGAGCCGGTGAACATCACGCCCTTGACCCGCACATCGTTGACCAGGGCAGCGCCGATGGTGGAGCCCTCGCCCGGCAGCAGTTGCAGCACGCCTTCGGGGATGCCGGCCTCCAGCAGGATACGCACGGCCTGGGCGGCGATCAGCGGGGTCTGCTCGGCCGGCTTGGCCAGCACGGTGTTGCCGGCGGCCAGCGCCGCGGCGATCTGGCCGCTGAAGATGGCCAGGGGGAAGTTCCAGGGGCTGATGCAGACCACCGGACCCAGCGGGCGGTGGCTGTCGTTGGCGAAGTCACGACGCACCAGGGCGGCGTAGTAGCGCAGGAAGTCCACCGCCTCGCGCACCTCGGCGATGGCATTGGCGTAGGTCTTGCCGGCCTCGCGCACCAGCAGGCCCATCAGCGGCTGGATCTGCGCCTCCATCAATTCGGCGGCGCGATCCAGGGCGGCGGCGCGCTGCTCGGGCGGCGTGGATTGCCAGATGGGTGCGGCGGCCAGGGCTTCTTCCAGGGCGATGTCGACATCGGCACGGGTGGCGTTGCTGACCTGACCGACGCGATCGCGGCGATCGGCCGGATTGAGCACCGGTTGCGCAATCGACGGCTCGCTGGCGCGACCCAGCAGCGGGCGGGCTTCCCAGGCGGTGTTGCCACTGGCCAGCAGGGCCGCGGACAGCGAACCCAGGCGGTGTTCGCTGGACAGGTCCAGACCGCTGGAATTGCAGCGCTCGGCGCCGTACAGAGCGCTGGGATGGGGAATGCGCGGATGCGGCAGGCCGATGGCGCCTTCATTGGTGGACTGCTGCTCGATCTGCACCACCGGATCGGCCACCAGCTCGTCGAGGGAGATGGAATGGTCGGCGATGCGGTTGACGAAGGAGGTGTTGGCGCCGTTTTCCAGCAGGCGGCGGACCAGGTAGGCCAGCAGCGTCTCGTGGGTGCCCACCGGGGCATAGATGCGGCACGGCCGTGCCAGCTTGCCGTCCTTGACGCTGCCCACCACCTGCTCGTACAGCGGCTCGCCCATGCCGTGCAGGCACTGGAATTCGTACTGGCCGGGGTAGTAGTTCTGCCCGCCGAGCTGGTAGATGGCGGCCAGGGTGTGGGCGTTGTGGGTGGCGAATTGCGGATAGATGGATTCCGGTGCCGCCAGGAGCTTGCGGGCGCAGGCCAGGTAGGCCACGTCGGTGTAGACCTTCCGGGTATAGACCGGATAGCCCTCCAGGCCTTCCACCTGGGCGCGCTTGATCTCGCTGTCCCAGTAGGCGCCCTTGACCAGGCGGATCATCAGACGCCGACGGCTGCGCTTGGCCAGGTCGATCAGGTAGTCGATCACCAGCGGGCAGCGCTTCTGGTAGGCCTGGATGACGAAGCCGATGCCGTTCCAGCCGGCCAGCTGCGGCTCGAAGGACAGGCGCTCCAGGAGATCCAGGGAGATCTCCAGGCGATCGGCTTCCTCGGCGTCGATGTTCAGGCCGATGTCGTAGCGCTTGGCCAGCAGGGTCAGTTCCAGCAGGCGCGGATAGAGCTCGCTCATCACCCGGTCGTACTGGGCGCGGCTGTAGCGCGGATGCAGTGCCGAGAGCTTGATGGAGATACCCGGGCCCTCGTAGATGCCACGGCCGTGGGAGGCCTTGCCGATGGAGTGGATGGCCTGCTCGTAGGAGGCCAGGTAGCGGCGGGCATCGGCCTCGGTCAGGGCGGCTTCGCCGAGCATGTCGTAGCTGTAGCGGAAGCCTTTCGCCTCGAACTTGCTGGCGTTGGCCAGGGCTTCGGCGATGGTCTCGCCGGTGACGAACTGCTCGCCCATGAGGCGCATGGCCATGTCCACGCCCTTGCGGATCACCGGCTCGCCGCTCTTGCCGATGAGGCGATTGAGCGAACTGGTGAGGCCGGCCTCGTTGTGGGTCGAGACCAGGCGGCCGGTCAGCAGCAGGCCCCAGGTGGCGGCGTTGACGAACAGCGAGGGGCTGTTGCCCAGGTGCGGCTGCCAGTTGCCGGTGCTGATCTTGTCGCGGATCAGCGCATCGCGGGTGCCCTTGTCGGGGATGCGCAGCAGGGCTTCGGCCAGGCACATCAGGGCCACGCCCTCCTGGGACGACAGCGAGAATTCACGGAGCAGACTCTGCACCATTCCGGAGCGCCCGGTTGCACCCTTGGCATTACGCAGCTTCTCGGCGATGCGGTGAGCCAGTTCATGGGTGGCCTTGGCCTGGGCCGCCGGCAGGCGCGCCTGCTCCAGCAGCAGCGGCAGCAGCTCTTCTTCCGGCCGGCGATAGGCCGCGGTGATGGCCGAGCGCAGTACCGATTGCGGCAGGATGCTTTCGGCGAATTCCAGGAAGGGCTGGTAGACCGGATCGGCCAGCGCCTCGACGGCTTCGTTGTCGCCCTCGGCCAGACGCTGGGCGATGCCCTGCAGATCGGCCAGGGTCGCGCCGCTTTCCAGGGTTTCCAGATAGGTATAGATGGCCTGCTTGATCAACCAGTGGGGCGTCCGATCGATACGGCGCGCCGCTTCCTTGAGGCGATCGCGGGTGGCTTCGTCGAGCTTTACGCCCAGGGTGGTTGTAGTGGCCATGCGCAGGTCCTCAAGCAAGAAGGCGTCGAAATTCGGCGCAGCTTAGCGCCGCTCGAAAGAAAAGTGCAACCAAGTGCAACCCGCAAGGTTCTACCGTCGATCCGGTTGCACCAAAAGCTAGGTAACAGAACGGAAGGTTATGCAGAGATCAGGCCAAGGGGTGCGACCCGGTTGAACCCCTACCACAGGGGAATCGCCTGCCCAGGTGACGACGGCCGGGAATCGTTAGCCAGACAAGTGTTACCTGGCGCCACACCGCGACGATCGCTACGGCTGCAGGGAAGGAAAGTGCGGGAGCACGAATTCGCCCAGTTCCTGGACCACTTCGCTGGCCGGACGCCGTGAGGGGCGCAGGTTAAGCGCCAGGTGATTGACGCCGGCTTCCTGCAACTGACCAAGGTAGTCCACCAACGCCCGCCGCCCGCAGGACAAGCCGGCATGGATGGGCCGAGGCGGCTGAGCCGGATCGCTGACCAGCTCGAAGAACAGCCCCTGGGCGAAGGGCTTGAACAACTCGCGCCCGCCGATCTCGTCCAGCGCCTCGCGCCAGACCCGCGTCAGCGCCGGAACATGTTCGGCCGGTACGAAGTAATAGAACCAGCCATCGGCCTTGGCGGCGATCCAGTCCACCGTTTGCCGACTGCGCCCGGTGACCAGCGCCGGAATGCGCCCATGCACGGGTTTGGGCACCAGATCGGCCAGCCCCTGCAGATCGCCGAAGCGGCGAAAGGCCCCCAGCGGGAAATTAGTCTCGCCGGCCAGGCGAAACATCTCGAAGGCATCGCGAAAGCGCTCGCCCCGCCGCTCGAATTCACTCTCCAGGCCGAAGGCCGGGTATTCCACCGGGCGATCGCCGGAGGCCACCCCCAGCACCAGCCGGCCATCGCTCAACTGGTCGACCGAAGCCGCCATCTTGGCCAGGTGCAGCGGATGGCGCAGGGTGATGACGGCGCTGCCGGTGGCCAGGGTCAGGTGCTGGGTGATGCCCGCCAGATAGCCGAGATAGGTGAAGGGCTCGAACACTTGGCCGGCATCGTTGAAGCCGGGATCGTAGAAGGGCACGTCGCGCGCCCAGAGCGCCGCGAAGCCCAGTTGGTCGGCCAGCCGCGCCAGGCGGGCGTGGTCGCGCAGGGTCGGCATGGGATCGTCGGGATAGCCCTCCAGTGGCAGCAGAAAGCCTAGGGTCAGGCGCCCGGGTGCGAACAGCCGCGAAAAGCCCGGATGCTGAAGAAAGGCGCGGCGACGCTCCGTGGTGGACATGGGGATTCCTTGCCGGAGAGGGAAAGCGAATGACCTTCTATGGAGTCTAGCGGCATTCCAGGGTTCGCCGGACAGTCGATGAGAGCGGCGAAGGTGTTCATCGCCGTCTGCGCGAGCGGGAGCCGCTGGCCGCCAGCGAAGAACCGTCCCGCCAAATCCCCTTCTCTCCGGATACAGGCCAGCGCCTCTGCTCCTGCCTTTTGGTCATATCTCTAAAGCCAGACTAATAAAAAGCAATCCCTCAACTAACACGGATTGTCCAAGGCCAAATTTCGACAAAAAATTCTATATATATCAATAGCGCTAACAGCGAATGTCAGGAAACGAAATCACTCTTGATATTGATATATAAGAATTAGACTTACCATTATTTAAAGGTTGTAAACACCTAACTTTTTTACATTACCCTCGGCTAGAATCCGACGCCCTCCGCCCCTCTCAAACTCCGGAACTTTCCGCCGAACATTGGAAATAGCCTTATGAAGATGAGCAACATGAGTGTTCGTACGAAGCTGTTTTCCGGCTTTACCATCCTGATCATTCTGTCCCTGGCTATCGCCTATGCCGGCTGGGACGGCATCCAGGCCCTGGGCCGACGCGGCAACCTGATCGAACAGTTCACCCAAATCGGTCTACTCGCCCGAGACATGCGCAATGCCCGCAAGGATTTCGCCCTCATGCCGGAAGCCGACCAGGCCGCTCGCTGGAAAGGCGGCATCGATGCCCTCGAACAGCAACTAGAGAATGTCCGTCCACTGTTCAAACGTCCGGAAAGCACAGCACTACTGGCCCGTACCGAACAGACCCTCAGGGAATACCGCGATATCTATCAGCAGGCGCTCAAGGTGACCCAGGATCGCACCACCGCGATCCAGGACATTCGCGATACGGGCGACATGATGGACCAGCGATTGCAGGAGGCATCCAGCGCCCTGGATCGTGAGCGCGATCAAGCCAGCGCCCAGCTGCCCTCCCTGCTGGCGGCGCTGCAGCAGCTGCGGATCCACTTGCACCTCTATGTGCTCAAGTCCGCCGGGCCACAACAGGAAGCCTTGCTGGCGTCCCTGACCAAGACCGGTGACGTGCTCAAGACCTTGCCTCCGACCCCGGAATTGCAGCAGCTGCCAGGACTTCTCGACCAGTATCAGCGTCAGGTCCACCAGCTGTTCAGCGTCCAGAAGGCGTTCCAGGACGTCAATCTGGGGCTCTACCAGCATATCCAGATGTTGCTCAAGACCTCCGACGAGATGAAGCAGCTACAGAGCCAGTTCCGCCTCGACGATATCCGCGAAGCCAAGCTGATGCTCTTTGGCGGGCTGCTGCTGGCGGTACTGCTCAGCCTGGTCGCGGCCTGGGTCATCACCCGCTCCATCGTGACGCCGCTGCGCCAGACCCTGGTGACCGTGGAACAGCTCGCTGCGGGCGACCTGACCGTGCAGATCGAGGCAGCGCGCAAGGACGAGATCGGCCAGTTGCAGGCGGCCATGCAGCGCATGATCGTCAATCTGAGCGACCTGATCCGCGAGCAGAAGGACGGCGTCATCCAGGTCGCCAGTGCCGCCGAAGAACTCTCCGCCGTCACCGAGCAGACGCGCGCTGGCGCCTCGGCGCAGAAGATGGAGACCGAGCAGATCGCCACCGCCATGCAGCAGATGAGCGCCACCATCAACGAGGTGGCGCGCAATGCCGAACAGGCGTCAACCACCGCCCGCGAGGCCACGCTCAAGACCCGGGAGGGTGACGAGATGGTCAACCAGGTCGCCACTCAGATTCAGAGCCTGGCCCAGGAAGTGGACAGCACCCAGGCCACCATGGAGTTGCTCAGGCAGGATGCCGACCGCATCGGCGGCGTGCTGGACGTGATCAAGGCGGTCGCCGAGCAGACCAATCTGCTGGCGCTCAACGCCGCCATCGAGGCCGCTCGCGCCGGTGAAGCCGGACGTGGCTTCGCCGTGGTCGCCGACGAGGTGCGCGGCCTGGCGCAGCGTACGCGCACCTCCACCGACGAGATCGCCAGCCTCATCACCCGACTGCACGGCAGCACCGACAAGATGAGCGCCGCCCTCGACCGCAATATCGAACTGACCGGCGAAAGCGTCGACCTGACCCGCCAGGCAGGCGTGGTGCTGGGCAGCGTCAGCAGTGCGGTGAGCGAGATCGAGGCCATGAACGAGCAGATCGCCACCGCGGTCGAGCAACAGAGTGCGGCCAGTGAAAACATCAGCCGCAGCGTGGTCAAGGTCCACGAAGTGGCCGACCAGACCGCCGCCGCCACCGAGAAAACCGCCGGCTCCAGCACCGAACTGGCCAACCTGAGCCTGCAGCTGCAAGAGCTGACGTCGCGCTTCAGGGTCTGAGACCCGGGCCAGGCGATGCTCGGGAATCGCCTGGCCGCACCCCGGCCGCAACGCCTCGCGCTCGACCGGGCCGCGCTGCCGGAAGGCCACGGGCGACGCGCCTGACCCACACCCGCGCGAGCCCCCCTCAAGCGGTCTGAATACGCAACCGCGGCCAACGCTCCAGCCAGCCCTTGGTCGCGAGCCGCTGGCGAAAGGCTTCGGGTCGTGGACGCCAGGGATTGGGCGTGAGATGCAGGGCGAAGAGCCCTTCCTGGGCGAAGGGGCTGACCACTTCGAGCTCGCCGTCGGCGGTCAGGCGCGCGGCCAGGGCAGACTCGACCTCGACCCAAAAACGCATGGCGTCCAGGCTATCGCCATAACGCGCATCGTCATTGCGCAGGTGCATGGCGGCTTGATTGCGTACCGACCAGGGCCAGCCCGGCGCCTGCGCCGCCAACAGCGCTTCGATTTCCCTGTCCCGCTCGGGCCGGCAGTCAGTCGCGTCGAAATAGATGACATCCAGATCCGCCAGCGGCGTCGACTCGGCGTGGCCATGCAGTCGATCCCACACCAGGTTGCGTACGAAGCCCGCGGCCAGCCAGGCGTCGGGCAGGTGCAGGTCGGCAAGAGTGGCGAGCAGCCGGCAGCGGACCGGATCCGCGCCGAGCCAGGTGACGATGCGCTGCATGGCTGCCCTCCCGAATCGAGAGGACAGCCTAACCCCGATCAGGCCACCGAGGCGATGCGGTTGCCGGCGCTGGCCTTCTCGACCTTGATGGCGACGAACTTGGAGGTGGGCGTGAAGCTGCCCTCGCCGTAGCTTTCCAGGGGCACCAGCGGATTGGTCTCCGGGTAGTAGCCGGCTGCCTGGCCGACCGGGATGTCGAACGGCAACGCAGTGAAGCCGCGGACCCGGCGCTCGAGGCCGTCGTCCCACAGGGCGACCAGATCCACCTTCTCGCCGGCGGCCACGCCCAGGCGATCCAGATCGGCCTGGTTGACGAAGACCACGTCGCGCTGGCCCTTCACGCCGCGATAGCGGTCGTCGAGGCTGTAGATGGTGGTGTTGTACTGGTCGTGGGATCTCATGGTCTGCAGGATCAGGTCGGGCTTGATGCCCTGGCGACGGACCGCGTCCGGCAAGAGGTCATGCAACAGCGCATTGGCAGCGAAGTTGGCCTTGCCGGTGGGGGTGTTCCACTCCCGGCGTCCGGCCTTGTTGCCCAGGTAGAAGCCGCCGGGTGCGGCGAGACGGGCGTTGAAGTCCTGGAAGCCGGGAATGACGTCGGCGATTAGGTCGCGGATGCGGTCGTAATCCTCGATCAGCCAGTCCCAGTCCACCGGATGGTTGCCCAGGGTGGCTTTGGCCAGGCCGGCAACGATGGCCGGCTCGGACTTCATCTGCGACGACAGCGGCCGCAGGATACCGGCCGAGGCGTGCACCATGCTGAAGCTGTCTTCCACGGTGATCGCCTGCTTGCCACCCCTCTGCACGTCCATCTCGGTGCGGCCCAGGCAGGGCAGGATCAGCGCCTGGCGACCGGTCACCAGGTGGCTGCGGTTGAGCTTGGTGGCGATATGCACGGTCAGGTCGCACTTGCGCAGCGCCCTGTGGGTGCGCGGGGTGTCCGGGGTCGCCTGGGCGAAGTTGCCGCCGAGGCCGATGAACACCTTGGCCTTGCCCTGCTCCATGGCGGCGATGGCTTCCACGGTGTTGTGACCACGATTGCGTGGCGGCTCGAAGGCGAAGCGCTTGGCCAGGGCGTCGCTGAGCCAGGCCGGGGCCTTCTCGTCGATGCCCATGGTGCGGTCGCCCTGGACGTTGCTGTGGCCGCGCACCGGGCAGAGGCCGGCGCCGGGCCGGCCGATGTGACCGCAGAGCAGCTGCAGGTTGGCGATCTCCTGCACCGTGGCCACCGAATGGCGGTGCTGGGTGATGCCCATGGCCCAGCAGATGATGACCTTCTCGGCGCGGGCATACATGCGCGCGGCCTGTTCGATCTCGTGCAGCGACAAGCCCGACTGGCGCTCGATCAGCTCCCAGGAGGTGGCGTCGACCTGGGCCAGGTAGTCGTCCATGCCCAGGGTGTGGGCGGCGATGAAATCGTGGTCGAAGACGCGCTTGGCGCCCTTGGCAGCGGCTTCGCGCTCCCACTGCAGGAGGTACTTGGCGATGCCGCGCAGCGCCGCCATGTCGCCGCCCAGGGCCGGACGGAAGTAGGCGGTGTTGGTCGGCCGCGAGTCGTTGGTCAGCATCTCCAGCGGACTTTGCGGATGCTGGAAGCGCTCCAGGCCGCGCTCCTTGAGCGGGTTGAAGCAGACCACCTGGGCGCCGCGCTTCACCGCGTTGCGCAGGGTTTCGATCATGCGCGGGTGGTTGGTGCCGGGGTTCTGGCCGATGACGAAGATGGCATCCGCCTCGTCCAGGTCGTGATAGGTCACGGTACCCTTGCCGACGCCGATGCTGCGGCCCAGGCCCACGCCGCTGGCCTCGTGGCACATGTTCGAGCAGTCGGGGAAGTTGTTGGTGCCGTAGGCGCGCACGAACAGCTGATAGAGGAAGGCCGCCTCGTTGCTGGCGCGCCCCGAGGTGTAGAACTCGGCTTCGTCGGGGCTGGCCAGGGCCTTGAGCTCCTTGGCGATCAGCGCGAAGGCGGCGTCCCAGGCGATGGGCACATAGCGATCGGTGGCCGCGTCATAGCGCAGCGGCTCGGTCAGCCGGCCCTGGTATTCGAGCCAGTAGTCGCTCTGCTCCAGCAGCGAGGTCACGCTGTGGCGAGCGAAGAAGGCGGCATCGACGCGGCGCTTGGTGGCTTCCCAGTTGACCGCCTTGGCGCCGTTCTCGCAGAACTTCACCAGGCCGTTTTCCGGGGCCTCGCCCCAGGCGCAGCCGGGGCAATCGAAGCCATGGTCCTGGTTGGTCTTGAGCAGGGTACGCAGATTCTTGAAGGCGTTGCCGCTGTCGAGCCAGAAGTGCACCACGCTCTTCAGGGCGCCCCAGCCGGCGGCGGGGCCTTGATAGGGTTTGAAGGACTGCTGAGGTTTGTTCATGGCGATTCCCGTGGGATCAAGGGGCCACCGGCGCCGGGGCATAGACCCGCGGCGGCGACCGGTGTGGCAGATGGATCAGATTGAGACGATGACGGCGCGCCCACTCCACGGCCAGCCCGGTAGGCGCCGACAGGGTGATGAGGGTGGCGAGTCCGGCCCGCACCGCCTTGTGGATGAGTTCGAGGCTGCAACGGCTGGTGACCACCACGCAGCCCTCGCGCACCGGCTGGCGCTGGCGCAACAGGGCGCCGATCAGCTTGTCCAGGGCGTTGTGGCGACCGATGTCCTCGCGGCACAGGGTCAGTTCGCCCTGGCCGTCGATGAACAGCGCGGCGTGCACCGCGCCGCTGCGCTGGCCCAGGTCCTGGGCGGCATCGATGCGCTGGCGTAGGTCGTGCAGGTGGGCGGCCGGTGGCAGCGGCACCTTGCGCAGGCGATCCAGCTGCGGCAGCGCCTGTTCCAGGGCCTCGACCCCGCACAGGCCGCAGCCACTGGTGCCGGCCAGCTGGCGGCGCTGCTGCTTGAGCGCCCAGAAGGTGCGGCTGCTGATCTCGACGTCGACATTGAGGGCTTCGCCGACGCGCCGCACCTGGATGCCATAGATGTCGTCGATGGCATCGACGATGCCGGCGCTGAGGCTGAAACCGACCACGTAGTCTTCGACGTCGGCCGGCGTCGCCATCATCACCGCATGGCTGATGCCGTTGTAGGCGATGGCCAGCGCCACCTCCTCGGCCAGCGGCTGTTCGCCGCGCACGGCAGGCTGCTCCAGCTCGGCGAAGGCATAGCCGGCGGGGGGCGCGGCAACGAGGTCTGGCGAATCCTGGGACATGGGCGAAAACGACCTGCGGCGGTTTGACACAGATCAAAGATTAACCAGCACATCCCGGGGCGTCTAATCGCTATGACCGATGCCTTGATAAACGCTATCTATCACTCTCGGCATAGAGCGCCTTGACCGCCTGGAAACAGGCATCGGCGACCGCCAGTCGGGGTTCGGTCCGACGAATGAGCAGCCCCAGGGGCGCCAGGGTACGGGCCGTGGCGATGGGGATCAGCCGCGCATGGGGGGTGAGACGGTCGAAACCGCCGGCCAGGGGCACCACGGCACAGCAGAGACCGGCATTGACCGCCTGCAGGAGCAGATAGACGGCGTCGGTCTCCAGCACCGGCTGTGGCGTCAACCCCAGGCTGCGAAAGCCATGGTCCACCGACTGGCGAAAATGCATGGCGCCGGTAAGCAGGCCGAGCGGCAAGCCGGCCACCGCCTGCCAATCCAGCGCGGCCTGGTCGAAGCTGAAATGCCGCTCGTCATAGAGCAGGCCCATGCGCGTCTCGGTCAGGGTCAGGCTGTCGAAGCGCGCCGGATCCAGGTGTTCCAGGTAGGAGATGCCCAGCTCCAGGCGATTGCTGGCCACGGCTTCGAGGATGCGCTCGGTGCTGAGCACCTGCAGCTGGAAATGCAGCTTGGGGTGCAGCAGGCGCAGGTGCTGCAGCAGCGGCATGGGATCGAAGCTGGCCAGCGGCACCAGGCCGACCCTCAGGGTGCCCACCAGTTGCCCCTGGAAGGCCTGGGCCTCGGCATAGAGACCGTCATGGGCGGCCATCAGGGTGCGCGCCCAGGCGAGGATGCGCTGCCCCGCCTCGGTGAATCCCTCGAAGCGCTGCCCGCGACGCACCAGCTCCACCCCCAGCTCGTCTTCCAGGCCACGCAGGCGCATGGACAGGGTCGGCTGGGTGACGTGGCAGCGCGCCGCCGCCTGGCCGAAGTGACGCGTCTCGTCCAGGGCGATGAGAAAGCGCAGTTGCTTGATATCCACTGATTACCTCCGGGCGCTCTGCCCCCTCTCCCCCCGGGAGAGGGCCGGGGTGAGGGTCGCCAGGACTGCGGCAGTCCTCACTGCGGCAGCAGCTCGCGATAATCCCGCACCGCCTCGAATTCCTCGCTGTCCTTGGGACCGCGCCGGCTGTCCGGCTCGTGGATCGCCAGCAGGTGGGCGACGCCGTAGTCGCGGGCGCTGCGCAGGATCGGCAGGTTGTCGTCGATGAACAGGGTGCGCGCCGGATCGAAGGCGAAGTCGGCCTGCAGGGCGTGCCAGAACTGCTGCTCCTCCTTGGGAAAGCCGTAGTCGTGGGAGCTGATCAGCCGATCGAAATAGGGCGCCAGCTCGATACGCTCCAGCTTCAGCGACAGGGAATCGCGGTGGGCGTTGGTGATCAGCGCCACCCGCTTGCCGGCGCGTTGCAGGGCGGCGAGAAAGGTGTCGGCGTCCGGCCGCAGGGCGATCAGGTGGGCGATCTCCTCCTTGAGTTCGCGCATGGAAAAGCCCAGCTCGGCGCTCCAGAAGTCCAGGCAGTACCAGGTCAGCTTGCCCTGGTGACTGAGAAACAGCGGCTCCAGCTCGGCCTTGGCCAGCGCCAGGGACTGGCCGTGGCGCTCGGCATAGCGCTGCGGCAGGTACTCCAGCCAGAAATGGTTGTCGAAATGCAGATCGAGCAGGGTGCCGTCCATGTCCAGCAACACGGTATCGATACGGCTCCAGTCGAGAGGGGTCATGGTGACTCCGGATCATGTAACAGGCGGGTTATCATACCCGTCCGCCCAGCCCAGGAGCCGTCCATGCGCCAGAAACCCACTGTTCTCGCCCGACAGATCGTGGCCAAGAGCCGCCTGTTCACCGTCGAGGAGATGCAGTTGCGCTTCGCCAACGGCGAGGAACGCACCTACGAGCGCCTGGCCAACAAGGGCACCGGTCATGGCGCGGTGATGGTGGTGGCCCTGCAGGACGCCACCCACGCCCTGCTCATCGAGGAATACTGCGGCGGCGTGGAAGACTACGAACTGTCGCTGCCCAAGGGCCTGGTGGAGCCGGGCGAGGAGATCCTCGACGCCGCCAATCGCGAACTCAAGGAAGAGGCCGGCTTTGGCGCGCGCCAGCTGGAATACCTCACCGCCCTGTCGCTGAGCCCGGGCTACATGAGTCAGCGCATCCACGTGGTGCTGGCCCGCGACCTCTATCCCGAGCGCCTGCCGGGCGACGAACCCGAGCCCCTGGAAGTCAGCAGCGTCGACCTGCGCGAACTGTCGCAGCTGGTGCAGAATCCGCGCTTTTCCGAAGGCCGCGCCCTGGCCGCCCTCTACCTGGTACGCGACCTGCTCACCCAACGCGGAGAACTGCCGGCATGATGGCGCCCGTTTCCATTACCGCGCCCCTGGTGCTCAACGTCATCGACCTGGTGCGCCAGGCCGGCGCGGCCATCCTGCCCCATTGGCGCCAGGGCGTGGCGGTGCGGCAGAAGAGCGACGACTCGCCGGTGACCGCCGCCGACCTCGCCGCCCACCGGGTGCTGGCCGAAGGCCTGGCGCGCCTGACCCCGGACGTGCCGGTGCTGTCGGAAGAAGCCTGTGACATCCCCTTCGCGGCGCGCAGCGCCTGGGACGTCTGGTGGGTGGTCGACCCCCTGGACGGCACCAAGGAATTCATCGACGGCAGCGAGGAATTCACCGTCAACGTGGCCCTGGTCGAGCGCGGCCAGGTGATCTTTGGCGTGGTCGGCATCCCCACCCGGGACGTCTGCTTCAGCGGCGGCCGCGAACTGGGCGCCTTCCGCATCCAGGGCGAGGACGGCGTCGAGATAGGCGTGCGCACCCAACCGGAAGAAGCCTTCACCGTGGTCGCCAGTCGCCGCCACGGCAGTCCGGCGCAGCAGCGCCTGCTGGAAGAACTGGGCACCACGCTGGGCGAACCCAAGCTGGTCAGCGTCGGCAGCTCGCTCAAGTTCTGCCTCCTGGCCGAAGGCCTGGCCGACTTCTATCCCCGGCTCGCCCCCACCTCCCAGTGGGACACCGCCGCCGCCCAGGGCGTGCTGGAAGGCGCCGGCGGCGAGGTCCTGACCCTGGACGGCCAGCCCCTCACCTACGAGATGCGCGAGTCCTTTCTCAATCCGCACTTCCTCGCCCTGCCCCGCGAGGCCACCTGGCGGCAGCAGGTGCTGGAGCTGGCCGGAGCCCTGGGCGACGCCTGAGGCCGCTAGGCCACTACCTTGGCCAACTCCGGCACATCGCCGGACAGGCCCAGGGCGCGGCGCACGAACAGGGCCTTGGCTTCGAAATGGCGATCGACCTGCTTGAGCGCGGCATTGCGCAGCCAGCGCAGCGGCAGGCGGTCGTCCTGGAACAGCCGCTGGAAGCCTTCCATCGCCGCCATCATCGCCAGGTTGTGCGGCATGCGGCGGCGCTCGTAGCGCTCCAGCACCCGCTGCTCGGCGATGGATTCGCCGCGCGCCTGGGCATGGCGCAGTTCCTCGGCCAGCACCGCGGCGTCGAGAAAGCCCAGGTTGACGCCCTGCCCGGCCAGCGGGTGGATGACGTGGGCGGCATCGCCGATCAGGGCCAGACCGGGTTCCACATAGCGCTTGGCATGGCGCTGGCGCAGCGGGATGCACAGCCGTGTGTCGCTGCACTCCACCTTGCCCAGGCGCTGCTCGAAGGCCTCGCCCAGGGCCTGGCAGAAGGCCGCGTCGTCCAGCGCCATCAGCCGCTCGCCCTGCTTGGGCGTGCAGGACCAGACGATGGAGCACCAGCGGGTGTCGCCACCGCGGTCCAGCGGCAGGAAGGCCAGCGGGCCGTCGTCGGTGAATCTTTGCCAGGCGGTGCGCTGGTGCGATTCGGCGCAGCGCACACTGGTGACGATGGCATGGTGCAGATAGTCCCATTCGCGGGTTTCCAGCCCGGCCAGACGGCGCACGGCGGAGGTGGCGCCATCGGCAGCCACCACCAGGGGCGCGCGGATCTGGCGGTCGCCGGCCAGCTGCACCAGCCACTGATCGCCGGAGCGACGCAGCAATTCCAGGCGCGCCTCGGGCAGGAGCAGGACGTTGGCCTCGGCCAGGCGTTCGAGCAGAGCATCCTGCACCACGCGATTCTCGACAATGTGGCCGAGCACCTCGGCGTGCACGCTGGCGGCATCGAAATGCACGGCGCCGGTGCCGGAGCCGTCCCATACGTGCATCGCCTGGTAGGGACTGACACGCCGCGCGAGAATGCCGTCCCAGGCGCCCAGGCGCTGCAGGATGCGCTGGCTGGCCAGCGACAGGGCGCTGACCCGGGGTTCGAAGGGCAGGTCGCTCTCGACCGCGCCGGGGGTGAGCGGGCCGCGGTCGAGCAGCACCACCGACAGGCCGCTGTCGGCCAGGGCCAGGGCCAGGGCGCTGCCGACCATGCCGGCACCGACGATCACCAGATCCGCATGGGTCAGCATGCTCGTTTCTCCTCGCAGGTCAGGGACGGGTACCCAGGCCCATGGCCTGGCGGGCGAAGGCACTCTTGGCCGGCGGGCACAGCTCCAGGCCGACCAGGCCCAGGTTGCGTCCGGCACTGAGCCAGGGCCGGCTGTTGGAAAACAACCGGGTGATGCGATCGGAAAAGCCGATGGTCAGCTGCTGGTCCAGGCGCTGGCGCTGCAGGTAGTCCTGCAGGGTGGCGAAGTCGCCGGGCGCCGCGGCGCTCTCCAGCAGGCACTCGGCCAGGCTGTCGACGTCGCGCAGGGACAGGTTGAAGCCCTGGCCGGCGATGGGGTGCAGGCTGTGGGCGGCGTTGCCTAGGACCACCAGATGCGGGCGGACCTGTTCGTTGGCTTCCAGCAGGGTCAGCGGATAGGCATGGCGGGTGCCGACCTGGGTGAAGCTGCCGAGGCGATAGCCCACCGCCTGCTGCAATTCGGCGAGAA
Source organism: Pseudomonas sp. MOIL14HWK12:I2 (assembly GCF_000510745.1). Taxonomy (NCBI): domain Bacteria; kingdom Pseudomonadati; phylum Pseudomonadota; class Gammaproteobacteria; order Pseudomonadales; family Pseudomonadaceae; genus Pseudomonas; species Pseudomonas sp. MOIL14HWK12:I2. Next base: position 187,627 of record NZ_AZOA01000010.1, on the reverse strand, counting down.
AGACGGCAGCGGGCGCCTGTTGCAGTCGCAGGGCCTCGCCGTCCGGCTGGGTCCAGACCAAGGCGCTGCGCTGGCCCGGCAGGGGCAGCAGCGCCAGGGGGCCGTGGGGCGTGAAGCGCTCGAAGGCGCGACCGCCATGCCTGAGATTGGTCGAGACGTTAGCGATCAGTGCGGTCTGCTCATAGACCGTCCGCCGCACCTCGATGCCGAGGGACTCGCGCAGCGCCGAGCGCCCGCCGTCGGCCAGTACCGCCAGGCCGCATTCGAGGATGTCGCCATCCTCCAGCTCCAGGCGATAGCCGTCGGCAACGGCGGTGAGCGTGCGTACCTCGGCCGGGCAGCGCCATTCCACCACCTCGCGATCCAGCGCCTGCCAGAGCACCTGGCCGATCCAGGCGTTCTCCACCACATAGCCCAGTGCCGGCAGGTTCTCGTCGCGGGCGAGCAGCTGGGTCACGCCGAAGCGGCCCTGGTCGGAGACCTGGATCTCGCGGATCGCCTCGGCATGCTCGGCCAGGGCGTCCCAGACGCCGAGGCGCTGGTAGATCAGCCGCGAGCCGTAGGAGAGCGCCGAGGAGCGGGCATCGTAGCTGGGCTGATAGGTGTCGCCAGGGGCGAAGGGCTCCACCAGCAGGATGCGCCAGCCGCGCGCCTTGGCGCCGGCCTGCAGGGCCAGCGCCAGACTGGCGCCCACCAGGCCGCCACCGATGATGGCGATATCAGGACGTTGCATGAGCGTTCTCCCGGCGGTCGCGCGCGGCCGCCATCAAGCCTTCGATCTCCGCGGCCGCCTTGGGCAGGCCGGCGGTCAGCACCTCGCAACCACTGCGCGTCACCAGCACCTCGTCTTCGATGCGGATGCCCAGGCCGCGCCATTTGCGCGGCACCTCGGCCTCCACCGGGATGTAGAGTCCGGGCTCCACGGTCAGCACCATGCCCGGTTCCAGCATCCGCCACTGATCGCCGATGCGGTATTCGCCGACGTCGTGGACGTCCAGCCCCAGCCAGTGTCCGGCGCGGTGCATGTAGAACTCACGACAGGCGCCGGCCTCGATCAGCGCATCCAGTTCGCCCTGCAGCAGCCCCAGGGCGAGCAGCCCCTCGGTGATCACCCTGACCGTGGCTTCGTGGGGTTCGTTCCAGTGCCGTCCGGGCGCGACGCAGGCGATGGCGGCCTGGTTGGCGGCCAGCACGATGTCGTACAGCTGCCGCTGCTCCGGCGAGAAGCGGCCATTCACCGGAAAGGTGCGGGTCACGTCGCTGGCATAGCACTCCAGCTCGCACCCGGCATCGATCAGCACCAGGTCGCCGTCGCGCAGAGGGGCATCGTTGGCCTGGTAGTGCATGACGCAGGCATTGGCCCCGGCGGCGACGATGGAGCCATAGGCCGCCAGCCGGGCACCGCCCTGGCGGAAGCAGTAGTCCAGCTCCGCCTCCAGGTGATACTCGCGCAGTCCCGGTCGGCAGGCCTGGATGGCGCGCAGGTGGGCGGCGCAGGTCAGCTCGGCGGCGGCCTTGAGCAGACGCACCTCGGCGGCCGACTTGTACAGCCGGCTGTCGTGCAACAGGGTATCCAGCGCCAGCAGCTCCCGTGGCGGCGAGGCGCCCTGGTCGGCCTTGGCGCGGATCAGTTCGATCCAGTTGAGCAGCTGCCGCTCGAATTCCGGATGGGCGCCCATGGCGTAGTAGACCCGCTCGCGCCCTTCCAGCAGCCCGGGCAGGATGTCGTCCAGATCGCCGATGGGAAAGGCATCGTCGGCGCCATAGTCGGCCAGTGCCCCTTCCTGACCGGCGCGCCGGCCTTCCCAGCGCTCCAGCTCCGCGTCCCGCTCGCGGCAGAACAGCAGGTATTCACCGTGGGCCCGGCCGGGAATCAGCACGGCCAGGGCTTCGGGTTCGGGAAAGCCGGTGAGGTACTGGAAGTCGCTGTCCTGGCGATAGGGTTGTTCGATATCGCGATTGCGCAGGCACACCGGAGCGGCGGGCAGCAGGGCGATGCCGCCGTGGCCGATCTCGGCCATCAGGGCGCGGCGGCGACGGGCGAATTCGGCCTTGTGGATCCGCGGCATGGCCGCTCAGTGCACCACGGGTGCGGGTTCGGGAATGGGACCGCGGCCGTATTCGCCATAGAGCAGCAGCGGGGCGACGCGCAGGTACTCGGTGACTTCCATGAAGTCGTTCTCGCCCTCTTCGCCTTCCTCGGCCGGCTCCTGGATCTGGGCGATGGCCGCCAGGTCCTCGAGCACCTCGCGCGCCTCGCCGGAGACCTCGCCGGTGCGGCCGGACAGGCCGAAGCCGGCGAGGAAGCCCTGACACCACTGGCCCAGGGCCGCGGTGCGCTCGGCGAGCGGCACCTCGTCCGGCGGCAGCATTAGCACCAGGGCCACCTGCTGACCGGCGAATTCCTGCTGCACCATGCCCAGCAGACCCGAGAGCGCCGCCTGCAGACGCTCGCCCGGCGCGCCACCGAGCAGCTCGCTGGCCGCGGCCAGCCAGTCGTTCTCGTCGAAGCCCGCGCCCCCGCAGACCCGCCCGAGCAGGTGACCGTGGAGTTCGGCGGGCGAGACCGGCAGAGCGGCCTCGGCGAGCAGGGTGGCGAAGGCGGCGTAGGCGGATGCTGAGCTGGACATGGCGTCGAGGTGAGGCGCTGGCTAGAATGAAGCCTTATCCTACGCGCTGACCCCGCCGGCGGCCAATCTCGTTGCACCCTTCTGGAGCTGTAGCCCTCATGCGCGAGTCTCGCGACACGCCCCTCGACGCCGATCTGGAAGCCCTCGGTGACCGTGTGGAGCGCCTGCTCCTGCGTCTCGAGGAATTGCAGCGGCAGAATCGACAACTGCGCCAGGGCGAGCGCAACTGGCGCCAGGAGCGCGCCGAGTTGATCGAGAAGAACGAATTGGCCAGATCGAAGGTCGAAGCGATGATTTTACGCCTGAAAGCCTTGGAGCAGGACTCATGAGCATCGAGACCGTGACCGTCCAGATACTGGAAAAGGAATATCGCATCAGCTGCCCGGCTGACGAGCGCGCCAACCTGGAGAGCACCGCTCGCTACCTGGATGGCAAGATGCGCGAGATCCGCGGCAGCGGCAAGGTCATCGGCGCCGACCGCGTGGCCGTGATGGCCGCCCTCAACATCACCCACGAACTGCTGCACCGCCAGGACGACGTCAGCCTGGAAGTCAGCAGCACCCGCGAGCGGGTTCGCGATCTGCTGGATCGCGTCGACCGGGCGCTGATCACCGAACACGACACCACCGCCTGATCGCCGACCGGGGACAGGTGGGGGTTTGCATCCCGGCTCAGGGGCGTATACTTGAGATCACTCTCTGGTGTGTGCGCCAGTCGGTCATGTCCCCGAGCCGATAAGCAACACCCCGGGGGTTGCTCGTCAGACTGGTGTGCATGTCCGCTACGGCGGAAAGCCTAAAGGTCTACGACTTCTCCCACCTTGAACCAAGGGTTCAAGGGCTACACCGGCAGCGGCATTCCGGAGAGCTCATTTCCTTCATGACCACCCCGCCTTCCTCCGATCTCAGCAGGCCCGCGCTGCGCAAGCTCCTTCGCCAGCGACGTCGCGCCCTCACCCCTGTGCAGCAACGCCAGGCCGCCCGCCAACTCTATCGGCAGCTCGCGCAGCATCCGCTGTTTCGCCGTGCCCGGCATATCGCCTTCTACCTGCCGAGCGATGGCGAGATCGATCCGCGTCCGCTGCTCGAGGAAGCCCAGCGCCGCGGCAAGGCCACCTACCTGCCGGTGCTGTCCCGCTGGCCGCGGACGGCGATGATCTTTCAGCGCGTGGGTCGTGGCGAATCCTGGGTGCGCAATAGGTTCGGCATCGCCGAGCCGCGCCCGGATCGGCGCCTGGGTCGCCCGACCTGGGCCCTGGACCTGATTCTGATGCCACTGGTGGGTTTCGATCCCCAGGGCGGACGCCTGGGCATGGGCAAGGGCTTCTATGATCGCAACCTGGCCTATCTGGCGCGCCGGCGGCAATGGCACAGCCCGCAGCTGATCGGCTGTGCCCATGAATGTCAGAAGGTGGAGCGGCTGGCACTGGCGGCCTGGGACGTGCCCATGGCGGCCGTGGTGAGCGATGACGGCTGGTACGCTCAGCGTACGGGCGAGACTTCCCGCGCCGGCTGAGTGTCGCTGGCATAGCGGGCGTATTGCTGGCTCTGGCGCTGTTCCCAGAAGCTCTGGGTGTACCCTGTGGTGACGACACCCAGGGTAAAGATCAGGACCAGCACCCACAACAGATCAGGTTTGCGTTTCATCGAGCTGGGCCACCCCCTTGCTGGCACCTTTGGGCAGGACAGGACGTCGCCCTGTTATGCTCAGCGCGTACGATCAGACTACATCCGGAATGCGCGGCATTCTGCGACAAGCGGTCGCCCCTTGCAATCGACCAGACCCTTTCCTGGAAGCTCCCGAGCCTCCATTCGTCAGGAGACGAACCGTGGCCTGCTGGCTGTTGAAATCCGAGCCCGATGAATTCTCGCTGGCCGACCTGGAACGCCTGGGCCAGGCGCGCTGGGACGGGGTACGCAACTACCAGGCGCGCAACTTCCTGCGCGCCATGGCTCCCGACGAGCTGTTCTTCTTTCACCATTCGAGTTGCGCCGAACCCGGCATTGCCGGCATCGGCCGCATCGTCGGCGAAGCCTTCGCGGATCCCACCGCCCTGGATCCCGAAAGTCCCTATCATGCGCCCAAGGCCAGTGTCTCAGACAACCTCTGGACGGCGCGCCAGGTCGCCTTCGTCGAGGCCTTTCCGCGGGTGCTGACCCTGCCGCGCCTGCGCCAGCTGCCGGCACTCGCCGACTTCGCCCTGCTGCGCAAGGGCAACCGCCTCTCGGTGATGCCGGTCAGCGCGGCGGAATGGGCGGCGATCGTCGCCGCGGTCCGCGGCTGAGCGCTGGCTTCAGGGCTGGATGATCAGGTTGTTGAACAGCAGGTCTTCCACCAGGGGCTTGCCCTCCTCCTGGGTCAGGACGCTCTGCACCTGCTTGAGGGCCTCCTGACGCAGCTTCTCGCGGGCTTCCACGCCCGCCAGGGTCTCATCGGTCTGCTGGGCGAAGAGCATCACCAGCTGATTGCGCAGCAGCGGCTCATGGAATTCGACCTTATCCTTGGCTTCCTTGCCGGTCATCATCAGGGCGATGTCGGCCTTGTAGTACTTGAGCTTGGGACCGCTGCCATAGTTGCCGACCAGCGCCGGGGTCAGGTTGTAGAACTCGGTCTTGGGCGCCTCGCCTTCCTTCCCTTCCTTCTTCTCTTCGCCCCAGACATTCATGGCCAGGCAGAAAGACAACACAATGGCAACGACAGCTTTCACGTTGGATCCTCGCGGGTGGATGGCTGCAGCATAGCCAGCACGGCTCAAGGGGTCACCTCGAACCTGAGGGTTCCGATCACCTGGCCGACGTCCGTTACCACTTGCACCTGCCAACGGCCGGTCACGTCACCGGGGAAGTTCTGCTTGTGGGTCCAGGCGCGATAACCGGCCTCCCGACCGCCGCTGATATCCAGCGGAATCCGATCCACCTCCTGACCGGCATGGCGCCAGACGTGGTAGATGCGCTCGTTCAGACCGCGCGGCGCATTGATGGCGGTGAAGGCATAAAGCCCCTGGGCGCGCAGTTGGGCAATGCTCAGGCTTTTCACCGCATCGCCGGGCTGGCGCTTGAGGCTGTCGAAGTTGGTGCTCATGCCCATGTCGGTCAGCCACAGGGTGGCCGGCGGCACCCAGGCGCGCCCCAGCCAGCCGAAGGCGCCGATGGCCAGGCACAGCCCCAGCAGCCCCAGCCAGCGCCAGCCGAGGCGTACCCGGAAGGCCACCGCCAGACTGGGAAAGGACAGCAGCACGGCGACCCCCAGGGCCAGTTCGTAGCTCTGGGTGGTGGTCAGGTGCAGGATGATCGGCAGCGCCGTGAGCAGCACAGCGAACAGGGTCAGGGTGTGGTAGCTGAGGAAGACCCAGCGCCGCGGCGCCAGGGCCTTGTAGTAGAGCGGATCGATGATGGACACCAGCGCGGCCGCGCCGAGCAGCCCGGTGAACAGCGCCTGGCCGCTGTTCCAGGCCGTGGTGATGGCAAAGAACGGCAGGCAGAAGAACAGGCTTTCCTGGTGGATCAGCTGGGTGGCGTAGCGCAACAGCGGCGGCGGCAATTCCCAGCCGAAACGGCGGCTGACCCAGCCCCGCAGCACGTTTTCCAGCATCAGCCAGACCCAGCTCGCGAGCATGACCACGGCCATCACCGGGGCGAAGCCCTTCTGCCGGTCCACCAGCAGGAAGCTGCAGATCCCCGAGATGAAGCCGGCCAGGGCGATCAGCCGCGGATAGCGTTCGAACAGGGCGGTGGCCAGGTTCAGGGCGCGGGAGGAGAGGACTTTCCAGGCAGGCATGACGACTCGCGAAAACAACGGCAAAGACGCGCCACCCTAGGCGCGCAACCCCCGCAGATCAAGAGGGAATCCGGGCTGCCGCTGCCACAGGGCGGAAAAGCCTGGACCCGCTGTAATATCATTGTAATATTCGAAAACGAACCTGGAATGTTCGCTTTCGATTAATACCTATAACAATACCGAGGCTCCCATGCTTGGAATCTTCGCCCCCGCGGCCCACCGCGCGCCGCTGCCCGCCGATCGCATCGACCCCGTCTACCGACGTCTCCGCTGGCAGATCTTTGCCGGGATCTTTATCGGCTATGCCGGCTACTACCTGCTCCGCAAGAACTTCTCGCTGGCCATGCCCTACCTGGTGGAGCAAGGCTACAGCCGGGGCGAACTGGGCGTGGCGCTGTCCGCGGTGGCCATCGCCTACGGCCTGTCCAAATTCCTCATGGGGCTGGTCTCGGACCGCTCCAATCCGCGCTACTTCCTGCCCTTCGGGCTGGTGATGTCGGCGCTGGTGATGCTGCTGTTCGGATTCGCGCCCTGGGCTACCTCCAGCGTCAGCATCATGTTCGTCCTGCTGTTCCTCAACGGCTGGTTCCAGGGCATGGGCTGGCCGCCCAGCGGTCGCACCATGGTGCACTGGTGGTCGCAGAAGGAGCGTGGCGGGGNGGTCTCGGTGTGGAACGTCGCCCACAACGTCGGCGGGGGCCTGATCGGTCCGCTGTTCCTGCTCGGCCTGGCCTGGTTCAACGACTGGCACGCCGCCTTCTATGTCCCGGCCGTGGTGGCCCTGGCGGTCGCGGCCTTCGCCTTCATCGCCATGAGAGACACCCCGCAATCCTGCGGCCTGCCGTCGGTGGAACACTGGAAACAGGACTTCCCCGAGGGCTACAGCGAAGGTCACGAACGTGAATTCTCCACCAAGGAGATCTTCGTCGAGTACGTGCTGAAGAACCGCCTGCTCTGGTACATCGCCTTTGCCAACGTCTTCGTCTATCTGCTGCGCTATGGCGTGCTGGACTGGGCCCCCACCTACCTCAAGGAAGCCAAGCACTTCTCGGTGGACAAGACCTCCTGGGCCTACTTCTTCTACGAGTGGGCCGGCATCCCCGGCACCCTGCTCTGCGGCTGGCTCTCGGACAAGCTGTTTCGCGGCAACCGCGGCGCCACCGGCGTGGTGTTCATGCTTGGCGTGATGATCGCCACCCTGGTCTACTGGCTCAACCCGGAAGGCAATCCCGGCGTCGACCTGGCGGCCCTGGTCTGCATCGGTTTCCTGATCTACGGTCCGGTGATGCTGATCGGTCTGCAGGCGCTGGAACTGGTGCCCAAGAAGGCCGCCGGCACCGCTGCGGGCTTTACCGGACTGTTCGGCTACCTGGGTGGCTCGGTGGCGGCCAATGCCCTGGTCGGCTACACCGTGGACCACTTCGGCTGGGATGGCGGCTTCATGCTGCTGATCGGCTCCTGCGTCCTGGCCATCGTCTTCCTGGCACTGACTCTGAGACACACCGGCATGGTGGCCAAGTCACAGCGGTAGCGCTGAACGCCACTGACAAATCGCGGCCATGGGCCGCTCCTACAGCTCACCCTAGCTGCAGGAGCGGTCGCTACGACGCACCGGCATGGCCGCGAGCCGCATCAACCCCGCGGCGCGTAGGCGAAGACGTCGGCGCGCATCTGGTGCGCGTCCATGCCGGCGTCCACCAGGGCGTCCAGGGTGGCATAGACCATGGCCGGCGAGCCGCTGGCATAGACGTGCAGGCCGCTCAGGTCGGCGAAATCCGCCCTCACCACCTCGTGCAGCAGACCACAGCGCCCTTCCCAGCCACAGGCATCGCTCACCACCCGGTTGAGGACGAGATTGGGCAGCTCCGCCCATTGCTCCCAGGCCTCGATGGCATAGAAGTCGTCCGGCGTGCGCACGCCCCAGTAGAGGTGCACCGGATGGGCGAAGCCGCGGGTGCGGGCGTCCTCGATCAGGCTGTGCATCTGCGCCATGCCGGTCCCGGCGGCGATCAGCACCAGGGGACCATCGGGCAGCTCGGCCAGATGGGCATCCCCATAGGGCAGCTCGACCTGGGCCATGCCCTTGCCTTCCAGTTGCGCCAGCAGCGCCTGGCTGCTGGCCTCGCGCGCCAGCACGTGCAATTCCAGCTCACGCCCTTGGTGGGGCGCCGAGGCCAGGGAAAAGGCCGACTGCTTGCCGTCGTCACGGCCGATCAGCAGGTACTGGCCAGCGTGATAGCGTGGCGGTCGCCCAGCCGGCGCGCGCAGGCGCACCCGGCGGACATCGCCCCCCACGTCATCCAGCGCCACCACCTGGCAGGCCAGCGTGCGCACCGGCAATTCGCCGGGCGCCAGGACGCCGTCCCACTGCAGCAGACAATCACTCAGGGGCACCGCCACGCAGACATAGACCTCGCCGTGATCGACCGTCTGGCCGTGCTGGCTGACCTGCCCCTCCACCAGCAGCGCGGCGCAGAGCTGGCAGTTGCCATTGCGGCAGCTGTGCGGTCCGCTGTAGCCGAGGCGCTGCGCGGCGGCCAGGATGGCTTCGCCGGGCTGGGTTTCCAGTACCGCACCCGAGGGCTGCAGGGTGACCTTCATCGTCGTCTCCGTTAATCGATCCCGAGACTGGACCACATCTCGTCCACCCGTTTGACCACCGCTTCGTCCTTGACGATCGCCCGCCCCCACTCGCGGGTGGTTTCGCCCGGCCACTTGTGGGTGGCATCCAGGCCCATCTTCGAGCCCAGGCCGGAGATCGGCGAGGCGAAGTCCAGGTAGTCGATGGGGGTGTTGTCGATCATCACGGTGTCGCGCTTGGGATCCATGCGCGTGGTGACCGCCCAGATGACGTCGTTCCAGTCGCGGGCATTGATGTCGTCGTCGGTGACGATCACGAACTTGGTGTACATGAACTGCCGCAGGAACGACCAGACGCCCAGCATCACCCGCTTGGCGTGGCCGGGGTACTGCTTCTTGATGGTCACCACCGCCATGCGGTACGAGCAGCCTTCCGGCGGCAGGTAGAAGTCGACGATTTCCGGAAACTGCTTTTGCAGGATGGGCACGAAGACTTCGTTGAGCGCCACGCCCAGGATGGCCGGCTCGTCCGGCGGACGCCCGGTGTAGGTGCTGTGATAGATGGGATCGCGACGCCGGGTGATGCGCTCCACGGTAAAGACCGGGAAGGTATCGACCTCGTTGTAGTAGCCGGTGTGATCGCCATAGGGCCCTTCCGGCGCGGTCTCGCCCGGATGGATGACGCCTTCCAGCACGATCTCGGCGCTGGCCGGCACCTGCAGGTCGTTGCCCACGCACTTGACCAGTTCGCTGCGACTGCCGCGCAAGAGGCCGGCGAAGGCGTATTCGGACAGCGTATCGGGCACTGGCGTGACCGCGCCGAGGATGGTGGCCGGATCGGCGCCCAGGGCCACGGCCACCGGATAGGGCTGGCCGGGATGCTTCTGGCACCACTCGCGAAAGTCCAGGGCGCCGCCTCTGTGGCTCAGCCAGCGCATGATCAGCTTGTTGCGGCCGATGACCTGCTGGCGATAGATGCCGAGGTTCTGGCGCTCCTTGTTGGGGCCGCGGGTGACCGTCAGGCCCCAGGTGATCAGCGGCGCCACGTCGCCCGGCCAGCAGTGCTGGATCGGCAACCGGCCCAGATCGACCGCCTCGCCCTCCTCGATCACCTCCTGACAGGGGGCGTCCTTGAGGACCTTGGGCGCCATGCTGATGACCTTCTTGTAGATCGGCAGCTTCGACCAGGCGTCCTTGAGGCCCTTGGGCGGCTCGGGCTCCTTGAGGAAGGCCAGCAGCTTGCCGATCTCGCGCAGGGCGCCGACGTCCTCGGCACCCATGCCCAGGGCTACGCGCTGGGGCGTGCCGAACAGGTTGCCCAGCACGGGCATGGAGAAGCCCACGGGATTCTCGAACAGCAGCGCCGGGCCTTGCTTGCGCAGGGTCCGGTCGCAGATTTCGGTCATCTCGAGGATCGGCGAGACCGGGGCGGTCACGCGCTTCAGTTCACCACGCTGCTCCAGGCTGCGGATGAAGTCACGCAGATCTCGGTATTGCATGCGGCCTCTTGGCGCTGGGGAAAGTCTGGCAGTCTACCGCCTGAGTCGCGCATCGAGAAAGCACTGGTCCAGAAACGCCAAAGGCCGGGATTTCCCGGCCTTTGCATGCGACTGCGCCTTACTTGCTGCGCTTCATCGAATCGAAGAACTCGTTGTTGGTCTTGGTCTGACGCAACTTGTCGAGGAGGAATTCGATGCCGGCGATCTCGTCCATCGGATGCAGGATCTTGCGCAGGATCCACATGCGGGACAGCTCTTCCTCGTCGGTGAGCAGCTCTTCGCGGCGGGTGCCGGACTTGTTGATGTTGATGGCCGGGAAGACGCGCTTCTCGGCGATGCGCCGCTCCAGGGGCAGCTCCATGTTGCCGGTGCCCTTGAATTCCTCGTAGATCACCTCGTCCATCTTCGAGCCGGTTTCCACCAGCGCGGTGGCGATGATGGTCAGGCTGCCGCCTTCCTCGATGTTGCGCGCGGCACCGAAGAAGCGCTTGGGCTTCTCCAGGGCGTGGGCATCGACACCACCGGTGAGCACCTTGCCGGAACTGGGGATCACGGTGTTGTAGGCACGCGCCAGACGGGTGATGGAGTCCAGCAGGATGACGACGTCCTTCTTGTGCTCGACCAGGCGCTTGGCCTTCTCGATCACCATGTCGGCGACCTGCACGTGGCGGGTCGGCGGCTCGTCGAAGGTGGAGGCCACCACTTCGCCGCGTACGGTACGCTGCATCTCGGTCACTTCCTCGGGACGCTCGTCGATGAGCAGCACGATGAGGTAGCACTCGGGATTGTTGCGGGTGATGTTGGCCGCGATGTTCTGCAGCATGATGGTCTTGCCGGCCTTGGGCGGCGCGACGATCAGACCGCGCTGACCCTTGCCGATGGGGGCGCAGAGGTCGATGACCCGACCGGTGAGGTCTTCGGTGGAGCCGTTGCCGGCTTCCATGGTCAGGCGCTTGTTGGGGAACAGGGGCGTGAGGTTCTCGAACAGCACCTTGTTCTTGGCGTTTTCCGGACGGTCGAAGTTGATGGTGTCGACCTTGAGCAGCGCGAAGTAGCGCTCGCCCTCTTTCGGCGGACGAATCTTGCCGATGATGGTGTCGCCGGTGCGCAGGTTGAAGCGGCGGATCTGGCTGGGAGAGACATAGATGTCGTCGGGGCCGGCCAGGTAGGAGGAGTCGGCGCTACGCAGGAAGCCGAAGCCGTCCTGCAGGATCTCCAGCACGCCATCCCCGGAAATCTCGTCGCCACCCTTGGCGTGCTTCTTGAGCAGCGCAAAGATGATGTCCTGCTTGCGGGACCGGGCCATGTTTTCCAAGCCCGCGGCATCCGCCATTTCCAACAGTTCCGTGATGGGCTTTTGCTTGAGTTCGGTCAGATTCATAGACGTATGTTGACGTGAGAAGAGGCGAAGGAGGGATTCGAGCTGAGCGGCCGGATGCGAGATTAGCTTCGCGGGATGCGTTCTGAAGAGGAGAACTGACGGCTACAGCAGATGAGAAGACGGCCCGCTGATGGGGTCGTGGCTGGAATCTAGCACCTGCACCTGTGCTCGTCCAGCCGTCCAGGCATAAAAAAGCCCCGCATGGCGGGGCTTTCGACCAGAACCCTCAGACGTTGGCGTCGAGGAAGGCGGCCAGTTGCGACTTGGACAGGGCGCCGACCTTGGTGGCCTCGACCGCGCCGTTCTTGAACAGCATCAGGGTCGGGATGCCACGCACGCCGTACTTCGGCGGGGTGTCCTGGTTTTCGTCGATGTTCAGCTTGCAGACCTTGAGCTTGCCTTGGTAGTCCTTGGCGATCTCGTCCAGAACCGGGGCAATCATCTTGCAGGGACCGCACCATTCGGCCCAGTAGTCGACCAGCACGGGGCTGTCGGACTTCAGCACGTCCTGCTCGAAGCTGGCGTCGCTGACGTTGGTGATGTATTCGCTCATTGACTCTCTCCGAATTCGGGTGCGACTTGAAGTACGCCCATGATAGCCCTGCTGCCGTCACTTCGAAAGCATTCGAACATTGATGGTGGCTATGACCGGCATTGATGTTAGACCGCAGGTACCGGGAAAGGGGTTCCGCTGCGCAGCGCCGCATTGCGGATATGTTCGCGCATGGCCTTTTGCGCGGCCGCGGGCGAGCGGCGGCTCAGCGCCCTGAGGATCCGCCGGTGTTCCTGCCAGGTTTCCAGGGCCCGCTCGGGGCGCACGAAGGGCAGTTTCTGGCTTTCGTGGAAACGCTCGGGGCTGCTGGTGATCACCGCGAGCATGGCCGGATTGTCCGCGGCCAGCAGCAGTTGGCGATGGAAATCGAAATCCAGCACGGCGGCCTCTTCCAGCTCGTTGGCCCGCAGCGCCCGGTGCAGGGCGGCGAGATTGACCTCCAGGCGATCCAGGTCGGCGGGGCCCAGGGTGACGGCGGCGAGGCCAGCCGCGAAGCCCTCCAGGGCGAATCTCAACTGGAAGACATGGGCGGCGGCGACCTCGCCGGCGAAGGGCCAGTGCCCATCCGGCGCGCCCGTCGCCTCCTGCACATAGACCCCGCGCCCGGGCTGGACGCTGACCAGGCCCAGGGCACTGAGGGTGGACAGTGCCTCGCGCAGGGAGGCGCGACTCACCCCCAGCCGCTCGGCCAGCTCGCGCTGCGCGGGCAGGGCCGCGCCGGGGGCATAGCCTTCGGTCTCGATCAGCCGGCGAATGGCGTCGACGGCATATTGGGGTACGGCACGGGTGGCAGCGAGGGGCATGGCGTGGTCAGGCCAGTCAGTCCGGAAGCTTGCCTTTTATGCCCAATTTCCAGCGACTTCAAGTGCAGCCCCAAGGCAGAGCACGCCGCCATAGCCGCGCACCAAAGCGGCTCACGGCAAGCGGAAGTTCAGGGTGCTGAGCGGGACAACTGTTCAGACCAGTAAGACCAATCCTCAGGCCAGACGGCCCTTGCACCCGTCTGGCAGGGGACTGGCACATGAAATGCACTGGGCAGAGCCATCCCTTCCTGCTTTCGGAGTCTCGTCATGCTCAAGCGCTGGACCGCCCTCTCCCTGCTCGCCCTGGGCCTGACCGCCCTGCACACCTCCGCCCAAGCCGATCAGCTGGCCGACATCCAGCAGCGCGGCGTGCTCAAGGTCGCCGTGCCGCAGGACTTCCCGCCCTTCGGCTCGATCGGCCCGGATCTCAAGCCGCGCGGCCTGGACATCGACACCGCACAACTGATGGCGGACAAGCTGAACGTGAAGCTGGAAGTCACCCCGGTCAACAGCACCAACCGCATTCCCTTCCTGACCACCGGCAAGGTCGACCTGGTCATCTCCAGCCTGGGCAAGAATCCCGACCGCGAAAAGGTCATCGACTTCAGTAAGCCCTATGCGCCCTTCTATCTCGGCGTCTTCGGTCCCAAGGATGCCGCCATCAGCACGCCCGAGCAGCTGGCCGGCAAGGTGATCTCGGTGACCCGCGGCTCCATCGAAGACCTGGCGCTCACCGACGTGGCGCCGAAGGACAGCGTGATCAAGCGCTTCGAAGACAACAACTCCACCATCGCCGCCTACCTGGCCGGGCAGTCCGAGCTGATCGCCAGCGGCAGCGTGGTGATGAAGGTGATAGGTACGCGCAATCCGGCCAAGGAGCCGGTGCTCAAGGTCAAGCTCAAGGATTCGCCGGTGTACGTGGGCATCAACAAGAACGAGCCGGCGCTCAAGGCCAAGGTCGACGCCATTCTCGACGCGGCCCGCGCCGACGGCACCCTGAGCAAGAACTCCGAAAAATGGCTGGGCGATCCCCTGCCGGCCACTCTCTGAGGATCGACGCGCCATGGCGTATCAGTTCGACTTCCAGCCTGTGCTCGCGCAGAGCGACCTGCTGCTCAAGGGAGCGCTCTACACCCTTGAGCTGACGGTGATCGGTGGCTTCTTCGGCATCCTCATCGGCATCGTCGGCGCCACCTGCCGCGCCTGGCGCCTGAAACCCTTCGCCCAGGCCTTCGGGGTCTATGTCGAACTGATCCGCAACACGCCCTTCCTGATCCAGCTGTTCTTCATCTTCTTCGGCCTGCCCTCCATCGGGGTGCGGATCGAAGCCGGCCAGGCGGCGGTGCTGGCCATGGTCATCAACCTCGGCGCCTACTCCACCGAGATCATCCGCGCCGGCATCCAGGCGATCCCGCGCGGCCAGCTGGAAGCGGCGGCGGCCCTGGCCATGACCCGCTTCGAAACCCTGCGCTACGTGATCCTGCGCCCGGCGCTGGCCAAGGTCTGGCCGGCGCTGTCGAGCCAGGTGGTGATCGTGATGCTGGGCTCGGCGGTCTGCTCGCAGATCTCCACCGAAGAGCTGACCTTCGCCGCCAACTTCATCCAGTCGCGCAATTTCCGCGCCTTCGAAACCTATCTGCTGACCACCCTCATCTATCTGCTCATGGCCATCGGCGTGCGCCAGGCGCTGCACTGGCTGGGCGTCTTTTTCATCGTCAGGAGGCGCTGATGGACTTCACTCTCGCCGACATCCTGCGCAGCCTGGCCAGCGGTCTCGGCCTGACGCTGCTGCTGTCGCTGGCGGCCTTCCTCTTCGGCGGCCTGGCCAGCGTGCTGGTGCTGCTGGCGCGCAACTCGACGCTCCGGCCGCTCCGCCTGCTGGCGCGCGGCTACATCGAGCTGTTCCAGGGCACCCCGCTGCTGATGCAGCTGTTCCTGACCTTCTTCGGCCTGTCGCTGCTGGGCCTGGAAGTCCCCGCCTGGCTGGCCGCCGGCCTGGCCCTGACGCTGTTCACCAGCGCCTATCTCGCCGAGATCTGGCGGGGCTGCGTCGACGCCATTCCCCACGGCCAGTGGGAAGCCTCGGAAAGCCTGGCGCTGACCCGCTTCGAGCAGTTGCGCCACGTGATCCTGCCCCAGGCCCTGCGCATCGCCGTGGCGCCCACCGTGGGCTTCTCGGTGCAGGTGGTCAAGGGCACCGCGGTGACCTCCATCATCGGCTTCACCGAACTGACCAAGATCGGCGGCATGCTCGCCAACGCGACCTTCCAGCCCTTCACCGTCTACGGCCTCGCGGCCCTGGGCTATTTCATCCTCTGTTATCCGCTGTCGCTGGCCGCCCGCTGGCTGGAAAGGAGACTGCATGCCGCTGCTTAGAGTGACCGCCCTGCACAAACACTATGGCAACCACCATGTGCTCAAGGGTATCGACCTGACCGTCGAGGAAGGCCAGGTGGTGGCCATCATCGGCAAGAGCGGCTCGGGCAAGAGCACCCTGCTGCGCACCCTGAACGGCCTGGAATCCATCAACGACGGCGTCATCGAGGTGGATGGCGAATACCTGGACGCGGCCCGGGTCAATCTGAGGTCGCTGCGGCAGAAGGTCGGCATGGTTTTCCAGCAATTCAACCTCTTCCCGCACCTGACCGTGGGCGAGAACGTGATGCTGGCGCCCCAGGTGGTCAAGAAGACCAGCAAGGACGAAGCCCGCGCCCTGGCGCGGCAGATGCTCGAACGGGTCGGCCTGGCGGAGAAATTCGACAGCTATCCGGATCGCCTCTCCGGCGGCCAGCAGCAGCGGGTGGCGATCGCCCGCGCCCTGGCCATGTCGCCCAAGGTGTTGCTCTGCGACGAGATCACCTCGGCGCTGGACCCGGAACTGGTCAACGAGGTGCTGATGGTGGTCAAGCAACTGGCCCGCGAGGGCATGACGCTGATCATGGTCACCCACGAGATGAGATTCGCCCGCGAGGTCGGCGACAAGCTGGTGTTCATGCACCAGGGCAAGGTGCACGAAAGCGGTCATCCCCAGGAGCTGTTCGCCCATCCGCAGACGCCGGAACTGGCCCAGTTCATCGGTCAGGTGGCCTCCTGAGGCGGAAAAACCCTATTTTTTCTGCCACTTTGCGCAACCGTAACCGCTGTGCGCTTGAAGCCGCCACCGGCTAGCTGGCACGATGGCGCGGTTTATCGCCGAGAGCCTCCAGATGCAGCCTTCGCCAGCCGAACCCCACGAACTGATCGCCGCGATCGACCTGGGCTCGAACAGCTTTCACATCGTCCGGGCGCGCCACTCCCACGGGGAAATCCGCATCCTTGAGCGGTTGGGCGAAAAGATCCAGCTGGCCGCCGGTCTGGACGAGTCGCGCCTGCTCAGCGAAGAGGCCATCCAGCGGGGCCTGGACTGCCTGCGCCGCTTCGCCCAGCTGATCGCCGGCATGCCGCGCGGCGCCGTGCGGGTGGTGGGCACCAACGCCCTGCGCGAGGCGCGCAACCGCGCCGAATTCATCCAGCGCGCCGAAGCCGTGCTCGGCCATGCGGTCGAGGTCATCTCCGGTCGCGAAGAGGCCCGTCTCATCTACCTGGGCGTGTCCCACTCCATGCCCGATGTGCCCGGACGCCGCCTGGTGACCGACATCGGCGGCGGCAGCACCGAATTCATCATCGGCCAGCGCTTCGAGACCCTGCAGCGCGAGAGTCTGCAGATGGGCTGTGTCAGCTTCACCAAGAGATTCTTCGCCGACGGCAAGATCACCGCCGCCCAGTACGCTCGCGCCTATACCGCCGCCCGCCTGGAACTGATGAACATCGACCAGGGCCTGCGCGAGATGGGCTGGCACCAGGCCCTCGGCGCCTCCGGCACCATCCGCGCGGTGGCCCTGGCGATCCAGGCCGCCGGCCGCGGCAATGGCGAGATCACCCCGGACGGCATCGAATGGCTCAAGCGCAAGCTGCTCAAGCAGGGTGACATCAACCTGCTCAACATCGACGGCGTGAAGCCGGATCGACGCGCCATCCTGCCAGGCGGCCTGGCCATCCTCGAAGCCCTGTTCAAGGCACTGGAACTGCAGGAGATGCATCTCTCCGAAGGCGCCCTGCGCGAAGGGGTGCTCTACGACATGATCGGCCGGCACAGCCACGAAGACGTCCGCGAGCGCACCCTCAACGCCCTGGCCGAGCGCTACCACGTCGACCAGCGCCATGCCGAGCGGGTGGAAAAGCGCGCCCTGAAGTCCCTGGCACAGGTCGCCGAGGCCTGGGCCCTGACCGACGAGAACCATGCCGAACTGCTGCGCTGGGCCGCGCGCCTGCACGGCGTCGGCCTGGACATCGCCCACTACCAGTACCACAAGCACGGCGCCTACCTGATCGAGCACTCGGACCTGCCCGGCTTCTCCCGCCGCGATCAGCAGGCCCTGGCCCTGCTGGTACGCGGCCATCGCCGCAACATTCCGCTGGACCGCCTGCAGGAGCTGGGCCCGGAAGGCGAGCCGCTGCTGCGCCTGACGCTGTTGCTGCGCTTCGCCATCCTTTTCCACCACATCCGCCACAAGAGCATTCCGGATGTGCAGCTCAGCGCTGGCGAGCGTAGCCTCGATGTGCAATTCCCCGATGGCTGGCTGGCAGAAAACCCCCTGACTCAGGCCGACTTCGAACTGGAAGCCCAGTGGCTGGAGCGGGTGGGGTATCGGTTGAGCGTACGCTGAGGGGATTTTTCGTAGGTTGGGTGGAGCGGGAGCGAAGCCCAACGCCCTGGGTTTTAGCCTTTCACGGCACTAGCTGATTATCGTGGTCTGCTGATGGCTCTTGTTTCGCCCACCCGGGCGACTCACTTTTGCCAATCGCGGCTGCGCGCCCCGGACAAAAGTAAGCAAAAACGCTTGCCCCACGTTTCGGCCCTCCGCTGCGCTCCGGATCCCCTCGCTCCGGCGCCGCTCCAAGTGCACGACACGAAGTGGACTCTTGCCCCTTGCGCCTTGCTCGCCGTCCTGCCTCGCATCCCCCTCCGCGACACCTGGACTCTGCCTCACTGACGGGAACAGGGCGCAAGCCTGATGCCTGATGCACATCCTTGTAGCGTGGAAAACCGCGCAGCGTTTTCCACTGGCATGCACCGCGGGCTTTGTGGACAAGGCTACGCCGTTGTCCACGCTACGATTTTTCAATCAAAACTTTCAGGCTAGCGAATCGCCCCGTTCAGGAGGGCGAACGCCAGTGCCGTGGAGTGGGTCGAGCCGCATGGATGCGGCGAGAGGTTCAGTGGGCCATGGATGGCCCATATGGACCGACCCCGGAACGGTGCTGGCGTGAGCGGACCCGGAGCGAAGCGTAGGGCCGGATGGTCGGGGCAAGCGTTTTTGGTTACTTTTTGCGCGACTGCAAAAAGTGACTCGCCCGGGCGGGCGAAACAAGAAACATCAGCAAAGCTCAATGAACAGCCAGGGCACCCACAAAACCTAAGGTGCAGAGCTGCACACGCAACAGCTGGGCTTCGCTCCTGCTCAACCCAACCTACGAAACCGGCCAGGGCCCATGGCGGCATGGGCCCGAAACGCCATCAGCGCGTATTCACCACCGGACTGGCCAGCCGCTCCAAGAGCGTCGCCTGCACGCTGCGGGCATTCTGGTTGCCGGTGGGCGATTGGCGGATGTAGCTGCCGTCTTCCTGTAGCACCCAGGCCTGGGTGTTGTCGGTGAGGTAGCCTTCCAGCTCCTTCTTGACCCGGCTGATGAGCTTCTTGCCTTCCACCGGGAAGCAGGTCTCGACGCGCATGTCGAGGTTGCGCTCCATCCAGTCGGCGCTGGAGAGATAAAGCTTCTCGTCGCCACCGTTGAGGAAGTAGTAGATGCGGCTGTGCTCCAGGAAGCGGCCGATGATGGAGCGCACCTGGATATTGTGGGACACGCCCGGTACGCCTGGCCGCAGGCAGCACATGCCGCGCACCACCAGGTCGATCTTCACCCCGGCCTGGCTGGCCTTGTAGAGGGCGCGGATGACCTTGGGATCGGTGAGGCCGTTGACCTTGGCCATGATCTGCGCCGGCCGCCCTTCGCTGGCCGCCACCGCTTCGCGGTTGATCATCTCCAGCAGGTTCTTCTTCAGGGTGAAGGGCGCGTGCAGCAGCTTCTTCATGCGCAGGGTCTTGCCCATGCCGATCAGCTGGTTGAACAGCTTGTGCACGTCCTCGGTCAGGGCCACGTCGGCGGTCAGCAGGCTGTAGTCGGTGTACAGCTTGGCGTTGCCGGCGTGGTAGTTGCCGGTGCCCAGGTGGGCATAGCGGCGCAGCTCGCCGTTCTCGCGGCGCAGGATCAGCATCATCTTGGCGTGGGTCTTGAAGCCCACCACGCCATAGATGACCACGGCGCCGGCCTGTTGCAGGCGGCTGGCCAGCTGCAGGTTGGATTCCTCGTCGAAGCGCGCGCGCAATTCGATGACCGCGGTCACCTCCTTGCCGCTGCGCGCCGCATCCACCAGGGCGTCGACAATCTCCGAGTTGGCGCCGCTGCGGTAGAGCGTCTGCTTGATCGCCAGGACGTTGGGGTCCTTGGCGGCCTGGCGCATCAGGTCGATCACCGGGGTAAAGGACTCGAAGGGGTGCAGCAGCAGCACATCGAGCTTGCCCAGCACGTTGAAGAGGTTGTCCTTCTTCTGCAGGAGCTTGGGAATGGTCGGGGTGAAGGGGGCGTTCTGCAGCTCCGGGTGACTGTCCAGCCCGGTGATGGAGAACAGCCGGGTCAGGTTGACCGGACCATTGACCTTGTACAGCTCGCTGTCGCCCAGGCCGAATTGCTTGAGCAGGTAGTCGGTGAGGTGTTTCGGGCAGATGTCCACCACCTCGAGCCGCACCGCATCGCCATAGCGCCGCGAGAACAGCTCGCCGCGCAGCGCGCGGGCCAGGTCTTCGACGTCCTCGGTGTCCACCGAGAGATCGGCGTTACGGGTCAGGCGGAACTGGAAGCAGCCCTTGACCTTCATGCCGGGGAAGAGGTCATCGGCATGGGCGTGGATCATGGAGGACAGGAAGACGTAGTTGTCGCCGGGCCCGGCGACCTCCTCCGGCACCCGTATGATCCGCGGCAGCAGGCGCGGCGCCGGGATGATGGCCAGGCCCGAGTCGCGGCCGAAGGCGTCCATGCCCTCCAGCTCGACGATGAAGTTGAGGCTCTTGTTCACCAGCAGCGGAAAGGGGTGGGTCGGATCCAGGCCGATAGGGGTGATGATGGGCGCGATCTCGTCGCGGAAGAACTTGCGCACCCAGGCCTTGATCTTGACGTCCCAGTAACGCCGGCGGATGAAGCGGATCTGCTGCTCGGCCAGGGCCGGCAGGAGCACGTCGTTGAGGATGGCGTACTGCCGCTCCACCTGGCCGTGGACGATGTCGCTGATGCGCGCCAGCGCCTGGTGCGGCAGCAGGCCGTCGGCGCCGGCCTGCTCGCGGGCGAAGGTGATCTGCTTCTTCAGACCCGCCACGCGGATCTCGAAGAATTCGTCCAGGTTGCTGGAAAAGATCAGCAGGTACTTGAGCCGCTCGAGCAGCGGATAGGATTCGTCGAGGGCCTGTTCCAGCACCCGGATGTTGAACTGCAGCTGCGACAGCTCGCGATGGATGTAGAGGCTGCTGTCGTCCACGTTGGCCGCCGGCACGCTGGGCGCGGCCGGCGCCTCGGCGGCGGGTGCCGGTACTTCGGCGTCCAGCGCCAATGTCTCTTCCGCGGTCTCCAGGGACTCGGCGGTGACGGGCTGTTGCAGATCGGTTTCGACGAAACCCTGGCTACTCATTGAAGCTCCTTAGGAACGCGAAGGCCCCTGGCGAAGTTGTTGGGCGGCGCGTTTGGCGAAATAGGTGAGGATGCCGTTGGCCCCGGCGCGCTTGAAGGCCAAGAGCGATTCGAGGATGACGGCGTCGGACAGCCAGCCGTTCTGGATCGCGGCCATGTGCATGGCGTACTCGCCGCTCACCTGGTACACGAAGGTCGGCACGCGGAATTCCTCGCGGACCCGGCGAACGATGTCCAGATAGGGCATGCCCGGCTTGACCATCACCGAGTCGGCGCCCTCGGCCAGGTCGCCGGCGATCTCGTGCAGCGCCTCGTCGCTGTTGCCCGGGTCCATCTGGTAGGTGGCCTTGTTGCCCTTGCCCAGATTGGCGGCCGAGCCGACGGCGTCGCGGAACGGCCCATAGTAGGCGCTGGCGTACTTGGCCGAGTAGGCCATGATCTGCACGTTGTGATAACCGGCGTCTTCCAGGGCCGCGCGGATGGCGCCGATGCGACCGTCCATCATGTCCGAGGGGGCGATCACCTGGGCCCCGGCAGCGGCATGGGACAGCGCCTGCTTGACCAGCACCTCGACCGAGACGTCGTTGAGCACGTAGCCGCGCTCGTCGAGGATGCCGTCCTGGCCGTGGGTGGTGAAGGGATCCAGGGCCACGTCGGTGATCACCCCCAGCTCGGGGAAGTGCTCGCGCAGGGCGCGGGTGGCGCGCTGGGCGATCCCGTCCGGGTTGTAGGCCTCGGCGCCGTCCAGCGACTTGCGCTCGGTGGGGGTGACCGGGAACAGGGCGACCGCGGGAATCCCCAGCGCCACCAGCTCGGCGGCCTCTTCCAGCAGCAGGTCGATGGATAGCCGCTCGACGCCGGGCATCGAGGGGATCGCCTCGCGGCGGCCTTCGCCATCGAGCACGAATACCGGCAGGATCAGGTCATCCACCGTCAGCACATGCTCGCGCATCAGGCGACGGGAAAACTCGTCGCGGCGCTGACGGCGCATGCGAGTGGCAGGGTAGCTACGGTTGATGGGGGTAAAACTCACGATCGACTCCCAGACCCGGATCACGGGTCAGTGTGATGGGTTATAGGCCACAATCATGACCGATTGGTAACAGCAGATGACAATATGGAGTGCCTATAGGTCCTATCCAAGGCAGACGCCGGCTGGACCCGGCGTGACACAGGGTCGCAGTGAAATCCCTGCCTGACCGTCTGGCGCCCGGCGGACGGAAGTCCGTCACACTTTCTTTCCAGACGCCAACCGGGGTAGGCTGCGCCATCTTTATTCATCTCGTGTAGCGCCGAATGCTCCAACAATTCCTCCATGATTTCGGCTATTTCGCCCTTTTTCTCGGCACCTTTTTCGAGGGCGAAACCATTCTGGTATTGGCCGGCTTCCTGGCCTTCCGCGACTACATGAACATCCAGACCGTCATCCTGGTCGCCTTCTGCGGCAGCTACGCCGGCGATCAGCTCTGGTACTTCCTCGGCCGGCGCCACGGGCGCAAGCTGCTGGCGCGCAAACCCAAGTGGGAAGCCGCCGGCGAAAAGGCGCTGGCGCACATCCGGCGCCATCCGGACCTCTGGGTACTGAGCTTTCGCTTCGTCTACGGCCTGCGCACGGTGATGCCGGTGGCGATCGGCCTGTCGGGCTATCCGCCAGCGCGGTATCTGATCCTCAACGGCATCGGCGCCATCGTCTGGGCGACGGTGCTGGGTTATGCCGCCTATCACTTCGGCGCCGTCCTCGAAGGGGTGCTGGGCAATCTCAAGCGGTATGAATTGATGGTGCTGGGCGGCCTCGTGGTGATCGGCCTGCTGCTCTGGCTGTGGCGTCGCAGCCGGACACCCAAGGCCTGATGGCCAGGCAGCCCCTCACCCGGTACGTCCATCGAACGGATTAAAGGCCCGGCTGCCGCTGCCGATGCCCTGAGCAGCAACCCCTCCCAAAACCTCGTGTGCACGCTGGCGATTGAGCATGCTGAACTTCTCCACCCTGCTGCCTCCCGGCCATCAGATCCTGGCTGCCAACGAGTACGAAAGCCTGCTCGTGGTGCTGGCGTACCTGATCGCCAGCGCCGCCGGCTACACCGCCCTGGCCATGGCCGACTGGGTGACCAACAGTCGCTCCCGCCGCGGCAGCGAGCTGGCCAAGCTGATCGGTGCCGTCGCCCTGGGCGGGGGCATCTGGTCGATGCACTTCCTCGCCATGCTGTCGTTCAAGATCGGCATCCATGTGCACTATGCGCCCCTGCAGACCCTGGCCTCGCTGCTGATCGCCATCGCCGTGTCCTATACGGTCATGCACCTGATCGGGCGCGAGTCCCTGACCGCACCGCAATACGGGCTCGCCGCCCTCGCCGCCGGCCTGGGCATCGCGACCATGCACTACACCGGCATGCTGGCCATGCAGTCGGTGGCCGTGCAGCTCTATGATCCCTTGCTGGTGGTGGTCTCGGTGGTGGTCGCCAGCCTCGCCTCCCTGGGCGCCCTGCTGCTGGCCTTCCGCCTGCGCGGCAGGACCGGCCTCAGGACCTTCTGGCTGCGCCTGCTGGGCAGTCTGGTCCTGGGTTTCGCCATCGTCTCCATGCACTTCACCGGCATGGCCGCCCTCACCCTTGCCGTGCCCATCGGTTTCGAACCCGGCGGTCTGGCGGAAGCCAATCAGCACCTGGAACTGGGCATGGGCATCGCCCTCGGCACCCTGTTCATCATCATGGTCGGCCTGCTCGCCGCCTGGGCCGGCGAACGCTTCAATGCCCAGCGCCTGCGGCTGGAGCGGGTCTCGACCACCCTCGACCAGATCACCCTGCACGATCCCCTCACCCACCTGCTCAATGGCGGCAGCTTCATCCAGACCGTCGATCGGGCCATCGGCCAGGCGCGCACCGGTGAGCAGTTCGCCCTGCTGATGCTGGACATCGATCACTTCAAGCGCATCAACGACAGCCTCGGCCATGCCCTTGGCGATGAACTGCTGATCCAGATGGCGCAGCGGATCCGCGCGGTGCTCGATGACGACCTGCCGCTGGCCCGCTATGCCGGCGACGAGTTCAGCCTGCTGCTGCCGCTCGGCCAGCGCGGCGACAGCCAGCCCCTGGCCATGCGCCTGCTGGAGCAGTTGCGACCGCCCTTCGAGCTGGCCGGGCAGCGCATTGCCATGACCTTCAGCCTGGGCATCGCCCACTATCCCCAGGACGGCGCCAACGCCGGCCAGCTGCTGCGCAGCGCCGGCCTCGCGGTCGGCCATTGCAAGCGCAGCGGGCGCAATCGCAGCCAGAGATTCACCACCGAACTCCAGCGCGACGCCGACGACCTGCTGAGCCTGGAGATGGACCTGCGCCAGGCTCTAGCCCAGGGCGGCCTGCACGTGGCCTACCAACCCATCGTCGACCCCGCCGGTGCGCCGGTGGCCCTGGAAGCCCTGGTCCGCTGGCAGCATCCGGTCCTGGGTCCGCTGAGTCCCGAGCGCTTCGTCCGCGTCGCCGAGGAAACCGGGCTGATCGCCGACCTGGATGGCTGGGTCATGCGCCAGGCCTGCGCGGACCTCGCCCAGCTGCACCGCGAAGGTCACGCGGCTCTGCGCGTCTCGGTGAATTGCTCGGCGCTCAATCTGAGCGATCGCCTCCTGCCCCAGTCCATCGCCCGGGCGCTGCAGGCCGAAGATCTGCCGGCCTCGGCGCTGATTCTCGAGGTGACCGAGAACGCCCTGATGCACAGCCTCAACGTGGCGGTCGAGGTGCTCGGCGAGATCCGGACCCTGGGCGTGCGGGTATCCATCGACGATTTCGGCAGTGGCTACTCGTCGCTGGCCTACCTGAGCCGGCTGCCGGTGGATTCGCTCAAGGTCGATCGCGCCTTCGTCCGCACCATCCCCAAGCAGAGCAACGACATGGCCATCGCCGCGGCGATCATCGCCATGGCGCACAAACTGGGCCTCAATGTGGTCGCCGAGGGGGTGGAAACCAGCGAGCAACGCCAGTTCCTGCAGGCCAACGGCTGCAATTTCATGCAGGGCTATCTGTTCGGCCGGCCCATGCCGTTGCCGCAGCTGCGTACCTGGCTGCAGCAACCCGCCCTCGCCGCCGTGCCCGCCTAGCAGGCCGCCCTAGCCGGCGGCGCTGCGCTGGAGGCGGGTGATCAGCCGGTCCAGGGCGTTGGCGAAGGCCTGGCGATCACGCTCGCCGTAGCCGGCCTGGCCCCCACCCATCTGTCCCTGGTCGCGCAGATCGGTCATCAGATTGCGCATGGCCAGCCGCTGCCCCATGTTGCGCTCGTCGAATTCCTGACCACGCGGATCCAGGGCGGCCACGCCCTTCTTCACCAGCCGATCGGCCAGGGGAATGTCGCTGCAGATCACCAGGTCACCCGGCTGAGCCTGCTCGACCAGGTGGTCGTCGGCGGCGTCGGGGCCACTGGGGACCACCACCAGGCGGACACAGGCGAAGGGCGGCTTGATCTGCGGCTGCCCCGCCACCAGTACCACCTCCAGCTTACGCTTGAGAGCGAACTTGCAGACCAGCTCCTTGGCGGCGCGTGGACAGGCATCGGCATCGATCCACAGGATCACGGGAATTTCTCCGGCAAAAGCCCAGGATACCGCGCTACGCCGGCGCACCCCAGCGCAGTGGCGCGGTCGGACAGGGATAGCGACCTGACTGGAGTCCCCCATGACTTTCTGGCAACGCCTGGCGCAGCCCGCCCAGGCCCTGGTGTATGGCGCCACCGGCGGCCTCGGCCTGGCCCTGTGCGAACAGCTGCTGGCGCGTGATGACATTGCGCGGGTCTGGGCCTGCGCGCGCCACGCCGAGACGCATGACGGCCTGGCCGCGCTGGAGCGGCAGCATGGCCCGCGCCTGCGCCGCCTCGACGTTGATCCGCTGACCACAGTCGATCTGGCAGCCCGGCTGGCGGACGAGACGCCCCGTCTGGATCTGCTGCTGTGCGCCTCGGGGCTGCTGCAGGGCGAACGGGCGCGCGCCGAGAAGAGTCTGGCGCAGGTGGATCAGGCCGGGCTGCTGGAAAGCTATCTGGCCAATGCCGTGCTGCCGCTGCTGCTGATCCGCCAGCTGACGCCACTGCTCAAGGGCCAGCATCCCTGTCAGATCGCGGCGCTGTCGGCACGCGTGGGCTCCATCGGCGACAACCAGCTGGGTGGCTGGTATGGCTATCGGATGGCCAAGGCGGCGCTGAATCAGGGACTGCGCTGCGCCAGCATCGAGCTGACCCGGCTCAATCCCCAGAGCTGCGTGCTGGCCCTGCATCCCGGCACCACGGACACGGCGTTGTCCCGGCCCTTCCAGGCGCGGGTGCCGGCGGACAAGCTGTTCACGCCCGCCTACGCGGCAGAGCGCCTGCTGGCGGTGCTGGCCGCCCGTACGCCGGCCGAGACCGGCAGTTTCTGGGATTGGCAGGGGCAGTCGGTGGTCTGGTAGCCCCGGCTTCAGACCGCGGCGCGGCGCACCGTGGACAGCAACGCGGCCGCCGCGAGGAACAGGCTGGCGAATACCCGGTTGGTGATGCGCTGCTGGCGCGGGGTGCGCAGCAGGGTCAGCACCCGGGCAGCCAGCCCGGTGTAGCCCGCCATCACGATCAGGTCGACACTGACCATCGTCGCCCCGATGATCAGGTACTGCGCGGTCAGGGGCGCATGGGGATCGACGAATTGCGGCAGCACCGCGAGCATGAAGATCAGCGCCTTGGGATTGCTGACGTTGACCAGGAAACCGCGCATGACCAGGGCGCCGATCCGCGGTGGCAGACGCTCGCCGACCACCTGTTTACCCAGATCCATGGGCGCCGCGCGCCACTGGCGGAGCGCCAGGTAGGCGAGATAGGCCACACCGAACCACTTTATCAGGGTGAAGGCCAGCTGCGAGGTCGCCAGCAGGGCGCCGACGCCCACGGCAACGATGGCGATCTGCAGCGCCAGTCCCAGCTGCAGACCGATGGCCGTCCAGTAGCCGCGGCGGAAGCCCAGGGTCACGCCGGCGCTCATGGAGGCGATCGCCCCGGCTCCGGGCGAGAGACTGATCATCCAGCAGGCGATGAAGAAACCGGTCCAGACCTGCAGACTCATGGGTTCACCTGTCGAGATGGAAATCGAAGGAGCCGTCGGCATCGCGCCAGCGACGGACCGACTTCTGGAAGAACTGGGTGTTGGGAATCTGCACCAGGGCGCCTTCCTGGTTGTCGTCCAGTTCCTGCAGGGTCACGAAGAGCATGTTGATCGCCACCACCCGGCCCTTGATGCCGGGTTTGTCCGAGGCGTCCAGCACCTCGATGCGATCGCCCAGGCGGAAGGGGCCGACGGTAAAGATCAGCACCGCGCAGAACAGGTTGGAGAGCACGCTCCAGATGGCGAAGAAGGCCACCGCGGCCACGGCGACGAAACCGGAAATGGCCGTCCAGAGCACCGCTGCGGACACCCCGAAGCGCTCCAGGGCCATGAGGATGGCACTGCCCATGATCAGCCAGCGCAGGGTGCCGCGCAGGCCGAGTACGATCTGCGGCGGCAGCGGATAGCGTTCGCCCAGGCCGGTGACGGCGCGGGCGACGATGCGCTGCAGCACATAGCCGATCAGCAGTACCAGGGCGACCTGGCCGGCCACCAGCAGGTAGTCGCCCCACCCCGGCAGCCAGGTGTGCAGCCACTCGGTCATCAGGCCCCCTCGAGTTCGGCTTGCAGGCTTTCCAGCCGTTCCAGGGCCTCCAGCCACTGCTCTTCCAGCTCGGCTTCGCGGGTCTTGGCCGCGGCCTGGTCGGCCAGCGCCTGGCGCAGTTCTTCCTTGCGCGCGGCGTCATAGAGGCCGCTGTCACCCAGACGGGCTTCCAGGGCGGCGAGCCTTTCCTGCAGCTTGCCCAGCTCGGCTTCCAGCTTGTCGGTGGCCTTCTTCAGCGGTGCCAGCTGCTGGCGCAGGGCGGCAGCGGCCTGGCGCTGGGCCTTGCGATCGGTCTTGTCGACCGCGGCGCCCTCACCGGCGGCGAGGCCCGGCTCCTGGCGGGCGCGGAAGTCCACCAGCCAGCGGCTGTAGTCGTCCAGATCGCCGTCGAAGGCCTGCACCTTGCCATCGGCCACCAGCAGGAATTCGTCGGTGGTGCTCTTGAGCAGATGACGATCGTGGGAGACCACCAGCACCGCCCCGGCGAATTCCTGCAGGGCCAGGGTCAGGGCCAGGCGCATGTCCAGGTCCAGGTGGTTGGTGGGTTCGTCCAGCAGCAGCAGATTGGGCTTCTGCCAGGCGATCAGCGCCAGGGCCAGGCGCGCCTTCTCGCCACCAGAGAAATTCAGCACCGCCTCGTCGCAGCGCGGACCGCGGAAATCGAAGCCGCCGAGGAAGTCGCGCAGGCTCTGTTCGCGCTCGCCGGGGGCGATGCGTTGCAGGTGCAGCAGGGGACTGGCCTTGGCGTCCAGCGAATCGAGCTGGTGCTGGGCGAAGTAGCCGATGGCCAGGTTCTCGCCGCGCTGCAGCCGGCCGCCGAGGGGTTCGAGTTCGGCGGCCAGGGTCTTGATCAGGGTCGACTTGCCGGCGCCGTTGGGGCCGAGCAGGCCGATGCGGGCGCCTGGTGTCAGCTGCAGCTTGACCGGGTGCAGGATGGTGGTCTCGCCGTAGCCGAGTCGGCCTTCGGCCAGGTCGAGCAACGGACTGGACAGCTTGTCCGCCTCGCGGAAGACGAATTCGAAGGGCGAATCGACATGGGCCGGCGCCAGCTCTTCCAGGCGTTCCAGGGCCTTGATCCGGCTCTGTGCCTGACGGGCCTTGGTGGCCTGGGCCTTGAAGCGGGCGATGTACTTCTCCATGTGGGCGCGCTGGGCCTGCTGCTTGTCGTAGGCCTGCTGCTGCTGCGCCAGGCGCTCGGCGCGAGTACGCTCGAAGCTGGAGTAGCCGCCGCGATAGAGCACGAGTTTCTGCTGGTCCAGGTGCACCACATGATCAACCACGGCATCAAGGAAGTCGCGGTCGTGGGAGATCAGGATCAGGGTGCCGGGATAGCCCTTGAGCCAGTCTTCCAGCCAGAGGATGGCGTCCAGATCCAGGTGGTTGGTGGGTTCGTCGAGCAGCAGCAGGTCCGAGGGGCACATCAGCGCCTGGGCCAGGTTGAGACGCATCCGC
The DNA here is from genome assembly GCF_000510745.1 of Pseudomonas sp. MOIL14HWK12:I2. Lineage (NCBI taxonomy): Bacteria > Pseudomonadati > Pseudomonadota > Gammaproteobacteria > Pseudomonadales > Pseudomonadaceae > Pseudomonas > Pseudomonas sp. MOIL14HWK12:I2. The sequence continues at coordinate 158,520 of NZ_AZOA01000010.1, read as the reverse complement.
CAGCCACCGGAGAAGTCGCCGACCTGGCGCTCCATCTGCGCGGCGGTAAAGCCCAGACCGGCCAGCAGCTTGCGGGCGCGGGCATCGGCGGTATAGCCGTCGGCGGCCTCGAAGTCGGCATGCAGCCGGCCAAGGGCGTTGCCGTCCTGGGCCGCTTCGGCCGCCGCCAGTTCGCGCTGGATGCGGCGCAGGTCGATGTCGCCGTCCAGCACATAGTCCACCGCCAGCCGCTCCAGGGTATCCACCTCCTGGCGCATGTGGGCGATGCGCCAGGCCGCCGGGATGTGGCAATCGCCGGCATCGGCCCCGAGCTGCCCGCGCAGCAGGGCGAAGAGACTGGATTTACCGGCGCCATTGGCACCGATCAGACCGGCTTTCTGGCCGGGATGCAGGGTCAGTTCAGCGCTTTCGAGCAGACGCTGGGGACCACGCTGTAGAGTAAGGTTCTGTAGTCGGATCATGGCGGCGGAGTGTAGCAGCTCCACCACCCACGAACGGGGAGGCGGACATGCAAGAGGACCTGTGGGAATTCGCGTTGGCAGTATACGCCCGGCCCGGCGTGGAAGGCGCCTGTTTGCGTCTGCAAGAGGCCGGCGCCGACGTCTGTCTGGTGCTGACGGCGCTCTGGCTGGATCGCCGCAACTGCGCCCTGGATGCCGAGGGCCTGGCCCGGCTGCAGCGCGCCTCGCAGCACTGGCAGGATACGGTGGTACGCCCCCTGCGCCAGTTGCGCCAGGCCTGGAAGGCCGCGTCCAGCGCGGACGAGAGCCTGGCGGCCCTGCGGGAGCAGCTCAAGGGACTGGAATTGGCCGCGGAACGTGAACAGCTCGCGCGTCTGGCACGACTCGCGGGCCATTGGCCGTGTCGCGGGGCACAGGGCCCGGGGGATTGGCTGCACGCGCTGGCACCGCGCGAGGCAGCCGCAGCGGACCTCGACCTGCTGGCCGAGGCCGCGCGGGGGAACCGGGGCTAGACCGACGCCAGCCGCGGTTGCTGGTGCGAGGTGTGCAGCACCTCGATCAGGCAGTCTTCGAGTTCGAAGCGCTCGCGCAGGGTTTCGCCCAGCAGCTTGAGTTCGATGGTCAGCAGACCCGGGTCCCGATAGGCCCCGCGCTCGAATCTGTCGTTGAAGTTCAGGGCGGCGTCGGTCAGGGCCTGCAGGCGCGGATAGACGCTGTCGGCGAACTCGATGGCGCGCTCGTCCTGGAATTCCCGGGCTTCGGCCACCAGTTGCTCGTAGATCTCGAAATGCGCGGTGGACATGTAGTCGACCAGCATGTCGCAGAGCCGCTCCAGTTCGCTGACCTCGCGCACCGGTCCCAGCAGGGGCTCCATGTCCAGGGTTTCGTAAGCGGTCACCAGCTCGCGGCGGGCAATCAGCCAGCGGTCGATCAGCTGGTGGACCCCACCCCAGCGTTCCTGGGCATTGCGGCAGGTTTCTAGCATGACGGCAGCTCTCTATACGGGCGAGACGGTCCGGGCGCAGGCGCCCGGCTGTTATCAGGAACTATACCGACATCGCCTCGCCAGGCGAGTGCCGTTGCTCGGAGAAAGCTCAGCGACGGCGGAAGATCTTGACCAGGCTCAGGGCCATGAGCAGCACGAAGGCCAGCAGGCTCCATTCCGGGATGCTCAGACCGAACAGCGTCCAGTTGACCTCGGCGCAGTCGGCGGTGCCGTGCAGGACCAGGCGGATGATTTCCTGGAAGGGCAGCGCCTGCATCATGTAGTCGAGGCTCGGCAGGCAGGCCGCCAGCTCTTCCGCCGGGACCGTCTGCAGATAGACCTGGCGGCCCGCGGTGGCGGCGCCGGCGGCGGCCAGCAGCAGCAGGACCACGCCATAGATGCGTCGTCCGCGCTTGCCCGGCGCCTGGATGCCGGCGATCAGCGCCACCACCCCGACCAGAATGAAGAAGATCCGTTGCATGACGCACAGCGGGCAGGGCTCGAGGCCGACCACGTGTTCGAGATAGAGACCGACGCCCATGAGCACCGCACAGGTGGCGGCCATGAACAGAAAGATGAAGCGGGGACTAGTCACGGACGCGCCGTCTCCAACAGGGAATTGGGACGTTACGGTAGAGAAAGCCCGGGCACCTTTCAAGGACCCGGGCAGACGAGCCGCGCCGTCAGACCCGCGGCGTCGGTAGCGAAGTGGTGTCGGACTCGCGCCACTGGCTCTGCAGGAGCTGCTGGCTGCGGTCCACATCGCCCAGCTGGATGGCCACCCTGGCCAGTTCGCCGGCGGTGACTGCGGACGGCCGCTGCGCCAGACTGCGCTCCAGATATTCGCGCGCCTTGCCCCACAGCTGGTTGTTCATGCACAACCGGCCCAGGGCCAGCAGCAGCACCGCATCCTGGGGGCGATCCTTGAGCCAGCCTTCGGCGTGGTGCAGCGGACGACTGGCATCGCGCGGACGCAGCTGGCCATAGAGCTCGACCAGGCGCTCGTCCCACTGGCGATTCAGGGTGATGTGCAGCACCTCTTCGGCCAGGTCGTCGCGGCCGATGGCGCGCAGCTGACGGGCATAGGCCAGCACCACCGAGGCATCGCCCTTGAGCGCCGTGGGCACCTGCTGCCACTGGGCATCCACCGCCGATTCCGCGCCCTGGGCGGGCACCTCGTCGAGGGTCGCGATCCATACCTTGCGCTCCAGGTCGTCCTGCTCCTGGGGGCGCAGCACCTGCTGCTTGCGCAGTTGCGGCAGCAGGGCGATCAGCGCCGGCCAGTCGCGCAGGGTCACCTGCAGGCGCTGCAGTTGCAGCAGCACCTCGCCATTCTTCGGATACTTGGCCTGCAACGGCGCCAGGCTGTCACGGGCTTCCAGATACTGGCCGCGGTCGATCTGCAACCGGGCCTGCTGCAGACCGATGGCCAGGTCGGCCTGGGGCTCGCGCTCGCGGGCCTGGCGCAGCAGGCGGTCGCGTTCTTCGAGGTCGCCCAGTTCGTTGGCGGCGCGGGCGGCGCCCAGCAGGACGAACAGCGGCTGGTCGGCGTGCTCGGCGGCGCCTTTCAGGTGCTTGAGGGCACCGCTCCAGTTGCCTTCGGCCAGTTCCAGCTGCCCCTTGTGGCGCGCCTGCTCCAGGCGGCGCTGGCGATTGTGCCGCGACCAGGGGTTGAGCACCTTGCCGGTCAGGCCGAGGGCGCCCAGCACCAGCTTGAGGATGTAGAGCGCCAGCCAGACTGCCACCAGCAGGGCCAGGAAGGCCCAGAGACTCGATTCGTAGCGGAAGTTGCTGTAGGACAGCAGCACGTAGCCCGGCTCCTTGGCCAGCACCACGGCAACGCCCAGGCCGACGAGCAGGGCGAACAGGAACAGCAGGTACAGGCGCTTCATGGGCGATTCTCCTGAGCCGCGCCGGCGGCGGCATTGTTCGGCTGGATTTGCTGACGCTGGGCGATGTAGGCCTGCAGCGCGGTCAGGGCAGGCGTCAGGTCAGGGGCCTCGAAGGTGACCGGCCGCTCGGCCAGCTCCTGCAGGCGCAGCTTGACCGCACGGCTGTCGGGATTCTGGTTGTTGAAGTGGGCGGCGAGGACGTCTTCGGCCTGCTCGATGGAGAGCCGATAGACCTCCTGATTGCCATTGAGCACGGCCCACTGCGCCTGCTCCAGCGCCAGGCTCATGGCCAGGCGCACCTGGGCCAGGGACTCCTCGGCCAGCAACGGACGAATCGGCTGGTCGGCGGAAAAGTCGATGCGGAAGTAGCTGGAGATGCGCTGGCGGAAATCCTGCCACCACTGCTGCAGGGCATTGCTCGGCGGTACCGCGGCCTTTTCGACGCCGGGCTGGTCGGCCACGGTGGTGGAGAAGCGCGGCGGCAGGGGTTCCAGGCTCTGCACCTGATTGCGCAGCGATGCCAGCTGGACGAATTGCCCGGTGCGATCCAGGTCGGGCAGCTGGCGCAGGGTCTGCTGGGCATTGGCCAGTTGCTGGCGGGCGGCGAAGGCGGCCGGATCGTTCTGGGCCTTGAGGATGTCATCGACACCCTGCAGCAGATTCTGGGCGCTGGGCACGTCCTGCAGCGCGGTCATGCGCAGGGTGGCCATGCGCAGCAGGTGCTCGGCCTCGGTCAGGCGCCAGGCCTGGCGACTCTGGCCGACCACCTCCTTGAACTGTTCGGCGAGGTGCTGCTGGTCGCCCTGCAGCTCACCGAGCTGACGGCGGCGCTCTTCCAGCTCGTTGGCCGAGGGCAGGCGGCCCAGATCGGCACTCAACGCCTGGTTGCGCATTTCCAGCTGGCGCAGCTGGCTGCGCAGATCCTCGGCCTGGGCGGCCTGGCTCTGCTCGGCCTGACGCACCTGCTGCAGTTGCCAGACGCTCCAGCCGCCGACACCCAGGCCACCGGCGGCCACCAGCAGGGCCAGCAGCGCCAGACCGGACGCCTTGCCCGAGCCCTTGCGGCGCACGCTTGCCGGGGGGGGGGCCGGCGGCGGCGAGGCGGGAGTCACGACAGGATCGGGAGAGACGTCGTCGGCGCGGGGGGCTTGAGTTTCGCTCACGGGAATTCCTTGTAGGGTCAATCCGGATGGTGATGGGCAAGCGCGGCGATCAGGGCGCCGGCGCTGGCGCCCTGGCACTCGATGATGAGCTCGCAGCCGCTGGCACGAGCCAGTTCGGCCACACGGGCGCTGGGTACCAGCAGGGGATAACGGCGCACCGCGGGCCAATCCGCACCCGCACAGGCCTGCAGATGCGCGAAACCCTGCCCACTGCTGACCATGATGGCATTCAGGCGTTCCGCTGCCAGGGTCTCTAGGACCTGCCCTGCGGGGTAGTCCGGGCACTGGCGGCGATAGAGTTCGAGCACCTCGACGCGGGCGCCGCGGGCGGTGAGGGTGTCGACCAGCAGGTCGCGGCCGCCCTCTCCGCGCAGCAGCAGCACCTCGGGCGCCGGGCGCTCTAGGGCTTCCTGCAAGGCCGGCAGGGCCAGCAGGCCTTCGCTGTCCTCACGCTGGGGATGGTGCACCTGCAGTCCATAGTCTTCGAGCACGGCGGCGGTGGCCGCGCCCACGGCGAACCAGGCCTGCAGCGGCGGTTGCGGCCAGTACTGATCGAGGGCGGCGAGGCCCAGGCGGGCCGCCGGCTTGCTCACCACCAGCACGGCGGCATAGCGATCGAGATCGAGCCAGAGTGAGCGCTGTTCGGGGGTTTCCGCCAGGGGCTGCAATTCCAGCAGCGGCAGGCTGGCCGTGGCGATGCCCGCCGTGTCCAGGGCGGCGGCCAGGGGTGGATTCTCCTCCGCCGGCCGGGTCAGCAGCAGTCGCCAGGCGCTCATGATGCGCCGGAGACCCCATAGACGGCATCGAGAATGCCCTGGGCGCCCTGGGCCAGCAGGTCTTCGGCCACGGTCACGCCCAGCCCGGCCGGGTCGTTCAGCGGGCCGCGGGCCTCGGCACGCAGCAGCAGCCCGCCATCGGGCTGGCCGACCAGGCCGCGCAGCCAGAGCAGTTCGCCTTCCTGTACCGCATAGCAGGCGATGGGCACCTGGCAGCCGCCATTGAGACGCCGATTCAGGGCGCGCTCGGCGGCGACGCGGCGTTCGGTGTCGAAATGGTGCAGGGGTTCGAGCAGCGCATGGACCTCGGCATCGTCGGTCCGGCATTCGATGCCCACGGCGCCCTGGCCGCCCGCCGGCAGGCTGTCTTCGACGGTCAGGTATTCGCGGATGCGCTCGGCGAAGCCCAGGCGGATCAGCCCGGCCGCGGCCAGGATGATGGCGTCGTAGTCATCGGCATCGAGCTTGGCCAGGCGGGTATTGACGTTGCCGCGCAGAAAGCGGATCTCGAGATCCGGGCGCAGGGCCAGCAACTGGGCCTGACGCCTCAGGCTGGAGGTGCCCACCACACTGCCCTGGGGCAATTCGGCAAGACCGGAATGGCGATTGGAGACGAAGGCATCGCGCGGGTCTTCCCGCTCGCAGATGGCATACAGCCCGAGACCTGCGGGGAATTCCATGGGCACGTCCTTCATGGAGTGCACGGCGATGTCGGCGCTGCCGTCGAGCAGGGCGTTTTCCAGTTCCTTGACGAACAGACCCTTGCCGCCGATCTTGGCCAGGGGCGCGTCGAGCAGCTTGTCGCCGCGACTGGTCATGGGCAGCAGACTCACCCGCAAGCCCGGGTGGGCCGCTTCGAGGCGGGCTTTCACATAGTCGGCTTGCCAGAGTGCCAGGGCACTCTGGCGCGTGGCGATACGGATTTCGCGGAGCATGGACATTACCGGCACGTCAGATTGCCGGCCATGATAGCAGGTCGACCGGCGCCCCTCCCCCGCTGCGCGCCGGTCGCCAACCCGCGAGCGACGTCAGATGCTGTGCATCAGGCGGCGCACACCGGCCACATGACGGCGGCTGACGGTCAGGGCGTCGCCGTTCATGCCCTTGAGGAACAACTGGAAGTGGCCCAGGGGCGTGCGCTGCAGGCGCTCGATGCGCTCGCGGGAAACCAGCGCATTGCGGTGTATGCGCACGAAGCGCTCACCGAATTCGTCTTCCAGCGCCTTGAGCGGTTCATCCAGCAGTACTTCGCCGCCAGAGTGTCTCAGGGTCACGTACTTGTGGTCGGCGATGAAATAGACCACGTCATCCAGGGGGATCAGCTCGATGCCCTTGCGGGTCCGGGCGCTGATATGGCTGCGCGGGCCAGGGCCACCGCTGGCCGGCGGCTTGGTCAGGGCGGCCAGCTGCATCCGGTTGGGTCGCTGGGCCTTGCTCAGGGCAGCGGCCAGGTCCTCCTGCCGCACCGGCTTGACCAGATAGCCCACGGCGCTGACCTGGAAGGCGTCGAGCGCGTATTCGTCGTGGGCGGTCACGAAGATCACCGCGGGCGGCGATTCGCGCTCGCAGAGACGCGCGGCCACCTGCAGACCGTCCAGACCCGGCATGCGGATGTCGAGCAGGACGATATCGGGCTTGAGGTTTTCAACCAAAGCGAGGGCTTCCTCACCGTTGGTGGCTGTTGGCTCCAGGGCGGTGTAACCGTCCAGTTGCCCCACCAGACGGGCCAGACGCTCGCGCGCCAAGGGTTCGTCATCGACGATCAGGACATTCATAAGCTCAGGCTTCCCGCATGAGTCGCTCGCATGGATAGCGAAGAGACGTTGTATGCCGCTGGTCGCGGCGTTCGATTTTGAGACTCGCAGCTGGTCCGAAAAGTGCCGTCAATCGCGCCTCGATATTGCTTAAAGCTTGACGGGTGCCCTTGGGTGGGCGTGGCTGCTGCTCCACCTCGGGGTCATAGGGGTTGCTGATGACCAGCTCGAACACCCCCTCCCGGTAGGTGGCGAAGATGGTGACCAGGCCCCCTTCGATGCGCGGCGCCACACCATAGATCAGGGCGTTTTCCAGCAGCGGCTGCAGCGTCAGCTGGGGAATCGGCAGATCCGCCGGCACCCCGTCCACGTCCCACTGCAACTGCAGGCGATCGCCCAGGCGCAGGCGTTCGATCTCCAGATAGCGCCGCGAGAGCTCCAGCTCCTCGACCCAGCGCACCTTGGTGCCGGGCTGGGCGAGGCTGGCGCGGAACAGCGCCGACAGGTCCAGCACCGCGCGCTCGGCCTTGTCGGCGTCCAGGGCGACCAGGCTGGCGATACTGTTCAGGCTGTTGAACAGGAAATGCGGGCGGATGCGCGCCTGCAGCGACTCGATGCGCGCCTGCAATTCGGCCTGCTGCTGGCGGCGCCACTGGCTCTGCAGCCAGAAGTAGCGCAGCAGCAGCATGGACATGATCAGGGCGATCAGCGCGTGCCTCATGTACAGCCGCACCTCGCCGACCCGCTGCAGGGGTCCGGCCAGCTGCAGCCAGTCGGCCACCAGGGTGCAGAGCAGGGTCAGGGCCACCACGATGGCGCAGCAGAAGCCACCCGCCACCACCGGTCTATGGCGTGCCAGCCAGGGCCGCAGGCGACAGAGCAGCGCCGCCGACAGCAGCACGATCCACTGCACGAACAGCGACACCAGCGCCAGGCGGATCCAGTTGAACTGCAGGGTGAAGGGTTCTGCCAGCACCAGGACCAGCACCAGCAGCTCGGCCAGCACCACCAGCACGAGCAGGGCCTCCGGTTCGCAGAGCGCCGGGACGAAGAAGTCGTCGACCTTGACCGGTCGGGGGGTTTTGCGGCGTTCGAGTATCATGGAGGCAGTGTGGGTCAGATACCACTCGTCGGCAAGTCGGCTCCGTTGAATCGGGCCGGCACCCGCTCAGGACTGCTATCATCGGCCCCCTCCTTTCCTTACCGACAAGCCCAGCAGCAGGCCGATCCATGAGCAGCGAAAAAACCAACCAGTCCTGGGGCGGACGCTTCAGCGAACCCGTCGACGCCTTCGTCGCCCGCTTCACCGCATCGGTGGACTTCGACAAGCGTCTCTACCGCCACGACATCCTCGGCAGCCAGGCCCATGCCCGCATGCTGACCCAGGCCGGAGTGCTCAGCGAAGCCGAGCGCGATGCCATCGTCGCCGGACTGGACGAGATCCGTGGCGAGATCGAGGCCGGCACCTTCGAGTGGCGCGTCGACCTGGAAGACGTGCACATGAACATCGAGGCGCGCCTGACCGAGCGCCTGGGCGTGGTCGGCAAGAAGCTGCACACCGGTCGCAGCCGCAATGACCAGGTGGCCACCGACATCCGCCTCTGGCTGCGCGACGAGATCGACGCCATCCTCGCAGAGCTCGACCGCCTGCAGGCAGGCCTGCTGCAACTGGCCGAGACCGAAGCCGACACCATCATGCCCGGCTTCACCCACCTGCAGACCGCGCAACCCGTGACCTTCGGCCACCACCTGCTGGCCTGGTTCGAGATGCTCTCCCGCGACCACGAGCGCCTGGTCGACTGCCGCAAGCGCGTCAATCGCATGCCCCTGGGCAGCGCGGCGCTGGCCGGCACCACCTACCCCATCCAGCGCCAGGTCACCTGCGAGCTGCTGGGCTTCGAGGCCATCGGCGGCAACTCCCTGGACGGCGTCTCGGATCGCGACTTCGCCATCGAATTCTGCGCCGCGGCCTCCCTGGCGATGATGCACCTGTCGCGCTTCTCCGAAGAGCTGGTGCTCTGGACCAGCGCCCAGTTCCAGTTCATCGACCTGCCCGATCGCTTCTGCACCGGCTCCTCGATCATGCCGCAGAAGAAGAATCCCGACGTGCCCGAGCTGGTACGCGGCAAGACCGGCCGGGTGTTCGGCGCCCTCACCGGCCTGCTGACCCTGATGAAGGGCCAGCCGCTGGCCTACAACAAGGACAACCAGGAAGACAAGGAACCGCTGTTCGACGCCGCCGATACCCTGCGCGACTCCCTGCGCGCCTTCGCCGACATGGTCCCGGCCATCAAGCCCAAGCGCGAGATCATGCGCGAGGCGGCCCGCCGCGGCTTCTCCACCGCCACCGATCTCGCCGACTACCTGGTGCGCAAGGGCCTGCCCTTCCGTGACTGCCACGAGATCGTCGGCCATGCGGTCAAGTACGGCGTGGACAGCGGCAAGGACCTGGCCGAGATGAGCCTGGACGAACTGCGGCGCTTCAGCGACCAGATCGAGCAGGACGTCTTCGCCGTCCTGACCCTGGAAGGCTCGGTCAACGCCCGCGACCACATTGGCGGTACCGCCCCGGCCCAGGTCCGCGCCGCCGTGCAGCGCGGCCGCGCGCTGCTGGCCCAGCGCTAACGCCTGCCACTGCGCCTCTCGCCTACCCCTCCGCGGGCGGCGAGAACGCCGCCGGCCGAAGACACTATCCCTGCCGTTCATCGGCCGCGCGAAAGGGCGCAAGGCCCCTTCCACCGCACCGCAGGCGCCTGGTCCGACGGCAAGGGCTCTAGGCCAGGGGTCTCCGCGCAGGAGGCCTGAAAGCCGGTCGAACGAGCGCCGACCAGCCGTTGATAGGTACGACGACTGGTGCTCAGGAAGGAGACCCGGCAGCCGATACTGGAGGCTTGACCAGCCGTTCGAGTCAAGTCTCATGCGCCTTTCAGCCTGTTCCCTCCTGCTTTGCGGAATGTTCGCCGCGGCTTCCAGCCAGGCCGCCCTGCCGCCGCCGCTGCCACAGACGCTCACCTGGCATGTCCAGCTGAACGGCGTGCTGCAAAAGCCCAATCGCACCCTCTACGACATCGATCTCTATGACACCAGCAAGGCGGTGATCGCCAACCTGAAGGGCAATGGGAAGACGGTGATCTGCTATTTCAGCGCCGGCACCTGGGAAGACTGGCGGCCCGACGCCGCCCTCTATCCCAAGGCCGCCCTGGGCAAGGCGCTGGACGCCTGGCCGGGCGAGCGCTGGCTGGACATCCGTCGCGCCGACGTCCGCGTGCTGCTGGCCAAGCGGCTGGACCTGGCCGTGCAGAAGGGCTGCCAGGGGGTGGACCCGGACAACGTCGATGGCTTCAGCAACCCCAACGGCCTCAAGCTGACCCGGGCCCAGCAGCTGGATTTCCTCAACTGGCTGGCCGACGAGGCGCACAAGCGCAGTCTGCTGGTGGGCCTGAAGAACGCCGTCGACCTGGTGCCGAGCCTCTACACCAAGTTCGACTTCGCCCTCAACGAGAGCTGCTACGACTACGCCGAGTGCAACGCCTACAGCTACTTCCGCACCCAGAAGAAGCCGGTGATGATCATCGACTACGGCCTCTACAGCACCAAGCGCTGCAGCCAGGCCAAGACCTCGGGCTACAACCTGCAATTCTACCCGCTGTCGCTGGCGGCGCTGGGCACCGCCTGCAAGTAGCCGCGAGAGCCTATTCAAAGGCTCGCGAGCTAGAGCCAAACAAGGCCTAGGCGGCCCCGCGAAAAGGCCTGAGGAAGCGGAGTTTACGAGTGGTAAATGAGCATTCCGAAGACCTTTTCAACGTAGTTTGGCCGACGCGCAGCAGACTTTGAGCGGGCTCTCAGTCGAGGCCGGCCTTCTTGTGCGACCGCTGCCCCAGCGCGATCCAGTCCAGATCGCCTTCGCCCTGGGCGACGGCCTCCAGCAGGTTGTCCCTCAGGACGCTGGCGAAGGGTAGCGGCACCGCCTTCTCCTGGCCGGCCGCCAGGGCCAGGCCGACGTCCTTGAGTCCCAGGCTGAGCTTGAAGGCCGCCGGCGAGAACTTTCGCTCGGTCAGCAGGCGCCCGTAGTTCTGGTACACCGGCGCGGCGAACAGGGTGCTGGTGAGGATCTCCAGCAGCGCCGCCGGCTCCACGCCATAGCTGCGCGCCAGGGCGGTGCTCTCGCCCATGGTCTCGATGGCGCTGGCGATCATGAAGTTGCCGGCGATCTTGACCACATTGGCCTGCCGCGGCTCCGCGCCCACCGGCCAGGTCTTGCGCCCCAGCACATCGAGCAGTGGCTGGACCCGCGCGATCGCCTCAGGATCCCCTGCCACCACGATGTTGAGCTGGCCACTGGCGGCCACGTCGGTGCGCCCGAACACCGGCGCCGCCACGTAGCCCACGCCGGCCTCGGCATGGCGCGCGGCCAGTTCGTCGACCAGGGCCACCGACAGGGTGGCCATGCTGACGTGGACCAGCCCGGCCTGCGCCCGCTGCAGGGCGCCGCTGTCGAGGATCACTTCGCGGGTAGCGGCGTCATTGGCCAGGATGCTGAAGACCACCTCGGTCTCGAAGGCCTCCGCGGGCGACGCCGCCGCGCGGGCACCCTGGGCGACCAGGCCCTGCACCGGCTCCGGGGAGCGATTCCAGACCACCACCTCATGACCGGCCTTGAGCAGATTGGCGGCCATGCCCTGGCCCATGCCGCCCAGGCCGATGAATCCGATACGCATAGCTTTGCCTCCTCGAGGTGCGATGGATGCCGCCGGCTACAACCAGCGGCGAAATTTGAACCAGGCATAGGGAATCAGCGCCGAGACCACCATGGCGCCCAGCGCCAGCGGATAGCCGAAATGCCAGTCCAGCTCCGGCATGACCTTGAAGTTCATGCCGTAGATGGTGCCCACCAGGGTGGGCGGCAGGAACAGCACCGAGGCGATGGTGAACACCTTGACGATGTTGTTCTGCTCCACGCTGATCAGGCCCAGGGTGGCGTCGAGCAGGAAGCCGATCTCGCCGTTCATCTTGGCCTGGTAGTCGCTCAGCGAGCGGACGTCGCGTTCCAGCGTCTTGAACCAGGTCTTGGCCGTGCCGGAGATCCAGGTTGCCCCGGCCCGGCGCAGGTAGGAGACGATGCGATTGATGCCCAGCAGGCTCTCGCTGAGCTGCGCCAGCAGCTGGTTGCTGCGGCCCAGTTGCTTGACGATGGATTGCAGGTCGGTCTTGGGCTGCTGCTTTTCCTGTTGCGGATCCAGGGGTTCGCGAAACACCGCCTTGGCCAGGCGATTGAGGTGCGCCTGCACCGATTCGAGGATGTCGGCCACGCGGTCCACCAGGCTGTCCAGCAGCGAGGCGAAGATGACGTCGCTGCGACAGTGCTGCCGTGCCTGCTGCTGGGCCTTGCCGAGAAAGGCCTTGAAGGCGGCCAGCTCGGCGTAGCGCACCGTCACCAGCCAGTCGGGGGTCAGTACGAAATTGACCACCGAGGCCTGCGGCTGATGCTCACTGAAGCCGCTGACCACCGTGGTGGTCAGGTGCAGGGCCTGGTCGGTCTGATAGAGTCGCGAGGATTCCTCGATCTCGGCGATTTCTTCCCGGGTGGGGATGTCCATCGCCAACGCCTGTTCGAGATAGCGTTCCTCTGCCTCGCTGGGGTCGAGCAGATCGACCCAGAGCAGATCCGCGGGCAGCGGGTCTCCCGGCGACAGGGGCTGGGCGACCAGCTCGTCGGCGGACAGGCGATAGCAGGTGATCATCGAGAAGACTCCAGGCCGGCATCAGGGGTCGCACTGTAACAAAAGGTATCCAGACATGATTGACCACGCCGATGACGAAGAATCCTTTGTCTCCTCGCATCTAATCGAAGCGGTGGAGAATCAGCTTGCCGCCGGCGAGCCGAGCTATGTGCAGGCGGTACTCAACAAGCTGACCCTGGTCGGCTATGACCGCGAGGAAGCGGTGCTGCTGATGGCCCAGGCGCTGTCCTGCGAGATCGCCGCCATGCTCGATGCCGATAGGCCCTTCGACGGCGCCCACTACGAGCGCCTGTTGCGAGCCCTGCCGGACCTGCCCGAGGTCGCGGACGACTAGGCCTCGGCCGGCTCCAGCGCCAGCAGCTCCACCTGCTGCTCCTTGCCACCCGGCACCGGCCAGCTCAGGTGCTCGCCGGGCGTGGCTCCGAGCAGCGCGCTGCCGGCCGGCGCCAGCACCGAGACCCGTCCCTCGCCACCGGCGTCCTCCGGATAGACCAGCACCACCTGGTACTCCTTGCCGGTATCGGTCTCGCGGCAGCGTACGCGCGAATTCATGGTCACCACCGCGCCGATCTCGTCGGGCGCCACCACCCGGGCCTGGGCCAGTTCCTCGTCCAGGGCCTCGGCCACGGGGCCGAATTCGGGCAGGGCATCGAGCAGGCGTTCGAGACGGGGCAGGTCGACGGCGGAAACGGTAATGGGCGATGCATGGCGCATGGCGGACTCCTGGAGGGCGAGACGGTGCGATCCCCGCCGCGGGAGGCGGCCGGACCACCGGGGATGACGGGCGGCAGGCGCCCAGCGGGAAGCCGCCTGAGGCGGCAAAAGAAAACGGCGCTCGAAAGGCGCCGTCAGGTCACGCTAGCACAGGGGTCTCGGCAGCGGTCAAGCCGCACCGACCGCAGGTCGTTACAGCCCCGGCAGGGCCACGCTCTCGCCGGTCTGCTCCAGGGTCACCCGCACCAGCAGCGCGCCGAGGGTTTCGGACGAGGTGTCGCAGATCCAGTTCTGGCCATCCCAGTCGAAGTGATAGCCACCCGAGCGCGCCGCCACCCAGAGCTGCACCAGCGGAGGCTGGCGGCTGAGAATGACCTGGCTGCCGTTGTCGAACTTGATCGTCAGCACGCCACCGGCATTTTCCAGATCGAGGTCCAGACCGCTGTCGTCATAGGCGTCCTCGACCTGACGCTGGGTCTGGTCGACGAGGTGATGGAATTGCGCTTCGCTGAGCCGGCTCATGACGATCCTCGAAAGAAGGGAAAGAATCGCCGCACGGTAGCGGGCCGCCCAGATGACGTCCAGTCGCGACGGCGGCCGGCAGCTGCGCTTCAGCCATCCGGGCGTGTCAAAGAGTCGTTCAACCCCGTTATACTCCGGGCAATATTCGCCTGAATAAAGGTTTAGCGTCATGAAGCGCCTGTCTCTTCTCTTCATCGCCTGCGCCTGCCTGCTGGCCGGCTGCGGTCAGAAAGGCCCGCTGTACCTGCCCGACGACCAGAAAGCCGCCAAAGAACACCGCCACGACGTGTTCTAAGGAGCCACCATGGAAGTCTTCGCTGTCCGTGCAGGTGAACTGCATGCGGAAGGGGTAGCCCTGAGCGCCGTGGCGCAGGAATTCGGCACCCCCGCCTACGTCTACTCGCGAGCGCACATCGAGGGCCAGTACCGCGCCTATACCGATGCGCTGGCCGGTCTGCCGCACCTGGTCTGCTTTGCCGTGAAGGCCAACTCCAACCTCGGCGTGCTCAACGTCCTGGCCCGTCTCGGCGCCGGCTTCGACATCGTTTCCCGCGGCGAACTGGAGCGCGTCCTGGCCGCCGGTGGCGATCCGCACCGGGTGGTGTTCTCCGGGGTCGGCAAGACCCGCGACGACATGCGCCGCGCCCTGGAAGTGGGCGTGCACTGCTTCAACGTCGAATCCACCGACGAGCTGGAACGGCTGCAGCAGGTGGCCGCGGAGCTGGGTGTGGTCGCGCCGATCTCGCTGCGGGTCAATCCCGACGTCGACGCCGGGACCCACCCCTACATCTCCACCGGCCTCAAGGAAAACAAGTTCGGCATCGACATCGCCGACGCCGAGGCGGTCTACGCCCGCGCCGCCGAACTGCCCAACCTGGACATCCTCGGGGTGGACTGCCACATCGGCTCCCAACTCACCACCCTGCCGCCCTTCCTCGACGCCCTCGACCGCCTGCTGGCGCTGATCGACCGCCTCGCCGAGCGCGGTATCATCCTGCGCCATCTGGACCTCGGTGGCGGCCTGGGCGTGCGCTATCGCGACGAGCAGCCGCCGCTGGCCGGCGACTACATCCAGGCCATCCGCGAGCGCATCGCCGGGCGCAACCTGACCCTGGTGTTCGAACCCGGCCGCTTCATCGTGGCCAACGCCGGTGTCCTGCTGACCCGCGTGGAATACCTCAAGCACACCGCCCACAAGGACTTCGCCATCGTCGATGCGGCGATGAACGACCTGATCCGTCCGGCGCTGTACCAGGCCTGGATGGCGGTGGAGCCGGTGACCGCGCGCCAGGGCGATGCCCGCCGCTACGACCTGGTCGGCCCCATCTGCGAGACCGGCGACTTCCTCGCCAAGGACCGCGAGCTGGTCCTGGCCGAAGGCGATCTGCTGGCCATCCGCTCCGCCGGGGCCTATGGCTTCACCATGAGTTCCAACTACAACACCCGTGGCCGTGCCGCCGAGGTGATGGTGGATGGCGACCAGGCGCACCTGGTCCGTCGGCGCGAGACGCTGGAAGAACTCTTCGCGGGCGAGAGCCGGCTGCCGGCCTGAGGGGAGTTCCATGCAACTGCGCTTCACCAAGATGCACGGTCTGGGCAACGACTTCATGGTCCTCGACCTGATCAGCCAGCACGCGCACATCCAGCCCAAGCACGTCCGTCTGTGGGGTGACCGCAAGACCGGCATCGGCTTCGATCAGCTGCTGATCGTCGAGACCCCCAGCACCCCGGACGTGGACTTTCGCTATCGCATCTTCAACGCCGATGGCTCCGAGGTCGAACAGTGCGGCAACGGTGCCCGCTGCTTCGCCCGCTTCGTCTTCGACAAGCGCCTGACGGTCAAGAAGCAGATCCGCGTCGAGACCAAGGGCGGCATCATCGAGCTGCTGCTCAAGGGCGACGGCCAGGTCCGCGTGGACATGGGCGCACCGCGCCTGCAGGCGGCCGAGATCCCCTTCATCGCCGAGACGGAGACCCTGAGTCATGCCGTCCAGGTCGAGGGCGAGACGGTCGAGCTGGCGGTGGTCTCCATGGGCAATCCCCATGGCGTGCTGCGGGTCGCCGACGTCGACCAGGCGCCGGTACTGACGCTCGGGCCCAAGCTGGAATGCCATCCGCGCTTTCCGCAAAAGGCCAATATCGGC
The DNA here is from genome assembly GCF_000510745.1 of Pseudomonas sp. MOIL14HWK12:I2. NCBI lineage: Bacteria > Pseudomonadati > Pseudomonadota > Gammaproteobacteria > Pseudomonadales > Pseudomonadaceae > Pseudomonas > Pseudomonas sp. MOIL14HWK12:I2. Next base: position 142,368 of record NZ_AZOA01000010.1, on the reverse strand, counting down.
TTCCTGCAGGTCATCGACGCCCAGCGCGCCCGCCTGCGGGTCTGGGAACGCGGTGTCGGCGAAACCCGCGCCTGCGGCACCGGTGCCTGCGCCGCCGCGGTAGCCGGTATCCGCCAGGGCTGGCTGAAATCGCCGGTGAGCATCGAATTGCCGGGTGGCCTGCTCAACATCGAGTGGGACGGCGTCGGTCAATCGGTGCTCATGACCGGTCCGGCCACCCGTGTCTACGAAGGCCAGGTAAGAGTATGAGCGACACCCCCGAACTGACCGCGGACCAGGTCGCCGACTGGCTGCTGGACCATCCGCACTTCTTCGCCGATCGCGAAGAGCTGCTGGCGGAGATGCGCGTGCCCCATCAGCGGGGTACCGCCATCTCCCTGGTCGAGCGGCAACTCGGTCTCTTGCGCGATCGCAACGGCGAGATGCGCCATCGCCTGACCCACCTGATGGACGTGGCGCGGGACAACGACCGGCTGTTCGACAAGACCCGTCGGCTGATCATCGGCCTGCTCGACGCCAACAGCCTCGAAGAGGTGATAGGCACCGTCGAAGACAGCCTGCGTCATGAATTCAAGGTGCCCTACGTCGGCCTCATCCTGTTCCACGAGCATCCCCTGCCGGTCGGCCGCAGCGTCACCCCCGCCGAGGCGCAAAAGGTGATCGGTGGCCTGTTGGGCGGCGAGAAGACCACCAGCGGCGTCCTGCGCGCCCACGAACTGGCTTTCCTGTTCGGTGACTCGGCCAAGGAAGAGGTCGGCTCCGCCGCCGTCGCCGCCCTCTCCCACCAGGGCCTGCATGGCGTCCTGGCGATCGGCAGTCCCGATCCCCAGCACTATCGCAGCAGCCTGGGCACGCTGTTCCTCAGCCATGTGGCGGAAGTCCTGGCGCGGGTCCTGCCGCGCTTTCCCGTCCCCTTGCGTACGGTGCGCTGAGCCCGGGAGCGGAGCATGCAGGTCCAGCTCGATGCCTATCTCGATCATCTACGCCTGGAACGCCAGGTTTCGCCCCACACCCTCGACGGCTACCGGCGCGACCTGCGCAAGCTGCTGAGCTTCGCCGAAGCCGAAGGCCTGAGCGACTGGGGCGGCCTGGACAGTCGGCGCCTGCGCGCCCTGATCGCCCAGCTGCACCGGGCCGGCGCCTCCAGTCGCAGCCTGGCGCGGCTGCTGTCGGCCTGCCGCGGCTTCTATCTCTATCTGATCCGCGAAGGCCACTGCAGCCAGGACCCGGCCCACGGCCTCTCGCCGCCCAAGGCGCAGAAGGCCCTGCCCAAGGTGCTCGATGTCGACCGCTCCATGCAGCTGCTCGACGGCGCCGTGGAGGACGACTTCCTCGCCCTGCGCGACCAGGCCCTGCTGGAGCTGTTCTACAGCTCCGGGCTGCGGCTGTCCGAGCTGGTGGGGCTGGACCTGGCGGATGTGGACCTGGCCCAGGGCCTGGTCCAGGTGCGCGGCAAGGGCAACAAGGAGCGGGTGCTGCCCATCGGCAGCAAGGCCCGCGACGCCCTGGAGACCTGGCTCAAGGTCCGGCTCCAGGCCGCACCGCGTGACGACGCCCTGTTCATCGGCCAGCGCGGTCTGCGCCTGACGCCCCGCGCGGTACAGCTGCGGGTGCGCGAGGCCGGCGTGCGCGAGCTGGGCCAGCACCTGCATCCGCACATGCTCAGGCACAGCTTCGCCAGCCACATGCTCAGTGCCTCCGGCGATCTGCGCGCGGTCCAGGAGCTGCTCGGCCACGCCGACATCGCCACCACCCAGATCTACACCCACCTGGACTTCGGCCAGCTCGCCGAGGTCTATGACAAGGCGCACCCCCGCGCCAAGCGCAAGGCCAGCCGATGACGATTCGCCTCGTGACCTTCGACCTCGACGACACCCTCTGGGAAATCGCCCCGGTCATCCACTCCGCCGAAGCCCTGCTGCGTGACTGGTTCGCCGCCTCCGCGCCGCGGCTGGGCAGCGTGCCGGTCGAGCACCTCTGGGCGATTCGCGATCGCCTGCTGCAAGAGGACGCCGGTCTCAGGCACCGGGTCAGCGAGCTGCGCCGCCGGGTCATCCATCAGGCGCTGCTCGATGCCGGCTATGGCGAACCTGAGGCCGCGCAGCTGGCCGAAGCGGGCTTCGCGGTCTATCTTGCCGCCCGCCAGCAGGTCACCCTGTTCGACGACGTCCATCCCACCCTGGAGCAGCTGGCCGATCGCTACACCCTGGGGGTGCTGACCAATGGCAATGCGGACGTCCAGACCATCGGCCTGGCCGACTATTTCCGCTTTGCCCTGAATGCCGAGCAGCTGGGCATCGGCAAACCCGATCCCACGCCCTTTCGCGAAGCGCTGCGCCTCACCGGCATTCCCGCCGAAGCCACCGTGCACGTGGGCGATAACCCCGTGGATGACGTCCAGGGCGCCCAGCGCGCCGGCATTCGCGCCGTCTGGTTCAATCCCCTGCAGCATCCCTGGCAGGGGCCTGGCCAACCGGATGCGGAGGTCCGCAGCTTGAGCGAGCTTCCAGCCGTACTGGCAGGCTGGTAAGCCAGCGGAAAACATTAGCAATACTAAATAGCGAAAAGCTGATTTATTTCCGCTCGCCAGCCGTCTACTAGACCCCTGGGTTCTGTTAACCAATCGCCAAAATATTCGTCACATTTATTGCCTTGTCTGGCAGAGGCTTTGCGACTCCCTTCACCAAAAGCTTCGGCCTCGGCCGTTTTTTTGCCAAGCACACCTCATTTGGCCGCCGATTCACCCGGATCAACGGCATTGATAGCCGTCTCGCTGGCCGGATTTGCCGTTCGGACCTCGCGTTGACAGTCCAAACCCTTTTGACAATCATTGCCCCAGGTTCGAAGTAGCGCTGGGATTGCGCGCTGAACCTGCTGCCGTACAGGTCAGGGAAGACAGCATTACCTCCCCCTCCTCTGCGTCTCGCCGATGGCTTTTCAAGTTCCTGTTTTCTGCGTTGTCGGGTCTTGATATCGGTAAATAACCCTCTGTTCATCCCGTCCAGGTGCAAACCCGTGCGGTAGCCATGTCCCGACCGGACCGGTTACCACCCAAGACACGGCAAACCTGTGCGGTAGCCATGCCCAGGCACTGGACAGCAGGGGACGATCACCGTGCCAGCGAGCACCTGCAGGACTACATGGATGTCACCTGAACTGGACTTAACTCTTTTCGCTCATGCCACTTCGGTCTTGCCTGCAACAGGCGGGCGAGTGGCTGCCCAGCCAAACGAACTTCAGCACCCTTAAGGCGGCACGCAGTGTGGCCGGAATCAGCGGGTAAAGATCGCAAAGTCTTCGGCAGATGGCCGTGAGCAAGTTGCTGTACACCCGGCGCCGATACTTTCGAATTAATTACCGGCAATGGCTGGGACCGGTACTGACCGACGTTCATCAGACGGTCACTCAATCAATAAAGATTAAAACGATCTCTTGAATTTCTTGCTGACTGCCGGGCACTGCGAAAGCCAGTTTCTACCACGTTAATTGCGCCCTGATTGCGCACAGAGAGGATGCCCCGATGGCAAGGAATGATCTATCGGAATCGACATTAGGATGTCTAATTGGCGGCGCCGGTCCGGCGGGCCTGGGATTCCTGTTCAATGCCATCAAGCGTGGCGCCCTGGAGCAACTGGCCCAGGCCGGCACCATCATCGTCGATGCCGGGACCGAACTCGGCGCCGGCAAGCTGGGTGACTATCAGATCATCGCCAACTCGGTCAGCGACGTCTTTCTGGACTGCCTGCGCGATCCCCTGCTGGCGCCCATCCTGGCCCCGCTGCAGGCCTCGCCGACCTTTCGCCACCTCAAGCTGAATTCCCAGGAAGCGCCGGCGCTACCCATCGTCGGCCAGCTCTTCCAGCAGGCCGCCGGCCTGGTCCTGCCCTGGCTCGAACGCCAGTACGGCATCCCCACCTGGCGCCAGACCCGCATCACCGAAGTGACCTGCGAAGGCTCGAGCTATGTCGTCTGGCTGGAACAGGCCGGCGCCATCCGCCGCGTGCGCACCTCCAGCCTGGTCCTCAACCTGGGTGGCCAGCAGACCCGCCACAGCTTCGAGGAAAGCATCCAGGCCATGGGCCTGCAGCTGCCCCAGAGCGCCTCGATCGACAGCTCCGACAATCTGCTGCGCCTGCAACCCGAGGCCCTGCGCCAGCGCTATCGGGCGCGCCTCAAGGATGGCGGTCCGATCTGCGTGGTCGGCGGCTCCCACAGTGCCTTTTCCGCCCTGGACAACCTGGCCAGCGCCCTGCACCACGATGGTCTGCGCGAGCTGACCCTGGTCCATCGCTCGCCGATCCGGCTGTTCTACGAGACCGCCGCCGAAGCCCTGGCCGCCGGCTACGACTTCGACCCGATCCAGGACATCTGCCCCATTTCCAAGCGGGTCAACCGTTCCGGCGGACTGCGCTACCGCGCCCACGAGATCGGTCGCCAGGTCCTTGCCGGTCAGGGCATCGGCGGCACCCCGGTCAAGGTCAGGACGCTGCAGCTGGATGGCAGCGCCGACCAGCTCGCCAGCGCCCAGACGCTGTTCGACAGCGCCGCCCTGCTGGTCCAGGGCATGGGTTACCAACCCATAGTGCCCGAGCTGCGCTGCCAGGACGGCCGGCCGCTGACCCTGCGCACCCTGCGCGGCGGCCTGGACTCCGACGCCGCCGGCAGTCCGCTGGACCAGCACGGCCAGCGCCTAAAGGGCCTGCACCTGTTCGGCCTGGGCTCGGGATTGGCGGTGGATCCCCGCCTGGGAAGCGAAGCGTCCTTTTCCGGACGCATCTACGGGGTCTGGCAGTTCCACAACGATGCCAGTCGCGAGGCCCTGGAGTCGGTTCTGGAGCGCCTGGACAAGCCCGGCGCCTCCTTCCGGCAACCGGCCAGCCCGGTCGCCGAGCACGCTTGACCGAACCGACACGTATCAAGGACTCGATAAGCAGGTACCGGATCATGATCAATGTGACCAAGCCCTACCTTGGCGATAAGGAACGCTTCAAGGCGTATATCGACAAGATCTACGCCAACAACTGGATCACCAACCAGGGCCCTTTGCACGCGCAACTCGAAGAGCGCCTGCGCGACTATCTGGGCGTCAGAAACATCATCCTGGTCAACAACGGTACCCTGGCCCTGCAGGTCGCCTATCGCGCCCTGGGCCTGACCGGCAGTGCCATCACCACGCCGTTCAGCTTTGTCGCCACCACCAGCACCCTGCACTGGGAAGGGATCCGGCCGGTGTTCGCCGACATCCACCCGGAAACCTGGAACCTGGATCCGGCCAACGTCGAGGCCGCCATCGAGCCTGACACCTCGGCCATCGTCGCCACCCACGTGTTCGGCAATCCCTGCGACGTCCGCGGCCTGCAGCAGGTCGCCCAGCGCCACGGCCTGAAGGTCGTCTACGACGGCGCCCATGCCTTCGGCACCCTGTTCGAAGGCCGCTCGGTACTGCAGTGGGGCGACATCACCACCGTCAGCTTCCACGCCACCAAGCTGTTCCACACCATCGAAGGCGGCGCGATCATCACCGAGGACGACGAACTCGCCGAGCGCGTTCGCCGCATGATCAACTTCGGCATCGTCGATGCCGAGCGCATCGAGGGCGTCGGCATCAACGCCAAGCTCAACGAGGTCTCCGCGGCCATGGGGCTGTGCATCCTCGACGAGCTGGAAGACATCCTGGCCCGCCGCGCCGTCATCGGTCAGCACTATGAAAGACGCCTGCAGGGCGCCTTCGACCTGCAGCGCCCCACCTACGGGACCCAGCTGAACTACAGCTACTTCCCGGTGGCCCTGCGCGACGAGCCGAGTCTGCTGGACACCAAGAAGGCGCTCAACGCCGTCGGCATCAATCCGCGCCGCTACTTCTATCCGTCGCTGGAAACCCTGGATTACCTGCAGCCCCAGGCGATCAAGCCGGTCTCGCGCAAGCTGAGTCACCGCATCCTCTGCGTGCCGCTCTATCCGGACCTGCCGCAGGCGACCCAGGACCTGCTGATCGACACCCTGCTCCTGGCGCAGCAGAAAAAGACCAGCATGGAATCCCTGCGGGCACTCATCACCCCGGCACAGCTGCTGCCGAGCTGGGATTTTCCCGGCGACTCCTCTCCTGTTCTAACCTGACCCTGGCCCGCTATCTCCCATGACCAGTCCCGCGAAAGTGTCGGTGTTGCGCAACACCCTGATCAACTATGCCGGCCAAGCCTATGCGCTGCTGATCGGCATCTTGATCCAGCCGATGTATCTCGGTCATCTGGGTGCCGAAACCTATGGTCTGATCGGCTTCTTCGCCGTGCTGCAGACCTGGCTGCAACTCCTCGACGTCGGCATTTCCGCCTCGCTGGTCCGCGACGTCGCCCACGGCCGCGGCCAGACCGGCGCGGGGCGTACCCGCGGCCAGCTGCTGCGCTCGCTGGAATTCATCTTCATCCCCCTGGCGACCCTGGCCTTCGTCGCCATCGAGCTGAATGCGGAGTGGATGGCGGGGCATTGGCTCAACGTCCAGGGCCTGCCCACGGAGACCGTGGCCCACTGCATCGGCCTGATGGGGCTGATGATCGCCTTCCGCCTGCTGTCGACGCTGTACAAGAGCGGCGTCCAGGGGGTCGAGCTGCACGGCTGGCTGAACATGGTCAACGTGCTGATCGCCACCGTGCGCTACTTCGGCGGCCTGGTCCTGGTGATGTGGATTTCCCAGGAGCCGTTGGACTTCTTCGTGTTCCAGGCCTTCGTCGCCGTGTTCGAGATGCTGGTCTATGCGCTCAAGGCCTATCGCCTGCTGCCCAACCCCACCTGGTGGAGCGGCTTCGACTGGCAGCGGGTCAAGCCCATCGTGCCCTTCGCCCTGAGCATGTCCTTTACCTCGATCCTGTGGATCGCCCTGACCCAGCTCGACAAGCTGGTGCTGTCCAAGGCGCTGCCCCTGGCCGAGTACGGCTACTTCAGCCTGGTGGCGCTGATCTCCACCGGCATCGTGACCCTGACCAATCCGCTGGTGCAGGCGCTGTTGCCACGCATGACGGTGCTGGTGTCCCAGGACAAGCCGCTCGAACTGGAGCGGCTCTATCGCAACGCGGCACGCTTCGCCTTCGCCATCCTGCTGCCGCTGGCGGCCATGGTGGCCTTCCATGGCGAGGCGCTGGTCTTTGCCTGGACCGGCGACAAGGTCTCCGCCCACTGGAGCGAGCCGATCCTGTTCTGGTACGCCCTGGGCTCGGCGCTGCTCGCCCTCAGCCAGTTCCAGTTCTACCTGCAGTACGCCTACGGCAAGTTGCGCCTGCACGTCTGGTACAGCCTGGTATCCGCGGCCATCTCGGTGCCCATCGTGATCCTGGTGGTCCTGCACTACGGCGCCTATGGCGCGGCGCTGGCCTGGTTCTTCATGCGCCTGATCCCCTTCGTGATCTGGCCGATGATCGTCCACGGCCGCTTCGCGCCGAATCTGCAGCGCTACTGGAACCAGGATCTGCTGGTGGCCGTGGTGGTGACCGCCATCGGCGTGGGCCTGAGCAAGCTGCTGTACCAAGAGATTCAACCGCAGGAGCGGTTCTCCATCCTGGCCACCCTCGCCCTGGGCGGTGGCCTGACCCTGGTGCTGATGGCGCTGAGCTACGTGCTCTGTTCTCCGAAACAGACCCGCTCGCGCCTGTTTTCCCAACTCTACAAAGCAGGTATCTGACATGGACGCTCGGACCGAAGCAGAGATCATGAAGCACTGGCCGACGAATTGCAGTCGGCCGGTCGCCAGCATCGTCTGCCTGACCTTCAACCATCGTGACTACATCGGCCAGGCCATCGACGGCTTCCTGCGCCAGCAGACCGATTTCCCCTTCGAGATCATCGTCAACGACGACGCCTCGACCGATGGCACCCGGGAAATCCTCCAGGACTACGAGCGCCGCTACCCCCGGCTGATCCGCCTGATCCTGCAAAAGGAAAACCAGTACAGCCAGGGCAAGCCCTATGGCATGCCGGTGTTCCAGCACGCCCGCGGCGACTACATCGCCTATTGCGAAGGCGACGACTACTGGAACGATCCGCGCAAGCTGCAGCTGCAGGTGGACTTCCTGGAGAACAACCGGGACTACGCCCTGACCTTCCACGCCTCCTATGCCTTCAACAGCACGGGGATCGTCAATCCGCAGCGGTTCAATGGCCAGGATCACTACGATCGCAGCGAAACCGACCTGAAGAAGGCCCTGCCGCTGTCGACCCTGACCGCCTGCTTCCGCAACGTCCTGCGCGAACTGCCGCCGGAGCTGGAAACCGCCGCGCTCATGGACATCGTCTGGTGGTCGCTGCTGGGGGCCCATGGCAAGGGCAAGTTCATGGACGAGATCCGCCCCGCCGCCTACCGCGTGCACGAGGGCGGGATCTTTTCCATGCGCGCCAGCCAGAAGCGGCTGCAGATGGATCTCCACACCCAGTACTGCCTGGCCAACTACTACTACCGGCTGGGCGAACGCGACCTGCACGTGTTCTTCCTGCGCCAGGTCCTGAGTCTTTCGCTGTCCTCGATTCCGCCGACGCAGAAGGTCAAGGCGCTCCTGCGGGCGGTAAGCAACATCACCCTCAACATCGGCCGACGCTTCGCCCCCAAGCGCGTCACCTACTGAACTTACGCAGAGCAGTTTTCCGGCTGCGCTGTATCCAGCTAAAAGGAAGGGACCCCAATGACCGTCATGCAGCGCTCTTCGTTCGAACAACACGAAGAACAACATCTGGACCTCAAGACGATGGCCCTCACGCTTCTTGATCACAAGAAGCTGATCGCGGGCATCACCGCGGGTTTTCTGGCCGTGGGCATCACCTATGCCGTGCTGTCGACTCCGCAATACGTCGCCGGGGCGATGATCCAGATCGAACCCAAGAAGAATGCGCTCACGGCGGTCGCCGAGACCGTGGTGCGACCCAACTCCGCCTCGCCGGCGGTAGCCGAGATCGAGCTGCTGAAGTCACGCGCGGTGCTGACCAAGACCGTGGAGAACCTGCGCCTGGACATCGAGGCCAAGCCGCGTTTCTTCCCGCTGATCGGCCACTACCTGTGGCGCCACTACGAAGCCGAAAAGCCGGGTCAGCTGGCGGACAGCTGGCCGCAACTGCGCGGCTTCGCCTGGGGCGGCGAACAGATCGACGTCTTCCAGTTCGACGTGCCGGACGACATGTACGGTGAAACCCTCACCGTGGTGGCCGGCAGCAATGGTCGCTACCGCCTGCTGGACAAGGACAAGCAGCCCCTGCTCGACGGCCAGGTCGGCCAGATGGCCAGCGGTAACGGCTACCGCATGCAGATCAAGACCCTGACCGCGCGTCCCGGTACCGAATTCAAGGTGACCCGCAACCGCGTCATCACCACCGCGCAGCTCTATCAGAACCGCATCAAGACCAGCGAAGCGGGCAAGGAGTCGGGGATCATCTACCTGTCCCTGGCCGACGAGAATCCCGATCTGGCCAAGAGCGTCCTGTCCGAGATCAGCCGCCTGTACGTGCTGCAGAACGTCGAGCGCAGCTCGGCCGAAGCCGCCCAGCGCCTGGACTTCCTCCGTGGCCAGCTGCCGGCGGTGCGCAAGGACCTGGAAAGCGCCGAAGCGGCCCTGAACAACTACCAGACCAACAGCCGCTCCGTGGACATCAGCCTGGAAACCAAGGCGGTCCTGGACAAGATCGTCACCCTCGATACCTCCATTTCCCAGCTCAAGCTCAAGCAGGCCGAATACGATCGCCTCTATACCCGCGATCACCCCAGCTACAAGACCCTGCTGAACCAGCTCGCCCAGCTGGAAGTGGAAAAACGCAGCCTGCAGCGCAAGGTGGAGGCCCTGCCGAGCACCCAGCAGGAGCTGCTGCGCCTGAACCGCGACATGAAGGTCACCAACCAGACCTATCAGCTGCTGCTCAACCAGGCCCAGGAACAGGACATCATCCGTGCCGGCACCATCGGCAACGTGCGCCTGGTCGACAACGCCGACGTCAACCTCGACGAGCCGGCCACCAACCGCAAGATCGCGCTGATCCTGTCGCTGCTGCTGGGTCTGGTGACCTCGGTGGTGGTGGTCTTCGTCCGCCAGGCCTTCCAGAAGGGCATCGAGAATCCGGACACCGTCGAGCAGATCGGCCTGCCGGTCTATTCCACCCTGCCCTTCACCAAGGACCAGGAGCGCCTGAATCGTCGCCTGAAAAAGAAGACCCGTACCGGCGAACCCAATCTGCTGAGCGTGGTGCAGCCGGCCAACCTGGCGGTGGAATCCCTGCGCAGCCTGAGATCCAGCCTGCACTTCGCCATGCTGGAAGCCAAGAACCGGGTGATCATGATTTCCAGCCCGACCCCGGGCGTCGGCAAATCCTTCGTCTCCAGCAACCTCGCCGCGGTGGTCGCCCAGTCGGGTCAGCGCGTGCTGCTGATCGACGCCGACATGCGCAAGGGCTATCTGCACCGCGTGTTCGGCCTGCAGCCGCAAGCCGGCCTGTCCGAGCTGCTGACCGGTCGCAGCAAGCTGCGTGAAGCCATCGTGCCGAGCGGTATCGCCCAGCTGGACATCATCAGCTGTGGTCAGGCCGCGCCGAATCCCTCGGAGCTGCTGATGCACGCCAACTTCTCCCGTCTGCTGGACGAAGTGGGCAGCCTCTACGACCTGGTGATCATCGATACCCCGCCGATCCTGGCGGTGACCGATGCCGCCCTGGTGGGTCGCCTCGCCGGCACCACCCTGCTGGTCACCCGTTTCGGCCAGAGCACCCTCAAGGCGGTGGAGAACTCCCGTCGCCGCTTCGCCCAGAACGGCATCACCATCAAGGGCGCCATCCTCAACGGCGTGCAGCGCAAGGCCTCGACGTCCATGGAAGACGATGGCGTCTACGGCTACTACGAATACGGCCCCCGTACCTGATACGCCGCTCCGTCGCGACCGATAGCCCCAAGAGAAGGAACTCGCCCATGACGCTCGCCCATCCCGCCGGTCACTGGTACCTGGTGCAGACCAAGCCCAATCAGGAGGCCCGCGCCGAAGAAAACCTGAGCAGACAGGGCTATGTCTGCTTCCGGCCCCAGCGCGAGCGCAAGGCGTCCGGCAGAAGTCGCGCGGCCGGCAGCGAATCGCTGTTCCCGGGGTACCTGTTCATCCAGCTCAATGACGTGAACGACAACTGGTACCCCATCCGCTCGACGCGCGGCGTCAATCGCATCGTCAGCTTCGGCACCCAGCCGACGGCGGTGAGCGAAGCCATCATCGACGATATCCGCCAGCGGCTCGCCGCCCTGGCGGAGCCTGCACCCGCCCACCAGCCCGGCGCGGCCGTGCGGATGCAATACAGCCAGGAGCTGGAAATGGACGCCGTGTTCCTGAGTGCCGATGGCAACGAGCGGGCCATCATCCTGCTGCGCATCCTGCAACGCGAACAGCGGGTCAGCGTCGCTCTCGATCAATTGTCGGCAGCGGCCCCCGTCAGCCAACGGCTGCGCGCCTGACCCAGTACCCAAGGCCCTTTGGAGAGTCTCTTCATGCAATGCAAAACCACGGTCGTTACCGTCACTTACGGCAATCGCCTCTGCTACCTGGAGCAGCTCGTCACCCGCGCCCTGGCCGAGCGCACCATTCACCAGGTCATCGTGGTGAGCAATGCGGCGACGGTGTCGCTGGATAGCCTCGAAGCCCGCTGGCCCGGTCAGGTCAAGGTGATCGCCCTGAGCGAGAACACCGGTTCCGCCAACGGTTACGCCGTGGCCCTGGAAGCGGCCCTGGCCACCGACACCACCCATATCTGGATGATGGACGACGATAACGCCCCCCTGGGCGATGCCCTCGACGTCCTGCACCGGCGCCTCGGCGAACTCGGCGCCGCCCATGGCCACGACAAGGTCGCCGTGCTCGGCTACCGGCCGACCCAGCAGGCCGACATCGCCCAGTGCATCCCGACCAAGATGATCACCCAGCCACGTTCGAGCTACTTCGGCTTCCACGTGGCCCGCATCCCCTACAAGATCTGGCGCCGCCTGCCCTGGGGCCGTCCGCGCGGTGGCCAGCCGGAAGCCCTGGTCGAGCTGCCCTTCGCCCCCTATGGCGGCATGCTCGCCCACCGCAGCCTCTATGAGCGCATCGGCCTGCCCCTGCGCGAGCTGGTGCTCTATTCCGACGACACCGAGTACACCTACCGCATCACCCAGGCCGGCGGAAAGCTGTTCATGGTCACCGAGGCGGAACTCGAAGAACTGGAGCATTCCTGGAACATCAAGGAAGGCACCAGCAACGTCTACCAGAACTATCTGCAGGCCGGCTCGGACTTCCGCGCCTACTACGCCGCGCGCAACCAGGCCTGGTTCGACAAGAACGTCTGGGCCAGCTCCCGGCCGATGTACAGCCTCAACCGCTATGTCTTCCACACCCTGCTCAAGCTGTTCGCCCGTGACGACAAGAGCCGTCAGCGCCTGGCGCTGATCCGGCAGGCGGTCCAGGACGGCGAAACCGGCGCGCTGGGGATAAACCGCAGCTATCCGCTATGAAACTGCTCTTTCTCAACAGCTTCTATCCGCCCCATGTGGGCGGTGGTGCGGAGCTCATCCTGCAACGCAGCGTGGAAGGCTTCCAGCAGCGCGGTCACGACGTGGCCGTGCTGGTGACCGGTCCCGAGCAGGGTGTGCGGCAGGAGACGGTGAACGACGTTCGCGTCTATCGCGCCGGGCTGAAGAATTTCTACTGGCCGCTGACCCAGCAGCGCCCCGGTCCGCTGGCGCGCTTCGGCTGGCACTTTCGCGACCAGTACAACAGCGCGATGCGGGCGCCCCTGCGCCAGGTGCTGCAACAGGAAAAGCCGGACCTGGTGGTATGCCACAACCTGTCCGGCTGGTCGGTCGCGGCCTGGGACGAGATCCGCGCCAGCGGCGTGCCCATCGTGCAGGTGCTGCACGACATGTACCTGCTGTGCCCGAAGAACACCCTGTTCAAGAAGGGCCAGAGCTGCCAGAAACTCTGTGGCAGCTGCGCGGCGCTGCGCCGGCCCCATGCCGAGCAGTCCGCCAAGGTGGATGCCGTCGTCGGCGTCAGCCGGTACCTGCTGGATACCATCGTGAACAAGGGCTACTTCAGCGGCGTTCCGCGCCAGGTCATCCACAACGCCAGCCTGATCGCCGGCAGCAATGCCGAGACCGCGACCCCCAGTCCGGACGGCGTCGTCCGCTTCGGCTACATGGGCACCCTGTCGGAAAACAAGGGTGTGGGCTGGCTGATCGAGCAATTCCAGCGGCTGTCGCTCAACGCGACCCTGACCATCGCCGGCAAGGGCCAGCTGGACTACGAAGCCCAGCTCAAGGCCATGGCCGATCCGCAAAAGGTCAGCTTCGTCGGTTATCAGAAGCCCGAAGCCTTCTACCGGAACATCGACGTCTTCGTGGCGCCGTCGCTGTGGGCCGAGCCCTTCGGCATGGTCGCCGTCGAGGCCTGTGCCTTCCAGAAGCCGGTCATCGCCAGCCGCATGGGCGGCCTGCCGGAGATCGTCCGCGACGGCGTCAACGGTTTGCTCTGCAACCCCGACGACCGCGACTCCCTGGGCCGCGCCCTGCAGTGCCTGCATGACGATACCGAGCTGCGCCAGCGGCTGAGTCTGCTGAGCCGCACCGCGGTGGCCGATCTGCTGAGCATGGACACCATGCTCGACCAGTACCAGGCGCTCTTCGAGGACGTCCTGGGCAAGGCGCAACACGGCTCCACCAAGCCGCTTCTCGTACCTCACACACAGCTTTCCAACTGATCCACCCCAGGTCACGGCAACGGGCAGAATCATGATCATCGTCAATTCCCGCTTCATCACCCAGGATCTTCGCGGCGTTCAGCGCTTCGCGGAATGCATCTCGCTGGAGCTGGCGAAGCTGAGATCCGACCTGCGCTTCGTCGCGCCGCCCGGCGCCGTCAGGCCCGAGGTGGCCAAACGGCTGGGCATCGAAGTCATCGGCACCCGCCAGGGGCAGCGCTGGGAGCAATGGGATCTGCCGAACTGGCTGAAGAGCCAGGGCAGCCCCCTGCTGCTGTCGCTGTGCAGCACGGCGCCGCTGCTTTACACCAACCAGATCGCCACCCATCACGACATCAACTACGTGCGCTTTCCCGAGAGCTATTCGTGGAAATTCCGCACCTCGTACCGCTGCCTGATCCCCATGCTGCTCAAGCGCTCGAACGCCCTGATCACCGTGAGTGAATTCTCCCGGGACGAGATCTCGCGCTTCTATCGCTATCCGAGCGACTCGATCACGGTGGTGCCCAACGCCGTCGCCGATGCCTTCACCCTGGAGCCGCGGATCGATCGCGCCGAGACCCCCTATCTGCTGGCGGTGTCCTCGCCCAGCTACCACAAGAATTTCTCGCGGATGCTGGAGGCCTTCGCCGCCCTGCCGCGGGATCTGAAGGTCGAGTTGCGCATCGTCGGCGACAGCCACGCCGTGTTCGGTCAGAACGACCTGGCGACCCTGGCCGCCCGGGATTCGCGGGTCAAGCTGCTCGGCCGCATCGACGATGCCGAACTGGCACGCCAGTATCGCCAGGCCACCGCCTTCGTCTTTCCGTCGCTCTACGAGGGGTTCGGCATCCCGCCCCTCGAAGCCCAGGCCTGCGGCTGCCCGGTGATCTCGGCCAACACCGCCTCCATGCCGGAAGTGCTGCAGGACAGCGTCCTCTACTTCGATCCCTACGAGACGGCCAGCATCACCCAGGCGATGCGCACCATCCTCCAGGACGCACCGCTCAGGGAGGCGCTCCGCGCCAAGGGCCTGGCCAACATCCAGCGCTTCAACTGGCAGACCTCGGCGAGAAAGGTCTCCGACCTGCTGGACAGCGCCCTGGCGACCACCACGAAGGCCACGGCCAGAGCCGCCTGAAACGACCCCACAACAACAATTCAGCGATCAAGAACTCATGGAAGAGACAAGCAACGCCATGGCAGGCCAGAGCCGTTCCTCTGTACCCCTGACGCTCGACGACTCGAGTGTGTCCGGGCGCGTCCTTCAGGTCGCTGATTGCCACCGGCTGCCCAGCAGCTCGGACGCCACCGCGGCAGAGACCGTGGAGCGCCCGGAAAACGCCGAATGTTTCGAAACGCCTGCAACAGACGCCGTCTTTGCACCAAGCCCAACCATCAAGTTGCACGAACTCGACAGCGCTTCGGACGAGATCGAGATTACCCGGCTGCCCTGGGGATATGCAGTGACCAGAAAGACCCGCACTCCATGATTCAGCACCAGCACTTGATTTCATTTCACGCTTAAGGAAGACGACATGAAAATCGCCATCGTTCACGATTGGTTGGTAACCTTTGCTGGCGCCGAACGCGTGCTCGCCGAACTGCTCGACATCTGGCCGGAGGCCGACCTGTTCAGCGTGATCGACTTCCTCTCGGACGAGGATCGGGCGCAGCTGCAAGGCAAGCAGGCGACCACCACCTTCATCCAGCGCCTGCCCCAGGCCAAGAAGCGCTATCAGACCTATCTGCCACTGATGCCGCACGCCATCGAGCAACTCGACCTGTCCGGCTACGACCTGATCATCTCCAGCAGCCATGCGGTGGCCAAGGGCGTCCTGACCGGTCCGGACCAGCTGCACATCAGCTATGTCCACTCGCCCATCCGCTATGCCTGGGACCTGCAGCACCAGTACCTCAAGGAAGCCGGTCTCGACCGCGGCCTCAAGGGCAAGCTGGCGCGCGTCATCCTGCACTACGTGCGCATCTGGGATCAGCGCACCGCCGCCGGCGTGGACGCCTTCGTCGCCAACTCCCACTTCATCGCCCGGCGCATCAGCAAGGCCTATCGCCGCGAAGCCAAGGTCATCTATCCGCCGGTCGACATCAGTCGCTTCACCCCCAGCGGCGGCAAGGAGGACTTCTATCTCACGGCGTCGCGCATGGTGCCCTACAAGCGCATGCCCATGATCGTCGAGGCCTTCAGCTCGATGCCCGACAAGAAGCTGGTGGTGATCGGCGCCGGCCCCGAATTCGAGAAGGCCAAGGAAGTCGCCGGCCCCAACGTCACCCTGCTCGGTTACCAGGACTTCGACTGCCTGCTCGACCACATGCGCAGAGCGCGGGCCTTCGTCTTTGCCGCCGAGGAAGATTTCGGCATCACCCCCATCGAAGCCCAGGCCTGCGGTACCCCCGTCATCGCCTATGGCCGGGGTGGCGTCCTGGAAACCGTGCGCGGCCTCGATGCGCAACACCCCACCGGCGTCTTCTATCCGGAGCAGACCGCTGCCTCGCTATGCGCCGCCGTGCGCCAGTTCGAGGCCCTGGAAACGCCGATCAGCCAGCAGGCGTGCCGGCAGAATGCCGAGCGCTTCGCCACCAAGCGCTTCCGTCAGGAAATGCGCGCCTTTGTCGAGGCCCGGGTCGCTGCGCTGCATCTGCCCGCCGATCTGGATCTGGAGATCGTGACACCCTTTCCCAGCAAGGCTCTGCAACCGAGTTCGCTGAGCACCGCCTGATGGTTACTCCTTCACGTCCATGAATTCCCGCGCCCAGACTCGATACTCCTGCAGGGTCGAGTACTTGGTGGAGAGTTCGGACGCGGACAGGTCGGACGCGGTGATGTCGCGCTGCTCTCTGAGGCAGTCGTAGGTCGCCTTGATCGCCGCGAAGTAGGCCGCATGCCCGTTCACCACCACCCGGACCCCGGCCTTGGCCAGGCGGGCGTTGTCGCGCAACTGGGGATTGCCGTAGGTCACCAGCATTACCGGCACGCTCAGGTGCTGGGTGATCTCTTCCAGATGAGCGAAATCGCGAATGCCGACCATGCAGATACCGTCCGCACCCGCGGCCTCGTAGGCCTTGGTGCGGGAGATGACTTCCTCGGTGCTCAATTCGGTGGCGTTGGTGCGGGCGAAGATGCTCAGGGCCTCGTCGATACGGGCTTCCAGCGCACCCTTGATCTTGCCGATGCCTTCTTCGACGCTCACTAGATCCGTGGACTTGCGACCATAGCCGGCCGGCAGCACGGTGTCCTCGATGGTCAGGGCAGCCACCCCGGCGCGTTCGAGTTCGGTGATGGTGCGCATCACGTTCAGCGCATTGCCGTAGCCGTGATCGGCGTCGGCGATGATGGGCAGCCGGGCGACCCGCCCGATGCGCGTGGCCTGCTCGACGAACTCGCTGAGGGTGATCAGGGCGAAGTCCGGCGCGGCCAACACCTGCAGGGAAGCCACCGACCCGCCGAGGATGCCCATTTCGAAACCCAGGTCGTTGGCGATACGCGCCGACATGGGATCGAAGACGGACGCCGTGTGATAGCAGCTGTCCGATTTGAGCAGGGCTCTGAACGCTAGACGCAGCTTGTGCGGGGAGGTTGGCTTCATAGGATTTTCCTTCTGGGATATACCGAACAGACAATGTTAGCGCGACAAGTACTGGTCACACGACCGGATGTCCGGCTTTGAGATAAATCGATTCATCCAACTGACCCACGGTCGTCGCCTGGCCTCGCTCTTCGAGAGCCGCAGGCCCCGCGTCGAACGTCAAATGAATGCGGATCGGCAGCGCAGCCAGCCACCTGGCCAGGCGCGGGAAATTTCGATACCCAAGCATGCCCGGGCGAAGTGACAATAGTGGCCAGGCCTTGCCTTCCTGCCAATCCCGTCACTGCATAATGCCATCATGCTCGCCGCTGCTTTCCTCGAACGCTTCACCGCCCTGGATCTCTTTCTGACCCGCCATCAGCACCTGTGGCGACCCAGACCCTTCGTCGAACGGGAGCTGGCCTGGGAATCGAGCCATGCGGAGCTGGCCCGCTGGCTGCGGGCCCGCAGTCTGGAGGAAGCCGAGGCCGCCCATAATACCCCTCAGCTGCTGGCTGCACCTGAGCCCTTCCGCTCCCTGGCAGAGACCTCGCTGGCGCTCAGCCAGGTCCACGCCTACCCAGACGCTCCTGGCCGCACCTTGTCCGGCAGGCAAGACGTCGACGTGCCGGGGCGCAAGTGGCTGCAGATCGAAGCCTTCAGTCGCAAGCTGGACTTCCGGCAACCGGTGCAGCGCTGGGTCGACTGGTGCGCGGGCAAGGGCCACCTGGCCAGGCACCTGACCCATCAGGGTGCGCCAGCCGTCTGCCTGGAGTTCGACGCGGCCCTGGTCGAGGAGGGCGAAAGGCTCAGCCACCGGGGCCGGGCCCCGGTGCACCATTATCAGGCCGATGTGCTCCAACCGCTGGCAGGCGACCAGCTCGGCAGTCGCGACACGCCCGTCGCCCTGCACGCCTGCGGCGACCTGCACACCCGGCTGCTCAGGGTGACGGCAGCGCGCGGCTGTCAGCAACTGGCCCTGGCGCCCTGCTGCTATGACCGCATCTCCACCGAGATGTATGACCCGTTGTCCACCGCGGCGCAGGCCTCGGCGCTGCGCCTGGACCGCGAAGCCCTGCGCCTGGCGCTCTGCGAAACCGTCACCGGCGGGCAGCGGGTGCGGCGGGACAGGGACCTGTCCATGGCGCGACGCCTGGGATTCGATCTCCTGCAACGCGAACTCAGTGGGCGCGACGTCTATCTCAATACGCCGCCGCTACCCAGCCACTGGCTGCGCCAGCCCTTCTCGGCGTTCGGTGCGGAGCTGGCGCGGCGCAAGGCGCTGAAGCTTCCCGCGGCGATCGACTGGCCGCTGTGGGAACGTCGGGGCTTCCAGCGGCTGGCAGAAGTTCGTAATCTCGAACTGCTGCGCGGCCTGTTCCGCCGTCCGCTGGAACTCTGGCTGGTGCTGGACCAGGCGCTGTTCCTACAGGAACAAGGTTACAGTGTGACGTTGGGGACCTTCTGTCCGGCCAGCCTGACACCCCGGAATCTGCTGCTGAGCGCGGAAAAACCCTGCCCGGCATAGGCCTACAGCCGCTCTATCCTGCACGTTTGTCGGAATCTGAGCTGAGGAGTGTAAAAAATACCTTTTGGTGATGGACTTCTCACAAAGTCTGCACAATAGTTAGGTTGCAATCTCGCAAAAAAAGCAGGAATAACAAAAATGCGCTACTACCTGCCCGTTTGGACCGGCGTTGCCGGTTGCCTCGTCTTCGCCCAAGCCCAGCTGCCCTGGCTTGCGGTGGCCTCGCTCCTCGTCAGCTGGTCGTTCCTGTTGTTCTCCCACGACAACTCGAGAAATTCAGCCTGGCACTCCAAGATTTCCAACCTTCCCGTCAATTCCCCCCTGAGTTTTCAGTCCCATCATCGCCATTGAGGCGTGTTTCAGGCCAGGGACTGGCCTACACCCGACCTGACCGGTCTGGCTGTCTCATTGTTTGGTGAAGCAGCTCACAATTCCCACATCCCGCGTTAAAGTCCGACGGAACGTTTTCCTGCCTTCCGCTGCCCGGGCAAGCCACTCATCGCACCCTGATGCGAGAGAAGTGTGTCAGCCGTCCGCCCGCGCTGTGACGCACTCCCCCCTTCTTCACTTCCCCTCCTCCGCCGTAGCCCGACTGGCGTGCTATTTGCCCTGATCTGGGCCAACTCGACAGCGCCTTCCCGCCTTTTTACCGTGTGAACCTCTTTATCAGTGCCGAGTCCTAACGTCGCTACAGCCATCATGGCATTTAGCGATCGGTGGTCAGTCATCGGTCCTAGAGCGCCATAGTGAACATTTCATACGCTGGTAGCTGCCTCGCCCAGTTGAAAGTTCGTGCACGGTATACGCACAAGGATGGAACCATGAATTTGAAAGAACGCGGCATTTTGCATACGAATTCCTCGGCAATCTCGCTCGCACACCGCCTGCTCGACCTCGCCGTGATCACGCTGAGCGCCTACGTGGCAGGCACCTGGGCGTCGGAAACCGGCATGCGTCCCGAGCATTGGGTCGTCATCTTCCTGTCCTTGCTGATCTTCCATTTCCTCACCGAGCTGAACCACGTCTATGGTTCCTGGCGGGGTGAGCGCATCACCGACGAACTGCTCAAGATCGCCACCTACTGGGTGCTGACCTTCGCGACCGTGTTCATGGTCGACTACTTCTTCTTCGATCAGTCCTATCTCTCGCCTGGCGTGATGCAGGGCTGGTTGGGTCTGACGCTGGGCACGCTGTGCGGCTATCGCGTGCTGCTGCGCTCGATCATGCATTCCCTGCGCAAGGCCGGCATCAACACCCGCAACGTCGCCATCGCCGGCAACGGCATGGTCGCCCAGCGCCTGGCGCACACCATCAGCACCGCCCCCTGGATGGGCCTGCGCATCGCCGGTTTCTACAGCGACAACCAGGACACCGGTGAAGAAGGCGTGCCCAGCCCGGCGCTGAATGGCGGTCTGGATCGCCTCATGCAGGACGTTCGCTCCGGCCAGGTCGACAAGGTCTACATCACCCTGGGCATGGCCGATCAGAGCAAGATCAACTGGCTGGTCCAGGAGCTGAGCGATACCACCGCGTCCGTCTACATCATCCCGGACATCTTCATGTTCCACCTGCTGCATGCCCGTAGCGAGAGCCTGGACGGCCTGCCCAGCATCAGCATCTTCGATACCCCGATGGATGGCGCCAGCCATATCGTCAAGCGTATCGAGGACATCGTGCTGTCTTCGATCATCCTGGCCATGATCTCCCTGCCCATGCTGGCCATCGCCATCGGCATCAAGATCACCTCGCCCGGTCCGATCTTCTTCAAGCAGAAGCGCTACGGCATGGACGGCAAGCCGATCGAAGTGTGGAAATTCCGCAGCATGAAGGTCATGGAAAATGGCGCCAAGGTCACCCAGGCGACCAAGAATGACTCCCGCATCACCCCGTTTGGTGCATTTTTACGACGTACGTCTCTCGATGAATTGCCTCAATTCATTAATGTACTCCGCGGCGAAATGTCCATCGTGGGTCCCCGTCCCCATGCCGTCGCTCATAACGAGCAATACCGCAAGCTGGTGCAGGGCTACATGCTCCGCCACAAGATGAAGCCCGGCATTACCGGTTGGGCTCAGGTCAATGGCTGGCGCGGCGAGACCGACACTCTGGACAAGATGCAGAAGCGCGTCGAGTTCGATCTGGACTATATCCACCACTGGTCCTTCTGGTGGGACGTCAAGATCATCTTCCTCACGCTGTTCAAAGGCTTCATCAATAAGAACGCATACTGAGTCTGGCCGGGGCCGTTGGCCCCACTACTCAGCACGACGATCTGGAGCCTGGACTCCCGACTCTAATTACATCGGCAGCGAGCAACTCCTGTACGGGCTTTGCTGGGCTATCTGCCGTCGATACCTGTTGTCCGGACAACAGGAAGGTTTTTGAAGAATGATCAAGTCGATATTGGTTGTATGCGAAGGGAACATCTGTCGCAGCCCGGTCGCAGAAGCACTACTGGCCAAGGCGCTGGAAGGCCGTGACGTCCAGGTCGGTTCGGCCGGCATCAGGGCGCTGGTGGGCCACGGCATGGAAAAGACCGCTCAGGAGGTATTGCTACGGGAGAACGGCATCGATTTCACCACCCACAAAGCTCGCCAGGCGGATGCAGAGATGCTGCGCAAGGCGGATTTGATTTTGACCATGGAAGAGTTCCACTCACGCTCCGTCGAAAGTATTGCTCCTGAAGTCAGGGGTAAGGTTTTTCTGATCGGGAAATGGTTGAGCAATCAAGAAGTACCAGACCCTTATCGCCTTTCTAAAGAGATGTTTCAAAATGTCCAAATACTTTTGACGCGCTGTGTAGACAGTTGGCTTCCATACATCAAATAGGGAAGAAGGAATTTCATGACCACGATGCCTCGCTTTACTCCCGAAGTTAAAAATGAGTCGGATATCAACTTCTCCGCACTCTTCGGAATGTTGATCGATTACAAATGGCAACTGCTGTCGGTAATCGGCATTTTCGCTGCGCTCGGTATTGGCTACGCCATCCTGGCCACGCCGATGTATTCGTCCAACGCCATGATCCAGATCGAAATGGAGAAGAAGGGCGTTACCCGACTGACCGACCAGACCAGCGGCATGCCGCCGCCTATGCCTGAGGCGGTGACCGAGATCGAGCTGCTCAAGTCGCGCTCGGTGATCGGCAAGGCGATCGAGAACCTCAAGCTGGATATCGAGGTCAAGCCGCGCTATTTCCCGCTGATCGGCAACTTCGTCGCGCGCCGTTTCGAGCCGCAGAATGAAACCGACGTCGCCTCTCCCCTGCTCGGCCTGAACAGCTTCGCCTGGGGCGGCGAGAAACTGGTCATCGACCAGCTGGAAGTGCCGGACAGCAACCTCGATAAGCCGATGAAGCTGAAGGTCGAGGACAACCAGAACTTCACCGTCTTCAACGCCGACGACGAAGTGGTACTGCACGGTGGCCTCGGCCAGCCGGTGAGCAATGCCGGTTACCAGATCAAGGTGACTACGCTGCAGGCTCGCCCCGGCACCGAATTCACCATCATGAAGAAGCGTTTCTCCAAGACCATCCAGGAATACCAGGGCCGCATCGTCGCCGGTGAACGCGGCAAGATGTCGGGCATCATCGGTGTCGGTCTGCAAGACGCGGATCCGCTGAAGGCCCAGGCCATCGTCCAGGAAGTCGCGGACATCTATGTTCAGCAGAACATCGATCGCAACGCCGCCGAGTCTACCCAGAGCCTGGAATTCCTGCGCGCCCAGATCCCGGTCGTGAAATCCGATCTGGAAAAGGCCCAGTCCGCGCTGAACTACTACCAGACCAACAAGAAGTCGGTCGACATCGACAGCGAGACCAAGGGTGTCCTGGAACAGACCGTTGCCCTGGATAACCAGATCTCCGAGCTGAACCTCAAGCGCACCGAGATGGACCGCAAGTTCACTCGCCAGCACCCGGCCTATCAGGCGCTGATGAGCCAGCTGGGCCAACTCCAGGCCGAGCGCGCCAAGCTGCAGAAGCGCGTTGAAGTGCTGCCGGAAACCCAGCAGGAACTGCTGCGCCTGAACCGCGACATCGAAGTGACCGGTCAGACCTATGCGCTGATGCTGAACAAGGCCCAGGAGCTGGAAGTCATTCGCGCCGGTACCGTGGGTAGCGTCCGCATCATCGACAACGCCAATGCCAACGTCGACGATCCGTCTGCCCCCAACAAGCCGCTGATCATCGCCGTCGCCATCATCCTGGGCGGCATCGTCGGCCTGGCCATCGTCTACACCCGTCACACCCTGCGTCGCGGTGTCGAGACCCCGGAAGCCATCGAGCAGATCGGCCTGCCGGTCTACGCCTCGATCCCCTACAGCAAGAACCAGGCGGACACCACCAAGGTACTGGGCACCAAGCAGCCGGGCGAGTCCTCGCTGACCGCCCTCACCCATCCGACCGATCTGAGCACCGAGGCGCTGCGCAGCCTGCGTACCAGCCTGCACTTCGCCATGATCGAGGCCAAGAACAACATCCTGATGATCTCCGGTCCCAGCCCGGGCGTCGGCAAGTCCTTCGTGTCCTCGAACCTGGCCGCGGTGATCGCCGAGTCCGGTCAACGCGTCCTGCTGATCGATGGCGACATGCGCAAGGGCTATCTGCACAAGCTGATGAACACCAAGCAGCAGGACGGTCTGTCCGATCTGCTGAGTGGCCGCATCGCCCTGAACGACGCCATCAAGAAGACCGAAGTCGGCAGCCTGGATTTCGTCTCCTGCGGCCAGTTCCCGCCGAATCCGTCGGAACTGCTGATGAGCTTGAGATTCACCACCGTACTGAAGAAATTCAGCGAGCTGTACGACATCGTGATCATCGACACCCCGCCGATCCTGGCGGTGACCGAGGCCGGCATCATCGGCAGCCACGCCGGTACCAGCCTGATCGTCGCACGTTTCGGCGTGAACAGTGTCAAGGAGCTTGAGGCGACCAAGCGCCGCTTCGACCTCAACGGCATTCCGCTCAAGGGCGTGATCTTCAACGCCGTGGAGCGCAAGGCTAGTAACTACGGCTCTTACGGCAACTATCACTACTCTTACGAGCAGAACGCCAAGAGCTGATGCACGACCCGGCTGGACGGCCCGAGCGCCGTCCAGCCAATCCCTTCAGGGATCGCGGCAGTATTCGTACAGGCGCATCGAACAAGAAACTACCTCACACAGCGATTTCGAAGGGTTCGCTCCTGAACCCGGCCACGCTTGGCAGCCTTGGATCTCGACGCTGTACCGGATTGATGATTCTGAAGAATAGGAACACGCCAATGAACGTAGTCATGGTGCTCAACTACAAGGCCCCCAACGAAACCATCAGTTGTGTGGAGAGCATCCTCAAGCACTGCCCGTCCATCGATCACGCGGTGGTGGTGGACAATGATTCCCAGGACGGCTCCATCGACGTCCTGCAACGCTGGCAGGCCGATAACGGCCTGAGCCAGGTCACCGTGCTCGCCAGTCCACGCAACGACGGCTACGCCGGTGGCAACAACTACGGCATGCGCTGGGCGCTGGACAACCTGGCGGTCAAGCATTTCTGGGTCGTAAACAACGACGCCTACGTCAAGGACGATGCCTTCGCCCCGCTGCTGGCCGAGCTGCAGCGCGCGCCCAAGACCATCGTCGGCTCGGTGATCCTGAGCTCCCAGACCGGTCGCCTGGAATGCTATGGCGGCGGCATCCTCTACCCGCTGCTGGGCAAGTCCAAGCTGCTGGGCAAGGACATCGCGGTCAGCGACATCGCCAAGCTCGATCGTGAACCCGACTACATCATGGGTTGCAGCATGGCCTTCTGCGCCAGCCTGCTGACCGAGATCGGGTTCATGGACGAAGCCTACTTCATGTACTCCGAAGAAGTGGACTGGCAGTACCAGGCCAAGCGCAAGGGCGTCGCCCTCAAGGTGCTGCGGGAGAGCCAGCTCTATCATTACGGCTCGATGAGCTCGGGCGGACGCAGTGCCTTCTATCACTACTTCCGCAATCGCGCCGCGACCCGCTTCAATCGCAAATTCCATGGCACGCCCTACGCACTGGTCTCCGCCGTGCTGCTGTCCGGCATCACCGTGCTCAAGGAATTCAAGAATCCGAAACTGGCCTGGTCCGGCGTGAAGGGCGCCTTCAAGGGAGCGACGATGCATGTCTAACCTACGCACCCAAGCCTTTGGTATCGACTTCTTCACCGGTACCAAGGACGAGCTGATGAGCTCGATCAGCCAGGACATCCACCGGCCCTACAGCTACATCGTCACGCCGAACATCGACCATGTCGTGCAGCTGCAGAGCAACCCCGACATGCGCGAGTCCTACCAGCGCGCCGGCAAGCGCATCTGCGACAGCCGGATCCTGATGCCCATCCTCAAGTCGCTGGGGGTGGCCGTACCCGAGGTCATCACCGGCAGCGATCTGACCCTGAGCATCCTGCGCAAGGCCAACGACGAACGCCTGTCGGTGGTGTTGATTGGTTCGAGCGAGAATGACGTGGGCAAGCTGCGGCGGATGTATCCGCACATGCAGCTGGCGCACTACAACCCGCCGATGGGCTTCATCAACGATCCGCTGGAAACGCAGAAATGCGTCGACTTCGTGATGCAGAATCCGTCGGAGTTCATCCTCTATGCCGTCGGGGCGCCGCGTCAGGAAAAGCTCGCGCGGCAGATCGACAGCAGCAAGCGCACCGGCGTCGGCCTGTGCATCGGCGCGTCCATCCTGTTTGCCGTCGGCACCGTCAAGCGGGCGCCGCGCTGGATGCAGAAGGCCAAGCTGGAGTGGCTGCACCGGATGTGTTCGGAGCCCAAGCGGCTGGCCAAGCGTTACGTGCACGATGCGGTGAGCATCCTGCCCATCTATCTCAAGGAACGCAGCAGTCGACGCACCTGAGGGGCTGCCCCGCAGCGTTCTCAGCCGCAAGGAAGATGACCACCGGACACCCAGTCCGGTGGTCCCGTCTGGATGGGTAGGTCTATGAGCATTCTCCGTAAAAGTACCGTTTCCTTCGTTCTCCTGGTTCCGTTGCTGATCCTGCACCTGGACGTGTTCGGCGAAAGCCCGCACAACCCGGTCGGCATCCTCTATCTGAACGAGTTGTACCTGGCCATCTGCATGGCCTTCACCTTTTTCTACCTGCTGACCAGCATTGGTACCCAGCAGCGCGAATTCAAGATCCTGATGACCTACGCCGTCTATTCGTCGGTGGTCTTCATCGGTCTGCCAGCGATCTTTTCCTTCCTGTTCTACGGCCAGCCGCTGGTCTACGGCCTGATCGAGGAGCGGCGGATCCTGTTCAGCTTCGGCTTCGCCACCCTGATGTTCCTGGGGCGCAACATGAGCGCCTCGCAATTCGAGAAGGCCCTGCTGATCACCGCGCTGCTGGCCGCCGTCATGGCCTGGATGTTCAAGTTCGGCGTGCTGCCGGACCTGCGGGACAAGCAGTCCTCCTTCGACCGCCCGGACCGTTCCTCCATCGGTGCGCCGGCGCTGTGCCTGGCCTACTTCTACTGCATCCAGACCTGGAACAAGGGCATCTCGCCGATCGATGGCTCGGCGCGCAGCAAGACCGTGCACATCGTGCTGGCCATGGTGTTCCTGCTGACCCTGGTGTTCGGCACCCAGACCCGGCAGCTGATCGTGCTGGCGCTGGTGTTCACCGTGTTCTGCCTGAAGAGCAAGTCGATCGTCTGGATCTGCGTCTCCGCGCTGCTGCTATCGCCCTTCTTCATCTTCCCGGACCTGATGAAGGTGCTGGGGTTGAACCTGGACTTCTATGCCCAGTCGGTGCAGGACGGCCCCACCGACGGGGTGCGCGAGCAGACCATCGGCTACATCTTCTCCCACCTCAGTCAGAACCACTGGTTGCCGAGCGGCTCGCTGTCGCTGATGTGGAACAACGGCTTCATCCCCTACTTCGGCGAGTACTTCTTCCTTTCCGACGTCGGCGTGTTCGGCACCCTGTTCCGCTTCGGCTTCCTGGCCTTCATCATCATCCCGGTGTCGCTGTTCCTCTACTATCGCTGGGCGAAGATGCTGCACCCCGATACCGGTTTCGTGGTGACCGCCACCCTGGCGCAGCTGGTGATCTGGCCGCTGGCCGGTTTCTTCGAGTACCTCCAGGCCACCATCTGCTACCTGCTGGTGATCCAGGCGCTGCGTGCGCTGCACCATTACAGCTCCGCATCCGTCCAGGAGACCTACGTCAGCAGTCCCTACCCGCGTCCGAGCAGCCAGCTGGCTCGCCCGGTCTGATCCCGCGTGCCGCCCGACGTCGGTCGGGCGGCCTCAAGGAGTTTTCACCCCCACGATGTCGATGATCAAAAACAGCACCTGGAACATCCTGGGTGTCGTCATTCCCAGTGCCATCGCGCTGCCCACCATGGGCGTGCTGTCGCGCCTGCTCGGTGTCGAGCAGTTCGGCCTGTTCACCCTGGCCTTCGCCATCGTCGGCTATGCCACCCTGTTCGATGCCGGCCTGTCGCGGGCGGTCATCCGCGCCGTGGCCATGCACCATGGCGACAAGGGACTCAACCGGCTGGTCATGGGCACGGCCACCGGCGCCGTCATCGGCCTGAGCCTGCTGGCGACGCTGCTGCTGTGGTTCGGCGCGGGCAAGGTGGTGAGTCTGCTGCACGTCTCACCCGAACATTTCGACAATGCCGTGGCCGGCTTTCGCTGGCTGAGCCTGTGCGTGCCGCCCTTCCTGCTGGCGACGGTCTGGTTCGCCTACCTGGAAGGCAACGAGCGCTTCGGTGAATTCAACATCCTGCGGACCTTCTCCAACAGCCTGCTGGCGATCGCGCCGCTGATCGCGGTGCTGATCGAACCGAGCTTTTCCGCCACGGTGATCGGTCTGGTGCTGGCGCGGGTGGTGTCCATGGCGCTGGCCTACTGGCCGCTGCACAAGGACTTCCCGGAGGGCATCCGCACCTTCAAGGTCGAGGTGTTCAAGGAGCTGCTGAAATTCGGCAGCTGGATGACGGTGAGCAACATCATCAGTCCGCTGATGGTCTACTTCGACCGCTTCGTGCTGTCGCACATGGTCGGCGCCAGCCGCGTGTCCTTCTATACCGCTCCGGCCGAAGCGGTCTCGCGGATGCTGATCATCCCCAATGCCGTGGCCCGGGTGGTGTTCCCGCTGCTGAGCAAGAGCGGCGACGACGCCGCGCGCCAAGCCAACAAGGCCTTCTGGGGCCTGCTGCTGATCAGCCTGGCGATGGTGCTGCCGATCCTCATCCTGGCGCCCTGGATCATGACCGTGTGGATGGGTCCGGAGTACGGCGGCGATGCCGCGCAGATCCTGCGCATCCTGGCGGTGGGTTTCATCTTCAACGCCCTGGCGCAGATTCCCTTCGCCAAGATCCAGGCCCGCGGCCATTCGCGGACCACGGCGATGATCCATCTCGCCGAGCTGCTGCCCTACCTGGGTCTGCTGGTGGTGTGCATCCAACACTTCTCCATCATGGGCGCCGCCATCGCCTGGACCATCCGGGTGACAGTGGACTACCTGGCGCTGGAATACTTCGCCCGGCGCACGCCGCCGCTGCAACCCACGCCGGTCTACCAGCAGAGCTCCTGAGGGAGCCCTGTCCAGACGAACTTACGCAACACACGAGAGGTGCTGTCCGTGTCACGAGTGAAACGTCGTATCGGTGGTGGCCTGCTGGCCACCGTATTACTGTCCGCGGCGCTTTATGGCCAGGCTCAGCCACAGCCGGCGACAGCCAAGGTGGATCTCATCGGCATCAACCTGTCGGCCGCCGGCTTCGCCGGCCAGGTGCTGCCCGGTGTGGAAGGCACCAACTACTTCTATCCCACCGAGGATTACTTCCGCCGCTACGCGGCCAAGGGCATCCGCTTCATCCGCTTCCCCTTCCTCTGGGAGCGGGTGCAGCCCCAGCTGGGCGGTGAACTGGATCAGGCCCAGGTCGCCCTGCTGCAGCGCACCCTGGACTTCGCCGACAAGTACGGCATCCGGGTGATCCTCGACCTGCACAACTACGCGCGCTATCGCGGCCAGCTGATCGGCTCGCCCCAGGTGTCCTATGCCAGCTACGCCGATGTCTGGAAGCGCCTGGCGCTGACCTTCCAGAAGCATCCGGCGCTGTACGGCTACGATGTCATGAACGAACCCCATGACACCCAGGGCCTCTGGCCGCGGGCGGCGCAGACGGCCGTGGACAGCATCCGCACGGTGGACATGAAGACGCCGATCTTCATCGCCGGCGACAGCTGGTCCAGTGCCCAGCGCTGGCCGCAGGTGAATGGCGATCTGCTGATCAAGGATCCGGCGGACAACCTGATCTACGAGGCGCACATCTACTTCGACGAAGACTCCAGTGGCAACTACGCCTCGGGCATGAAGGGCGTCCATCCCATGATCGGCGTGGAAAGAACCCGCCCCTTCATCGAGTGGCTGAAAAAGCACAATTTGCGCGGCTTCATTGGCGAATATGGGATACCTGCACACCCGCAATGGCTGGAAGCCATGGACAATCTGCTCAGCTATCTGGGCGAGCAGTGCGTACCCAGCGCCTATTGGGCGGCGGGTCCGGGCTGGGGCGACTATCCTCTGGCCATCGAACCGAAGAATGGCGCGGAGAAGCCGCAGACGGCCCTGCTGGAAAAACACCTGAACAAACATGACTGCGAAGTCATAGGACCTCGTTAGCGGAGATATGACAGATTTCGAACGGCGTCACCTTTTTCTGCTCCGGTGGCGCTGAACTCGATGGCCAAGGGCCAGTCCTAGACCAGCAGACTCAGGTGCTCGTACAACTAAAAGCTGAGACCCGAGTTCTCTCGCCGCTGGATAGGCTGGCCGCATGGAATCCAGTCCCCTGTCGAGGACCGTTATGTCTCGCGAAGGAACACCATGAATAACCGGCTCGTTGCTTCTACCTTCCGATTTATTCCTCTTGCTCACACTCAATCAGCAATCAAGGACGAATGACATGAAAACCAAATTTACCGCTCTGGCCTTGCTGTCTGGCATCGTCCTGCAGGGTTGTGCCTACTCCCCGGGTCAGTACCTGGATCAGGACGACCTGAAAAGCGATCCGAGCATCCAGGGCACCAAGGTCCAGCTGATCCCGATCACCAGCTCGCTGCTGATGAGCCAGGATTCCGCGGCCCTGTCCAAGGCTCCCGACCTCAAGCCCCTGCTGGACTACAAGCCGCAGGCTTACCGCGTCGGTGCGAGCGACCTGCTCTACATCACCGTCTGGGATCACCCCGAACTGACCGCTCCGTCCGGCGCCCAGCAGCAGCTGGAAGCCAACGGTCGCCTGGTGCGTCCGGATGGCACCCTGTTCTACCCCTACGTCGGCACCGTGCGCGCCGCCGGCAAGACCCTGGAAGAGATCCGTACCGATATCTCCCGTCGTCTGGCCACCTTCATCGACAATCCCCAGGTCGACGTCAGCGTGCTGAAGTTCGGCAGCCAGAAGGTCACCATCTCCGGCGCCGTGAACAAGGGCGATGCCATTCCCCTGACCACCAAGCCCATCACCCTGGTGGAAGCCCTGGGTCAGGCCGGCGTGGCCAACAGCGGTGGCGCCGATCTGACCGGCGTGACCCTGGTGCGTGACGGCAAGGAATACCGCCTGGACACCGACAGCCTGAATCGCAAGGATTCCAAGCTGTACGGCATCTACCTGAAGGACGGCGACAGCCTGCACCTGCCCTACAACGATGCCCGCAAGGTCTATGTGGTGGGTGAAGTCCGCGCTCCGGCAGCGGTCAGCTACAAGATCACCAACCTGAACCTGATGGAAGCCCTGAGCCAGGCCGGCGGCATCCAGCAGGAAACCGCCAACGCCGATGCCGTCTACGTCATCCGTGGCCCGGAAGACCTGAAGGCCCCGGGTGCCACCGCCCAGGTCTTCCACCTGGCGGCCAAGAACCCCACCGCCTATGTGCTGGCGCAGAACTTCCATCTGCAGCCGCAGGACGTGGTCTTCGTCGGCCCGGCCGGTATCACCCGCTGGAACCGCTTCGTCAGCCAGCTGCTGGGCTCGACCAACATCCTCTCCACCAGCGCCAACCTGAACAGCAGCTTCAAGTAACAGCGCTCGCTTGCCGTCATGCCGGTTACCGCCGCGCATGACGGCAATTCCTCTGATGTTCTGCGACACCCCTCCTGCCTTCCCGCGCTACACCTCCTCGCCCACACGTCTGAAACCCGCTGCCTAGACAGGCTTTCCAGCAGACGATTAATTATTTCGATACCTATTAACCCGGTAATTGCTGCCGCTCGGCTTGGCGCAGGCAGTTTTTCGTCACGCTTTTGCGTAATGTAGCTAACCTGATACCGAAGTTGGGCACGTTTAAGGACTGGGTGTGGCGTCAGGCAAGGCAATTAGAGCAGGGTCCCGCTTCGGTTGGTGGCGCCGGCTGACGGTATGGCTGTTGGGCTCCCTGTCCCTCATGGGGACGGCCCTGGCCGCGCCTGCCAGCGTGGCTTTCTGGTACGCGGAAAAGCCACCGGTGGCCGAACTCGCCCAGTTCGACTGGGTGGTGCTCGAACCCGGCCATGCCAGTGCCGCCGATGTCCGCGCGCTGCACGACGGCGGTGCCCAGCCCTTCGCCTACCTGTCCATCGGCGAATTCGCCGGCGATGCGGCGGCGCTGGAGAAGGCCGGTCTCAGCGCGGGTGCAAGCCCGGTGGCCAACAAGGCCTGGGGCAGCCAGGTGATGAACCTGGCATCGCCGGTATGGCGAACCCACCTGCTCGAACGCGCCGCCCAGCTGGCCAAAGCCGGTTACACGGGGCTGTTCCTCGACACCCTCGACAGTTTCCAACTGGTGGCCGAAGACCAGCGGGAAACCCAGCGCCTGGCGCTGAAGAGCCTGCTGGCCGAGCTGCACCGCAGCCAGCCAGCGCTCAAGCTGTTCTTCAACCGTGGCTTCGAGGTGCAACCGGAATTGCCCGGGGTGGCTGCCGCCATGGCGGTGGAATCCCTCTACGCCGGCTGGGATGCCGGCAAGAAGACCTATCGTCCCGTCAGCGAGCAAGACCGCGAGTGGCTGAAGCCGCGGATCGAGGCGGCGCGCAGTGCCGGTATCCCGGTCATCGCCATCGAGTACCTGCCGCCGGAGCAGCGTGAGGAAGCCTGGCGCCTGGCCAAGCGGCTGCGCGACGAAGGCTATGTGCCCTATATCACCACGCCCGATCTCAATACCCTGGGCATCAGCTCGGTGGCCCTGCAGCCACGGCGGCTGGCGCTGCTCTACGACGGCCGCGAAGGCGCCCTGCGCCAGTCGGCGGTGCACCGTTTCCTGGGCAGTGCCCTGGAGTATCAGGGCTATCGCCTGGACTATTTCGATGCCTCCAAGCCGCTGCCCGCGGCCTGGCCCAGTGCTCTCTACGCCGGGGTGGTGGTGTGGATGACCAGCGGTCCGCCCCCTCATTCCCGGGAATTCAGCGACTGGATCGGCCTGCGCCTGGACGAAAAGACCCCCCTGCTGATTCTCGGCGGCCTGCCGCTGGACAACGAGGCCCTGCTCAAGCGCCTGGGTCTGGGCGTCAGTCGCAAGCCGCTGCCCGACGGCCTGACCCTCAAGGTGCTGGACCCTGCCCTGGCCGGCAACTTCGAAGCACCGGTCAAGTTGCGCACGCGTGACCTGCCCGCCGTGCAGACGCTGCCCGGTGGGCCGACCCCGGTGGTCAGCCTGAGCGGTCCGGGCGGCACCTTCGTGCCCATGGGCGTGGCCTCCTGGGGCGGCTTCGCCTTGGGCCCCTATGTCATGGAAGACGGTCCCGAAGCCAGTCGCTGGATCATCGATCCCTTCGCCTTCACCGCGAAGACCCTGCAACTGCCACCCCTGCCGGTACCCGATCCGACCACAGAGAACGGTCGACGCATCGCCACCGTGCACATCGACGGCGACGCCTTCGCCTCCAAGGCGGAGATTCCCGGTGCGCCCTTTTCCGGCCAGGTGGTGCTGGAGCAGTTCATCCAGCCGCATCCCTTTCTGACCTCGGCGTCGATCATCGAAGGCGAGGTCGGCCCCAAGGGCCGCTATCCGGAGCTGACCGCGCAACTGGAGCCCATCGCCCGTCGCCTGTTCGCCGATCCCAAGGTGGAGGTGGCCACCCACACCTTCAGCCACCCGTTCTTCTGGCAACCGGCGGTGGCCGAGCAGAGCGAGAACTTCGAAGCCCAGTACGGTTACATGATGCAGATTCCCGGCTACGACAAGGTGGATTTCACCCGGGAGATCGTGGGTTCGACCCGCTATATCAACGAGCGCCTGACCACCCCGCAAAAGCCGGTGAAGATGGTGTTCTGGTCCGGGGACGCCCAGCCGGATGCCGCCACCCTCAAGCTCGCCTACGACAATGGCCTGCTCAACGTGAACGGCGGTAACTCGCACATCACCCGGTCGCAGCCTTCGGTGAGCGGACTCTATCCCTTCATCCGCCCCACCCCGGGCGGCCTGCAGTTCTATGCGCCCATCATCAACGAGAACGTTTACACGAATCTCTGGCGCGGTCCCTACTACGGCTTTCGCGATCTGCTCTATACCTTCGAACGGACCGAGCACCCCCGGCGTCTGCGCGGCCTGCATCTCTATTACCACTTCTACTCGGGCACCAAGCAGGCGTCGCTCAAGGTCATGGAAGAGATCTACCAGGGCATGGCCGCCGAACATCCCATTTCGCTGTGGATGAGCGACTACCTGAGTCGCCTGCGCGGCTTCTATACCGCCAGTCTCGCCCGGGAAGACGACGGCAGCTGGTCGATCAAGGCCCTCGACGGTCTGCGTACCCTGCGCCTGGATCCGCGCCTGGGTTGGCCGGATCTGCAGCGCTCCAGGGGCATCGCTGGGGTCCGCGACCTGCCGCAGGGGCGTTATGTCCACCTGGCCGGCGCTCAGGCGCGGCTGGTCCTGCGTGACAGCCGCGACCCCACCCCCGCCCTCGAAGAGGCCAACATTCCGCTGCAGCAGTGGGACTACCTGTCGCCGACGCGCATCCGCTTCGCCTTCGCCGGACAATTCCCGCTGGAGCTGACCCTGCGCGCGTCCTCGGCCTGCGAGGTGCGGGTCGGTCGCGAGCGCTACAAGAGCCAGCCGGCTGCGGCCGGACTCCAGACGTTCAAACTTCCGCTAACACGAGTGAGTGACGGTGAGATCGTCTGCGGCTAAGAAAACCCGGCTCCTGAGTGGTTGGACGCTGCTGGGGGTCGCGCTCCTCACCGCACTGGTGCTGGTGCTGACCTTTCATGGCAAGCAGGTCTTCCTGCCCGGCGAGGAGCCGGCCGACCAGGTGTCCATCAGCTACGCCCAGGTGCTGCTCAAGGCGACCCCGGACGACACCGGGCTGCGCATGAAGCTGATCGACCAGCTGATCGCCCTCGGGCGCATCGACGAGGCGCGGCGGCAATTGCAGCTGCTGCCGAAACCGCTGGCGTCGACGCCCTTCTATGCCCTGGAGCTGGACATCCTGCAGGCTGAAGCCCAGCCGCAAGGCCTGGCCGATGCCGAGCGCGAGCGCCTGGCCCAACAGCTGAGCGCCCTGGACGTGGCGACCCTGAGCACGCCCCAGCTGCAACGGGTCGCCGAGCGCGCCCTGCAACTGGGCGATCCGGCCACGGCGGCGCAGCGTTATGTCGAACTGGCGCGCCGCGATCCGCCCCGGCGCCAGCAATGGCTGGAGCAGGCGGCGCGCTGGAGCCTGGCCGGCGGTCGTCAGCAGGAGGCCGCCCGCCTCTATCTGCGCCTGGCCGATCTCGCCGATTCGGTCGAGCAACGCCAGGGCTACCGGCACCAGGCCTTCGATGCCTGGCTTGCCGCCGGCCAGGGCGCCGAGGCCGCCGCCCTGCTGGAACAGGAACTGCCGCGGCTGCAGGCCGATGCCAGCGGTCTGGCCTGGCTGCAGGCCGGGGTGGCCGCCGCCCAGGGCAGCGGGCGCCTGGACCTGGCCCAGCGCCTGGTCGATCGCTGGCGCGAGTGGCAACCGGACAACCCGGCCGCCCTGGAGGCCGGCTACCGACTGGCCCTGGGCCGAGGCGACACCGAACGTGCCTGGGAAGAGGGTCATCAGCTGCTGGCACTGCGTCCGGACGATGAAAAACTGCTCGCGGAACTGGCCCAGCTGGGCGAGTGGACCGGACATATGGACGAAGCCCTCGACCTCTGGTTGCGCCTGCTGGCGCGCCAGGACGATCCGCAACGGCGCGATCATGCCTGGAAGCTGGCCGCCCGGGCGTTTCGCTTCGATGCCGTGGTCGAGTTGCTGGCCGAGGCGTCGCGGCAACGGCAACTGGACAAGACCGAACTGGATGCGCTGATCTTCGCTTACGAATCCCTGGGAGATCCCGCCGCCGAGGAGCGCTGGCTGCGGGACTACATCCGGCGTCAGCCGAAGCAGCGCCTGGCCTGGGAGCGGCTGCAGCAGCTGCTGGCCCGTACCGAGCAGGGCGACGCCGAAGCCGCAGGCTGGGCCGCGTTCGGCAAGAGATTCCCGCTGACCAACGCGGAGTATCTGACCTGGGC
Source organism: Pseudomonas sp. MOIL14HWK12:I2 (assembly GCF_000510745.1). Taxonomy (NCBI): domain Bacteria; kingdom Pseudomonadati; phylum Pseudomonadota; class Gammaproteobacteria; order Pseudomonadales; family Pseudomonadaceae; genus Pseudomonas; species Pseudomonas sp. MOIL14HWK12:I2. The sequence goes on along the minus strand of NZ_AZOA01000010.1, from coordinate 107,061 downwards.
CGGCACCCTGTGGGAGCTGTTCAAGCCCGAAGAGGCCTGGAAGGTGCTCGAGGGCATGCCGGCCAAGCAGCGGCAGGGCGTCGACTACTGGCGGCTGCGGGCGGAGCTGGCCTGGGAGCTGGAGCGCGACGGCGAGGCTCAGCTGGCCTTCGAACGCCTGGCCACGATCGACAAGGGCCTGACCGCCAACGACGAGGATCGACTGCTGGCGATCTATCTGCGCACGGCGCCGCGCAAGGCCCTGGCCTTGCTGGAAAAGAGCTGGGAAAAGAGCAAGAACCAGAAGCGCCTGACCGACGCCCTGCAATGGGCCGAGCAACTCAAGGACACGGCGGCGCTGGAGCGGCTGCTGGCCAGTGCCGCGCGCGAGCCGGCTTCGGCCGACAATCCCGCGGTCTGGCTGGCGCGCTCGGGGCTGGACTTCCAGCGCGGGCGCATCGCCCAGGCCGAAGAGGGCTATCGCCAGGCCTTGCAGCGCTTTCCGGATGACGACCGCTTCCGCGAACGGCTGCTGTGGCTGCTCATTGATCAGAATCGCCAGACCGAACTGGCCACCCTGCTGCGCGACTGGAAGGGTCGGGCCCGAGACAGCGACGTGCTCTGGTTGCCCTTCGGCAGCGGTCTGGTGCTGCTGGGCCAGGCGGAAGAGGCGCTCGGCTGGTATCGCCGCTACCTGGACGCCCATCCCCAGGACTGGCTGGTGCAGGCCGCCTACGCCGACGCCCTGGACGCCGCCGGTCACCAGGACGCGGCGCTGCGGCTGCGCAAGGCCGTCACGCCGCACCTGGCCAACGACGAGGTGCCGGCCACCCCCGAGCGCTATGCCACCTACCTGCGCCTGCTCTCCAGCCTGCGCGGTCCCCAGGCGGCGCTGGCCCAGGCGCGTGCCTGGCAGGATGGCTCGCCGAGCATGCTGCAACTCTGGTTCGATCAGTGGCTCGACGCCCTCAGCCAGAACAACGACGACGGCCTCAAGGGCGAATGGCTGGCCTGGGCCAAGAGCCGTGGCCTGAAGGTGCGCCAGTACGAGCAGTTGCAGGAGGTCCTGCGCCGGCAGAATCGCGGCGAGCTGGAAAAGCTGCTGGCAGCCGGCGACCTGGATCCGGCGCAGCGCGTCGAGGTGCTGCAGCGCCTCGGCCATGCCGGCGACGCCCAGGCCGCGGCCCTGACGGCCGCCGGTGACGAGCCGCCGGAGGTCATCCAGCGGCAGCTGCTGCGCCAGGCCACCGAGCAGGCCGAGCGCACCCCCAACGGCGTCCAGGCCGGCTGGGAACGCCGCGACTATGGCGGTCTGATCGAACAGGGCACCGAGGTGCGCGCCGCCCGGCGACTCAGCGATGACATCTATGCCGATGTCCAGCTCAAGCAGAATCGCGTGGAGAGCAGTGGCCTCAAGTCCGATGCCCTGGGCAACGAACACCAGATGCTGCTCAAGGTGCTGAAGAACCTGGCCGATGGCGGTCTGGAAACCACCGTCGACGCCAGCCAGCGTTCGGACAGCAATCGCCTGGGCCTGGGCGTCGCCCGCACCTGGCGTATCGATGGCAACACCGAGATCGAAGCGGCCCTGGACTGGCACCGGCAACCCGACGAGAGCGGCTATCTGCGCGCCCTCGGCCGGCGGGATAGCGTCAGCCTGGCCGGGCGCCACAACCTCACGCCACGCGACCAGCTGAGCTGGCGAGCGGCGCACAATCGCTATTCCAGTCGGGACGGCGATGCCCTGGGCAGCGGCTTCGCCTTCAACCTGGAGCTGAGCCACATGATCTTCTTCGAAGGTCCCACCTGGCAGGTACGCAGTGGCATCACCTATCAGCAGAACAGTGCGCGCAGCACCCTGCCCGCCAGCGTCACCCGCTACCTGCAGCCGCTGGCCGGCAGTGGCGAGAACGGCGAGGTCACCGTGGCCGACCTGGAAGCCCTGGGCGGCACCCAGCTGTTGCAGGATCGCTATGGCCAGCTCTATGTCGGCAGCAGCTGGCGACGCGGCATTCCCGGTTCGCTCAACCGCACCCATCCGCAGTACAGCTGGCTGGTGGACACCCTGGTCGGCTGGCAGTGGACCGAGCGCGAATTCAACTACGGTTTGAATGTCGGCCTGGGCATGGTAGTGCTCGGCGACGACGAACTGGCGTTCACCGCCGGCTACCAGTCCGCGCCCCAGGGCAGCGGCGGTCAGGCCGGCAGCACCCTGGGCATTCAATACAGCAATCGAATCGGTCGCTAGGCCGCTTCAAGGGAGAGACCTCATGAACATCACGCGTCTGCTCGTCGCCAGTGTCGCCACCGTGCTCCTGGCCGGCTGCTCGAGCTTTACCCGACCCAGTGGCGAAGCCCTGCCCAAGGATGCCCGCTGGGGCCTGGTGCCCCTGGCCAACTATGCCCAGGCGCCCATGGCCGGCGATCGCGCGGCGCAGATTCTGGTCAGCGTGCTCGGCGAGCGCGGCATCCGTCCGCAGGTCTATGACGACAGCCAGGGTGGCAATCCCACCGACGACGAGAAGGCCCGCCAGCGCGCGGCCCTGGACTGGGCGCGGCAACAGAATCTGCAATACGTGCTCACCGGCAGCGTCGACGAGTGGCAGTACAAGAACGGCCTGGACGGCGAACCGGCGGTGGGCGTGACCCTGCAGGTCATCGAGCCGGCCAGCGGCCGGGTGGTCTGGAGCAACAGCGGCGCCCGCTCCGGCTGGTCGCGCGAGAGCCTGGCCGCCACCGCGCAAAAGGTCCTGCGCGGCACCGCGCAAGAGCTGCAGCTGCGCTGATGGCCCTGCAATCCGTCCACAAGGACTACACCCTGGCGCCCCGCGCCAGTGGCCGCCTGTCCTGGCTGGAAACCCTGCTGGTCACGGCGGCCGCCCTGGGGCTGGGTTTCTGGCTGGTACCGGAAGATCCCCTGATGGTCGGCCTGGCCTTTCCCTGGGTGGTGTTCGCGCCCATCCTCATGGGCGTGCGCTATGGCTTCATGCGCGGCCTGGTGAGCGCCAGCCTCTTGGTTGTGGCCCTGCTCTATCTGCACCGCCAGGGCTATCCGGCCTACGAGGAGATCCCGCCGTCCTTTATCGTCGGCGTGTTGCTCTGCGCCATGCTGGTGGGCGAATTCCGCGATCTCTGGGATCGGCGCCTGGAACGGCTGGACCTGGCCAACGACTATCGCCAGCTGCGCCTGGATGAATTCACCCGCGCCCACCACCTGCTGCGCATCTCCCACGATCGCCTGGAGCAGCGCGTCGCCGGCAACGATCTCAGCCTGCGCAGCTCCCTGCTGGACCTGCGTCGCCAGCTGCGCGAGGTGCCGCGCGAGCAGGATGCCCTGCAGGCCCTGGCCGAACCCATCGTCGGTCTGCTGACCCAGTACGGTTCGCTGCGGGTAGCGGGGCTGTACCGGGTCGACGGCAACGGCCGGGTGGATCGTCGCGCCCTCGCCAGCCAGGGCGAGATGCCCGGCATAGATCCCGACGATCTATTGGTGCGCCTGACCCTGGAGCGTGGCGAGACCCTGAGTATCCGCCAGGCGCTGTTGGAACGCGGCGAGACCCAGCATTCGGCGCTGCAGGCCTGCGTGCCGCTGCTGGACACCGAGGAACGCCTGCTGGCGGTGCTGGCCATCGAGCAGATGCCGTTCTTTTCCTTCAACGAACGCACCCTCAACCTGCTGACCATCCTCACCGGCCACATCGCTGACCTGCTCGGCAGCGATCCCCAGGCGCTGGCCCTGGCCGACGATGACGCCCAGCAATTCTCCCAGCACCTCAAGCGCTCGCTGCGCGACGCCCAGCAGCACGCCCTGCCCGCCTGCCTGTTCTGCTTCGAGATGACCGAGGCCGACGGTGGCGAGCGGGCCCTGGCGCTGCTGGAAGGCAGTCGCCGCGGCCTCGACCTGCAACTGCGCCTGACCAATCAGGCCGGTCACCCCTGCCTGCTGGTCCTGCTGCCGCTGACCTCCTCCGACGGCCTGGAAGGCTATCGCCGCCGGCTGCGCCAGCTGCTGGCCGAGCGCCATGGCCAGGACAGCACCCTGGAAAGCCTGGGCGTGCGCAGCCATGAGCACGAGCTGCTGCCCAAGACCCGCGCCCAGGAGCTGCGCGTCTTCCTGTTCAACGAGTGTGGCCTGCATGAACAGCAAGTGGCTGTTTAGCGGCGCCTTCGCCTTCGAGGCCAGCAGCTGGGCGCTGCTGTTCGCCAACCTGCCGGTGGCGGCGGCGGCCCTGGCCTTCGCCGCCGCCCATGCCGCCGGCAGCGCCCTGCTGGCAGGGGGCGCCTGGCTGCTGCTGCCCCGGCGCTACCAGCGCCCACTGCCCTGGAGTCCGCTGTTTCTCTTTGCCCTGGCCTTCTTCATTCCGCTGCTGGGCGCGGCCGGGGTGATCGCCGCGGTGTTTCCAGCGCTCTATCTGCCGCGCAAACATCGCGAGATCGCCTGGGAGGCGCGCAGCGTGCCCAATCTGCCGTTCCGCCCGCTGGAACGGCGCGAGGAGATGCTGTTCAGCGACGGCGGCCTGCAGGACGTCCTGCGCCACGCGCCCAGCACCGACAAGCGCCTGACCGCGCTTTTCGCCACCCGCCGCATGCCGGGGCGCGACGCCATCCCCATCCTCAAGCTGGCCCTGCGCGATCCGGCCGACGACGTGCGGCTGCTCGCCTATTCGATGCTCGACCAGCAGGAAAGCCAGATCAACCAGCGCATCGAGACCCAGCTCGGCGAACTGGCCAGCACCCCCGCCGAGCGCCAGCCGGCGCTGCACGGCACCCTGGCCCGCGGCTACTGGGAACTGGCCTATCTGGGTCTGGCCCAGGGCAGCGTCCTGCGCCATGTGCTCGGCCAGGCCCGCGAACACATCGAATTGGCCCTGGCCGGGGAAGAAAACGAAGAATTGCGCATCCTCGCCGGCCGCATCGCCCTGGAGCAGGGCGAGCCCGAGCGCGCCCTGGAATTCTTCCAGGCCGCGGAAGCGGCGGGCGTGCCCCTGGCCCAGCTGGCGCCCTTTCGCGCCGAAATCGCCTTTCTGCGCCGCGATTACGCGGTCATCCCGGCGTTGCTCGACAGCCTGCCGGCGGATCTGAAGAAGCGGCCGCCGTTCGCCGCCCTGGTGAAGTACTGGTTATGAAAGACGCCCCCGCCGCCACCGTCACCCCCGATGTCTGCCTCTTGCTGGAGGGCACCTGGCCCTATGTGCGCGGCGGGGTGTCGAGCTGGGTCAACCAGTTGATCCTCGGCCTGCCGGAGCTGACCTTCTCGGTGTTCTTCATCGGCGGTCAGCGCGAGAACTACGAGAAGCGCCATTACGCCATCCCGCCCAACGTGGTGCACATCGAGGAACATTTCCTCGCCGGCTCCTGGGTGCCCAAGGCGGCGCCCATCAGTCCAAGACGCCAGGCGCCGGTGCAACTGCTGCGCGACCTGCACGCCTTCCTGCACCACCCCGACGAACCCAGCGCCGCCCAGGGCGATGCCCTGGTGGACGCCTTCGCCCAGGGCAGCGTGACCCTGGACGACTTCATGTACAGCCGCGCCAGCTGGGAGGCCATCACCGAGGGCTACGAGCGCTATTGCACCGATCCCTCCTTCGTCGACTACCTCTGGACCCTGCGCGCCATGCAGGCGCCCTTGCTGATGCTGGCCGAGGCCGCGCGCCGCCTGCCGCGTCCGCGGATGATCCACTCCATCTCCACCGGTTACGCCGGCATGCTCGGCGCCATCCTGCAGCGGCGCTGGGGCTGCAACTTCCTGCTCAGCGAGCACGGCATCTACACCAAGGAACGCAAGATCGACCTGGCCCAGGCCAAGTGGATCGCCGAAGGCCCCGACGAGGCCCTGCGCACCGGGCTGGACGTGGACGTCAGCTACATTCGCCGGCTGTGGATCCGCTTCTTCGAGCGCATCGGCCTGCTCACCTACAAGGCCGCCGATCCGATCATCTCGCTCTATGACGGCAACCGCCGCCGGCAAATCCAGGACGGCGCCGATCCCGCGCGCTGCCGGGTGATCCCCAACGGCATCAGCCTCACCCAGTGGCAGGACGCCCTGGAGCGCCGCCCGGAAGGGGTGCCGCCGGTGGTCGGGCTGCTCGGCCGGGTGGTGCCGATCAAGGACGTCAAGACCTTCATCCGCGCCATGCGCGGGGTGATCAGCGCCATGCCCGAGGCCGAGGCCTGGGTGGTCGGCCCGGAAGACGAAGACGAGGAATACGCCGCCGAATGCCACAGCCTGGTCACCAGCCTGGGCCTGGAGGGCAAGGTGAAATTCCTCGGCTTCCAGAAGATCGGCGACATCCTGCCCAAGCTCGGCCTCATGGTGCTGACCTCCATCAGCGAGGCCCAACCGCTGGTGATCCTCGAAGGCTGGGCCGCCGGGGTGCCGGTGGTGAGCAGCGACGTGGGCTCCTGCCGCGAGCTGATCGAGGGTTCCATCCCCGAGGACCGCGCCCTGGGCACCGGCGGCAGCGTGGTCGCCATCGCCGATCCCCAGGCCACCGCCCGCGCCATCCTCGCCCTGCTGCGCAATCCCGGCCGCTGGCAGGCCGCGCAGCGCACCGGCCTCGCCCGGGTCAATCGCTACTACACCGAGCCGCTGATGCTGGAACGCTATCGCGAGCTCTACCAGGACGCCATCGGGAGGGTCGTCTGACATGGCCGGCATCGGCTTCGAACTGCGCAAGATCCTCGCGCGCGACTCCTACACCGCTACCCTGCGCGCCTATGTCTATGCCGGCCTGATCAGCTCGGGGCCCTGGGTGCTGTCGATCATCAGCGTCATGCTGATCGGCGTGCTGGCCACCGGCATCGTCACCCCCAGCGTGCTGATCCGCCAGTTCCTGGTCACGGTGACCTACCTCATGGCCAGCTCGCTGATCCTCACCGGCGGCCTGCAGCTGTATTTCACCCGCTTCGTCTCGGACCGGCTGTTCGAGGAGAAACAGACCAGCATCCTGCCCAATCTGGTGGGCATCCTGCTCCTGGTCACGCTGGTCGCCGGCGGCCTGGGTTTCCTGCTGCTGGCCACCCTGTTCGACCAGCCCTTCGCCTACCGGCTGCTGGTGCTGGCCAACTTCGTCACCCTCTGCGATCTCTGGCTGGTGATCATCTTCCTGTCGGGGATGAAGGCCTACAACCGCATCCTGGTGGTGATGACACTGGGCTACGCCATCATGATCGCCGCCGCCTTCGTGCTGCGCTTCCTCGGCATGGACGGCCTGCTGATGGCGCTGCTGCTGGGCCACGCCGCCCTGCTGTTCATGTTTCTCTACGACATCATCCGCGAATACCCGGCCGACCGCCTGGTGGCCTTCGACTTCCTCGACCGCAAGCAGATCTTCATCAGCCTGCTGGTCACCGGGCTGTTCTACAACCTGGGCATCTGGGTCGACAAATTCGTCTTCTGGTTCAATCCGCTGACCTCCGATGCCGTCATCGGTCCGCTGCGCGCCTCCATCCTCTACGACCTGCCGATCTTTCTCGCCTACCTGGCCATCATCCCTGGCATGGCGGTGTTCCTGGTGCGCATCGAGACCGACTTCGCCGAGTGGTACGAGCGGGTGTTCAACGCCGTGCGCGGCGGCGAGACCCTGCAGCACATCAGCCAGCTCAAGGAGCAGATGATCCTGGCCATCCGCCAGGGGCTGCTGGAGATCTGCAAGGTCCAGGGCCTGACCCTGGTGCTGGTGTTCCTGCTGGCGCCCCAACTGCTGGCCTGGCTCGGCATGTCGCACTACTACCTACCGCTGTTCTATATCGACGTGGTAGGGGTGAGCATCCAGGTGGTGTTCATGGCGCTGCTCAACGTCTTCTTCTACCTGGACCGGCGCGACACCGTGCTGATGCTCTGCACCCTGTTTCTCGGCCTCAACCTGGCGCTGACCCTGCTGAGCATCGAGCTGGGTCCGAGCTTCTTCGGCTACGGCTTCACCGTCTCCCTGGCCTGTTGCGTGCTGCTAGGCCTGCACCGCCTGGACCGGGTGCTGGACGACCTGGAATACGATACCTTCATGCTCCGGCACTGAAGGCCGCCGGCACCGGACGAACGGTGTGACCCGCTCCCTCTGGAGGCGTCCAACACAGCTCATCCCTGCAGGACCCTGCCATGAATACCGCCGCCTTGCGCCTCGTGATCCAGACCACCCAGGGGCGCGCTCGGGACAGTGGCGAGGCCAGCCGTACCTTTGCCGACCAGGCGGCGCGTACCGCCAGCGCCGACGCCACCCGCGGGCCGGCCCTGGAGCGCTTCGCCAGCGCCTATGTCGACAAGGTGCCCGATGCCCTCGAAGCCCTGCTGCTGCAGGCGCGAGCGGTGGCCTTCGAGGCGCCCCTGACCGGGGTGCTGGAACGCGCCCTGGCCGGCTTCGCCCCGGCGGCGCTGGCCCAGGCACCCTCGGCCAGCCTGGCCCTGCTGGCCGCGGCCTATCGCCTTCATCGCCTGCTCGAAGGCCTGCAGGAGCGCCTGGCCGCCTGGTGGGGCGCCACCCGCGCGCCGGCGGCGCCCAGCCTGGGCAATCTCATCGCCCACCAGGTCCTGGGGCAGCTCACCGTCGCCGCCCTGGAAGACGCCGTGGAGGGCTGGCTGGATGATCTGGACGCCAGCGTCGAGGCGCCGCTCACCCAGCAGTGCTTCCAGCCGCGGCAACGGCGTGGCGCCCTGACCACGACCCGCCCGGCCCTGACCCTGAGTCGGCAACGCCAGCGCAGCGTTCGATAAAACGCACGTTTCGGCGCCTTTGGCGGCCGAGTGTCAAATATATTGATAACCCTTCCGGGCCGGTTTAGGGTGGCTGCTCACCGCCATTAGCGAGGAGTCACCCATGAGCTTGCCCAGCCGCGCCGAGTGGGAGCAGCGCTTCCAAGGTCTCACCCTGGAAGGTCGCGCCTTCATCGACGGCGCCTATGTCGACGCCACCGCCGGCGCCACCTTCGACTGCCTGAGTCCGGTGGACGGACGTTTCCTCGCCAAGGTCGCCAGCTGTGACGCCGCCGATGCCGACCTGGCCGTGGCCGCCGCCCGCGCCGCCTTCCAGAAGGGTACCTGGGCGCACCTGGCGCCGGCCCAGCGCAAGCGCGTGCTGATCCGCTTCGCCGACCTGCTGCTGGCCAACGCCGAAGAGCTGGCGCTGCTGGAAACCCTGGACATGGGCAAGCCCATCGCCGACTCCCTCACCATCGACGTGCCGGCCTCGGCCAACGCCATCCGCTGGAGCGCCGAGGCCATCGACAAGCTCTACGACGAGGTCGCGCCCACGCCCCATGACCAGCTCGGCCTGGTCACCCGCGAGCCGGTCGGCGTGGTCGCCGCCGTGGTGCCCTGGAATTTCCCGTTGATGATGGCCTGCTGGAAACTCGGCCCGGCGCTCGCCACCGGCAACTCGGTGGTACTCAAGCCCTCGGAGAAGTCGCCGCTGACCGCCATCCGCGTCGCCCAGCTGGCGCAGCAGGCGGGCATCCCGGCCGGGGTGTTCAACGTGTTGCCGGGTTACGGCCATACCGTCGGCAAGGCCCTGGGCCTGCATGCGGACGTCGACACCATCGTCTTCACCGGTTCCACCCGGGTCGCCAAGCAGCTGCTGGCCTATTCCGGCGAATCCAACATGAAGCGCGTCTGGCTGGAAGCCGGCGGCAAGAGCCCCAACATCGTCTTCGCCGATGCCCCCGACCTCAAGGACGCCGCTGCGGCCGCCGCCAGCGGTATCGCCTTCAACCAGGGCGAGGTCTGCACCGCCGGTTCGCGCCTGCTGGTGGAGCGCTCCATCAAGGAAGAATTCCTGCCGCTGGTGGTCGAGGCCCTAAAGGGCTGGAAGCCCGGCCATGCGCTGGACCCCGAGACCAACGTCGGCGCCCTGGTGGACACCACCCAGCTGGACACCGTGCTGCGCTACATCGAAGCCGGCCATGCCGAAGGCGCCACCCTGGTGGCCGGTGGCAAGCGCACCCTGGAAGAAACCGGCGGCGTCTATGTCGAGCCGACCATCTTCGACGGCGTGAGCAACGCCATGAAGATCGCCCGCGAAGAGATCTTTGGCCCGGTGCTCTCGGTGATCACCTTCGACACCGCCGAAGAAGCCGTGCAGATCGCCAACGACACCCAATACGGCCTGGCCGCTGCGGTCTGGACCCGCGACATCTCCAAGGCCCACAAGACCGCCCGCGCGCTGCGCGCCGGCAGCGTCTGGGTCAACCAGTACGACGGCGGCGACATGACCGCGCCCTTCGGCGGCTTCAAGCAGTCCGGCAACGGTCGCGACAAGTCCCTGCACGCCTTCGACAAGTACACCGAGCTCAAGGCGACCTGGATCAAGCTGTAAGCCATCGGCAGGCTGATCCCGGTCGGGGTCAGCCCGTCTCCCTTCAGCGCTGGTAGATCGTCGCCTGGTTACCGAAGCCGCTCTGCGTGATGCGCGCCGTGGAACCGACCTGGTCGATCATCGCCGAGTTGGAGTCGCCGGTCTGGCCGATGAAGGCACTGGCGCCGCTGAAGCTGTCCGGCACCGTGTCCTGGGTAATGGACGCCAGGTTGCCATTGCCTTGCTGCTGGATCTCCGCCTCCACCCGCACGCCGCTCTGAACGAAGGTCGCCTGGTTGGCATCGCCTGCGCTGATGCCGGCGATTCGGGCTTCCAAGCCGGTCTGGGTGGCGCTCAGTTCGTTGGCGTTGCCCTGCTGGGTGAAGGTGATGTCGCTGAAGCCAGCGCGTTGTGACAACTGGGCCTGGTTACCATCGCCGCCCTGGCTCAGCGCCAGGGCGCTGCTGTAGCGACTGGTTTCCTGCTCGGCCTGCACCTGATTGCCGTTGCCCTGCTGACGCAGCGTGGCCCGCCCACCGGCGAAAGACACGCTTTGCGTCAGCTGCGCCGCGTTGTTGTTGCCGGTCTGCACCACCTCTGCCAGGCCGCCGCCGCGTTGCTCCACGGTCACCCGATTGCCATCGCCGGTGCTGGTCGCCCGCAGGTCGTTGCCGCCGAAGCCCGCCTGGCGCACGCTGTACACATTGAGATCGCCCGCCTGGCTCAGGTAGGCCGATGCCGCATTGCCGCGCTGCTCCAGCTCCAGGCCGTTGCCCGCGCCACCGCCGGTTTGGGTGATCTCGGCGTAGTGGTTGCCGTTTTCCAGTTGGGTCACGACGATCTGCTGATTACTGCCTTCCTGGAAAATCTGCAGCCCATTGCCGCTGGACGTCTGCGCGATCCGCGCCTGGGCGCCGAAGGCCTGGCGCTGTTCGAGGGTCGTGCGATTGTCATCGCCGCTTTGCAGTTGCTCAACGCTATTGGCGCGACCACCGCTCTGGTTCAGGGTGGCCTGGTTGTCATTACCGGTCTGAGTCAGGGTGATGCTCTGCTCGACGGCGAATGCCGGCGCTGCAAGGCCAGCGAGCAGCGCCGCCAGCAAGGTAGGGGTCTTCATGACGGTCTTCCGCTCCAGTGGAATCTACCGAGGACAGGACGACTAGCCGCGACCCCGGCGAGATGGCGGAATCGACCGTACTGCAAGGAGGGCGTCGCGCACGGACGGCCCGTGCTGAGTGTGATCAGCCGGGCCCCCATCGCCATCCATCCAAAGAGCGGTTTTGACGAGCGTTGGCGGCGGACTGCCTGGGTACTCGACCAGCAGCCACCGCGACGGCCAAGGCCGGGGCGCCATGACCCGGCCTTGGCGCGGGCGCAGGCCTAGCGATAGACGTGGTAGGTGGCGTATCTGCTCACCTCCACGCTACCGCTCCAGCTGCTGATCACCCGCTTGGAATCCCAGTCGTACCAGTGCATCCCGGGTGGGTTGCCGATGCCGCGCGAACAACTGCCGGTGCGGACCCAGGCGCCGCGGAACTTGCCGCTTTTCCAGCGTCGCTCCACCACCTGAATGGGTTGCGCCTTGTAGCCCGGCTCTATCCTCACGCCCCAGGTGAAGGCGGTACTCATCGTGCGATCCTGCTTGTAGCTGCCATCGACGCCGAGGATGCTCAGGTATTTGCCGATGAAGGGCAGCTTCTCCGGATTGATCTTGACCCCTACCGACCAGCCGTAGCTGGAGGTCTTGGTCTCGCCCCAGGTGTAGGTGCAGTCGATGGTTCCTCTGGTCGAGCAGCGGAAGATCGGCCCGCGCCAGATCCAGTCCTCCCAGGTCTTGCCTGCCTGCTGGGTGGCGAAGGCCCGGGAACCGTCACCCAGGATGGCGGGCTCGGTGTGGTCGGTGAAGCACTCGCCGGCCTGCACCAGACCGGTCGACAGCAGGAAGCCGAGCGCGCCAACCAGGGTGGATTTCGCAAAGGTATTCATAACTTTGGTCCCTCAAAGTCCGAAGACGTTTTCGATGGTGTTGCTCGCCTGATCCTGCTTGTTGCTCTGGGCCTTGCTCGCGGACAGGGCATCGGCGCGCGTGGGCCGATCGACGGGGGTTATCAGCAGGCCAGTGTCCTTCTCCGGCTTCTTCACCATCAGGGCATCTGCCTCGACGGTCATGCCCAGCGCCAGGGCCGCGTTCTCACTGGCGAGGTGCTGACCGGGTTGATTGTCGAAGATCACGCGTTTGCCTTGATCAAGGGCGTCGTTGATCTCCTTCTTGACGTTGCCGTCGACCTGCACATTGGGCCCGACCACCAGATAGTCGTATTCACCACCCGTGACGATCTTGGTGTCTTCCGCCTTCAATCTATTGAGGACGAATCCGGTATTGCCCAGCACCTTGAGCCGCAAGTAAGGACCCGTACTCAAGGACTCTGCTGCCTGGGCGGTAGTACCCAACAGCGTTGCCAACATCAGCGTGGCCACAGGTTTTAATTTCATATCGAACGCTCCTGTTACGACAGTCATGTCAAAAATGAAAGTCCCACTGAAATACCGAAAGCTCCCGCGAAATGTTCAACTACGCGGCTCTGGCAGTTCTAGCGGACAGCAGGAAACCCTTTACCGAAGTCAGTTCCGATAATTGTTTCCCTGACAGTGCTCAGGTAATCAGACAACCGCTAACAGCAACGACCTTGATAGCTAAATGCCCGCCTTTAGCCCACGGGCAACTTCGCTAGTCGTCCGGAAAAAGCCTAGCCAAAGTTTCTTTAAACAAATAGTAACGAATGGCGAGCAGGCGAAAGCCGGTAGAAAGTCGCTGTTTTAATGCTTTTAAATAAGCATATAAAAAGCGGCCTTACATTAGAGCAGAGCCAATAACCGTCAGCCGATGATCAATATTTTTTGTGTAAAACCAGATAAATAGCGCGACTGCCAAAACATCGACAGGCGCCAGCCGCCCAAGCCAAGGCCCAGAAAAAATGTAACGAGATATTTCATGGCTTTGGAAGGGCGCCGGACGTCCTGCGGCGGCGACGCGGGGAGCGGACAGCCCGCGCGCTGAAGGCGCGGGCCGCGAGGCAGGTATCAGCCCAGCAGATCCACCAGCAGATCGTCGTGGCGGCGCTGCTGACGATCCAGGCGCAGCTGGCGGGTGCGGAAGATCGACTTGAGGTCTTCCAGGGCGCTGGCGAAGTCGTCGTTGATGATCAGGTAGTCGTATTCGACATAGTGACTCATCTCGCTGACCGCCTCGCGCATGCGTCTTTCGATGATCTCGGCGCTGTCCTGGCCGCGATTGTCCAGGCGCTGGCGCAGGGCGGCCTGGCTCGGCGGCAGGATGAAGATCGACTGGGCGTGAGGCAGCTTGCGACGGACCTGCTGGGCGCCCTGCCAGTCGATTTCCAGGATCAGGTCGTGGCCTTCGGCGAGGGTGCGCTCCAGGGCGGCCTGGGAGGTGCCGTAGTAGTTGCCGAACACCTCGGCGTGCTCGAGGAAGTCGCCGTGTTCGAGCAGGTTGGTAAAGGTCGCGCAATCGACGAAGTGGTAGTTCACCCCGTCGGCTTCACCCGGGCGCATGGCGCGGGTGGTGTGGGAGACCGACACGCGGATGTCGGGCAGGGCATCCAGCAGGGCCTTGACCAGGCTGGTCTTGCCGGCGCCGGAAGGCGCGGAAACGATGTAGAGGGTGCCGGGAAGGGCTGTCATGAAGGTCCGCCTATTCGATGTTCTGCACTTGCTCACGCATCTGTTCGATGAGCACCTTGAGATTGATGGCCGCCTGGGAGGCCCGGGCGTCGATGGCCTTGGAACCCAGGGTATTGGCCTCGCGATTGAGTTCCTGCATGAGGAAATCCAGCCGCCGGCCGGCCGCGCCGCTGCCCGCCAGGACCCGCCGCACCTCGGCCACATGGGTCTCCAGACGATCCAGTTCCTCGGCCACGTCGCTCTTCTGCGCCAGCAGCACCAGTTCCTGCTCCAGCCGCGCCGGTTCGAACTCGACCCCCGCCTCGGCGCAGCGCTCGAGGATACGGCGCCGTTGCAGGGCCAGCATCTCGGGCAGCAGCGCGCGCAGGGTCGCCACCTCCGCCAGCACCTGGTCCAGGCGTTCCTCGATCAGGCGCGCCAGTTCGCGGCCCTCGCGCTGCCGGCCGTCGAGCAATTCATCCAGCGCCGCCTCGAACAGCGCCAGGGTCTGGGCCTTGAGTTCGGCGCCATCCACCTCGGCGCCCGCCAGCACCCCGGGCCAGGCCAGCACGGCCAGGGGATCGAGCTTGGCCGGGCGCGCGATCAGCGCGGCGACGTCTTCGGCGGCGGCCACCAGTTGCGCGGCGCGGCGGGCATCGACGCGCAGGGCCACGCTCTCGTCGCGCTCCTCGCGCAGCACGCACTCCAGCTTGCCCCGCGACAGGCGCCGGCGCAGCGCCTCGCGCACGCCGGACTCCAGATCGCGAAAGGTCTCCGGCAGCCGCAGGTGGGGCTCCAGATAGCGGTGATTGACCGAGCGCAACTCCCAGCTCAGGGTGCCCTGGGGCCCCGGCCGCTCGACCCGGGCGAACGCCGTCATGCTGTGCACCATGGCAGGATCCTCGTCTGACGATGCGTAGATCTGGGGCGATCCCAAGCGACCACGCATGTAAAACGCACGATTCTAGCGCACCTGATCGGAGCGACCCAATGCATCCGTGTCGCATGAGCCGGACGCTCCCTATACTATGGACCTGATATCTACGCCTTACAGGAAGCCCGCAATGAAGCGTCCCAGTGGCCGCGCCGCCGATCAGCTGCGCCCCATCCGCATCACCCGTCAGTACACCAAGCACGCCGAGGGTTCGGTCCTGGTGGAATTCGGCGATACCAAGGTGATCTGCACCGCCAGCGTCGAGGCCGGGGTGCCGCGCTTTCTCAAGGGCAAGGGCCAGGGCTGGCTCACCGCCGAGTACGGCATGCTGCCGCGCGCGACCGGCGAGCGGAACCAGCGGGAAGCCGCCAAGGGCAAGCAGGGCGGTCGGACCCTGGAGATTCAGCGGCTGATCGGTCGTTCGCTGCGCGCCGCCGTCGACCTGTCCAAGCTGGGCGAGAACACCATCTATATCGACTGCGACGTGATCCAGGCCGACGGCGGTACCCGCACCGCCTCGGTGACCGGTGCCTGCGTGGCCCTGGTCGATGCCCTGGGCGCGCTCAAGCGCCGCGGCAACCTCAAGGGCAATCCGCTCAAGCAGATGGTGGCCGCCATCTCCGTGGGCATCTACCAGGGCACCCCGGTGCTCGACCTGGACTACCTGGAAGACTCCGCCGCCGAGACCGATCTCAACGTGATCATGACCGACGCCGGTGGCTTCATCGAGGTGCAGGGCACCGCCGAAGGCGCGCCCTTCCAGCCGGCCGAACTCAACGCCATGCTCGAACTGGCCCAGGGTGGCCTGCGCGACCTATTCGAGCTCCAGCAAGCCGCCCTGCGCGGCGAGTAAGGAAGCCCGCTCATGCACGATCTCGTCCCCGCCCCCAGCGCCGAAGCCCGGCGCTGGGCCATGCTCTGCCACTACGCCGCCTTCCTGGGCTTCGTGGTGCCCTTCATCGGTAACGTCATAGGTCCGCTGGTGGTCTGGCAGTTCAAGCGCGAGGACGACCCCTTCATCGACCGCCAGGGCAAGGAGGCGCTGAACTTCCAGCTCACCGTCACCCTGCTGCACATGATCTGCTGGCTGCTGGTGTGGGTGCTGATCGGCTTTCCGCTGATGCTGCTGGTGGCCTGCGTGGCCTTCGTGCTGACGGTGATCGCCGGCATCAAGGCCAACCAGGGCCGCGATTACCGCTATCCCCTGACCTGGCGGATGGTGAAGTAGCGGGCTTTTTGTGGCCTGCTTCTGATATCCGCGTTGAGGATTTCCGGTCGGCCCGGCGCCGTTTGACAGGCGCCGGAAGCCCTCCGCTATCATCCCCGCGTCGTACCTTTTTCCACCTGTCGCCCGTGGCCGTTCCTGACCGCCATGGGCGGTAGCGTGCCTGCCTTTCGCTTGCAGACCTCATCCAGCCCAGGGACAACGCCAAGGTGGCGAGCCCTCGCGCTGGTTATCGCTTTCGCGCCTTTCACGTCAGCGCAGCGGCCGCCCACGGCCCGCTGCCTCGGCATCAACCCAGGGATGATGATCATGTCGGCCGTAGTCGCCCCCCCGCAATCGGCGTTCCAGCAGGCTTTGTCCTGGCGCTATTCGACCCTCGCGGTCTGGACCGCCATCTCGCTGCTGTTCGTCGAGACCTTTTCCGGCGCCCTGCGCTACTACCTCGACATGGCCGGTGCCTCGGCACTGATCTACCTGCCCAAGATCGCCTGCCTGGCGCTCTTCGCCCTGCAACTGGCCACCGCCAAGCTACCGCGCATCCTCTGGGTGGCCCTGCTCAGCATCCCGGCCTATGCGGCCCTGGCGTTGCTGCATGGCGCCAGCATCAACAACGTCTTCTTCTCGCTGTTCGTCTACAGCCCACTGCTGTTCGGCCTGCTCTGCGGCCGCGAGCTGCTGGAGCAGCGACGCCTGCTTGGCCGGGTGGTGCTGGGTCTGCTGATCGCCTCGCTCATCGGCATCCTGCTGGACAAGTACACCTCCGTCCCCTGGAAGGGCTACAGCTACACCCTGGGTGGCAACGACATCGCCGGCAACACCAACTGGATGGCCGGCGAGGCCGACCGCATCGCCGGTTTCGCCCGCGTGTCCAACGTCCTGGCCGCCCTGATCGCCGTCTACTGCCTCTATCTCTCCTATTTCGCGCGCTCCTACACGCTCTGGCTGCTGATGGCCCTGACCGGCCTGTTCGGCATCCTGCTGACCACCAGCAAGGCCCCGGCTGCGGCCTTCGCCTTCACCCTGATGCTGATGCTGGGTCGGCGCTTCCCGTGGTCCACCTACCTGCTGTTGCTGCTCGGCGTGGTGGGCGGCCTGCTGCTGCCGATCCTGAGCCTGATCCGCGACTTCGATCCCCATGTGGTCACCAGCGACAGCGGCCTGGCCTCCTTCTACGACCGCCTGGTCAACACCTGGCCCAACGTGGTCGAGGTCATGAGCGAACCCGGCTGGACCCTGACCGGCGCCGGCTTCGGCATGTTCGGCAGCACCATGGCCGCCTTCCCGGTGCCAGGCCTGGACCTGATGGTCAACTGCGACAGCAGCGTGGTCTATCTGTGGTGCGTGTTCGGCGTGGTCGGCATCGCTCTATACTGCCTGCAGCTGCCGCTGTTCATCCGTCTGTACCTCAATCGCGACCGTGAAAGCCACACTCTGCTGGCCATCGCCTTCTGTCTCTGCCTGATCGGCTGGACCACCGACCTCTTCGAGATCGGCGTGGCCAACCTGTTCATCGGCATCACCCTGGGCTATCTGCTGCTCAAGCCCAAGACCGACCCCGGCCTGCACCTGGTCCGCCCGGCACCGGAAACCCTGGCCCCCCACGCCTAGCCCGACGCCTCCTTCTCTCGCCTTCCCCTTGCTGCCCGGATGCCGCTCATGGACTTCAGGAAAGATATCAATGGGCTGCGCGCGATCGCCGTGATCGCCGTCGTCCTCTTCCACTTCAATGCCGACTGGCTACCGGGCGGTTTCGCCGGGGTCGACGTCTTCTTCGTCATCTCCGGCTTCCTGATCACCGGGATCATCTTTCGCGCCCTCGAACAGCAGCGCTTCCGCCTGTCCGCCTTCTACCTGTCCCGCGTCCGCCGCATCGTACCGGCGCTGGCGGTACTCTGCGCCGTGCTGTTGATTGCCGGCTGGTTCTTCCTGCTGCCCAACGCCTATGGCGAACTGGGCAAGCACGTGGCGAGCAGCCTGGGTTTCGTTTCCAACCTGGTCTACTGGAAGGAAGCCGGCTACTTCACCGCCGCGGCCCATGAGAAATGGCTGCTGCACACCTGGTCGCTGTCGGTGGAATGGCAGTTCTACCTGGTCTATCCGCTGATCCTGGTGCTGCTGTCCAAGCTGGTGTCGCTCAAGACCCTGCGGGTGCTGATCCTGCTCGCCACCGCGGCCGGCTTCGCCTTCGCCGTCACCGCCTCCCTGCTCTGGCCGGAAGCGGCCTTCTATCTGCTGCCGACCCGTGCCTGGG
This sequence comes from Pseudomonas sp. MOIL14HWK12:I2, assembly GCF_000510745.1. Classification (NCBI taxonomy): domain Bacteria; kingdom Pseudomonadati; phylum Pseudomonadota; class Gammaproteobacteria; order Pseudomonadales; family Pseudomonadaceae; genus Pseudomonas; species Pseudomonas sp. MOIL14HWK12:I2. The sequence goes on along the minus strand of NZ_AZOA01000010.1, from coordinate 88,705 downwards.
AGCTGATGGTGGGCGGCGTCGCCTATCTCTTCCCGCTGCAACTCGCCGCCCGCTCGCGCCGGCTGCTGGAAGGCGCCGGGCTGATCGCCTTGGCAGTGGGTTTCCTGACGCTCGCCGAAGGCGATGTCTGGCCGGGCTATCTGGCGCTGATCCCGGTGCTTGGCACCGCCGCCATCATCCTGGCCGCCCGCCAGGATTCGCTGGTCACCGGCAACGGTTTCTCCCAGTGGACCGGTACCCTCTCCTACTCGCTCTACCTCTGGCACTGGCCGGTGGTGGTGTTCATGAGCTATGCCGGCCTGCTCGACAAGACGCCGCACCTGCTGCTGGGCATCGCCGCCTCCTTCGCCCTGGGTTGGGCTTCCTACACCCTGGTGGAGACCCGTGCCTCGCGCCGCAAGGGCCAGAGCGGTGCGGCGCTGGCCACCGGCACCGGCCTGCTCGCCACCCTGTTCCTCAGTGCGGGCGCGGTGAACGCCACCGACGGTGCCATCACGCCGCTGCGCAGCATCAGCCAGTCGGACCGCGCGCAATTCGTGCAGGAATACCTGGATCGCCAGAAGAATCTCCATGACCTCTACTGGCTCAAGTGCGACGCCTATTCGGCCTTTACCCAACGCCACCAGGACGCCATCGACCCCAGCTGCACCCACGGTCAGGGCAAGGGTGGTCTCTTCGTCTGGGGCGATTCCCATGCCCAGGCCCTGTCCTTCGGCTTGCGCAGCCTGCTGCCGGCCGGCCTGCCCTACTACCAGGTGGCCTCGGCGAGCTGCAAGCCGCGCCTCACCGACGACATGGGTCGGCAAACCGAGACGCGAGTGACCTGCAACTACTCCAATCGCACCGCCCTGGAAGCCATTCAGCGCCTGCGTCCGGAGGTGGTGGTCATGGCGCAGAAGGCCGACCACGAAAAGACCGACTGGAACGCCATCACCGAGCGTCTGCACAGCTATGGCGTCAAGCGCATCGTGCTGCTCGGCCCCGTTCCCCAGTGGAGTCCGTCGCTGCCCAGCGTCATCGCCATCCGCCACTGGGGCAGCACCGATGACCACATCGCCGACTCCGCCCTGGATCGCCACGTCCTCGCCACCGACCAGGCCATGCGCCAGGCCAGGCTCCCGGCAGGATTGGAGTACATCTCCCTGGTGCAACGACTCTGCGTCGAGGATGCCTGCCGGGTACGGGCTGCGGATGGCCGCACCCTGCTGCAGATCGACGATGGTCACCTGAGCGACAAGGGCTCGCTGTTCATCGTCGGCCATTACCTGCTGCCCAGTCTGCAACTGACGGCGGCCACTGCCCAGCGCTAGGGCGCCGACCGCACGCCAGCTTCCTGGCTCCATGAAAAAAGGCCGACCCCATCGGGGTCGGCCTTTTTTATTGCCGTGGCAGGATCAGGTCACCGGCGCCGGATTGAACAGCGCCAGGTCGTTGTGCAGGCGATGGCGCTCGGCCCAGGTCTGGCGGCGGCCGCTGGCCACGTCCAGGTAGCACTGGAAGATCTCCCAGCCCATCTCCTCCAGCGACAGCCGCCCGCTCACCACCCGACCGGCATCGATGTCGATCAGGTCCGGCCAGCGCTCGGCCAGCTGGGTGCGGGTCGAGACCTTGATCACCGGCACCATGGACAGTCCGTAGGGGGTGCCGCGACCGGTGGTGAAGATGTGCAGGTTCATGCCCGCGGCCAGTTGCAGGGTGCCGCAGATGAAGTCGCTGGCCGGGGTGGCAGCGAAGTACAGGCCCTTGCCACGGATCTTCTCGCCGGGCGCGATGACCCCGGCGATGGGGCTGGTACCCGACTTGGCGATCGACCCCATGGCCTTTTCGACGATGTTGTTCAGCCCGCCCTTCTTGTTGCCAGGGGTGGTATTAGCGCTGCGATCGGCCATGCCCCGCTCCAGGTAGCGGTCGTACCAGTCCATCTCGCGGATCAGGGCGTCGGCCACCTCCGGGGTGGCGGCGCGCGGGGTCAGCAGGTGGATGCCGTCGCGCACCTCGGTGTTCTCGGAAAACATCACGGTGGCGCCGGCCCGCACCAGCAGGTCGGCGGCCACGCCCAAGGCCGGATTGGCGGTGATGCCGGAGAAGGCGTCGCTGCCGCCGCACTGCATGCCCACCACCAGTTCGGACGCTGGTACCGTTTCCCGGCGGCGCTGATCGAGCACCTCCAGACGCGCTTCGATCAGCCCCATGATCTGCTCGACCATGCCGGCGAAGCCATTGGCCGAGTCCTGCAGGCGGAACAGCCAGTCTTCTTCGTTCTGCCCGGCGGTGAGGTCATCGCCCGGCATCAGCTGGCTGGCCTGCAGCTTCTCGCAACCCAGGCCGATGACCAGCGCCTGGCCGCCGAAGTTGGGGTTGCGGCTGATGTTGTGCAGGGTACGGATGGGGATCACCGCATCCGGGGCGTTAATGGCCACCCCGCAGCCGTAGCTGTGGGACAGCGGCACCACGTCGTCGACATTGGGGTAGCGCGGCAGGATCTCCTTGCGTACCCGCTCCACGCAATGGTCCAGCACCCCCACCACGCACTGCACGGTGGTGGTCACCGCCAGGATGTTGCGGGTGCCGACGCTGCCGTCCGGATTGCGAAAGCCCTCGAAGGTGTAGCCTTCCAGAGGTTCGCCGACCTGACCGGGCGCGGTGGCCTTGGGCAGGTTGTCCAGCGCCGGCGGCTCCGGCATGCGCAGCAGGGCTTCGGTGATCCAGCTGCCGGCGGGAACGTCCTGCAGGGCGTAGCCGATGACCTCGCCATAGCGCACCACCGCGGCGCCCGCCGCGAGAGCCACCAGGGAGACCTTGTGGCTCTGGGGAATGGCCTCGACCGTGGTCAGGCCATCGGCGAAGGCGGTGCCGGCGGCCACGCCGGGTTCGTTGACCACCACCCCGACGTTGTCCTGGGGGTGGAGCTTGATGTAGCGCGGCGAATCACGGTGATCGATCAGGTTCATGTTCTTATCCTCTGCCGGGGCTCAGGCCCGGGCCGGGTCAGGCTGGGTCGCGCCCAGGATCTCGCCATCGGCGGTACGCAGCTCGACGCGCTGGATGCGACCGACGATGAACAGGTAGCTGAACACCGCCACCAGGGCATTGGCCCCGACATAGACCAGCGCCCACTTGAAGGAGCCGGTGGCGGCGATGAGATAGCCGATGACGATGGGGGTGGTGATGGAGGCCAGGTTGCCGAAGGTGTTGAACAGGCCGCCGGAGAGCCCGGCGATCTGCTTGGGCGAGGTGTCCGCCACCACCGCCCAGCCAAGGGCGCCGATGCCCTTGCCGAAGAAGGCCAGGGTCATGAAGCCCACCACCATCCAGTCGGCGTCGACGTAATTGCAGAAGATCATGCTGGTGGAGAGCAGCAGGCCGCAGACGATGGGCAGCTTGCGGGCGAAGGTCAGGGAATGGCCGCGCCGCAGCAGGTAGTCGGAGATCACCCCGCCGAGCACCCCGCCGATGAAGCCGCAGATGGCCGGCAGCGAGGCGATGAAACCGGCCTTGAGGATGGTCATGCCGCGCTCCTGCACCAGGTACACCGGGAACCAGGTCAGGAAGAAATAGGTGATGGCGTTGATGCAGTACTGGCCCAGGTAGACGCCGAGCATCATGCGATTGGTCAGCAGCTGGGTGATGTAGTGCCACTTGGGACCGCCGCCCTGCTGGCGGGCGCCGTTGTCCATGTCCACCAGCCCGCCGTTGTCACGGATGTGCGCCAGCTCCGCGGCGTTGATGCGCGGATGCTCCTTGGGGTTGTGGATGTACTTCAGCCAGACCCCGGAGAAGAGGATGCCCAGGGCGCCCATGATGACGAAGACGTGCTCCCAGCCGAAGTGGAAGACGATGCCGCCCATGATCGGCGCGAACAGCGCGGTGGCGAAATACTGCGCCGAGTTGAAGATGGCCGAGGCGGTACCGCGTTCGGCGGTGGGAAACCAGGCGGCGACGATGCGCGCATTGCCCGGGAAGGACGGCGCCTCGGCCAGACCGACCAGGAATCTCAGCATGAACAGGGTGGTCACCGCCCAGGCCACCGGCAGGCCGCCGACCAGCCCCTGCAGCAGGGTGAACAGCGACCAGAAGAAGATGCTGCCGGCATAGACCTTCTTCGAACCGAAGCGATCCAGCAGCCAGCCGCCGGGAATCTGCCCGGCCACATAGGCCCAACCGAAGGCGGAGAAGATATAGCCGAGGGTGACGGCGCTGATGCCGAGGTCCTTCTGCAGGCTGGAGCCGGCGATGGCGATGGTGGCGCGGTCGGCGTAGTTGATGGTGGTCACCACGAACAGCATCAACAGGATCAGGTAGCGCACCCGGGTGGGTCTTGTGGCATCCATGGGGATCCCTCTTGCGTGATTGTTTTTATTGAAGGTGCGAGTCACCGGATGATTGCGCAATCATATCCTGATGCGACAACCTGACTCAGCCCTGGCGTTTGCCCAAGACTAAGGCATGATTGCGCAACCATACAAGTATGACGTCTAACAACTTGAGCGCCGATGGTCAGGTCGTGGCGCGGTCGATGATATGGAAACCGGTGTCGATGCGCACCGCCTCCCGGGTACCATCGCCCAAGTCGAACCGCCGCAGCAACGCCTCTGCCGCCAGGGTACCCATGCGATCGCCCTCGACGCTGACCGAGGACAGCGCCGGGTGCATCTGGGCGGCGCTGGAGAGATTGCCGAAGCCCAGTACCGCCAGGTCCTCGGGCAGGCGCAGTCCACGACTGGCGGCTTCCGCCATGACGCCCTGGGCGACGGTGTCCGAGCTGCACACCACCACGTCGAAGGCCTCGTCACGGGCCAGCAGCTGGCGCAGGCCCGCCCGTCCGGACTCCACCAGCGCCGGCGCCGGCAGGATCTCCAGCGGCGGTTCCGCCACGCCCAGCTCGGCCAGCCGCGCGACCAGGCTGCGACAGCGCCGCAGAGCGCGGGGGTCGTCCACCGAGACCACGGCGAAGCGCTGATAGCCACGGGCGTGCAGATGCTCGGCCTGGGCGCGCCCCACGGCTTCATGGGAAAAACCCACCTGCATGTCTAGCGGGTCTTCACCGAGGTCCCAGGACTCCACCACCGGGATGCCGGCCTGGGCCAGGCGCTGCCGACTGGCGGCGGTGTGCAGGGTACCGGTCAGCACGATGCCATCGGGCTTGCGCCCCAGCACCGCGGCCAGCAGCTGCTCCTCCTGTTCGGCGCTGTAGCCGGTCAGGCCCAGCAGGGTCTGGTAGCCGGCCTGGGACAGGCGCGCCATCAATGCCTGGACGGTCTCGGCGAAGATGGAGTGAACGATGGTCGGCACGAACAGCGCCACCAGGCGACTGCGATTGGAGGCCAGGCCGCCGGCCAGCAGATTGGGCACGTAGCCGGTGGCCTGCACCGCCGCCAGCACCTTCTCCCGCGCCGCCTCGCTGACGATCTCCGGTCGATTCAGCGCCCGCGAGACGGTGATCGGCGACACCCCGGCGACCCGGGCCACGTCGATGAGCGTGGGGGCAGCGGAATTGACCGCGGTAGAGAGGGCTTTGCTGGACTTCTTGGCCATGAATCGCTGGAGACGAGGAAGAGATCGGCCATGGTAACGGTTGGTGCGGGCGGCGTCCCCGGAGAACACCGGAGCGTGGAAAACCGCGCAGCGTTTTCCACCTGGGAATGGGCAGCGATGGATGAGAGAGCATCGAAACCCGTAGGAGCGGCCCATGGCCGCGATAAAGCCAGCGCCAGGTCTGATCGCGGCCATGGCGGTCCGCCGATGCGGCCGCTCCTACAGTTTAAGCAGCCATCGCACCGCCACGGCCGCGCTGCGCCCTACCCGCCCATCGCCGTCCGAATGTCCGCCGCCAGCTCCAGTACCCGCGCCTCTTCGGTATCCCAGGAGCACATGAAACGCGCCCCGCCGCTGCCGATGAAGGTGTAGAAGCGCCAGCCGCGGGCGCGCAGGAATTCCAGCGCCGGTTCGGAGAGCTGCAGGAACACCGAGTTGGCTTCCACCGGGAACATGAAGTCCACACCGGGCACCCCGCGCACCCGCTCGGCGAGCAGCTGGGCCATGGCGTTGGCGTGGCGAGCGTGGCGCAGCCAGGTGTCATTTTCCAGCACGCCAAGCCAGGGCGCGGAGAGGAATCTCATCTTGGACGCCAGCTGGCCGGCCTGCTTGCAGCGGTATTCGAAGTCCTCGGCCAGCTCGCGGTTGAAGAAGAGGATCGCCTCCCCCACCGCCATGCCGCTCTTGGTGCCACCAAAGCAGAGCACGTCGACGCCGGCCTTCCAGGTCACCTCGGCCGGGGTGCAGCCCAGGCCGGCCACGGCATTGGAAAAGCGCGAGCCGTCCATGTGTAGGTGCAGGCCGAGGTCGCGGCAGGTGGCGCTGATGGCCTGCAATTCGTTGAGGCCATAGAGGGTACCCACCTCGGTGGCCTGGGTGACGGTCACTGCCCGCGGCTTGGGAAAGTGGATGTCGGCGCGCTTGGTGGCGATCTGCTGGATGGCGCCCGGGGTCAGCTTGCCCTGGTGGGCCGGTGCCAGCAGCAGCTTGGAGCCGTTGGAAAAGAATTCCGGCGCGCCGCATTCGTCGGTCTCGACGTGGGCGGTGTCGGAGCAGATCACGCTGTGGTAGCTCTGGCACAGCGCCGCCAGGGCCAGGGAGTTGGCCGCGGTGCCGTTGAAGGCGAAGAACACCTCGCAGTCGGTCTCGAACAGCTGGCGAAAGCGATCGGCGGCGCGCGCCGTCCAGGTGTCGTTGCCGTAGGCGGTCTCGTGGCCGACGTTGGCCGCGGCCATGGCGGCCCAGGCTTCCGGGCAGATACCGGAATAGTTGTCACTGGCGAATTGCTGGGCGTTGCTGCTCATCGGGCAGTCCTCGCGACGGGTTCGGTGCGGGCCAGCAGCCAGTCGCGCGCGGCGCCCTCGACCAGCGGCAGCACGCGGCGGCGGACCTCGGCGTGATAGCCATCCAGCCAGTCCAGCTCGTCGCTGCGCAGCAGCGCCAGATCCAGGCAGCGGGTGTCCAGCGGACAGAGGGTCAGGGTCTCGAAGGTCAGGAAATCGCCGAATTCGGTGGTTTCCGCGCGGGTGCACAGGAGCAGGTTCTCCAGCCGCACGCCCCACTGGCCGGGGCGATAGATACCCGGTTCGTTGGAGGTGATCATGCCCTCGCGCAGGACATGGTGCGGGGTGACCGTGGCATAGAAGGAAATCGACTGCGGCCCCTCGTGCACATTGAGGAAGTAGCCCACGCCATGGCCGGTGCCGTGGCCGTAGTCGATGCCGGCGGCCCAGATCGGCTCGCGCGCCAGGGCGTCGAGCATGGGCGCGGCGACTCCGGCCGGAAAGCGTGCCCGCGACAGCGCCAGCATGCCCTTGAGCACCAGGGTGAAATCGCGCTTCTGGGCGGCGCTGGGGGTGCCGATGGGCACCACCCGGGTGATGTCGGTGGTGCCGCCCAGGTACTGGCCGCCACTGTCGATCAGCAGCAGGCCGTCGCCCTGGAGTTCGGCATGGGCTTCTTCGGTCGCCCGGTAGTGCGGCAGGGCGCCACCGGCGTTGAAGCCGGCGATGGTGGCGAAGCTCAGGGAGACGAAGTTGGGGCGCGCCGCGCGGGCCTCGCTCAGCCAGTCGTCCACGGTCAGCTCGGTGAGGCGCTCGCCACGGGCCAGGGCCGCCTCGAAACGGGCGAAGAAGACGCACAGCGCGGCGCCGTCCTCTTCCATGGCCATGCGCACCTGGGCCACCTCCTCGGCGGTCTTGCAGGCCTTGAGCAGGGTCGAGGGATTGATCTGCTCGTGCCGCTCGACCCCCTGGGGCGCGGCCTCGGCCAGCCCGAGGGTGACCCGCGCCGGGTCCACCAGCAGGCGACTGCCGGCCGGCAGCCGGGCCAGCTCGGCGGCCGCCTGGTGGTAGTCGGCCAGGGTCACGCCGTCCGCCACCAGGGCCGTGCGGATCTCGGCCGGCACCTTGGCCGGGTCGATGAACAGCTGGCAGCTGTCGCTACCCAGCAGCACATGGGCGAGGAACACCGGGTTGTAGGGCACGTCGGCGCCGCGCAGGTTGAGCAGCCAGGCGATGTCGTCCAGCGAGGAGATGAAATGCCAGTCGGCCTTGGCGTCCTTCAGCTTCTCGCGCACCTGGGCGAGCTTGGCGCTGCGCGGATGGGGGGCCTGGGGGGCGGCATGGGCATAGACCGGTGCCGCCGGCAGCGCGGGGCGCTCGCGCCAGATCGCCGCCAGCGGGTCGAGATCGGTCCGCAGCCGGATACCCTTGGGCTCCAGCGCGCGGCGCAGGGCCGCCGCTGCGCCGAGCGACAGCACCTGGCCGTCCACCAGTACCGTGCCGCCCGCGGGCACCTGGTCGGCCAGCCACTGCAGGTGGGCCTGGGGCTGGCTGGCGACCTGCTTCATCAGGTCGATGCCGCTGCCCGCCAGCTCCTGGGTGGCCTGCTCCCAGTAGCGGCTGTCGGTCCAGACGCCGGCGGCCTCGCGGGTCACCAGCAGCAACCCGGCGGAGCCGGTGAAACCGGACAGCCAGGCACGGCCCTGCCAGTGTTCCGGCAGGTATTCGGACAGATGGGGATCGGCGCTGGGGATCAGGCAGGCATCGGCGCCCTGCTCGGCCAGGAAGGCGCGCAGGTCGGCAAGTCGTTGAGCGGAAGTGGCGGTCATGAGCACCTCGACAAGGTCAGGGGCTCAGTGTGCCGCAGATATAAAAAAGCCGCACCCAAAGGGTGCGGCGGAGAAAGACCAAAGGAGCAAGGAGGGGTGGTCTTTCGAAAGCGGAGCGGCTCAGCGACGCGCGTCGGCGGCGGGAGCGGCCTGATCGCCGTAGTGCTGCATGGCGGCATGATTCTGATCGACCAGCTTGTATCTCAGGCTGGGATTGTCGTCGGCAGCGGCGAACTGGGTGGCGGTCAGGGCGGCAAGGGTCAGCAACAGGGCGGACAGAGAACGTTTCATGGCGAACTCCTCAAAGGTCGTGTTCATTGGGGTACAGGACCATTCTAGGAAAAGAACGCCGCCTAATAAATAGCATGCTAATTAAATGACTGTTGCAAGGATTGCAACAAGCCCTGGCCTAGTCCTTGGCCCAGTAGCGCTGGTCCTCGAGCACCCGATTCTCCAGCTGCAGACGTTCGGGCAACTCTTCCTTGAGGAAGTCGATCCAGGTCTTGATCTTGGCGTCGAGAAAGCGCCGCGAGGGATAGAGCGCATGGATGTTGCGTTCGCGCAGGCGGAAGTTGGGCAGCAGGCGCACCAGGCTGCCATCGCGCAGGTAGTTGACCGCGATGTAGCTGGGCAGCAGGCAGATGCCCATGCCCTGGCGGGCCACGCTGGCCAGGGCCTCGGCGACATTGACCTGGAAGACGTAGCGCGGCGCCACCTGCTGCTCGCCGTCTTCACCGGCGAAGACCCAGCGTTCGGAGAAATTCGGATCCAGCAGGCGCAGGCAGTCGTGCGCGGCGAGATCGGCCGGCACCTTGGGCGCCGGGCGCTGCGCCAGATAGCTGGGCGCCGCGCAGACCACGCTGTAGACGCCACCGAGACGCTGGGCGACGAAATCCGAGTCGGCTAGTTCGGTGTCCAGGGTGATGGCGATGTCGTGCCCATCCTCCAGCAGCGCCGGGTGGTTCTGCGAGAGATTCATGACGATCTCGACATGGGGATAGCGCGCGCAGAAGCGCGACACCAGCGGCGCCAGCAACTGGGTGCCCAGACCGGTCATGGAATGCAGGCGCAGATGGCCATGGGGCTTGAGATGGGCGCCGCTGGCCTCGGCTTCGGCCTCGCCGACGTCCTGCAGGATGCGCCGGCAGCGTTCGAGATAGCGCTCGCCCGCCTCGGTCAGCGCCAGCCGCCGGGTGGTGCGGTGCAGCAGGCGGGTCTGCAGATGGCTTTCCAGTTCCGCCAGCAGGCGCGACACCTGGGCGGTGGACAGGTCGAGGGTGTGGGCAGCAGCCGTGAGACTGCCCAGATCCACCACCCGGACGAAGATGCGCATGCCTTGGAAAATATCCATTATTGCCTTTTTCGCAATGGAGTTTCGTCAAGTCGTCACTTTATTGAAAAAGTCGGACGCCCGATAGTGGTGCAGTGAGCTGCTGTGGATTCGACTTGCTGACCGCGCGAATCCTTCCCTCCGGTAGTGGCTCCTTGGATAGCTCCTTGCGGCCTTCCGGCAGACGTCTCCCCTGGAGACCTCAGCCGGAGGGCCGTTTTTTTTGCCTGGCGTTCCGACTAGGCCCCGGCCATCAGTCCCGCCGCTCCGGCTCGCGAATGCGATAGCTGGCGATGTACAGCGCCGGCAGGAACAGCAGCGTCAGCAGCGTCGCCGCGACGATGCCGCCGATCATGGCGTAGGCCATGGGGCCCCAGAACACCTCGCGGGCGATGGGAATCATGCCCAGGCTGGCCGCGGCGGCGGTCAGCAGGATCGGCCGGCGGCGGTGTTGGGTGGCTTCCACCACGGCGTCCCAGGGCGAGCGACCGGCCTGCTCGAAGGCATCGATCTGGGTCACCAGGATCACCGAGTTGCGGATGATGATGCCGATCAGCGCCAGCACCCCGAGGATGGCAACGAAACCCAGCGGCTGGCCGAAGGGGATCAGCCCCAGCACCACCCCGATCAGGCCCAGGGGCGCCACGCTCGCCACCAGGAACAGCTTGCGGATGCTGTGCAGCTGGATCATCAGGAAGGTGGCCATGAGAAACAGCATCAGCGGCACCACCTCGGCGATCGGGCCCTGGGCCTTGCTGCTCTCCTCCACCGTGCCGCCCACCGCCACCTCGTAGCGCGGCGGCAGCTTGGCGATGAAGGCATCCACGTCCGGCTGCAGCTGCTTGACCAGATCCGGCGCCTGGATCTCGCTGAGGATCGAGGCCTTGAGGGTGATGGTGGGCAGCCGATCGCGGCGCCACACCAGCGGCTGCTCCAGGGCGTAGTCGATACGGGCGAAGGCCTTGAGCGGCACCGCGACGCCCTGGGGCGTCATGATCTGCAGATTCTCCAGGGTCTCCACCGAGCGCCGTTCGGCCTCGCTGGCGCGGGCCACCACGTTGACCAGGTAGATGTCGTCGCGCACCTGGGTCACCGGGGTACCGGTCACCACGCCATTGAGGATCTGCGCCACGTCCTGGGAGGAGAAGCCCAGCTGCCGCGCCTTGTCCTGGTTGACCTCGACCTTGAGCATCCGCGCCGGCTCGTTCCAGTCGTAGAGGAAGTCACCCAGTTGCGGACTCTTGCCCAGCACGCTGGCCAGCGCCAGCGCCTGGCGGCGTACCTCGGCGACGTCCGGACCGCTGATGCGGTACTGGATCGGCCGGCCCACCGGCGGCCCCATCTCGAGCGGCTGGACGTAGCCGGACAGCCCGACGAAGTCCTGGCGCAGCCGCTGCTTGAGCTTGGGCAGGAGGCGATTGCGCGCCTCCAGGTCCTTGGCCACCAGGATCACCTGGCCATAGAAGGGATTCTCCAGCTGCTGGTCCAGCGGCAGGTAGAAGCGCACCGCGCCCTGGCCGACATAGGAACTCCAGTGGGCCACGTCAGGATCGTCGGCCAGGGTCTTCTCGAATCTGTCCATCTGCGCCCGGGTGGCGTCGAGGGAGGCGTTCTGCGGCAGGTTGAAGTCGATCAGCAGTTCGGGTCGATCCGAGGACGGGAAGAACTGGTTCTGCACGAACTTCATCGAGAACAGCGCCGCGGCGAACAGCAGCACCGTGAGGAGGATGGTCAGCCAGCGGTGGCGCATGGCGCCCAGCAGGAGGCCGTCGGACCAGCGCGCCAGGCGGCCGGGCTGGTCATGATCCTTGGGCTTCACCTTCTTCGGCAGGATGTGCACGCCGATCACCGGCGAAAAGAACACCGCGACGATCCAGGACAGCAGCAGGGCCACGGCGATCACCGCGAACAGGGTGAAGGTGTACTGGCCGGCGCTGCTGGAGTTGAGGCCGATGGGCACGAAGCCGGCCACCGTCACCAGAGTGCCGGTGAGCATGGGAAAGGCGGTCGACTCGTAGGCATAGGTCGCCGAGCGGTGCAGCGACTCGCCCTCCTCGCGCTTGGTCACCATCATCTCCACGGTGATCATGGCGTCGTCCACCAGCAGGCCGAGGGCGATGATCAGGGCGCCCAGGGAGATCCGCTGCATGGTGATGCCGCTGTATTCCATGAAGACGAACACCAGCGCCAGGGTCAGGGGAATCGACAGCGCCACCACCAGGCCGGCGCGCACGCCGAGGCTGATGAAGCTCACCACCAGCACGATGATGACCGCCTCGAACAGCGCCCGGGTAAAGCCGCCGACGGCCTTTTCCACCACCTGGGCCTGGTTGGAGACCACGTGCACGCCGATGCCCACCGGCAGGGCGCCGGTCAGCTCCTGCATCTTCTCGGTGAGGGCCGCGCCAAAGGTCTGGATGTTGCCGCCGCTGCTCATGGCGATGGCCAGGCCGATCGCCGGCTGGCCGTTGTAGCGGAACAGCGAACTGGGCGGATCAGCGTAGCCGCTGCGGATGTCGGCCAGGTCGGTGAGGCGGTAGAAGCGGTCGTCGATGCGCAGATTGACCGCGGCCAGATCGGCGGTGGAGCGGAATTCGCCACTGGTGCGCACGCTGATGCGCTCGGCGCCGGATTCGATGGTGCCCGAGGGGGTCACCGCATTCTGCTGTTGCAGGCTCTGCATCACCTGGCGCTGGTCCAGCCCCAGGGCGGCCAGCTTGCGGGTGGAGAAGTCCAGATAGATGACCTCGTTCTCCGCCCCGATCAGCTGCACCTTGCCGATGCCCGGTACGCTGCGGATCTCGCGGCGCACCTGCTCCACCTGGTCGCGCAGCTGGCGCATGCTGAAGCCGTCGCCGGTGAAGGCATAGATGCTGCCGAAGACGTCGCCGAATTCGTCGTTGAAGGCCGGGCCCTGGATGCCCTGGGGGAATTCGCCCTGGATGTCCGAGACCTTCTTGCGCACCTGGTACCAGATGTCGGGAATCGCCTTGGCCGGCGTGGTGTCGCGCAGATAGACGAACACCGTGGACTGCCCCGGCCGGGTGAAACTCTTGGTGTAGTCGAGGGAGTCCAGCTCTTCGAGCTTCTTTTCCACCCGCTCGGTGACCTGGCGCAGGGTCTCCTCGGTGGTCGCCCCCGGCCAGCGGGTCTGGATGACCATGGTCTTGATGGCAAAGGACGGATCTTCCTCGCGTCCCAGCTTCATGTAGGAGAAGACGCCCATCAGCAGGGCGACGAACATCAGGTACCAGACGAAGGATTGGTGGCGCAGCGCCCAGTCCGACAGGTTGAAGCCTTTCATGGCCGAGCGCCCTCCTGATCCTTCACCCGCTGTCCCTCCTCGAGACTGTTGACCCCGGCTATCACCACCCGCTCACCCGCCTTCAGGCCGTTGCCGATCCACGCCAGGCCCTCGGCCTCGCGCAGCACCTCGACCGGCCGCTGGCGCACCTGCGCCTGCTCGCCCTGGCCTTCCACCACCCAGACCGAGGTCCGGCCGTCCTGACGCCGCAGCGCCTGGGTCGGCAGCGGCAGGCCCGCCGCCGGTGGCGACTCCAGCTCGCCCTGCACCAGGCTGCCGATGCGCAGCGCGGCCGGTGGCTCGTCCAGGGTCAGGCGCACCCGCCGGGTGCGCGTGGTGGCATCGGCCTGGGGCTCGATCTCGCGCACCCGACCGGCGACCGCCACCTCGGGATCCAGGGCCATGCGCACGGTCAGGACGCGTCCCGGGGTCAGCTGGCCGATGGCCTGGGCCGGCAGGTCCAGCACCGCCTCGCGAACGTCCGGGCGAGCGACTCGCACCACCGGCTGACCGGCGGACACCACCTGGCCGACCTCGGCCTGCCAGGCGGTGATCACCCCGTCGAAATCGCTGTAGAGCTCGGCATAGTCGCGCTGATCGCGGGCCTGGCGCTCGGCGCTCTGGGCCTGTTCGCGGGCGGCTTCCAGGGTGTGCAGGCGGGTCAGCGCCTGATCCAGCTGGGAGCGTGAGCCGACGCCCTGGTCGAACAGCTGCTGCTGGCGCCGGGCATCGTTGCGCGCATCGCGCCACTGGGCTTCGGCATCGGCAGTCTGGCCCTGCCGACTGCGCAGGGCATTGTCCTGATCGGTGGGGTCCAGCGCCGCCAGCAACTGGCCACGGCGCACCGGCTGACCCACGTCCAGCAGCCGCCGGGTCATGCGACCGCCGACGCGAAAGCCCAACACGCTCTCGTAGCGCGCCTGGATGCTGCCGGCAAACACTTCGCGCCCGGGCGGCGGGGCACTCAAGGTCAGGGTCGCCACCGGCCGGATCGGCGGTGGCGGGGCCTCGTCATCCGAGCAGCCCGCCAGGACCAGCAGCAGACACAGCGGCAGCAGCGGCTTCATGGGCGCACCTCGTTGAAGGCCGAGCGCTCGGCGACTTCGACCCTCTGCCCGGGACTCAGCGCCTGGCCGCCGGCGACCACGATGCGGTCGCCAGCCGCGAGCCCCTCGCTGACGATGATGCTGTCGCGGGTGAAGCGCTCGATGCGCAGCGGCTGCAGGCTGACCCGCCCGTCTTCGCCGAGGCGCCAGGCGGCGGGCTGCTCGGTGGTGCCGTTCAGCGCCGTCCAGGGCAAGGCGAAGCCCTGCTCCGTCGCGCCCTCGAGCTGGGCATTGACCACCGCCCCCAGGGTCATGGCCGCCGGGGGTCTATCGAGTTGTACCTTGACGCGCACCGTGCCACTGCTCGCCACGGTCGGGGCGATCTCGCGCAGGGTACCCCGGGTCGTGACGGCCGGTTGCGCCTGCAGGGCGACGGGCAGGGTCTGGCCGACCTTGAGTTCGCGGGCCAGGGATTCATAGAGATCGAAGACGGCGTCGAGGTCGCCGCTCACCGCCAGGTCGAAGATCGCCGTGCCGGCCTGCACCACCTGCCCGGCTTCGGCGTGGCGGGCGGTCAGCACCCCGGCGGCGCTGGCGCGCAATTCGGTATAGCCCAGTTGCTTGCGCGCATCGTCGCGTTGGGCGACGGCGGTCTGCAGGGCGCTGCGGGCACCGTCCAGGGTGGCCTGGGCCTGGTCGTACTGGCTGCGACTGGTATAGCCCTTGGGCAGCAGCGCGGCCTGGCGCTCGAAATCGACCCGCGCCAGCCGGGTGCGGGCTTCCTGGGCCTCCACCTGGGCCTGGGCGGCGGCCAGGTTATTGCGCAGATCCTGGGGATCCAGCCGGGCCAGGACCTGACCCTCGCGCACGCGATCGCCGACATCCGCCAGCCGCTCGCTGATCTTGCCACTCACGCGAAAACCGAGCGGCGCCTGCACCCGCGCCTGGATATCTCCGGTAAAGGGAATGCGCTGACTGTCCTTTATCGGACTCAGCTGCACCACCACCACCCGCGCCAGTTCCTCGGTGGGCGGTTGCTCCTGGGAGCAGCCCGGTAACAGTGTTACCAGGGTCAGAGCAGCCGTTACCTGGCAGAGGCGAGCAAGGCGGAGAGCCCTCATGATTGTCCTTATCGGTGGAAGAGGCGCGATCTGCGAACTGACCACAGGCGGCGCAGGGGGTTCGTCTGACGAATTGTCAGGCGCCTGGCGATGCTTGGGAAGCGCTACGACGAGGGCGCTGGGCAAATGCCCGGCAGCGGAGCGGCCATTCGCCCACAAATGTTCACAAATGCCCTGGAACCCGGCATTCCAGGCCGCAGTCAACTGAGACGTGCGCTGTGGACCTGCCCGTCCGCAGCTGATGCCCGCCACCGTTCCGGCGCGGGCCCCATCAGATTCACAGGTTTATTTCGACGAGGCCGAACTCATGAAAAAGCTGCTGATCACCTCTACCGCTGCTGTGATGCTGTCGATGGCCACGGGTGTCTTCGCGGCCGAAACCTCCAAGAGCGCCACGGCCGTCAATGGATCCGCCACCACCGAGGTGCCGGGCAAGACTACCGTGAAGGGCGGTGCCGATGGCGCTGCCGAAGTGCCCTTCAAGAGCGACAAGCCCAACAAGGTCGACGCTCGCAACCAGAACAACATGCAGTAATCACCGTCCCTGGCGGTAACAGAAAGCCCCGGCATACCGGGGCTTTTTGCTGTCTGCCGTTCAGCCTGCAGACAAAACAAACCCCGCCGAAGCGGGGTCTGTGGAAGCTGTGCAGCAGCCGGGCTTAGCGCCAGAACGGCTTGTGCATTTCCTGGTAGCGCTGGGCCTCGGTGATACCGGCGTCGGCCAGCATACGGGCGTCCAGACGGGCCAGTTCGTTGCGGCTGGCGATGCGACGCTGCCAGGTGGACAGGGTGGAGATAACGCGCAGGGCAGCGGGCACACGGTTGCTGGGCTTGGCGTTGTACAGCGAGGAACTGAAGGTGCGTTCCATGGTGGCTTTCCTTCCCGCTTGTGACGGGTACTGGTCATCGAATGGCGCCATTGTCTCGCCAGGCGAGTGCTACCACCAGTAACAGTCCAGGGAAAGGTTCGCGGATCACTCGGCACACAATTGCAACTGTACTGCTGCAATTTGGGTCATTCTGTAACGTCTTGCACCATTGCAGTGCAAAATTTGGTTACCAGAGGGAACATCGCGAGAATTTGAGCTGTACAGTTGGCCGGAGGGCCAGGAAACAGGAGTGCTGTTCTACCTGTTACCGCGGCCGCTGTCCAGCCTGGAAGGAACTCCGTGCTCCAGAAAGGAGCGCTTCCGACGCCCGGTGGCGCCGGAAGCTTCTGGTCATCAGCGCGCGGCAGCGGCCAGGCTCGGGGTGGCGGGCTGACGCCGGCCTACCCAGGTGCCGATGGCCACGACCAGCAGCGCCAGCAGACCGGTCGCCAGGATCTCGAAGCGATGGGCTTCGCTGAACAGCATCACGGTCAGGGCGCCGACGATGAAGACGATCACCGCCCAGGTCAGCCAGGGGAACAGCCACATGCGGAACTCCAGGGTTTCGCCGCGGGCGATCAGCTTGCGTCTCAGGCGCAGCTGGGTCACGGCGATCACCAGATAGACCAGCAGAGCCACGGCGCCGGAGGTGGACAGCAGGAAGCTGAACACCGCCTCGGGCATGGTGTAGTTGGCGATGGTGGTGAGGAAGCCCACGGCGGTACTGGCCAGCACGGCCGCGCGCGGCACGCCGCTGCTGGAGGCACGACCCATCTTGGCCGGGGCATCGCCACGGCGGGCCAGCGAATAGAGCATGCGCGAAGCGGTGTAGAGCGCCGAGTTCAGGCAGCTGGCCACGGCGACCAGCACCACGCAGTCGACGATCAGCTTGGCATTGGGGATCGACAGCACCTCGAGGGCGCGCTGGTAGGAACCCACGATCGGCAGCTGGGCATCGTTCCAGGGCACCATGGACACCACCAGGAAGATGGAGACCAGGTAGAACAGCGCGATCCGCCAGATCACCGAGTTGGTGGCCTTGCTGATCTGCCGCGACGGGTCCTTGGACTCGGCGGCGGCGATGGTGACGATCTCGGTTCCCATGAAGCTGAACATGGTGGTCAGCAGGGCGCCCAGCACCGCGCCGAAGCCATTGGGCATGAAGCCGCCGGTATGGGCCATCAGATTGCTCAGGCCGCTGACCTCGCGACCCGGCAGGGCGCCGACCAGGGCGGCCGCGCCCAGAGCGATGAAGGCGACGATGGCGATGACCTTGAGCAGGGCGAACCAGAATTCGAACTCGCCGTATTTGGCGACGCTGAACAGGTTGGTCACGGTCAGGATGCCGGTGATGATCAGGGCGAATTGCCAGGTGGCGATCGCCGGGAACCAGGCATTGAGGATGGCGGCGGCGGCCACGGCCTCCAGCGGGATCACCAGCACCCAGAACCACCAGTACAGCCAGCCGATGGTGAAGCCGGCCCAGCGGCCGATGCCCTGCTGTGCATAGGACGAGAAGGAACCGGTATCGGGCGAGGCGACGGCCATTTCACCCAGCATGCGCATGACCAGCACCACCAGGGTACCGGCCAGGGCGTAGGCCAGCAGCACGGCCGGGCCGGCCGCGGCGATGGCATGACCGGAGCCGACGAACAGACCGGCACCGATCACCCCGGCGATGGACAACATGGTCACATGGCGCGGTTTGAGCGCCGGAGAGAGGTTGCATTCTACGTTGGACATAAGGTGTTACCTGACAACGGAAAGCCTCCCAAGTGCAACTTGCGCGCCACCCGGGCTGAAATCGGCATAAAATGAACGCAAAGGGTGCAACGCCTCGCGGAAAGCGGCGAAAAAGCGGCGTTCCGTCGAGCTATCGCGCTAACCATCTGATGTGAAAAGCGATTTCTTTCAGGTATGCGCGCCCCATCGGCTTGCTTCGTTAGGTATCACCTTGTGCAACTTGCACTCTTATGGTGCTTGTACAGGTGGAACCTTAGGTAACCCCAGGCCTGGAGCTGGCCGCCACGCCCTTCGCTACCTGACCGCAGAACCAGGACACGACGGAAGCGACCGCCTTACCTGGCATCCGCTGTTGGCTCGCCTGGGTGGCAGGGACCGCCCAGGACCGCGGCTTGAGCGCTTTCCCATGCCGATGCAGCAGCAGTGGGAACTTGCCGAGCCGCCAGGGCTCTGCACACCTGCGACAAAATGTAACCGCGACCGGCAGATGTTGGTAATATTCCAACATATTAGCTAGCTAACCATAAGCCCTGCGGTTCCACGTCGGGCACCTGATGAGACCCTGACCATGTCCGCAGACGATTCCGTCCCGGCCCGCCGCGACTTCCTGCGCAAGTCCCTGAGCCTGATTCCCGTGGTCGCCCTGGCGAGCGGTGCCCCCTCGGGCCTGGCCCTCGCCGCGCCCACCCCGGAAAGCAAGCCGGGCAGCAGTCCGCGCGCCGACCACTATCAACCGGTGTTCTTTACCGCCGAGGAATGGGCCTTCGTGCAGGCCGCGGTGGCCCGGCTGATTCCGGCGGACGACCTGGGCCCGGGCGCGCTGGAAGCCGGTGCGCCGGAATTCATCGACCGGCAGATGCAGACCCCCTACGCCCGTGGCGGCCTCTGGTACATGCAGGGCCCCTTCGCCGCCGATGCCGCGCCGGAGATGGGCTACCAGAGTCGCCTGGTACCCCAGGACCTCTATCGCCTGGGCATCGCCGCGGTGGATCGCTGGACCCGCGAGCAGCACGGCAAGGTCTTCGCCGAGCTGGCACCCGCCGCGCAGGACGCGGCCCTCAAGGCGCTGGAAAGCGGTGACGCCAGCCTGGACGGCGTACCGGCCAAGCTGTTCTTCGCCCAGCTGCTGCAAAACACCCGGGAAGGCTTCTATTGCGACCCGCTGCATGGCGGCAACAAGGAACTGGTCGGCTGGAAGCTGGTGAATTTTCCCGGTGCCCGCGCCGACTTCATGGACTGGGTGGAGCGCGACGAGCGCTATCCGCTGCCCCCGGTCTCCATTCGCGGGGAGCGCGGTTGATGGCCAAGGTATTGCCCAGCAAGCAGGTAGTGATCGTCGGCTTCGGCTGGACGGGGGCCATCATGGCCAAGGAACTGACCGAGGCCGGCCTGGACGTGGTGGCCCTGGAACGTGGCAGCTACCGCGACACCTATCCCGACGGCTCCTACCCGCAGGTGATCGACGAACTCACCTACAGCATCCGCAAGAAGCTGTTCGTCGATGTCTCCAAGGAAACCGTCACCATCCGCCACAGCGTCAACGACGTCGCCCTGCCCAACCGCCAGCTCGGCGTCTTCCTGCCTGGCGATGGCGTGGGCGGCGCCGGCCTGCACTGGTCGGGGGTGCACTTCCGCGTCGACCCGGTGGAGTTGCGCCTGCGCAGTCATTATGAAGAGCGTTACGGCAAGAAATTCATTCCCGACGGCATGACCATCCAGGATTTCGGCGTCAGCTACGCCGAGCTGGAGCCCTACTTCGATTTCGCGGAAAAGGTCTTTGGCACCTCGGGTACCGCCTGGAGCATCAAGGGCCAGGTGGTGGGCGACGGCAAGGGTGGCAATCCCTATGCGCCGGATCGCTCCAGCGATTTCCCGCTGCCGGCGCAAAAGAACACCGTCTCGGCGCAGCTGTTCGAGAAGGCCGCGCGGGAGGTGGGCTATCACCCCTACAACCTGCCCTCGGCCAACACCTCGGGGCCCTACACCAACCCCTACGGTTGCCAGATGGGCCCCTGCAACTTCTGCGGCTATTGCAGCGGCTACGTCTGCTACATGTATTCCAAGGCCTCGCCGAATCTCAACATCCTGCCGGCGCTCAAGCAGGAGCCGCGCTTCGAGTTGCGCAGCCAGGCCCATGTGCTCAGGGTCAATCTCGACAGCACCGGCAAGAAGGCCACCGGGGTGACCTACCTGGACGCCCAGGGCCAGGAGCTGGAGCAGCCGGCCGACATCGTCATCCTCGCCGCCTTCCAGTTCAACAACGTGCGCCTCATGCTGCTGTCGGGCATCGGCCAGCCCTATGACCCCAAGACCGGCAAAGGCGTGGTCGGGCGCAACTTCGCCTACCAGAACATGGCCACCATCAAGGCCTTCTTCCGCCAGGATCAGCACCACACCAACCCCTTCATCGGCGCCGGTGGCAATGGCGTGGCGGTGGACGACTTCAACGCCGACAACTTCGACCACGGCCCCCACGGCTTCGTCGGCGGCTCGCCCATGTGGGTCAACCAGGCCGGCACCCGGCCCATCGCCGGCGCGGCCAATCCGCCCGGCACGCCCCAGTGGGGCAGTGCCTGGAAAAAGGCCCAGGCCGGCTACTACAACCACCAGCTGTCGATGGACGCCCACGGGGCGCACCAGTCCTATCGCGACAACTACCTGGACCTGGACCCCACCTACCGCGACGCCTATGGGCAGCCGCTGCTGCGCATGACCTTCGACTGGAAGGACAACGACATCCGCATGACGCGCTTCATGGCCGCCAAGATGAAGAAGATCGCCGAGGCCATGAATCCCGAGCACATCAGCGTGTCGGTCAAGGATTTCGGCGGTCACTTCAACACCGCCAGCTACCAGACCACCCACCTGAACGGTGGCGCCATCATGGGCACCGACCCCAAGACCAGCGCGGTCAATCGCTACCTGCAGAGCTGGGACGTGCACAACGTCTTCGTACCGGGCGCCTCGGCCTTTCCCCAGGGCCTGGGCTACAACCCCACCGGCCTGGTGGCGGCCCTGACCTACTGGTCGGCGCGGGCCATCCGCGAGCAGTACCTGAAAAATCCCGGCCCGCTGGTGCAGGCATGAGAGGCGCGCCCATGATCCTTCGTACCCTCGCGACCCTGCTACTGGGCAGCGGCCTGGCGCTGGCGGCCCAGGCCGCCGAAGACACTGACCCGGCGCTGGTCAAGCAAGGCGAATACCTGGCCCGCGCCGGCGACTGCGTGGCCTGCCACACGGCGCCGGGTGGCCAGCCCTTCGCCGGCGGCCTGCCCATGCAGACGCCCATCGGCACCCTCTATTCCACCAACATCACCCCGGATCGGCAGACCGGCATCGGCGACTACAGCTATGCCGACTTCGACGCCGCCATCCGCCAGGGTATCGCCAAGGAGGGCCATACCCTCTATCCGGCCATGCCCTACCCCTCCTATGCCCGGGTCAGCGAGGGCGACATGCGCGCCCTCTATGCCTACTTCATGCACGGCGTGACGCCAGTCGAGCAGGTCAATCGCGACAGCGACATCCCCTGGCCGCTGTCCATGCGCTGGCCGCTGGCGATCTGGCGCCAGCTGTTCGCCCCCGAAGTGGTGCAATTCCAGCCCGCGCCGAACCAGGATCCGGTGGTGGCCCGCGGCGCCTATCTGGTGGAAGGCCTCGGCCACTGCGGCGCCTGCCACACCCCGCGTGCCTTCACCATGCAGGAGAAGGCGCTCTCCCCCGCCGACGGCAAGGACTTCCTGGCCGGCAGCGCGCCCCTGGAAGGCTGGATCGCCAAGAATCTGCGCGGTGATCACCGCGACGGCCTGGGCAGCTGGAGCGAAGCTCAGCTGGTGCAATTCCTCAAGACCGGGCGCTCCGCCGACAGCGCGGTGTTCGGCGGCATGACCGAGGTGGTGCAGCACAGCCTGCAGTACCTGAGCGACGCCGATCTGCAGGCCATCGCCCGCTACCTCAAGACCCTGCCGGCCAAGGATCCGCACGACGCGCCCTTCCAGGCCGACGGACGGGCCGCCGCAGCGCTCTGGCGCGGCGACGACAGCGCCCGTGGCGCCCAGGTCTATGTGGACAACTGCGCCGCCTGTCACCGCACCGATGGCCAGGGCTACGACCGGGTGTTCCCCGCGCTGGCCGGCAATCCGGTGCTGCGCACGGCCGACGCCAGTTCGCTGATCAACATCGTGCTCAAGGGCGGCACCCTGCCCGGCCTGCACACGGCGCCCTCGATGATCGTCATGCCGCCCTTCGGCTGGCGGCTGAACGATGCCCAGGTGGCCGACGTGGTCAGCTTCATCCGCGCCAGCTGGGGCAACGCTGCCGCCCCGGTCAGCGCCGCCGACGTCGCCAAATGGCGCACCGATGACAACCGCACTACGTCCGGCGATGACCTGGGCCAGGCCTTCGGTCACCAGCAACCCGCTCCGTCGCCCGCTGGCGGCGACACCCCGGCAGGGGCGCACTGAGTCCCTGCCAGACTGACGCTCGGTCAGTCTGGCAGCAGCTCGTCGAGTGCCAACGACCATCAAGCCCATCGCCGACCGACGGGCTTGCGCGGTTGGCATCGATCCTGCTAGCTTGATCGGGTTAGTACCAAGCTGACCCCAATCGCTGGACGCCTTTCCGCTCGTTGTAGCAGCGCGAAATCAGCGTCATCCGGATCGACTGATCCCTCGATTGCTCAGGATCTGCCGCCGCGGCCTCTGAATCTCGTGCCCGGCCGGTTGCCTGCCTTCCCAAGTACTTACCTGCATGCCTGGGCGTTTCGCCCACACGCTGCCTTCCTCCAGCCAGAGATTCAGCCGTCGGCCGTCATGGGTACGAGGTTGCTGGAGTTATTTCACCGCGCCGACTGAGCGTGGATCCCAAGGATAGTCTTATGAACATTCAAAATCAGGCCATCGCGGCCATGCAACATCTCCAGGCGGCCTTTGCGCCGTTCCACTGCATCACCACCCCGGCTTCGCGCAAGGGCGGCTTTAGCTTCACCGTGGTCGACGAGCGCGGCGTGGCCTGTCGCAGCGAGCGCCTCTACCCTGAGCAGTACAGCGCTGCCGACGGACTGGAGCGCGTCATCGCCCGTACCCGCCGCGCCCTGGCCGCCTGAGACGCGCTACGAGTGCCGGACGCATCACGGATTCCGTGATGCCCATGCCGGCCGCCTCCATCTGCGGTATGTTTGGCACAGCTTCGCGTAGGCGTGAGCCAAACAATGAATCCCAAGATGGAGGTCGCATGTCGCAAGTCGTATTCATCCGCCATGGCCAGTCGGCGTGGAACCTGGAAAACCGCTTCAGTGGCTGGGCGGATGTGGATCTGACCGAACAGGGGATCCGCGAGGCCCACGAGGGCGGTCAGGCACTCAAGGACGCCGGCTTCCTCTTCGACGTGGCCCACGTCTCGGTGCTCAAGCGCGCCGTGCGCACCCTCTGGCACGTGCAGGAAGGCATGGACCAGATGTGGTTGCCAGTGGTGAGCGACTGGCGCCTCAACGAGCGTCACTATGGCGGCCTGACCGGACTGAACAAATCCGAGACCGCCGCCAAGTACGGCGAGGAACAGGTGCTGGTCTGGCGCCGCAGTTACGACGTGCCGCCGCCCGAGCAGAGCGTCGAGGAGCAGCAGGCGCTGGCCGCCGATCCGCGCTATGCCGGTCTGTCGCTGGATCAGGTACCGCGCACCGAATGTCTCAAGGATTGCGTCGAACGCGTCCTGCCCTACTGGAACGAAGTCCTGGCGCCGGCCATTCGCAGCGGCCAGCGCGTGCTGGTGGTCGCCCATGGCAACTCCATGCGCGCCCTGATCAAGTACCTGGACAACATCTCCGACAGCGACATCGTCAGCCTCAACATCCCCAACGGCGTGCCGCTGGTATACGAGTTCGACGAAGACCTGAAGCCTACCAAGCACTACTACCTGGCCGACCCGGACGAGGTCGCCGCCAAGATGGCCGCGGTGGCCAATCAGGGCAAGGCGAAGTAAGGCGTTTCATCGCGGCCATGGCGGTCCGCCGATGCGGCCGCTCCTACGGTTACCTAGGAGTCTGTAGGAGCGGCCCATGGCCGCGATTTTCTTAGCGAGAAAACCGGATCGTTTTCAAGACGAGACCTGTAGCGTTTTCCACAACCAAGGGTCGCCGGTGAGCGGTGGATAAGGCTGGCGCCGTTATCCACCCTACGGCCTGCGCCGTCATCCACCCTACCTCACGCCTGGCCGTTCGGGCGCCCTACCACGCGCGCCTCGCCCAGCACGCCCTCTTCTTCCGCCTGGGCCGCCTGGATTTCCTCGTCACCTTCCACCCCGCCATCGCCCGGGGTCTTCTCGCCCTTTTCCTTGCCGTCGTCGCTGTGGTGCTCGATCACCGCATTGATCTCCGCGCCGAACAGCAGCACCGCGGACGACAGATAGAAGTACAGCAACAGCACGATGATGGCGCCGATGCTGCCGTAGGTAGCGTTGTAGTTGGCGAAGTTCTGCACGTAGTAGCCAAAGCCCAGGGACGCCAGGATCCAGACCACCACCGCCAGCACCGAGCCGGGGGTGATGAAGCGGAAGTCCTGCTTCACGTCCGGGGTGACGTAGTAGAGCGCCGCCACGGCGATCATCAGCAGGGCCACCGCCAGCGGCCAGCGGATCAGCGCCCAGAGGGTCACCATGTAGTCTTCCAACCCCACATAGGCAGCCAGCCAGTTCATCACCTGAGGCCCCAGCACCATGAGGGCGGCGGCGCTGAGCAGGATTCCGGCGAGGCCGATGGTATGCAGCACCGACAGGGGAATGCGCTTCCAGGCCGGACGGCTTTCCACCACGTCATAGGCGCTGTTCATGGCGGTCATCAGCGAGCGGAAGCCACCGGAGGCGGACCAGAGCGCGACGATGATACTGAAGGACAGCAGCCCGCCCTTCTGTGTCTGCAACTGGTCGATGATGGGATTGACCGTATCCAGCGCCGTGACCGGCAGCAGATAGGCGGCCTGTTCGCGCAGGAAGGTAAAGAAGTCCGGCAAGTGCAGGAAGCCGATCAGGGCGATCAGGAACAGCAGGAAGGGAAACAGCGAGAACAGCATCTGATAGGCCAGCGCTGCGGCATAGGTGGGCATGTCGTCGGCCACGAATTCCTGGACGGCACGCTTGATGAGGGTGAACGGCGAAACGCCGCGCAGGCTGAAGGCAAACAAGGACATAACGGCTCCTGACGAACGTTCCTCACGAAGGATTCCTGGGGCCGGCCTGCACGGCCTGCGCCCGGCGGCTTTGCAAGCCCGCCCTACCTTCAGAGTGGCAGCGGCCGGGTTGGTTGCGCCCTGACGTCAGAAGCCGGACCCCGAGGCATCCCGGCAGGCAGCGACTTCGGCGGCGGTAGGCGGGCGGATTTCCTCTATCCCGCGGCTTTCGTCGAATTCGATGTAGCCGGCGGCGGCGAATTCGCGCAGCCAGCCATCCATGGGCCAGAGTCCCCAGCGCGCCTGGAAGCGCCGGGCGTTCTCCAGGATGCTGGCGAAATGGTTGAGCGGTGGGTTATAGGTCGGATGGTACTGGTGGAAGGCCCGCGCCTCGGCCTGGTAGACCGGCACCCCCGCGGCGCGGGCGCGAAAGGCGAAGTCGGTGTCCTCGCCGCCATAGCCGCGATAACCCGCGTCGAAGCCGCCGATGCGGCCGAAGGTGGCGCGGGTACAGGCGAAGTTGAGCGACCAGAACAGCGGGTGGGGAATCGCCTCGCCAGGCGGACGATCCCGGTGCAGGGGATGGACGACGCCGCTGGCGCGCAGCTCTTCCGGCGTCCAGTCACCTTCCGCGACGCCCGCCGGCAGGTAGTGGACGAAGCCCTGGTGCAGGGCTTCGGGGTGGGCCATTAGCGCCTCCTGGTAGGCGTCGAGCAATTCCGGCGCGGGAATGCAGTCCACGTCGAGAAACACCAGCTCCTCGCCTGGCGCGGCGACTACGGCAGCATTGCGCGCAGCGGCCAGGGGCAGGATGCCGTCGCCCTCGACTCCGTGCACCTGGATCGGAAAGCGTGGGCTGTGCCAGGCGCGCGGTGCCTCGTTCATCTGCACCACCACCAGGGCCGCAGGCGGGGTCGGCGCCCGCTCCAGGCCACGGATGAGATTGGCCAGTTGCCGCTCGCGGCCATGGACCAGGGTCAGGACGATCATGCCAGCACCTCGTGGGCGACCTGTCGAATACAGGCAGCGGCGCGCCGGGCGCCCTCGCCATCGCTTACCGCCGCCCAGCGCTCGGGATCGAGTTCGCGCGCCCTGGCCAGCAGCCCCGGCCAGTCCTCGTCGGCGGGCCAGCTTTCACAGGTGATCGCCAGGTCCTGGGCGGCCAGCAGGCGCCCGGTGGACAGTTGCTCGTCGAAGGGCCGGGCATCCGGCAGGCAGAGGAAGCGGCAGCGCAGGTCGGCCAGTTCCGCCACCAGGCTGTCACCCGCCGAGCCGACCACCAGCTCGGCGCGGGTCAGCCAGGGTGCGGGATCGGCCACGCTGCCCAGAAAAGTCAGATTGGCCGGTGCCTCGGTGGCGTCGTCCAGCACCGGACCCAGCACCGTCCAGTGCCAGGCGGGACAGGCGCGGGCGGCCGCCACCAGGCGCGCGCGGCTGAAGGCGGTGCCGCCATGGCCGGCGATGACGGTGACCGTGCCGGGCTCGCGCCCACAATCGGGCCCGTGCCCGGCATAGCGCGACAGGCTGCCGGCATAGCAGGTCTTGGCCCGCCAGGCGGCCGGGGTATCAGGTTCTTCCAGGCAGTCCGGATAGGGTGCCAGCAGGCGACTGGCACTGGCGTAGGCCAGTTCGTGAGCGGCATCGAAGCGACTGCCGCGCTGGCGCAGATAGATCGTCGGCACGCCGCACAACCGGGCCAGCAGCGCCACCTCCACCGAGACGTCGACCACCAGCAGGCAGGGCCAGGCGCGGCGAAACCAGTCCACCAGCAGGCCCATGCGCTCGCGCAGCCCTGCCACTCCCAGCGGGGCATAGTGCAGGCAGGCGAAGGCTTCGCCTTCGACGCCCGCGGCCACGTCGGGCGGCAGCGGGCAGAGCTGCACGTTGGGCAGCGCCACCCGTTCGGGCAGGCGACTGCCGAACAGGGTCAGGGGACCGTCGAAGGCCGCGGCGATGGCCAGGGCGCGGGTCACGTGGCCGGCGCCGTGATGGTGGGCGTAGTAGCCGACGTTCAGCTCAGTCACGGGCAGTCTAGCCACGGGCGACTCGGCCGGCGGCGACATCGGCGAGCAGGCGCTCGTAGCGGTCGATCATCAGCTGGTGGCTCCACTGGGCCTCGGCCCGCGCCCGGCAGGCCTCGCGGGACAGCGACAGGGCTTCGCGCAGGGCCGCCGCCAGGGCCGGGACATCGCCCGGCGGGGCCAGGGCGCCGGTCTCGGCGGTGAGCAGTTCCGGCAGGGCGCCGCGGGCAAAGGCGGCGACCGGTGTGCCACAGGCCAGGGCCTCGGCGACGATCAGGCCGAAGGGTTCGTCCCAGCAGGGCGTGACCAGGCAGGCACGGGCCTGGGCGACCTCGGCCGCCAGGGCGGTACGGTCCAGGTGACCGAGGTAGACGGCGCCGTCCCCCAGGCGGGGTTCGATCTCCTGGCGGAAATAGCGCTCGTCGGTGGCCTGGCCGGCCAGGCGCAGGGCCACACCGGCCTCGCGTGCGGCATCCAGCGCCAGGTGCGGCCCCTTGTCCGGCACCAGGCGGCCGAACCAGAGGGCATGGTTGCCGATCGGCGTATCGCGCGGGCGCCAGGCGTCGAGGTCGATGCCATTGGGAATCACGTGGCAGGCCGGCGCGAGGTGCGCCCAGTTGTCCGCATTGGCCTGGGACACCGTGCAGTAATGGCCGCCACCGCGCTTGTGCAATTCGCCGAGGGCGTTGATCAGTTCGAAGAACGGCGGGGTGTGCAGCACCGTGAGCATGGGGGTGCGGATCAGCCCGGACATGGTCACCGGCACATAATGCAGGGCGTTGTTGAAGATGACGTCGAAGCCGTAGCCATCGATGCGCTGCATGCAGTCCAGATAGCCATGGTGCTCGTCGAGGTATTCGGAGCTGAGCACGTTGCGCTTGCGCCGGCAGCCGTCCGCGCCGTAGTTGCCGTCGTCGAGGATGGGCACCACCTCCAGCTCTGGCGCCGAGGCCGAACTGGCGAACAGCGTCACCGCATGGCCACGCTCGCGCAGCTGCAGGGTGATGTCGTAGGTGAAGGCTTCGAGACCGCCGGCGAACGGCTGGCGTACCGGGTGTTTCACGTGGGTAAGAATGCCTATGCGCATGGAACCGTCCGCCTGCTGTTGCCTGTCATCCCACCGTCCTTATCGCGAGCCGCTGGTTGATAGGAGTCTCAGCGACGGGAATTGGTTGTGCGCTTCGTCGTGAAAGCCGCACGGCGGGCAAACCTCGGAACCCTGCCGGGGGTCAGCCTTCCTGGACCCGTATTCCCAGCAGACGACGGAGGTTTCCATGCGTTATGAACTGCACTACTGGCCCAGCATCCAGGGCCGCGGCGAATTCGTCCGCCTGGCGCTCGAAGAAGCCGGCGCACCCTATCTGGACGTCGGCAACGCCCCGGAAGGCGAAGGCCTGGGCGTACCCGCTCTGGAAGACTATCTGCAAGGCAGGAAGACCCGCCGCCCGCCCTTCGCCCCGCCCTTTCTCAAGGCCGGCGACGAGGTCGTCTCCCATGTCGCCAACATCCTCCATTTCCTCGGGCCGCGCCTGGACCTAGTACCGGCCGACGAGGAAGCCCGCTTCTGGGTGCACGGTCTGCAGCTGACCATCACCGACCTCACCGCCGAGGCCCATGACGTCCATCATCCGGTGGCCATCTCCCTGACCTACGAAGAGCAGCAGGATGAAGCCCGGCGCCGCGCCAAGGCCTTTGCCGGCGAACGGATCCGTACCTACCTGAGCTATTTCGAGCGGGTGCTGGGCTACAACCCGGCGGGTGACCATTGGCTGGTGGGCGACCAGCGCTCCTATGTCGACCTGTCGCTGTTCCAGGTGGTAGCCGGCCTGACCTATGCCTTCCCCAACGCCATGCGCCGTCTGGCACCGGAAATCCCGCGGGTGCTGGCCCTGGCCGAGCGAGTGGCCGCGCGACCCAACATCGCCGCCTACCTGGCCTCGCCCCGACGCCTGCCCTTCAGCGAGAACGGCATCTTCCGTCACTATCCGGAGCTGGATCCGGCCTGACGGGCAAAAGAAAAGGCCGCCCGGGGGCGGCCTTTTCGTCACGACTGGACTCAGGCGCGGTCGATGGTGTTCTTGACCGCTTCCTTGCCCTTGCCGACGTTCTTCTGCAGCTTGCCTTCGGCTTCCTGGGCACGACCCTCACCTTTCATGCGCGAGTTGTCGGTGGCTTCGCCGATACCTTGCTTGACCTTGCCGGCCACTTCTTTGGCGGTACCCTTGATCTTGTCGCTGGTGCTGCTCATATCAGTCTCCTTGGGATCGCACAGGCAGTGCGCTTGTAAAATCCGACTGCGGCTCTAGCCGGGTGGTTTCGACCATTCGTCGCACAGCGCAGCGGCAAGCCGCGCCAGGAAGCTTTGGGCAGCGGCGCTGGAAGCCTTTAGACTTCCCGCCCTTTTTCGTGAGCGACCGCCCAGGCGCCACCCCTCGCGGGAACGTTGCGCAGGGGCCGTCTCTCCAATTGCCACACCCTACACAGGAGAATCCTGATGTCGCTGAGCCAATTCGACAACCTGCCGGGCGTGACCGCCCAGCCCGACGCCGCCACCCGCGAGTTCGTCTTCAACCACACCATGCTGCGGGTCAAGAACCTCGAGACCTCGCTGGACTTCTATACCCGCGTGCTGGGTTTCACCGTGGTCGATCACAAGGACTTCCCGGACGCCAAGTTCAGCCTGACCTTTCTCGCCCTGGTCGATCGCAACCAGGTGCCGGAAGAGCCGGAGGCCCGCCAGCGCTGGCGCAAGTCGACCCCGGGCATCCTCGAGCTAACCCATAACCACGGTACCGAGAACGACGCCGAATTCAGCTACCACAACGGCAACAGCGATCCGCGCGGCTTCGGCCACACCTGCGTAGCGGTCCCGGACATCCGCGCCGCCTGCGAGCGGTTCGAGCAACTGGGCGTCGCCTTCCAGAAGCGCCTGACCGACGGCAGCATGAAGGAAATCGCCTTCATCAAGGATCCCGACGGCTACTGGGTCGAAGTCATCCAGTTCACCCCCCTGTCCTGATCCCCGCGGGCCCGGCGTCCGCCGGGCCCCGTCCTGCTGAAGACATCCGACGACTTTTCAGCGCTTAACTGATACCGACCGGCTCCAGGCCATCGACGCCTGCCCGGGCCTTTGGCGTACTGCTGGCGAAAAGCCTTACCAAAGTCGTATTGCGCACCCCAGCCAGCGACGTCGCCAGAGAGCCCACCATGAAAAAAACAACAAGAATCCGTACCGGGATGTACAGCGTCCTCAGCCTGTTCGTCGCCTGCCTGCTGCTCGCCTGCCTGTACGGCTGGATCAGCGCCCGGACCAGTGCCCAACAGATCCGCGACCTGGATAGCCTGACGATGGAGCAGCTGGACCGGGTCAACAACGCCGCCACCTGGATCAGTCGCGCCAGCGCCAACTCCCATACCGCCATGCTCGACCGCGTCAACGGCGATGCGGCCAAGGCCGAGAAAGGCGTGAAGCTGGCCCTAGAGCGGCTGGACATCGCCCGCAAGCTGATCACCGACATGCAGGCCAACGTCAGCGATCCCAAACTGGTCAGCCAGATCGAAGCCATGCTCAAGGCCTTCGACGCCTACAAGGCCATCGTCGAAGGGCAGATCGCCGCCTGCCGCGCCGGCGACCTGCCTGGCTACATCCGGATCAGCGACGGTGCCAAAGGGGCCAGTACGGCCTTCGCCGACACCCGCCAGGCCTTTACCGACGAGATCACCAGCCGTATCGACGCCACGCTCGCCGCCTCCGACAGCCGCGTGTCCCAGGCCCAGGTCGGCAGTCTGCTGCTGGTCGGCCTGACCCTGCTGCTGGCCGTGCTCTCCGGCTGGTTCATCGCCCGCCGCGTGCTGGCCCCGCTCAACGAAGCCGGCGAGCACTTCGCCGCCATGAGCGAAGGTGATCTGACCCGCCGCATCGAGGTGCGCAGCCATGACGAGATCGGCCAGCTGTTCGCCGGTCTCGCCACCCTGCAGAGTCGCCAGCGCGACACCCTGGCCCAGCTCAATCGCACCGCCGAACGACTCGACGGCGCCGCCCAGGAACTGGGTCAGGTCACCGCCCAGAGCAATCGCACCCTCAATCAGCAGCAACAGGAACTGGAACAGGCCGTGACCGCGGTGACCGAGATGACCGCCGCCGTGGAAGAGGTGGCGCGCAATGCCGCGTCCACCTCGGATACCGCTCGCGAATCCGATCGCCTGGCCGCCGGCAGTCGCGGCCAGGTGGCCCAGGTGCTCAGCGAATTGCAGAGCATGCAGAGCACGGTCAAGGAAAGCGAAACCGTCATCGCCAGCCTGGCGCAGCAGGCCAACCAGATCGGCAAGGTGCTGGACGTGATCCGCGCCGTCTCCGAGCAGACCAACCTGCTGGCGCTCAACGCGGCCATCGAAGCCGCCCGCGCCGGCGATGCCGGTCGTGGCTTCGCCGTGGTGGCCGACGAGGTGCGCAGCCTGGCGCAGCGTACCCGCCAGTCGACCCTGGAGATCGAGCAGATGATCGGCAACATCCAGACCGGCACCGGTCAGGCGGTGACCGCCATCCAGCGCAGCAATACCCTGGCCGGCACCACCCTGGAAACCACCGAGCGCACCGGCCAGAGCCTGGAGCACATCTTTGTCGCCATCGGCGACATCAACGAGCGCAACCTGGTCATCGCCAGCGCCGCCGAGGAACAGGCCCAGGTGGCGCGCGAGGTGGATCGCAACCTGATCAACATCCGCGAGCTGGCGGGCGTGTCCAAGCGCGGCGCCGACCAGATTGAGACCTCCAGTCGCCAACTCGCCGCGCTGACTCACGAGATCCACGGCCTGGCCGCGCGCTTCCGCGTCTGACCCGGCGCGCCCCTCCCCCCGGATACAGGCGCCCCGGGGGGAGGGGCGGCTTTACCCATCTTTACGTTTTCTTGGCATGACGTTGCTGCCGGGACAGGCGAAAATTGGCTCCGGGCGCCAGGCGTGGCGCCGCTTTTCGCTACGGAGCTGCCTGACGTCATGACGACCTGCCCTACCCCGCGCGGCCCGCGCCTGCGCTGCCTGCTGCTGTCCTTTCTCGCCTCGCCCCTGGGCCTGCTGGTGCTGCTGACCGGCGTGCTGCAACTGCTCGGCCCCGGCTAGGGCCGCAGCGTCCGACCGCCAAAGCGGACGGACGCGCCAGGATCACAGGCGGAAGCGCGCTACCAGGCCATTGAGGTCCACGGCCAGGCGCGACAGCTCGGCGCTGGCGGCACTGGACTGCTCGGCACCCGCGGCGGTCTGGACCGACAACTCGCGGATGTTGACCAGGTTGCGATCCACTTCGCGGGCTACTTGAGCCTGCTCTTCCGCCGCGCTGGCGATGACCAGATTGCGCTCGTTGATGCCGCCGATGGCGCCATGGATGCGCTCCAGGGCATGACCGGCGCCGCGGGCCACCTCCAGGGTGGACTGGGCACGCTCGGTGCTGCTGCGCATGGCCGCCACCGCCTGATCGGTGCCCTGCTGGATGGTACCGATGGAGGTCTCGATTTCGCGGGTCGATTCCTGGGTGCGATGGGCCAGGGCGCGCACCTCGTCGGCCACCACGGCGAAGCCGCGACCGGCCTCACCGGCGCGCGCCGCCTCGATGGCGGCATTGAGCGCCAGCAGATTGGTCTGCTCGGCCACGCTGCGGATCACGTCCAGCACCTTGCCGATGTCGTTGACCTGGACCGCCAGATCGCCCACCAGGGTGGCACCGTGCTGGACGTCTTCGCTCATGGTGGCGATGGCACCCACGGTTTCCTGCACCAGATCGCGGCCATCACGGGCCACGCCGGCGGATTCCTGGGACGCCTGGGAGGTGTTGACGGCGTTGCGCGCCACCTCGTCCACGGCCGACGACATCTGGTTCACCGCGGTGGCGGCCTGTTCGATCTCGGCGTTCTGGCGTTGCAGGCCGCGACTGGATTCATCGGTCACGGCATTGAGTTCTTCCGCCGCCGAGGCGAGCTGGGTGGCCGAACCCAGGATGCCCTGCAGGGTATGGCGCAGCTGGCCCTGCATGGTCTTCATGGCCTGCAGCAGGCGCGCGGCTTCGTCGCGGCCTTCGCTGTGGATTTCCTGACTGAGGTCACCGGTGGCGATCACCTCGGCGGCCTGCACGGCGCGGGCGATGGGCTGGGTGATGCTGCGGATCAGCAGCCAGGCAAAGACCACGGTCAGCAGCGCGGTGGCCGCCAGCAGCAGCACCAGCCACTGGATGGCGTGGCTGTAGTCGGCAGCGGACTGCTCGTTGGCCGCAGCGGTCTGCTGGTCGACCAGGTCGGTGAGTTGCTTGAGCACGCCGTTGACCGCATCGGAGTTGGCCAGCAGGTCTTCGTTGAGCAGGCGGCGCAGGGGCTCCAGCTGATCGGCGGCGGAAAACGCCAGCATGCGCTGCTGCAGACCGTCGTACTGGGTGATCAGCTGGCCGTAGCGGCTGTAGGCGGTGCGTTCTTCATCGGACTGGATCAGCGCCTCGTAGCGCTGCTGGGCGGCGCGCATCTGGCCGTTGCGCTGCTGGAACAGCGCCTGGGTCTTGGCGATGATCTCCGGCTCGCGATTGAGCAGCAGGCGATAGGAGAGCACCCGCAGACGCAGGGTCAGGGCGGTCAGCTCGTCGAGCGCGGCCACCCGCGGCATGGCACGGTCTTCGATGGCCAGGCCCGAGGCGCGGATGTCGTTCATCTTGACCAGGGCGGTGCCGCCGAGCAGCAGCAGGAGCAGACCGATAAAGGCGAAGCCGAGCGTGGCACGCCGCGCGATGGAGAGATTGCGAAAGGACATGGGGAGTTTCCGTTGAGCCTGGAAAGCCCCCGCTATCGACCGCGCGTTGCAAATCCTGAGGTCCGTTGTCGGACCGGATTTTTGGGCGGCTATCGAGCAAAGCCAGCAAACCCTTGTCCTATAGGGCATTGGACCTATTGAAAGCCTGGCGAAAGCTCTAGGCTGCGGCACTGTGCCGCAGATCACAGGCCGGACGCAAAGTGGGCGAAAGACGCTCGATGTCTGCCAGCGGCATTGCGTTCACATTTTTGCACATCTCTCGCAAGCCACTGATCGCCAAGGAAAACTCTTCGGCTATCGCGATTCACGTTTTCTTCACGGAGAAAAGCGCGATTCGGCGCCTATATTCCGGCTTCGTGCCGATAAAAGGGCTAAAAGCGCTGATCGTGCAGCGATAATGGCGGGATGATCTCAGTATAAGTTTGAAATATCTTCTGCGTTGTCTGTCACGAGCTATTGTTTCAGCGTGGATTAAGGTTGTGGTCACCAGACTGAGTGACCGGGTGCCAGGACGCTGCCCGACGACGCGATGGACCGCCAGACAATGAAGCCACCGGAGCTCGAGAGAGTCGGGGCGTATCGAGGCGATGCCAGGGGGCGTCTAGCCACTAACCAGCGCTTGCCGCTGCCATTGCGTACTTGAGAAGAGGTCAGAAACAGATGAGCGACAACACGGATACCTTCGGCGCACCCGACGAGGCCCTCCTGCAACTGGTCGATGGTTTCAAGCGTTTCCGCCAGGATGTCTTTCCCGAACAGGAAGCGCTGTTCAAGAAGCTCGCCAGTGCGCAGTCGCCCAAAGCCATGTTCATCACCTGCGCCGACTCGCGCATCGTCCCGGAACTCATCACCCAGAGTTCGCCGGGCGATCTGTTCGTGACCCGTAACGTCGGCAACGTGGTGCCCCCCTACGGCCAGATGAACGGTGGCGTCTCCACCGCCATCGAATACGCGGTCGTGGCCCTCGGCGTGAAGCACATCATCATCTGCGGCCACTCCGACTGCGGCGCCATGAAGGCGGTGCTCAATCCCGATCCGCTGGAAAAGATGCCGACGGTAAAGGTCTGGCTGCGCCACGCCGAGGTCGCCCGTACCGTGGTCGAGGACCATGGCCATTGCGACTGCGGCCACGGCGGCACCCTGGGCTTTTTGACCGAGGAAAACGTGGTGGCCCAGCTGGTCCACCTGCGCACCCACCCCTCGGTGGCCTCGCGCCTGGCCAGCGGTCAGCTGCAGATCCATGGTTGGGTCTATTCCATCGAGACCAGCGAGATCAAGGCGTACGACGCCCAGCAGGAGCGCTTCCTGCCGCTGGATGGCGAGAACATGCCGGTCGCCACCCCGCGTCCGCGCCTGCAGCAGGCCTGATCCACGGTGGCCATCCGGTTCGCCGGATGGCCATTGCAAGACGGGTCAGCCGATCCGTCGCCATAACAGCGCACCGCGCCGGGCGATCCCCACTTGGGGCTCCATCGGGACCGTCCACCCTTTCCGCTAGCCACCTGAATCCCGAACCGTGTCATACGACGTGATATGACGCGCGGGCACCCCTTTACCTAGTCGCTGGAGGACCAGGACCATGCTTGGCAATCAACAGACCCCGGGGCGCAGCCTGTCGCGCGATGCCCTGGCCTCACTCGTGGTGTTTCTGGTCGCCCTGCCGCTGTGCATGGGGATCGCCATCGCCTCCGGCATGCCGCCGGCCAAGGGCATCATCACCGGCATCATCGGTGGCCTGGTGGTCGGCTTTCTCGCCGGCTCGCCGCTGCAGGTCAGCGGTCCGGCCGCCGGCCTGGTGGTGCTGGTGTTCGACCTGATCAACCGCCACGGCATCGAGGCCCTGGGCCCGGTGCTGCTGCTGGCCGGCCTGCTGCAACTCATCGCCGGTTTCACCCGCCTGGGCGCCTGGTTCCGCGTCACCTCGCCCGCCGTCGTCTACGGCATGCTCGCCGGCATCGGCATCCTCATCGTGCTCTCGCAGCTGCACGTGATGCTGGATGCCAAGCCGGCGGCCTCGGGCCTGTCCAACCTGCTGGCTTTCCCCGGCGCCGCCCTCACCGCGGCAAGCCAGTGGAACGGCAGTGGCAGCGGCGCCCAGGCGGCGCTGATCGGTCTGCTGACCATCGCCAGCATGTGGCTGTGGGAGAAATTCCGCCCGCAGACCCTGCGCTTCCTGCCCGGCGCCCTGATCGGCGTGACCCTGGCGACCCTGGCCAGTCTCTGGCTGGCGCTGGACATCCGCCACGTGGAAGTGCCCAACAACCTGGCCGACGCCATCGACTGGGTGACCTTTGCCGACCTGGGCATGCTGGCCAATGCCGAACTGGTGGTGGCCGCCCTCGCCCTGGCCTTTATCGCCAGCGCCGAGACCCTGCTCTCGGCCGCCGCGGTGGACCGCATGCACACCGGGCCGCGCTCGCACTTCGACCGCGAGCTGGGCGCCCAGGGTGTCGGCAACCTGCTCTGCGGTGCCGTTGGCGCCCTGCCCATGACCGGAGTCATCGTGCGCAGCTCGGCCAATGTCCAGGCCGGCGCCACCAGTCGCGCCTCCACCATCTTCCACGGCCTCTGGCTGCTGGCTTTCGTCGCCGCCCTGCCCTTCGTGCTCAAGCTGGTGCCGGTGGCGAGCCTGGCCGGCGTGCTGGTGTTCACCGGCGTCAAGCTGGCCGATCCCAAGTCGCTGACCGGGCTCAAGCGCTATGGCCGGACACCCATGATCATCTATGCCCTGACCGCCCTGATGATCGTCGCCACCGATCTGCTGACCGGGGTGCTGGTGGGCTTCGGCCTGTCCATCGCCTTCCTGGCGGTCAAGGCGGCGCAACTCAAGGTCAGCCTGACCTATCGCGAAGACCAGCCGGACCAGGCCGACCTGCGCCTGGTGGGCGCCGCGACCTTCCTGCGCGTGCCCCAGCTGACCAAGGTGCTGGAGCAGGTCAAGCCCGGCACCACCCTGCACGTGCCCCTGGAGCGCGTCTCCTATATCGATCACGCCTGCATGGAGCTGCTCGAGGACTGGGGGCGCACCCAGGCCAGCAATGGCATGCGCCTGGTGATCGAGCCCAAGGCCCTGGAGCGCCGCCTGGAAGGCCAGGCACCGGCGGGTCAACCGGTCATGCCGACCCAGGCACCGGCCTGATCCGGAGGGTGGAGCGGCCAGCGGCCGCTTCACCCCCTTCCCTCACCTCAGCGGCGCTGCCGGATCAGAAGTCCGCAGCGCCTTCGCTGATCGCGATACCGGCTTGCCAGAGCCCCTCATCGTCGCTCCGCCTCCTTTCTCCCCGGCCATAAAGTGGACAGAATGTCCACATAGATGGCCAAAATTGGTCGATAAATGTCCAAGTCGGCATCAGTCATCCTACCAACGGCTAATAGTCTGCTAATTAACTTTCGCTCTTCTCGGCTTTGCCTTATAACGCTATCTGGTTCGACTTTTGTCGCACCAACGATCTTTGTGTCGGGCCACCCTCTATGTCGGGGGTAATCGCTTTGCCAGGAAAGCCATGCGACGCCCACACGGCTAAAAATGACTCCAAGAGAGGTAGGTATGCGCAAGCCTGAATTGGCGACTGTGATCGCTGAAAAAGTCGGACTTCCAAAGGAACAAGCCAACGTCGTGCTCAACACGCTGCTGGATGAGATCGCGAATGCGCTGCACCGCAAGGACAGCGTTACCCTGGTCGGCTTCGGTACCTTCCTGCCGCGTCACCGCGGTGCCCGCATGGGGAAGAATCCCCAGACCGGCGAGCCGGTCAAGATTCGTGCGAGCAACACGGTGGCGTTCAAGCCGGGCAAGGCGCTGAAGGACAGCATCGAAGGCTGAGCATGAAGCGGCACGGATCGCCGCTGCAGCCAAAAGGCATCGCCCGTGCGATGCCTTTTTTGTGTCCGCGCAGAAGACGCGGAGCGGGGTGATCAGCCGATGGCGATCATCTCGAAGTCGCCCTTGCCCACGCCGCAGTCCGGGCACAGCCAATCCTCGGGCACATCCTCCCAGCGCGTTCCCGGCGCGATGCCGTCGTCCGGCCAGCCCAGGGCTTCGTCATAGATATAGCCGCACACGATGCATTGCCATTTCCGCATGTTCTGTTATCTCTCAACCGGCTTCAGGTAGCGCGCACGCTACGCGAAAGCCCGGTAAAGGCCAACCGTGCCGGAACCCCGGCGGACGCCCAGGGCTCCATAGGCTGCGCGTGGCAGCTACCCGTCTTCCACCCCGATCAGCTAGGCTGAGTCCATGAATTGCTCGCCATCGCCCATGCCCTGGGCCATCTATTTCGCCGTGCTGGGCAGTGTCATCAGCGTGGGCCTGGCCAGCGGCCTGTCGATGCCGCTGGTCTCGCTGCGCCTGGAAGGCTGGGGCTATGGCAGCTTCGCCATCGGCGTCATGGCCGCCTCGCCAGCCCTCGGCATCCTCACCGGCGCCAGTCTGGCCGGACGCCTGGCCGCGCGCATCGGCACGCCGCGGCTGATGCGACTGTGCCTGATCAGTGGCGCCGCCTCGCTGATCGTGCTCTCGCTGCTGCCCAGCTACCCCTTGTGGCTGCTCCTGCGCCTGGCCCTGGGCGCCATCCTCACCCTGGTCTTCGTGCTTGGCGAAAGCTGGATGAACCAGGTCATCACCGATCGTTGGCGCGGCCGCCTGGTGGCCCTCTATGGCAGCAGCTACGCCCTGAGCCAGCTGGCCGGTCCGCTGCTGCTGGGGGTGCTGGGCACCGAGGGCGACCAGGGCTTCTGGCTCGGCGCCCTGCTCATGCTCGGCGGCGCTGCCCTGCTGCTCGGCCGCCAGGGCGCGCCGGCCGCCGGCGGCCATACCGCGGCCTGGCGAGCGCTGCTGGACTTCTGCCGCGGTGCTCCAGCCATCGCCTGGGCGGTGGCGCTGTTCGCCTGCTTCGAGGCGATGATCCTCACCCTGCTGCCGGTCTATGCGCTCAACCAGGGCTTCGGCCAGCAACTGGCGCTGTACATGGTCAGCGCCGTGGTGGTGGGCGATGCCCTGCTGCAACTTCCCCTGGGCCTGCTCGCCGATCGCCTCTCGCGCCAGGGCCTGTTCCTTGGCTGCGCCCTGGGGCTGCTGGCGGTCAGTCTGGCCCTGCCGCTGCTGCTGCACACCGCGGGCGTCTGGCCACTGCTGGTGCTGTTCGGCGCCACCGCCGGCGGCCTCTTCACCCTGGCGCTGATCCTGGTGGGCGAGCGCTATCGCGACGCCGAACTGGTCAGCGCCAACGCCTGCATCGCCCAGCTCTGGGGCGTCGGCTGCCTGGTCGGCCCGCTGGTCACCGGCGCCGCCAGCCAGTGGCTCACCGGCCACGCCCTGCCGCTGCTGATGGCGGCCGGCGCCGCGGTATTGCTGGTGATCGTCGGCCGTAGGGGCAGCGCGCCAACCGCGCAAACGGCAATTTAATACCTAATGTGGCGCTATACAGGGTTATTTCAGGCACTATATTGCCGATAACCTGTATAGCACCCATAAATATCGGCAGTATATTGCCGGAGGTCTGCCATGAGTACGCTTGTGGTTCAAGCCTATCTGAGCGGGCATTGGCACGATGCCCTGCGTCTGGTTTTCGATGACCCTGGGCAAGGCCCCCAACAAGGCGCCTGCACCCTCAGCTATCTGGCCGCCTACCTGAGCGATCATCTCGACGATTTCGGCCAGCCGACGGCTGCAGCCGTGAGCGCCAACCTGCCTTTGAGTTGGGAGGTCGAGCGCCTGCCCCATTGGCCCGCGTTTCTCCAGGACATTCTCCCGGCCGGCGCCGCTCGCCGCTTTCTGCTGCCTCGCCTCGGGCTGACCGCAGCGGAAGCGGCGCAGACCGACTTTCAGTTGTTATCCCGCTGCACGCCAGCGCCCATCGGCCATCTGCGAATTCGTGAGTCGCTGGACGGGCTGGCGCAGACACCCTCCGTGGGCTTTACCCGTGAACAGGTCGTCGCTCGCGATCAGGACTTTCTGGAGTATGCCTATGAGCAAGGTGCCGCCATCGGCGGTGCAACCGGGGCAGGTGGCGATGCACCCAAGCTACTGCTGGCCGAAGATGCTCAGGGCTTGCTCCATCCAGATGCCACCCTAGCCGATGACCTGGCCTGTCGACACTGGCTGGTGAAGTTTCCGCGCAACAAAGGCAACGCCACGGACCAGGACATCCTGCGTAGCGAGCACGGCTACTATCGGGCCTTGAATACCCTTGGGCTGGAGACCGTCGCTGAAAACGGACTCGCCCTGGAAGAAGGTCGCCGCCCCAGTCTCTGGCTGCCACGCTTCGACCGCTGCACCGGCCCGCAACACGTAGAGCGTCTGGCCGTTGAATCCCTCTATTCGCTGACTCACACCCTGGTGCCCGGCAGCTATCTGAATCATCTCGACGCCATCGGCGCCCTGATCAGGGTCTGGCGCGCAGCGGGTCAGGACCGCGAGATTCCGGCGCTGCTGGACGACTATCTGCGCCGTGATCTGCTCAATCAGCTGCTGGGCAACAGTGACAACCACGGCCGCAATACCGCCATTCTGCGAGATGAGCATCGCGTGCGCCTGGCGCCTCTCTACGACCTTGCCCCCATGGTCATGGATGAGCAGGGCATCACCCGAACCAGCAAATGGCCAGCGCCCGTCGAGCAGGCGGGCGCTGTCGATTGGTACGCGACCTGTCGGCTGCTGGCCGAGTGGGACGATCCCGAACGGCTGTGGGAAGCACTCAAGCAGAACGCCGAGCAGCTCCGCGCCCTGCCGGACCTGTTGCAGCCGATGCTGCCCCGGGCCACCTGGGAACATCCGCGGATTCCGTTACGGCGTCTGGATAGCCATTTGCGCGAGGCAGGGCTGCTATGAACCTCGATGATCCGGAACTGCGGCAACACAAGCTGGATGATATCCGTGAAGGATTACAGACCGGGCGCCTGAGTCTGGGCACCGGTGTCCGGCGTCTGCGTCGCGACATCACCGGCCTGACCCAGGCTGACTTCGCACGCATGGCCCGTATCTCGCTGCGTACCTTGCGACAATTGGAGCAGGATGAAGGCAATCCCACCCTGGCGACGCTGCAAGCGGTCTTTCGACCCTTCGGCCTGGGAATGGGCGTCGTCCCCCTGAAACGCCATTGAGCCCTACGAAAAACGCCGGCACGGGGCCGGCGTCTCTTGTCTCGGGCAGCGCTTAGAACGCCGGCACCACGGCGCCCTTGTACTTTTCTTCGATGAATTGCTTCACCGCCGGGGTGTTCAGCGCCTTGGCCAGCTTCTGCACGGCATCGCTGTCCTTGTTGTCCGGACGGGCGACCAGGATGTTGGCATAGGGCGATTCCTTGCCTTCCAGCAGCAGGGCGTCCTGGGTCGGGTTGAGCTTGGCTTCCAGGGCGTAGTTGGTGTTGATCAGCGCCAGGTCGACCTGATTCAGCACGCGTGGCAGGGTCGCGGCTTCCAGCTCCTTGAACTTGAGCTTCTTGGGATTCTCGGCGATGTCCTTGGGCGTGGCGAGGATGTTGGCGCTGTCCTTGAGCTTGATCAGCCCGGCCTTTTCCAGCAGCAGCAGGGCACGGCCGCCATTGGTGGCGTCGCTGGGGATGGCCACGACGGCGCCTTCGCGGACTTCGTCGAGCTTCTTGATCTTTTGCGAGTAGATGCCGAAGGGCTCGACATGCACCTGGGCGACGGTCACCAGGTCGGTACCGCGGCTCTTGTTGAATTCATCCAGGTAGGGCTGGTGCTGGAAGAAATTGGCGTCCAGACGCTTCTGGGCCACCTGCAGGTTGGGCTGCACGTAGTCGGTGAAGACCTTGATCTGCAGGTCCACCCCTTCCTTGGCCAGCTGGGGTTTGACGAATTCGAGGATCTCGGCGTGGGGCACCGGGGTGGCGGCGACGCTGAGGGTCTCGGCGGCGTGGGCGGCCAGGCTGGCGGCCAGCAGGGCGGCGGTGGCGAGCAATTTCTTCATGGCAGTTTCCTAGAACGGGGTGGAACCGTCGACGCCTCTGCGGGCGTCGACGGCGATGGAGCCGAGGCTTAGAAGCTGTTCACGGTCTCGCGAGCTAGAGACAAACAAGGCGAAAAGGCCTGAGGAAGCGGAGTTTACGAGTGGTAAATGAGCATTCCGAAGGCATTTTCAACGCCGTTTGATCGACGCGCAGCAGATCGTGAACAGATTCTTAGAACGCGGGAACGACGGCGCCCTGATACTTCTTCTCGATGAATTGCTTCACCTCGGGGGTGGTCAGGGCCTTGGCCAGCTTCTGGATGGCCGGGTCGTTGGCCTTGTCGGCACGGGTGTAGAGCAGGTTGGCGTAGGGCGACTCGCCGCTCTCGATGAAGATGGCGTCCTTGGTCGGCACCAGCTTGGCTTCCAGGGCGTAGTTGGCGTTGATCAGCGCCAGGTCGACCTGGTTCAGCACGCGCGGCAGGGTCGCGGCTTCCAGCTCCTTGAACTTCAGGTGCTTGGGATTCTCGACGATGTCACGCGGGGTGGCGGTGACGTTGCTCGGATCCTTGAGGGTGATCAGGCCCTGCTTGGCGATCAGCAGCAGCGCGCGACCGGAGTTGCTCGGGTCGTTGGGGATGGCCACGGTGGCGCCGTCCTTGAGTTCCTTGATGTCCTTGATCTTCTGCGAATAGGCACCGAAGGGCTCGACGTGCACCGCCACCACCGGCACCTGGTCGCTGCTCGGGTTGCTCTTCTTGTAGCTGGCGTAATAGGGCTTGGTCTGGAAGTAGTTGGCATCCACCTGCTTCTGATCGGTCTGACGATCAGGCTGGATGTAGTCGGTGAAGACCTTGATCTTGAGGTCCACGCCTTCCTTGGCCAGCTGCGGCTTGATGAATTCCAGGATCTCCGCGTGGGGAACCGGATTGACCGCGACGGTCAGGGTCTCGGCGGCCTGGGCGGCGGTGGCGACACCCAGGCCGAAGGCCAGGGACAGCAGGGTACGTTTCAGCGACATCTGGATTTTCCTTGTGCAAAACCTTCGAGTGGATGAAGCCTGGATCAACGACGACTGAAATGGGCGACGAGGCGATCGCCGACCATCTGCAGTACCTGGACCAGCACCAGCAGCAAGAGCACCGTGACCACCATGACGTCGGTCTGGAAGCGCTGGTAGCCGAAACGGATGGCCAGATCGCCGAGGCCGCCGCCGCCGATCACCCCGGCCATGGCGGTGTAGGACACCAGGGCGATGGCGGTGACGGTGGTGGCCGCGATCAGCCCGGGCAGGGCCTCGGGCAACAGGGTGCGGGTGACGATCTGCCAGAGGCTGGCGCCCATGGCCTGGGTCGCCTCGATGATGCCGCGGTCGACCTCGCGCAGGGCGGTCTCCACCAGCCGGGCGAAGAAAGGCGCGGCGCCCACCACCAGCGGCGGAATGGCGCCCTCGACGCCCAGGGAGGTGCCGATCAGCCAGACCGTGATGGGGATCATCAGGATCAGAAGGATGATGAAGGGCACCGAGCGCAGCACGTTGACCACGAAGGAGAGGATGCCGTAGACCAGCGGCTGCTCCAGCAGCTGACGGCGGCTGGTGAGAAACAGCAGCACGCCCAGCGGCAGGCCGAGGATCAGGGTGAAGAGCATGGACCAGCCAAGCATGGCCAGGGTGTCCTGGGTCGCCTGCCAGATCTCGGCCCAGTCGATGTTGGTGAAGAGTTCGTCCATCAGCGCAGGACCTCCACGGTGACGTCGGCGGCCTGGAAGCGAGCCAGGGCGGCGTCCAGGTCACCGCCCACCAAGGCGATGGTGAGCTGGCCATAGGGCTCGTCCCGGATGCGGTCGATGCGACCGCCGAGAATGCTGTAGTCGACACCGGTCTCCCGGGCGACATGGCCCAGCAGCGGTGCATAGGTGGCTTCGCCGCGGAAGGTCAGGCGCAGGATGCGGCCTTCGACATGGGCATAGGCGTCGGCCAGCTCGGCCTCGTCCTGGTGCTCGGCCTCGAACACGAAGCGGCGGGTGGTGGGGTGCTGCGGGTGCAGGAAGACATCGGCGACGGTGCCCTGCTCCACCACGGCGCCGCCATCGAGCACGGCGACGCGATCACAGACGCGGCGGATCACGTCCATCTCGTGGGTGATCAGCACGATGGTCAGGCCCAGCTCGCGATTGAGTTCGGCGAGCAGTTGCAGCACCTGGGCGGTGGTCTGGGGATCGAGGGCGCTGGTGGCCTCGTCGCAGAGCAGAATTTTCGGCTCGGTGGCCAGGGCGCGGGCGATGCCGACGCGCTGCTTCTGGCCGCCGGAGAGCTGCGCCGGGTACTTGCGCGCCTGGTCGGACAGGCCGACCCGCGCCAGCAGTTCCTCGACGCGCTGGGCGATCTGCGCCCGCGAACGGCCGCCGGCCAGTTCCAGCGGCAGGGCCACGTTGGCCGCCACGGTCTTCGAGGAGAGCAGATTGAAGTGCTGGAAGATCATGCCGATGCGGCGGCGGAAATCGCGCAGCTCGCTGGAGCCCAGGGTGGTGACCTCGGCGCCGTCGACCAGCAGGCGACCGCCGCTGGGGGCTTCGAGGCGGTTGATCAGGCGCAGCAGGGTGCTCTTGCCGGCACCGGAATGGCCGATCAGGCCGAAGATCTCGCCGGCTTCGATCCTCAGGTCGACCGGCTGGAGCGCCGCGACCTCGCGACCGCGCGTGCGGTACGTCTTGTGGACAGCGTGGAATTCGATCAATGGAAAAACCTTGTGGGTATCGTCAGACAACTGGAGGGTGATCCAGCCGCGCAGTTTAACGCGCGCGCTTATATCTGCTTAGCACTTGTTGTCGGGTATTAAGCCAATAAAGGCATATGGCCAGTTCGTGCGCCGGGACTTCACCCGCGGGAACAGCCCGTCGCTTCGCATCAGCCAAGCGGAACACCAGCTCCAGCCCATGAGTCACTACAGGACTGCCTGAATTCGCCCCACATTCCGTAGGGGACGCAAAGAGCGCCTGACAGGCGC
This sequence comes from Pseudomonas sp. MOIL14HWK12:I2, assembly GCF_000510745.1. Taxonomy (NCBI): domain Bacteria; kingdom Pseudomonadati; phylum Pseudomonadota; class Gammaproteobacteria; order Pseudomonadales; family Pseudomonadaceae; genus Pseudomonas; species Pseudomonas sp. MOIL14HWK12:I2. Next base: position 43,761 of record NZ_AZOA01000010.1, on the reverse strand, counting down.
CTGATGAGGACTTTCCATGGCTACGCCCCCCAAGAGTGAACTCGCCGGTACCGACACCCTGGATCGCCAGAACACCTCGAAGAAAATCGAGCAACTGGAGCAATTCCGCTCCGATGCCACCGGCCAGGCACTGCGCACCAACCATGGCGTGAAGATCGCCGACAACCAGAATTCGCTGCGCGCCGGCACCCGCGGGCCTTCCCTGCTCGAAGACTTCATCATGCGGGAGAAGATCACCCACTTCGACCACGAGCGCATCCCGGAGCGCATCGTCCATGCCCGCGGCACCGGTGCCTATGGCTATTTCCAGCCCTACCAGGACTGGTCCGACCTGACCAAGGCCGCGCTCTTCCGCGACCCCAACCACCAGACCCCGGTGTTCGTGCGCTTCTCCACCGTGCAGGGCCCGCGCGGCTCCGGCGACAGCGTGCGCGACGTGCGTGGCTTCGCCATTAAGTTCTACACCGAGGAAGGCAACTGGGACATGGTCGGCAACAACATGCCGGTCTTCTTCATCCAGGACGCCATCAAGTTCCCCGACTTCGTCCATGCGGTGAAGCCCGAGCCGCACAACGAGATCCCCACCGGCGGCAGCGCCCACGACACCTTCTGGGACTTCGTTTCCCTGGTGCCCGAGTCGGCGCACATGGTGCTCTGGACCATGACCGACCGCGCCATCCCGGTGAACCTGCGCAGCATGCAGGGCTTCGGCATCCACACCTTCCGCATGATCAACACCGCCGGCAAGGGCGTCTTCGTCAAGATCCACCTGAAGCCCGCCGGCGGCGTGCGCTCCCTGGTGTGGGACGAGGCCCAGAAGCTGGCCGGCAAGGACACCGATGCCCACCGTCGCGACCTCTGGGAAGCCATCGAAGCCGGTGACTACCCCGAGTGGGAATTCGGCGTGCAGATCATTCCCGAGGAAGACGAGCACAAGTTCGACTGGGACATCCTCGACGCCACCAAGATCATCCCCGAGGAGCTGGTGCCCATCACCCCGCTGGGCAAGCTGGTGCTCAACCGCAACCCGGACAACTACTTCGCCGAGACCGAGCAGGTGGCCTTCTGCCCCGGCCATGTCGTGCCCGGTATCGACTTCAGCAACGATCCCCTGCTGCAGGGTCGGCTGTTCTCCTACACCGACACCCAGATCAGCCGTCTCGGTGGGCCGAACTTCCACGAGCTGCCGGTCAACCGCCCAGTGGTGCCGAATCACAACGGCCAGCGTGACGCCAAGTACCGCATGACCATCGACAAGGGTCGCGCCTCCTACGAGCCCAACTCCATCGACGGCGGCTGGCCCAAGGAAACCCCGCCGGCGCCCCAGGACGGCGGCTTCGAGAGCTACTACGAGCGCATCGACGGCCACAAGGTGCGTGAGCGCAGCGAGACCTTCGGCGACCACTTCTCCCAGGCCACGCTGTTCTACAACAGCCTGTCGGAAGCCGAGCAGGCGCACGTCGCCGATGCCTACAGCTTCGAGCTGGGCAAGGTCGAGCGCATGTGGATTCGCGAGCGCCAGGTCAACGAGATCCTCGCCAACATCGATCTGGAGCTGGCGCAGAAGGTGGCCAAGAAGGTCGGCGTGACCCCGCCCACCGCCCCCACCGTGCAGCCGCGCAAGGTCTCCATCGACAAGTCGCCGGCGCTGAGCCAGCTCAACCTGCTGTCCGGCAACATCAAGGGCTTCAAGGTGGCGGTGCTGGTGGGTGACGGCGTCATCGCCAGCGAAGTGGAGGCCATCAAGCAGGCGCTCAAGGCCGAAGGTGCTCATGTGAAGGTGCTCGGCCCCACCGCCGGCCCGGTCAAGGCCGCCGACGGCAGCGAAGTGGCCGTGGACGGTTCGGCCGAAGGCATGCCTTCGGTGGCGCTGGACGCGGTCTATGTGCCGGGCGGTGCCGAGAGCGTCAAGGCCATGCTCGACGACGGCGTGATCAAGCACTACCTGCTGGAAGCCTACAAGCACCTCAAGGCCATCGCCCTCACCGGCGAAGCCGAGCAGTTGCTCAAGGCGGTCTACCTGGACACAGACGAGGCGCTGCTCACCGGCAGCGATTTCAAGGCGGTCCAGCAGGACTTCTTCGCTGCCATCGCCAAGCACCGTTGCTGGGCGCGGATGCCGAAGATCAAGTCCATCCCGGCCTAACCAGGCAGACATGAAAAAGCCGACCGTCGCGAGACGGTCGGCTTTTTTTGGGGGGTCATCGCGGCCATGGGCCGCTCCTACAGGTGCATCAACTACTGTAGGAGCGGCCCATGGCCGCGATCAAAGGCTTTAACTCAGTACCAAGACCCCATCCATTTCCACCTGGGAGCCCTTCGGCAGCGCGGCGACGCCGATGGCGGCGCGTGCCGGATAGGGCTGCTGGAAATAGCGCCCCATGATCTCGTTGACGGTGGCGAAGTGGGCGAGGTCGATGAGGAAGATGTTCAGCTTGACGATGTCGGTCAGCGAACCACCGGCGGCTTCGGCGACGGACTTGAGGTTCTCGAAGACCTGGACCACCTGGGCTTCGAAGCCGTCCACCAGCTCCATGGTGGTCGGGTTGAGCGGGATCTGCCCGGAGAGATAGACGGTGTCACCGACCTTGATCGCCTGGGAATAGGTACCAATGGCGGCCGGCGCCTTGTCGGTGTGGATCACTTGCTTGCTCATGGGTCGCTCCTGTGCGGGAAAGGCCCGATTCTGCAAGCCGGTGGTGACACCCTGCAACCTCAGCTGCGAACCCGAGTGATACCGGCCACGCCCTTGAGCGTCCGCAGCTTCTTGATCACCCGCGCCAGGTGCACGCGATCACGCACGCTGACCACCAGCTGGACCACGCTGACCCGGCCGTCGCGCTCGTTCATGCCGATCTTCTCAACGTTGGCGTCCGCGGCGGTGACGTTGTTGGCCAGCATGGCGATCAGGCCGCGCTGGTGCTCCAGCTGGACGCGCAACTCGACGCTGAATTCGCCAGTGACGTCCTTGGCCCAGTTGAGCACGATGCACTTTTCGCTGTTATGCCGGAATTCGGCGATGTTCCGGCAATTTTCCAGGTGGATCACCATGCCCTTGCCGGCCGACAGGTGACCGACGATGGGATCGCCCGGAATCGGCGTGCAGCACTTGGCGTAGCTGATCACCAGGCCTTCGGTACCGCGGATCGCCAGCGGGCCCTGGGGCGTGGTGCTGGCCTGGGGTTCCAGTGGCTCTTCCTGCTCGCTGCCGGACACCAGGCGCCGCGCCACCACATAGGCCATGCGGTTGCCCAGGCCGATCTCTTCGAGCAGGTCTTCCAGCACCACGCCCTTGTATTCGCCGAGCACCGAGAGGATGCGCATCGGCGAGATCTTCGACAGCTGGGTGCCGAAGCCGGACAGCGCCTTGTTCAGCAGCCGCTCGCCGAGGCTGATGGACTCGGAGCGACGCTGCTGCTTGAGCGCATGGCGGATGTTGGTGCGCGCCTTGCCGGTGACCACGAAGTTGAGCCAGGCCGGATTGGGCCGGGCGCCGGGGGCGGTGACGATCTCCACCGTCTCGCCGCTGCCCAGCGGCTGCGACAGCGGCGCCAGGCGGCGGTTGATGCGGCAGGCGATGCAGCTGTTGCCGACGTCGGTGTGCACCGCGTAGGCGAAGTCCACGGCCGTGGAGCCCTTGGGCAGCTCCATGATGCGGCCCTTGGGGGTGAAGACGTAGACCTCGTCGGGAAAGAGGTCGATCTTCACGTTCTCGATGAATTCCAGGGAGTTGCCCGCGCGCTGCTGCAACTCGAGGATGCCCTTCACCCACTGGCGCGCGCGCAGGTGACTGGCGCGCGGTTCGTCGCCGCCGGCCTTGTACAGGCCATGGGCGGCGATGCCGTTGTTGGCCATCTCTTCCATCTCGCGGGTGCGGATCTGGATCTCGATGGGCACCCCGTGCATGCCGAACAGGGTGGTGTGCAGGGACTGGTAGCCGTTGGCCTTGGGGATGGCGATGTAGTCCTTGAAGCGCCCCGGGAACGGCTTGTAGAGATTGTGCACCGCGCCGAGCACGCGGTAGCAGGTGTCGACCTTGTCGACGATGATGCGGAAGCCGTAGACGTCCATGATCTCGTTGAACGACTTACGCTTGCCGCGCATCTTCTGGTAGATGCTGTGCAGGTGCTTTTCGCGGCCGACCACCTCGCCGTCCAGGCCGTCGCGGGCCAGGCAGTTGGCCAGGGATTCCTGGATCTTGCCGAGGATCTCGCGGCGATTGCCCCGCGCGGTCTTGACCGCCCGCTGGATGCGTTCGGCGCGCATCGGGTGCATGGCGCGAAAACCCAGGTCCTCGAATTCCACGTAGAAATCGTGCATGCCCAGCCGGTTGGCGATGGGCGCGTAGATTTCCAGGGTTTCCTTGGCGATGCGCCGGCTCTTGTCCGGCGGCATGGCGTCCAGGGTGCGCATGTTGTGCAGCCGGTCGGCCAGCTTGACGAGGATGACGCGGATGTCCTTGGACATCGCCATGGTCATCTTCTGGAAGTTCTCCGCCTGGGCCTCTGCCTTGGTCTCGAACTTCATCTGGGTCAGCTTGCTGACCCCGTCTACCAGCTCCGCCACCGTCTCGCCGAACTGGCCGGCCAGGGCTTCCTTGGCGATGCCGGTGTCCTCGATCACGTCGTGCAGCATGGCGGCCATCAGGCTCTGATGGTCCATGTGCATGTCGGCGAGGATGTTGGCGACGGCCAGCGGATGGGTGACATAGGGCTCGCCGCTGCGGCGGCGCTGCCCGTCGTGAGCCTGCTCGGCGTAGTAGTAGGCCCGCCGTACCAGATTGACCTGGTCGGGGGTCAGGTAGTCCGCCAGACGCTCGGCCAGCAGGTCGATGCCGGTCGGGTGGACGTCACCATACGCAGGCTCGGCGGCCATGGCTTAGAGGGCCTCGCCGTCCGCTTCTTCGTTGACTTCGAAGGCGGCGAACAGCGGCTCTTCTTCGACGATGTCGTCCAGACGGATGACTTCTTCGTCGACCAGACCTTCGGCGATCTCGCGCAGGGCGACGACGGTGGGCTTGTCGTTGTCCCACGGTACCTTGGGCTCCTTGCCGCCGGTGGCCAGCTGGCGCGAGCGCTTGGTGGCGAGCATGACCAGCTCGAATCGGTTGTCTACGTTGTCCAGGCAGTCTTCGACAGTAACGCGGGCCATGGTCTTCCTCGTGGCGATGATGATCCCGGGAACGGGGGACCCGATAGTATAAAAATTCGCCAGTGGCAAGGGAAGGGGCGGTGGTCGGAGGGTCAGCGGTCGTTGGTGGTGCTCCAATAGAGGATCCACCACCCGAAGGCCTTTTGCCTGAGCTACTGGATCGCTAACGTACTACACGCTTTTCCTTCATTTACAGAAAACGCCTTTTTGAGTTCCTTCGAGAAGGCCCGATGGATCGTACGGCCCGGGCGATAGGCTATTAACCAAGCCGCTGAATAGCTTTCTGATCAAAAGGAATGGATCAATGTCGGGATACGCCAAGCCATGGATGAGCGTGGATGATCAGCTGGATCAATTGACTCGACGCGGCCTGGCCGTCACTGATAGAACGTTGGCGCTCAACTACCTGAGCCGAATCGGCTATTACCGCCTGAGCGGCTATTGGTATGCGTTTCGAGAGCGAAGCGGTGCCCTGTTATTGCTGGATAGAGGTAAGAAGCCGCGAAAGCTCAAGGTCACCACCGTGACACTGGACGAATTCAAAGTCGGTGCCACCTTTCAGAATGCCGTCGACCTCTATGTGTTCGACAAGAAGTTACGACTGCTGACGCTGGACGCCCTGGAGCGCATTGAAGTCGGCTTGAGAGTCGACATCGCCTACTGCCTCGGTGCCAGAGATGCCTTTGCCTACCTGCGCCCCGAACTATTGCACGGCGACTTCAGCAGCAAACTGGATCCCCGAACCGGACTCAGCCGCCACCACGACTGGATGGGACGTCAGGCAAAATTGATCGCCCGCTCCAAGGAAGACTTCATTCGGCATTGCAAGGATAAGTACGGGCTGCCTTTGCCAATCTGGATAGCGGCGGAAGTGTGGGATTTCGGCACGATGTCCACGCTGTACAGTGGCCTGCAAGAGACTGACCAGGACGCCATTGCAGCCAAGTATGGGCTATCGAACGGTCGTGTCTTTTCGTCCTGGTTACGTAGCCTCAACTATCTGCGCAATGTTTGCGCGCACCACAGCCGACTGTGGAATCGCAACATCGTCGATCAGCCAAAACTGCCCTACCTGGCCGAGGCACCTTGGGTACAGCCTTTCATAGGCAACGCCCATGCTCTGGCACGGTGCTATCTACTGCTGCGCATGACACGCCATCTTCTGGACGTCGTGAATCCTCGATCAACCTGGTCACAGCGAATCAAGGCGCATCTACTGAGCTTCCCTGAGCTATCGCACCTGGGCCTGAACATCGCGGGCATGGGCGCCCAGCCTGGCTGGGAAGCCGACTGGTAAAAACGCAGGCAATAAAAAACCCCTCAGCAGCTTCATCACCTAAGTGAGTCAGCTGAGAGGGGCCGTGTTGGGATCCATACTAGGGAACGACCTGAAGTCCGTCAAGCCTGCGCATGCGGAGGCTCTGGACCAAGGCCAGTATCACTCAACGCTCGATCCGCAAGACACGTCCGAGCGTTGAGCATCAATCCTCTCAGGCCCCCGCTTTCTTCTTCAACCGCCAGGCGTGCAGCAGCGGCTCGGTGTAGCCGCTAGGCTGCTCGCGGCCCTTGAAGATGAGGTCGCGGGCGGCGCGATAGGCGTAGGACGTGTCGAAGTGACCGGCCATGGGCTCGTAGAGGGCGTCGCCGGCGTTCTGGCCGTCGACCACCTTGGCCATGCGCTGCAGCGTCTCGTCCACCTGTTCGGCGCTGACCACGCCGTGGTGCAGCCAGTTGGCGATGTGCTGGCTGGAGATGCGCAGGGTGGCGCGGTCTTCCATCAGGCCGACGTCATGGATGTCGGGCACCTTGGAGCAGCCCACGCCCTGGTCGACCCAGCGCACCACGTAGCCGAGGATGCCCTGGCAGTTGTTGTCCAGCTCCTGCTGGATGGCCTCGGCGGACCAGTCCGGCGACTCGGCCACCGGCACGCTGAGCAGCCCGGCGAGCAATTCGCCACGGGCGGCGTCGACGTCGCTGCGTTCCAGCTCCTGCTGCACCTGCTGGACGTTGACCTGGTGGTAATGCAGGGCGTGCAGCACGGCGGCGGTGGGCGACGGTACCCAGGCGGTGTTGGCGCCGGCCTTGGGATGGCCGATCTTCTGCTCCAGCATGGCGGCCATCAGATCGGGCATGGCCCACATGCCCTTGCCGATCTGCGCCTTGCCGCGCAGGCCGCAGGCCAGGCCGACCAGCACGTTGTTGCGCTCGTAGGCGGTGATCCACTTGGAGGTCTTCATGTCGCCCTTGCGCAGCATGGGGCCGGCCAGCATGGCGGTGTGCATCTCGTCGCCGGTGCGGTCGAGGAAGCCGGTATTGATGAAGGCCACCCGCGCCGCGGCGGCGGCGATGCAGGCCTTGAGGTTGACGCTGGTGCGCCGCTCCTCGTCCATGATGCCCAGCTTGACGGTGTTGGCCGGCAGCCCCAGCAGGGCCTCGACACGGTCGAACAGCTGGACGGCGAAGGCCACCTCGGCCGGGCCGTGCATCTTGGGTTTGACGATGTACACCGAGCCGCTGCGGGAATTGCCCTGGCGCTTGAGGTCGTGCATGGCGATGGTCACGGTGACCACGGCATCGAGGATGCCCTCGGGGATCTCGCGGCCGTCTTCCAGCAGCACCGCCGGATTGGTCATCAGGTGACCAACGTTGCGGATGAACAGTAGCGAGCGCCCGTGCAGGCTCAGCGGCTGGCCGTCGGCGCCCTGGTACTCGCGATCGGGGTTGAGGCGGCGGGTGAAGGTCTCGCCGCCCTTGCTGACCTCTTCGGCCAGGTCGCCCTTCATCAGGCCCAGCCAGTTGCGATAGGCCAGCACCTTGTCGGCGGCGTCCACCGCGGCGATGGAGTCTTCCAGGTCCATGATGGTGCTGACCGCGGCTTCCATCAGCAGGTCCTTGACCCCAGCGGCGTCGGTCTTGCCGATGGTGCTGTCGCGGTCGATCTGGATTTCCAGGTGCAGGCCGTTATGGCGCAGCAGGACCGCGGACGGTGCCGCGGCATCGCCCTGGTAACCGACGAAGGCGGCCGGATCGGCCAGTTCGCTGGTACCGCTCCTGAGGTCCACCACCAGGCGGCCATCCTGGATGCGGTAGGCGGTGGCGTCCCGGTGCGAGCCGCTGGCCAGGGGGGCCACGCCATCCAGCACCTGGCGGGCGAAGGCCACCACCTTGGCGCCACGGGCGGGGTTGTAGCCCTTGCCGCGCTCGGCGCCATCGGTTTCGGGCAGGGCGTCGGTGCCATAGAGGGCATCGTACAGCGACCCCCAGCGGGCATTGGCGGCGTTCAGGGCGTAGCGGGCGTTGAGCACCGGCACCACCAGCTGCGGACCGGCCTGTTCGGCGATCTCGCGGTCGACCCCGGACGTCGAGGCCTGCACCTGGCCGGGGACCGGTTGCAGATAGCCGATGCCTTCCAGAAAGCGCTGGTAGGCGGGCAGATCGGTGACCGGACCGGGATGAGCGCTGTGCCAGTTGTCCAGCTCCACCTGCAGGCGATCCCGCTCGGCCAGCAGTTCGCGATTGCGCGGCGCCAGCTCGTGCACCAGCTGGTCCACGCCCGACCAGAAGGCGGCGGTGTCGAGTCCGGTGCCGGGCAGCACTTCCTCGTCGATGAAGCGCTGCAGCTCGGTGGCCACCTGCAGGCGGCCCAGGGTAGTACGGTCGGTCATGATGGCTTTCCTTGATATGAAGCTGTGAATTCAGTTGAGAGCCGCGATGGCGGCTTTCGCGACCTGCGCATCTTCCGGCGCCTTGACACCCGAGACGCCGACGGCGCCCACCACCTGGCCGTCCACCAGGATGGGTACCCCGCCTTCGAGCATGCCCTGCATCAGCGGGGCGCTGAGAAAGGCGGTGCGGCCGTTGTTGATCATCTCTTCCAGCACCTTGGACTCCTTGCGCGCCAGGGCGGCGCTGCGCGCCTTTTCCGGGGCGATGTAGGCGCTGTTGGGCGCGGCGCCATCGAGGCGCAGCAGGGCCAGCGGGTGGCCGCCGTCATCGGCCACGGCGATGCACACGGCCCAGCCCTGGCGCTCGGCTTCGGCGCGACCGGCGGCCAGCAGGGTGTCGATCTCGGCAAGGGTGAGCACGGCTTTGGTCTTCATGGAGCCTCCAGGGTTCAGGGTTGGGTCGGAGCGGCCAGGGCCGCGTCGAGGATTTCGATCCAGTGGCGCACCGGGGTCCGCCCGGCGCCATCGAGATGGCTCTGGCAGCCGATGTTGGCAGTGGCGATCACCTCGGGGTGACCGCTCTCCAGGGCGTCGAGCTTGGCGTCGCGCAGCCGCCGCGACAAGTCCGGCTGGGTCAGCGAATAGGTGCCGGCCGAGCCACAGCAGAGGTGGCCGTCGGGCACCGGCGCCAGCGGGAAGCCAAGGCGCTGCAGGACGCCCTCCACGGCGCCGCCCAGGCGCTGGGCGTGCTGCAGGGTGCAAGGGCAATGGAAGGCCAGCCGCGGGGTGTTGGCCAAGCGCAGCTCTTCCAGCGGCAGTTCGCGCAGCACCTCCACCAGGTCGCGGGTGCGCGCCGAGACTTCCCGCGCCTTTGCCGCATAGGCCGGATCGTCCTTGAGCAGGCTGGCGTATTCCTTGACGAAGGCGCCGCAGCCGCTGGCGGTCTGGATGATGGCTTCGGCGCCGCTGTGCAGGGCCGGCCACCAGGCGTCGATATTGCGCCGGGCGCGGTCGAGTCCGGCCTCCTGGGCGTTGAGATGGTAGTCCACCGCGCCGCAGCAGCCGGCGCGGGGCGCGGCCTCCAGGCTGATGCCGAGGCGATCCAGCACCCGCGCGGTGGCGGCATTGGTGTTGGGCGAAAGCCCCGGCTGCACGCAGCCTTCGAGGATCAGCATGCGCCGGACATGGCGTGGCGCGGGTCGCAAGCCCGGAGCGGCAATGCGCGCCGGCAGCTTGGCCTGGACGCCTGCCGGCAGCAGTGGCTTCAGCGCCTGGCCGCTTTTCAGCAGCGCGCCGAACAGGCGCGGCTGCGGCAGCACCTGGCGCAGGCCGGCGCGCAGCAGGCGCTGGCCCAGCGGGCGCGGCACCCGGCGTTCCACCTCGGCGCGGCCGATGTCGAGCAATTCGTGATAGGAGACGCCCGAGGGACAGGTGGTCTCGCAATTGCGGCAGGTCAGGCAGCGGTCGAGGTGCTCGCGGGTCTTCTCGCTGACCTCGCCGCCTTCGAGCATGCCCTTGATCAGGTAAATGCGCCCGCGTGGACCGTCCAGCTCGTCGCCGAGCAGCTGGTAGGTCGGGCAGGTGGCATTGCAGAAGCCGCAGTGCACGCAGCTGCGCAGCACCCGCTCGGCATCGGCGGCGCGGGGCAGTTCGCGGGCGGCGGGACTCAGATTGGTTTGCATGACGTCTTTCCCCTACAGCCCGGCGTACAGCCGACCCGGATTGAAGATCCCCTGGGGGTCCAGGCGCGCCTTGAGGCGGCGGTGATAGTCCAGCAGCGCGGCGGGCAGCGGATGCTGGGCCTCGCGCTCGGCGTCCGGCGTGTAGCAGAGCGCATGGCCGCCAGCGCGCGCAGCGATCTCGCGCAGCACGGTGGCCGGGGCATCGCTTTTGAGCCAGTACTGGGCACCGCCCCAATCCAATAAGCGGCTGCCGGGCAGGTCCAGCAGCGGGGTGTTGACCGGCACCGACAGCCGCCACAGGGGCGCGGGCCCTTCGAAGAAGGCCAGCCGCTGTTCGTTGAGCTCGTCCCAGAAGCCTTCGCCCAGGGCTTCACCGCCCAGGCGATCGGCCGCCGAGCGCACCGAACCCTCGCCGCCTTCCAGGCGCAGGTGCAGCCGCTGGCCGTCATGGCAGGCCGCCGAGATCGGCAGCGCCTCGCGACCCCAGACGGCCAGGCGTTGCAGGGCGCGTTCGGCGTCCAGCTCCAGACTCAGACTCTGGGTGCAGCGCGGCCTGGGCAGCACCTTGAAGGACACCTCGGTGATCACCCCCAGGCAACCCTGGCTACCGGCTAACAGCCGGGAGACGTCATAGCCGGCGACATTCTTCATCACCTCGCCGCCGAATCTCAGGTGTTCGCCGGTGCCGGTGATCAGCCGGGTACCCAGGACGAAATCCCTCAGGCTGCCGGCCCAGGGGCGGCGCGGACCGGAAAGACCGCAGGCCAGGGTGCCGCCGACGGTAGCGCCCTCCCCCAGCTGCGGTGGTTCGCAGGGCAGCATCTGCCCCTGTTCGGCCAGGGCGGCATTGAGTTCGGCCAGCGGCGTACCGGTACGCACCGTGGCCACCAGTTCGGTGGGATCGTAGTGCACCAGACCGCGATGGCCGCTGACGTCCAGCGGCTCGCCCTCCACCGCACGGCCCAGCCGGGCCTTGGTGTCGCCGCCATGGATGCGCAGCGGCTGGCGACGGGCCAGGGCCTCGCGGACCTGGTCGAGGAGCAGGTTCAGACTGTCCATCAGAAACGCTCCAGTTCGGGGTGAGGCAACTGGCCGCGATGCACGTGCAGGCCGCCGAATTCGGCGCAGCGGTGCAGGGTCGGCACGTTCTTGCCGGGATTGAGCAGCCCGGGGGCGTCGAAGGCGGCCTTTACCGCATGGAAGAAGGTCAGCTCGCCCGACTGGAACTGGGTGCACATGGCGTTGATCTTTTCGCGACCGACGCCGTGCTCGCCGGTGATGGTGCCGCCCACCGCCACGCAGAGATCGAGGATGCGGCCGCCCAGGGCCTCGGCCTGTTCCAGCTCGCCGGGCCGATTGGCATCGAAGAGGATCAGCGGGTGCAGGTTGCCGTCGCCGGCATGGAAGACATTGCCCACCGCCAGTCCGTATTCCGCCGACAGCGCCTCGATCCCGCGCAGCACCTCGGGCAGGGCGCGGCGCGGGATGGTGCCGTCCATGCAGTAGTAGTCGGGCGACAGCCGCCCCACGGCGGGAAAGGCGTTCTTGCGTCCGGCCCAGAATTTCTGCCGCTCGGCCTCGTCGCGGGCCAGGCGGATCTCGGTGGCGCCGGCGGTGGCCAGCAGGGCGCTGACCCGCTCGATATCGGCGGCCACGTCGGCTTCCACCCCGTCCAGCTCGCAGAGCAGGATGGCGGCGGCGTCCACCGGGTAGCCGGCGTGGATGAAGTCCTCGGCGGCTGTCAGGGTCAGGTTGTCCATCATCTCCAGGCCGCCGGGGATGATGCCGGCGGCGATGATGTCGGCCACCGCCGCCCCGGCGCGCTCGATGTCGGCGAAGCTGGCCATGACCACCCGGGCGCAGGGCGGTTTGGGCAGCAGCTTGACGGTCACCTCCACCACCACTCCGAGCAACCCTTCGGAGCCGGTGAACAGCGCCAGCAGGTCGAAGCCGGGGCTGTCCAGGGCGGCGCCGCCCAGGGTCAGGCGCTCGCCTTCCAGGGTCACGATCTCCACCGCCAGCACGTTGTGCACGGTCAGACCGTATTTCAGGCAGTGCACGCCGCCGGCGTTCTCGGCCACGTTGCCGCCGATGGAGCAGGCGATCTGCGAGGAGGGATCGGGCGCGTAGTAGAGGTCATGGGGCGCCGCGGCCTGGGAGATGGCCAGGTTGCGCACCCCGGGCTGGACCCGCGCCCGGCGACCGTCGGGGTCCACCTCGAGGATGCGATTGAAGCGCGCCATCACCAGCAGCACGCCCTGCTCCAGCGGCAGCGCGCCGCCGGACAGGCCGGTGCCGGCGCCGCGGGCCACCAGGGGTACCTGCAGTTCATGGCAGAGGCGCAGGGTCGCCTGCACCTGCTCCACGGTTTCCGGCAGCACCACCAGCAACGGCGTGGTGCGATAGGCCGCGAGACCATCGCACTCGTAGGGTTTGAGGTCTTCCCTGTCGTGCAGCAGGCAGTGCTCGGGCAGTTCGGCACGAAACCGCTGCAGCAGTTGCGCCTTGTCCGGGCGGGGCAAGGCGCCGTCGAGACGTTCGTCGTAGACCAGGCTCATCGGGTAACCGCCATTGTTGTTGTTCTGGCTGGAAAGGCTTCGTTGTACCCCGACTGCAAGCGGGGCGTCCATGGCCCAGCGCACTGGTCATACCAGTTTTTGCTCCCTCTTCGACCAAAGGATGAGCCGCTTTCAGCCGTCTTGACGGCAGATTCCACCAGTGGCTCACTAGCGCAAAACCCCGTGGTCATACCAGCAGGAACTCGCCATGTCCGCGCCCGTCGCCCGTCTTCCCGTCGCCGAGAACGTCAGTCAGCAGATCGAACGCCTGGTGGTGGATGGGGTGCTCAAGGTCGGTCAGCCGCTGCCGTCCGAGCGGCGCCTGTGCGACAAGCTCGGTGTCTCGCGCACCGCCCTACGCGAGGGCCTGGGCCTGCTGCGCGCCCGCGGCATCATCGAGACCCGCCACGGCCAGGGCAGCTTCGTCGCCCGGCTGGCGGCCCCGGCGGCGGAGAATCCGCTGCTGCACCTGTTCAGCAGCCAGCCGCGCACCCTCTACGACCTGCTGGAGGTCCGCGCCCTGCTGGAGGGCGAAGCCGCGCGCCTGGCGGCGCTGCGCGCCACCACCGCCGACCTGGTGCTGATCGGTCGCCGCTACGACGAACTCTGCGCCGCCTGCCAGGACCCGGCCACCCTGCCGGCGGAAACCCACGCGCGCCTCGATCATGCCTTCCACCTGGCGATCAGCGAGGCCTCGCACAACCCGGTGCTGGTGCACACCCTGCAATCGCTCAACGAGCTCTTGCTGGGTTCGGTGTTCGCCTGCATCGCCAATCTCTACCATCGCCCGCCGCAGCGCCGCGAGATCGACGCCCAGCATGCCCGCCTCTATGCCGCCGTGAGCCAGCGCCTGCCCGACGAGGCCCACGCCGCCGCCCGCGAGCACATCCACAGCGTCAGGGACAGCCTGCGCGAGATCGAGCAGGAAGAGCAGCGCCTGGTGCGGGCCACCATGCGTCTGGAAGGCTGGACCTAGGGAAAAACTTCTGCCGGCAAAGGTGGGCGCCAGAGCCGCTGTCCGTCAGCCCGGGGTGCGCCCCGTCCCTCCGGCAGGCGCAACATCTTGCAACTGCCCTGCCCCGCCCCCATGCTTAGCCGACCTTTTTCCAGCTCTCGGCCCTAATGGACCCTTCCACCAGTATCGCCTCGACGTTGTTCGCCGATCTCGGCCTCGTGTTCTTCGCCTTCTTCCTCGTGCTGCTCAACGGCTTCTTCGTCGCCGCCGAGTTCGCCATGGTCAAGCTGCGCGCCACCCGCGTGGAGGCCATCGCCAAGAAGCACGGCTGGCGCGGGCGCATCCTCAAGAAGGTGCACAACCAGCTCGACGCCTACCTCTCCGCCTGCCAGCTCGGCATCACCCTGGCCTCCCTGGGCCTGGGCTGGGTCGGCGAGCCGGCCTTCGCCGAATTGCTCGAACCCCTGCTCGGCGCCGTCGGCGTCAGCAGCCCCGAGGTGATCCACGGCATCGCCTTCTTCTCGGCCTTCTTCATCATCTCCTACCTGCACATCGTGGTCGGCGAGCTGGCGCCCAAGTCCTGGGCGATCCGCAAGCCCGACCTGCTGTCGCTGTGGACGGCGGTGCCGCTGTACCTCTTCTACTGGCTGATGTACCCGGCCATCTGGCTGCTCAACGCCAGCGCCAACGGCATCCTGCGCATCGCCGGCCAGGGCGAGCCGGGTGCGCACCACGAGCACCACTACAGTCGCGACGAACTCAAGCTGATCCTGCACTCCAATCGCGCCACCGACCCGGACAGCCGGGTGCTGGCCTCGGCCGTGGAGCTGGGCGAGCTGGAGGTGGTGGACTGGGCCAATTCCCGCGAAGACCTCATCTACCTGGACAGCAAGGCCAGCCTGGACGAGATCCTCACCCAGATCCGCCGCTCCAAGTACAGCCGCTATCCGGTCTACGACGAAGACAGCCAGACCTTTATCGGGGTCCTGCACATCAAGGACCTGCTGCTGGCCATCGCCGGCCTGGACAGCGAAGCGGCTTCGTTCGACCTCGACGACCTGGTGCATCCGCTGGAGCGGGTGACCAAGCACATGCCGCTGTCCGACCTGCTGGAGCAATTCCGCCGCGGCGGCGCGCACTTCGTGCTGGTGGAGGAAGCCGACCACAAGGTCATCGGCTTCCTGACCATGGAAGACGTGCTCGAGGTGCTGGTGGGCGACATCCAGGACGAACACCGCAAGACCGAGCGCGGCGTGGTCGCCTACCAGCCGGGCAAGCTGCTGGTGCGGGGCGACACCCCGCTGTTCAAGGTCGAGCGACTGCTGGGTATCGATCTGGATCACGTCGAGGCCGAGACCCTGGCCGGCCTGATCTACGACAGCCTGAAGCGCGTCCCCGAAGAGGAGACGGTGCTGGAAGCCGAGGGCCTGCGCATCATCGTCAAGAAGATGAAGGGCCCCAAGATCGTCCTGGCCAAGGTCATCAAGCTGGATCCCAAGGACGTCCGCCGGCGCCAGCCGGAAGAGCGTTGAGTCGACGCGGCCTCAGCCGCGTCCGCTGCCCAGTTCCGGCAGGCCATCGCTCAGGCAGACGCGATTGCGCCCGCCGCGCTTGGCCGCATAGAGCGCCCGATCGGCGTCTTCCAGAAGCCCCAGGCCGTGTTCGAGATTGCTCGGCACGGTCACCGCGACCCCGACGCTGATCGACGGCCGCAGGCGCCCCTGCTCAGTCTGCAACTCCAGCCCTGCCACCTCCTGGCGGATGCGCTCCGCCAGCGTCCGGGCCGCCTGCTGGTCGCTCCCGGGCAGGGCGATGACGAATTCCTCGCCGCCATAGCGCGCCGCCACCTCCCCCGCCCGCTGGACGTGCCTGCGCAGCACCTCGGCCACGCACCTCAGGCATTCGTCGCCCAGGGTGTGGCCGTGGGTGTCGTTGACCGCCTTGAAATGATCGATGTCCACCAAGAGCACCGCCAGCGGCCGTTCGGCGCGGATGGCGCGGCGGATCTCCTGCTGGAAGACCCGTTCGAAATGCCGGCGATTGCCGAGCCCGGTCAGGGAGTCGGTCTGGCTCTGGTGCAGCAGTTCGCGATTGAGCCGTTCGAGGCTGGCCTTGGCCTGCTGCAACTCCACGGTGCGCAGCGCCACCCGCAATTCCAGTTCGACAAAGGAGGCTTCGCGCTCCCGGGCCAGGGCGCTGGAGGCTTCCAGCGCCTGCCGCTGCGCCTCGATCCGCGCCCGGCGTTGCAGACTCAGGCCTTCGGTGAGCCCCAGCGACAGCATCACGAAGCCCAGGGCGAAGCCGGCCATCTGCCCGTGGAAGGCCGGACTGTCGGCGGGCAGCCAGCCGGCGATCGCCAGCAGCTGAATCGAGCTGCCCAGCAGCAGCAGGGCCCAGGCGGCGCTGAACCACAGCGCCATGCGGCTGCCGCGCAGCGCCAGGTAGGTGGTGGTGCCCAGCAGCCCCAGGCAACTCAGCGCCATCATGCCGAGCATTTCCTGGAAGCTCAGCAGATGCGGCCAGATCAGCGTGATGACCAGCGCCACGTTCCAGTAGCCGATCAGCAGGCGATTGCCGAAGTCGATCCAGCGGCCGCCGTGATAGAGGCTGAGCAGATAGCGCACGAACAACCCGCCACTCAGAAAGCACAGGGCGGTAAAGACCAGGTGGGCACGCAGGGCGAAGGCCGGACTCTCCGGCCAGAGCTGCCAGGCGCCGTAGCCGGTGGTGACCGCCTGATAGCCGATGACGCTGAGCAGATAGAGGGCATACCAGCCAAAGCCCGAGCGGCGGCCAAAGCCCCACAGGGTGAGGGTCAGCAAGAGGATGGTGACCAGGCAACCGAAGAAGCCGCCGATCAGCCACGCATCCTGCTGCGCCTCGCGCAGATAGGCGGCCGGGGTCACCAGCCGCAGCGGCAGGACAAAGGTCTCTCGCGAATCCAGCCGCAGGTAGACCTCCTCCACCGCACCGGCGGTCGGCGCCAGGGCGAACATCAGCTGACGACCGGGCAGTGTCCGTTGCGAGGCCGGCAGGGCCAGGCCGCTCTGCTGCAGCGGACTCCAGTGGCCATCGGCATCGCGGGTGCGCAGGTCCAGGCGATCCAGCACCGGCCAGCTCGGAATCAGCCACCAGGCCTGGTCGTCGCGGCCCTGGATGGCGAAACGCAGCCAGAGGCCCTGGCGACCGTCATGGAGCAGCATTTCCAGTTCATCGGGCGCATGCCAGCCGTCCTCGCCCCCGCGTGGGCGGGCGGCGGCCTCGGCAAAGGTCAGACTGGCTGGCGCCTTGAGGATCTCCAGCGCCGGTCGCGGATCGTAGCTGCGCCCCGGATCCTCGAGCCGCAAGACCTGCGCCTGGCCGTCGAGGGCAATCAACAGCAATGCCAGCAGGTACAGAGCATGCTTGCGCCCACCGGCGCACAGGGTGGCCAGGAATCCTTTCATGGAGCGGCATCCATAGCCTGAAGGAAGGGAAGGCCGCGGTGGAACCCGCGCCTTGGAGGAATAGCGTGGTGATAGCATAACGCCACCAACCCGGTTCCTGCCAAGGGATTTCTGCGGGCGGCCGGGCGCCTGGTCGCCTTATGGACCCCGTGGCGTCAGCCTGTCTGGAACGCCCTTGCGCAGGGCCTCAGCGGTCGCCCAGCGCCATGTTGGGCAGGGCTGCCAGCGGCCGCACGAAGCGGAAGGGAATGGAGACCATTTCACCACCTTCGTGGGCCTGGACCACGAAGTGCAGGTGGGGGCCGGTGCTGCGCCCGGTATTGCCCGACTCCGCGAGGGGCGTGCCGACCTCCACCCGCTCGCCAGGTCGCACCTTGACCGACCCGCGGCGCAGGTGCAGATAGGCGCTCTGGCTGCCGTCCTCGTGGGCGATGCGCACGAAGTTGCCGGAGGGATTGGGACCATGGCCGAACTGGCCGTTTTCCACGTCGATCACCGTGCCGGCACGGGCGGCGCTGATCGGGGTGCCCTCGGGCATGGCGATGTCCACCGCATAGCGCCCCTTGGGCGTGTTGTGGCTGAAATCGCCGCCCGCACCTTGGGTCACGTAGTAGACGCCCTGGCGCCAGGGCCAGGCGTAGCCATAGCCGATGCCGTTATCAACCCCGCCCGGCGCACCGGTCGCCAGCGCCGGCAGGGAGCCGACCGGCAGCTGTGGGCTATAGCTGAAGGCCTGGTCGAAGTGCATGGGAAAGCCCTGCTGCCGCTTGCGGATCACCGCCAGCTGCACCGTGGAGCGCGGCTCGATGACCTGGCGGATGGGGCGCTCGGCACCAGCCACGTTGACGGTGCGCTGCAGGCGCAGTTCGACCCGCACGGGCACGTCGAAATCGTTGCGGACCTCGAAGATGCGGCCTTCACTGGCATTGCGCACCTTGAGCTTGACCTGCCCCTTGCGGGCCGGACTCTTGGCAGAGGTCTTGGTGAGGGTCGCCTTTTCGGCGGCCGGCGCGAGGGCGGGCACGGCCAGGGCGAGGCTCAGGCAGGTGATCAGGGCGGTCAGGCGTCGGTCCATGGCATAGGGCCACCATGATGGGCAAGGACAGAACCTAACAAAGCCGTGCAGACTGGGCGATGGCCAAACCACGGCTTTGTGAAGCCGCTGGCAAAGCATCGTCGCGAATAAAAAAGCGTGGCACTCAAATCCCTGTGCCACGCTGCCACCGATCGGACGGTAGTTCAAATACAGGCCTGATGGTTCAGGCAGGTCAGCCAAGCGGCGGGTGTTCTGTGCGACACTCCCGCAAGAGGCAGGTTTTCGGCGTACAGAGGGATCACCCCGGGCGCGCCCGATGCTCTGGCCATAGTGCTGCAGGTTAGGCCCTGGCACCTGGAGCCGGCCCAACCGAAACGGACAGCTGTTATGCAGGAACAGACAATCGACCCGACGCGGAGCGTGGTGGCGGATGCCCCCGTCCCGCCCGCCGGGCCGCTGGTATCCCAGCTCGGCACCTTCGCCCATGGCCAGGTGTGGCCGCCGCACGTGCACGATCAGGCGCACCTGATGTACACGGTCAACGGCGTGCTGGAGGTCACCACCCACGAAGGGGTCTGGTACGTGCCGCCCAAGCAGGCCATCTGGATCCCGCCGCGCATCGAGCACCAGGCGCGGGCCAATGGCGAAGCCACCCTGCAGGTGGTGATCATCGCCCTGCCGAGCGGCCTGCCCTGCCCCCAGGCAGCCACCCGCATGGTGCTCATCTCGCCGCTGCTGCGCGAATTGCTGCGCAGCCTGAGACGCGGCGGCGCCGCCTACGGCGAAGCCGAGCTGGGCAGTCACGTCCGGGCGCTGATGCTGGCGGAACTGGTGTTTCTCGAAGAGACCGCGCTGCACCTGCCGGCGCTGGCCGACCGGCGGCTGCGGACCATCCAGACCAGCCTGCACGCCGATCCCGCCGACGACACGGCACTGGCGACCTGGGCGCAGCAGCTGCACCTCTGCTCGCGCAGCCTGGCCCGGCTGTTTCTCAAGGAGACTGGCACCAGCTTTTCCACCTGGCGCCAGCACACCCGGCTGATGCTGGCCCTGCCGCGGCTGGCCGCCGGCGAACCGGTGACCCGGGTGGCCCTGGATCTGGGCTACGCCTCGCCGTCGGCCTTTACCCGGATGTTCCGCCGGGTGCTGGGGGTCTCGCCGAGCGAGTACCTCGACGCCCAGGGCTGAAACTAGACAAAGGGTAAGAGCCTGCTCAAAGGCTCGCGAGCTAGAGCCAAACAAGGCCTAGGCGGCCCCACGAAAAGCCCTGAGGAAGCGGATCGGACCCGCGCTCGGGTTTACAGATGGTAAATGAGCATTACAACGGGGCCGCCTAGGCAGGGCTGGCCTTCCAGGGGCTCTTCAACGCCGTTTGGCCGACGCGCAGCAGCCTTTGAACAGGCTCTCAAGGTCCGCCGACGGCGAAGTTGGGCAGGCTGTCCACCGCCTGGGCGAAGCGGAAGGGAATGGATTCGACCGCCTCGCCGGTGTTGCGCTGGACCACGAAGTGCAGGTGGGGCCCGGTGCTGCGCCCGGTGTTGCCCGAAGACGCCAGCGGCTGGCCAGGGCGCACCCACTGGCCTTCGGCGACCTTGATCGAACCGCGCTGCAGGTGCAGGTAGACACTCATGGTGCCGTCGTCGTGGAGGATGCGCACGAAGTTGCCGGAGGGGTGGTTGCCGCGCCCGTCCTGGTCGTTCTCCACCTCCACCACCTGGCCGGCGCGCGAGACCACGATGGGCGTGCCCTCGGGCATGGCGATGTCCACCGCATAGCGACTCTTGGGCGTGTTGTGGCTGAAGCCGCCACCGGCGCCCTGGCTGACGTTGAAGGGACCGCCCAGCCAGGGCAGCGGATAGGCGAAACCGGAGGCGAAGACCGGGGTGGCGCTGCCCATCAGGGTGGTGAGCTGCGGGGTATAGCGCTGCGGACGGCCCGGATCGGGCGCGATCAGGGTCGCCAGGCGGGTCAGGCTGCGCGCCGGCAGCACCTTGCGAATGGGCGCCTCGCCCACCCCGCTGACGTTCTGCAGCGCCGAGAGGCGCAGGGTGACGGTCACCGGCAGGAAGCTGTCGTTGCGCACCTCCAGCACCGTGCCGCCGGCATAGTGCCGCGGCTGCAGCTTGACCCGCTGATCGAGCCGCTCGATGGGATCGTCGCTGAAGGTCATCACCTTGGCGCCCTTCTGCGCCTTGTCGGTGTAGGTGACCACGCCGTTGGCATCGACGTACTTGTAGATGGGCGCCGCCAGGGCGGGACCCGAGAGGGCGAGCGACAGCAGCAGCAGGCGACAGGCGAGGGGCATGGGCAGGGCGTCAGAAATCCGCGGTGTCTCAGCGCGAAGCAGTCTCCGTGCCAGGCCCTTCATCGCGCCGCCCCGCCCTAGGCGCCCGGCACGTAGTGCCGCTGGGCGGTGCCCTTGGCGATCAGTCGCGACAGGTAGTCGAGCTTGGCCGGGTCCCGGTCGATGAAGCGGAAGTTGACCTGCACCCACTCGCTGGCCGGCGTCGCTTCCACCGCGCTGAGGGAATGCAGATAGCCATTGAGGCGCGCCACGTCATTGCCGTCTTCGCCCTGCTCCAGGTCGAGCACGGCGGTTTCCAGGATCTGCGGCAGCGGATCGCCACGGCGCACCACCAGCAGGGCTTCCTTGATGCTGATGGCCTTGATCAGACAGGCCATGCTGGCGTTGGGCAGGCGCAGCTGGCCCTGACCGAAGTTGGCGGCGGGCTTGCCACGGGCGGGTGGCGGCGGCGCGCTGCCGGTGAGCAGGGCGGCACTGGAGGCGGCGGCCGGCGCCGCGACCGGTGCGGCGGTGGGCTGGACCACGTCGCTGCGGCCGGCGGTCAGGGCACCGAGGGAATCATTGGCGAAGCCGGTGGCCGGGCGCGGCTGGGCGCCGGCCTGCAACTCGGCGAGCTTGCCGGTGCGTTGCAGGGCCTTCTTGACCTTGGCCGCCAGCTGTTCGTTGGAGAACGGCTTGCCCATGTAGTCGGACACGCCGGCCTGGATGGCCTGGACGACGTTTTCCTTGTCGCCGCGGCTGGTGACCATGATGAAGGGCACGCCCTTGTGGTCCGGCTGGGCGCGAAACCAGCTCAGCAGTTCCAGACCGGTCATGCCGGGCATTTCCCAGTCGCAGAGGATGAGGTCGAAGCGCTGCTTGCCGAGCATCGTCTGGGCGCGGCGACCATCGGCCGCCTCGTCCACCGTCAGCCCGGGAAACAGGTTGCGCAGGCCCTTCTTGATCAGATCGCGAATGAAGGGCGCGTCATCCACCACCAGTACGTTCAACTTGCTCATCGGTCACTCCATGCCAAGTCTTCCAGCATAGCAGGCGGGTTCGGCACGCCACCCGGGGAGTGACCGGGCGGATCATTCGCGCGACCGATTGACCTCTTCGGCCATGCGCTTGAGGCCCATGTGCCGTACGTCGGTACCCTGCACCAGGTAGATCACCAGTTCGGCGATGTTGCGCGCATGGTCGCCGACCCGCTCCAGGGAGCGCAGCACCCAGATGATGCTCAGCACCCGCGAGATGGAGCGCGGGTCTTCCATCATGTAGGTGGCCAGTTCGCGCAGGGCGGACTTGTATTCGCGGTCGATCAGCTTGTCGTACTGGGCCACCGAGAGGGCCAGTTCGGCGTCGAAGCGGGCAAAGGCGTCCAGCGCCTGGTGGACCATCTTGCGCACCTGCTCGCCGATGTGGCGGACCTCGACGTAGCCGCGCGGGGCCTCGCCGTCCTCGGTCAGCTCGATGGCGCGACGGGCGATCTTGGAAGCCTCGTCGCCGATGCGCTCCAGGTCGATCACCGACTTGGAGATGCTGATGATCAGGCGTAGATCGGAGGCCGCGGGCTGACGGCGAGCGAGGATGCGCAGGCATTCCTCGTCGATGCCGCGCTCCATGATGTCGATCTGGTCGTCGATGGTGCGCACCTGGCGCGCCAGCCCGGCATCGGCATCGATCACCGCGCGCACGGCGTCGCTGACCTGCTTTTCCACCAGACCGCCCATGGCCAGCAGGTGGCTGCGGACCTCTTCCAGTTCGACGTTGTATTGCTGGGAGATGTGCTGCGTGTGGCCTTCTTTGTTGATCATGCTGTCAGTCCTGCCTGAGAGGAGCGAGTCGCCGGGTGGGGCACCGGCCTGCCTGGAACTAGCCGTAGCGGCCGGTGATGTAGTCTTCGGTCTGCCGCTTCGCCGGGTTGGTGAAGAGGGTGTCGGTGTCGCCGTGTTCGACCAGCTGGCCCATGTACATGAAGGCGGTGTAGTCGGAGACCCGCGCCGCCTGCTGCATGTTGTGGGTGACGATGACGATGGTGTAGCGCTGTTTCAGTTCGTGGATCAGCTCCTCCACCTTGAGGGTGGAGATGGGGTCCAGCGCCGAACAGGGTTCGTCGAGCAGGAGCACGTCGGGCTGCACGGCGATGGTGCGGGCGATCACCAGCCGCTGCTGCTGGCCACCGGAGAGACCCAGGGCCGACTCGTGCAGGCGATCCTTGACCTCGTCCCACAGCGCCGCCCCGTGCAGCGCCCATTCCACCGCCTCGTCGAGCACCCGCTTCTGCTTGATGCCCTGGATGCGCAGGCCGTAGACCACGTTCTCGTAGATGCTCTTGGGAAAGGGATTGGGCTTCTGGAACACCATGCCCACGCGCCGCCGCAACTCGGCGATCTCGGTGCCGCGGGCATAGATGTTCTGGCCGTCGAGCAGGATCTCGCCGTCGATGCGGCAATCTTCCACCAGGTCGTTCATGCGATTGAAGCAGCGCAGCAGGGTCGACTTGCCACAGCCGCTGGGGCCGATGAAGGCAGTGACCCGCTGCCGCGGGATCTCCAGGGCGATGTCGTGCAGGGCCTGCTTCTTGCCGTAGAACAGATTGAGCCGCGGCACCGACAGGGCCACGCCACCTTCGTTCGCCGCAGGCTGGGCGCTGGCCGCGTAGGCGGCGGCGGTTCTGAAGATGGAGGAATCGGAAGGCATGGGGTCTCCTCGGCCGCGGGCGCTAGTCTTCCAGCAGCCGGTATTTTTCGCGCAGCCGGTTGCGCAGGAACACGGCGGACAGGTTCAGCCCGGCGATCACCAGCACCAGCAGCAGCGCGGTGGCATAGACCAGCGGGCGGGCGGCTTCCACGTTGGGGCTCTGGAAGCCGACGTCATAGATGTGGAAGCCCAGGTGCATGATCTTCTGATCCAGGTGCAGATAGGGGTAGTTGCCGTCCAGCGGCAGCGAGGGCGCCAGCTTGACCACCCCCACCAGCATCAGCGGCGCCACCTCGCCGGCGGCGCGGGCCACGGCCAGGATCAGCCCGGTCATCATCGCCGGACTGGCCAGCGGCAGCACCACCTTCCACAGCGTCTCAGCCTGGGTCGCGCCCAGCGCCAGGGAGCCCTCGCGGATGCTGCGGGGAATGCGCGCCAGGCCCTCTTCGGTGGCGACGATCACCACCGGCATGGCGAGGATCGCCAGGGTCAGCGAAGCCCACAGCAGCCCCGGGGTGCCAAAGGTCGGCGTGGGCAGGCTGGCCTGGAAGAACAGCTGATCCAGGGAGCCCCCCAGCACATAGACGAAGAAGCCCAGGCCAAAGACGCCATAGACGATGGCCGGCACCCCGGCGAGGTTGTTGACCGCGATGCGGATGGTGCGGGTCAGCGGCCCCTGGCGGGCGTATTCGCGCAGGTAGATGGCGGCGATGACGCCGAAGGGGGTGACGATCACCGCCATCAGCAGGGTCATCATCACGGTGCCGAAGATGGCCGGGAAGACGCCGCCCTCGGTGTTGGCCTCGCGCGGATCGGCGCTGAGGAATTCCCACAGCTTGCTGCCATAGAAGCCGAGCTTGGCGCCCAGGCCCATGGCGTTGGGCTGGTAGGCGCGCACGATGCGCGACAGATTGAGTTCCAGGGTGCGGCCCTCGACGTCGCGCAGCACCACGCTGTCGCGGCGGCGCTCCTGGCGCAGGCTGGCCAACTGGTCTTCCAGGTCGCCATAACGGGCTTCGAGCTCGGCGCGGCGGGCGGCGAGATCGGCCTGGGCAGTAGCGTCGAGACGACCGTCCAGTTCCAGGCCGCGGCCCTCCAGGCGCAGGCGCTCCAGGGCATGGTTGACGCTGCCGATGTCCTGCTTTTCCAGGCGCTCCAGCTGGTCGCTCAGGTCGCGGGTGCGCAGCAGGCGGCGCTGCAGCTCGGGCACGGCCGCGGCGCCCTTAGCCACTTGGCGTCCCGCTTCGCGCACCTCCAGCGCATAGCCGTAGAAGTTGCCCCATTCGCGGCGCTCCAGCACCAGGGCATCGGCCGGGGTCTGGCGATCTTTTAGCCAGTCGCCGACCAGCCAGACGAAGTCGCTGCCATAGAGGTCGCGATTGCCCAGCTTGAAGAGTTCGCGGGTCAGGGTTTCGCCGCTGTCCGCCGGCAGGGTCACTCCGGCGCTGCGCAGCCGCTCGGCCGGTATCGTCTCCTGGTCCACCACCTGGCCGAGCACCAGGCGCGCTTCCAGGCCCGGCGGCGTGTAGCGCGCCTGCACCACCTCGGCCGGCCAGAAGTGCGCCAGGCCGCGCACGGCGAGGATGCCGATCAGCCCCAGGGTCATGAGCACGGCGATGGCCACGGCGCCGGCGCTGAGCCAGACCCCGGGCGCGCCGCCGCGCAGCCAGACGCCCAGGGAGCGCCGCGGCCGGGCGCCCTGCCCCGGCGGCGCGCCAGCGCTAGAGGGCCGCATATTTTTTCCTCAGCCGCTGGCGGATCAGTTCGGCCAGGGTGTTCATCAGGAAGGTGAAGCTGAGCAGCACCAGCGCGGCCAGGAACAGCAGGCGGTAATGGGTGCCGCCCACCTCGGATTCGGGCATCTCCACGGCGATGTTGGCCGCCAGGGTGCGCATGCCCTCGAACAGGTTGGCATCCATGATCGGGGTGTTGCCGGTGGCCATGAGCACGATCATGGTCTCGCCGACGGCGCGGCCCAGGCCGATCATCAGCGCCGAGAAGATGCCCGGGCTGGCGGTGAGCAGCACCACCCGCACCAGGGTCTGCCAGGGGGTGGCGCCCAGCGCCAGGGAGCCCAGGGTCAGGCTGCGCGGCACGCTGTAGATGGCGTCTTCGGCGATGGAGAAGATGTTGGGGATGACCGCGAAACCCATGGCCAGGCCGATGATCAGGGCGTTGCGCTGGTCGTAGGCGATGCCCAGGGTCTGGCTCAGCCAGAGGCGCAGGTCGCCGGCGAACAGCAGCCCCTCCAGCCAGGGACTGAGCCACAGCGCCAGGGCGGTGGTCAGCAGCACCACCGGCAACAGCAGCAGGCTTTCCCAGCCTTCCGGGAGGCGCTCGCGCAGCGTCAGCGGCAGGCGCGACCAGCCAAAGCCCGCGGCGAGGATGGCCAGCGGCAGGAGCAGCAGCAGGCTGAACAGCCCCGGCAGGTGATTTTCCACGAAGGGCGCGAGGAACAGCCCGGCGAAGAAGCCGAGGATCACCGTGGGCAGGGCCTCCATCAGCTCGATGACCGGCTTGACCGTGCGCCTCATGCGCGGCGCCATGAAGTAGGCGGTATAGACCGCCGCGGCGATGGCCAGGGGCGCGGCGAACAGCATGGCGTAGAAGGCCGCCTTGAGGGTGCCGAAGGTCAGCGGCGCCAGGCTCAGCTTGGGTTCGAAGTCGGCGGTGGCGGCGCTGGACTGCCAGACCCGGGCCGGCGCCTCGTAATTCTCGTACCAGACCTTGCCCCAGAGCGCCGACCAGGAGACTTCCGGGTGCGGATTGTCCAGGCGGAAGCCGAGCAGCCGGCCATTTTCCTCCAGCAGCAGCTGATCGGCACGCGGCGACAACGCCAGTACGCCGCCAGCGGGGGCGATCCGCTCGCGCAACAGGGTACGCCCGGCGGTGCTGTGGAAGACCCCCAGTTCGCCCGTGGCATCCAGCGCCACGAAGCCCTTGCGGCGCTGCTCCGGCACCAGCTGGACGATGGGCGCGGTGCCCAGCTGGAAGCTGCGGATATGTCTTAGCACCGGCTCGCCGTCCTGGCCGCGGACCATGAACCACTGGCCGATGCCGCCCTTGGCGGTACCCACCAGCAGGGACACGCCGCCCAGCAGCTGGGCGCTGGCGGTGACCTCGTCGTCGGCCGCGTCGAGCAGCTTGTAGTGGCCGTTGAGACTGCCGTCGCGGAGATCGAAGACATCCGCCTGGGCGCGGCCGTTGAGGGCATAGAGCCAGTGCCCGCGAGGGTCGAGGTAGAGCGCCTTGGCCGCGGTGTTGAGCGGTCCGAGGGTAATCGAGGTACGCACGGGAGCGGCCGCGCCACCGGTCACCGGCGCCGCCAGCCCGGTCAGGCGTAGCGCGGTCACCCGGTTGCCCTGGGCACCGGCCAGCACCAGCAGGTCCTCGTCACCGGCGATGGCGACCCGTTCCAGGGCGCTACGGGAGGCGCCCAGGTCCAGCGGCTCGCGCCCGTAGGGAAAGTCCAGTTCCGGGGTGATGACCCGGTTGCCCTGGGGATAGCGCGAGACATAGCGCTTGTGCGCCACCAGCACGCGACCATCGGACAGGCCCAGGGCGATCAGCCCGCGCGGGGCGTCCTGGGCCTGGCTGCTGATGGTGACGCCGGGCGGCAGCGGCAGGCGCTCGCGCATGACCGGCTGGCCGTCGGCCAGGGTGAAGAAGGTGGCCTCGCCAGCCCGGGACAGATGCAGGCCGAGGCGATCCTGCTCGTCGATGCCCAGCAGCAACGGTGCCCCGGCGGCCGCCAGCCAGTCGGGCTGGGGCAGCGGCTGGGCCTCGAGGCTGGCGCCGCGCAGCAGCGGCAGCACCACATAGGCCAGATAGAAGAAGATCAGGGTGATGGTGGCCAGCACGGCCAGGCCACCGGCCAGTACCGCACCCCGTATCAGGCGATCCTGCAGGGCCCGCCAGCGCCGCCGCCGGCGCAGTGCAGGCGTGTTGAAGTCCAGCCGAGCGGGGCCGCGAGGATCGGGCGGGGACGGGGGTACCGGGGATATCATGGCGCAGAGCCTAATCACGTCGTGTGACAGAAAGGTTACAGCGAATGGACGGCCAGAGGCGCTACGCCCGGGACGGGCGCAGAGCGCCAGGCGCTCAGTAGCCCAGGGTCTTCAGGGCCTGCTGCACCACCGCCGCAGGCAGGGGAATGTAGCCGTCCTTGACCACGGCTTCCTGGCCGCTGCGCGAGAGGATCAGGCGCAGGAATTCCCCCTCCAGGGGGTTGAGCGGACGATTGGGCGCCTTGTTCACATAGACGTAGAGATAGCGCGCCAGGGGATAGCGCCCGGACAGGGTGTTCGCCTGGTTGTCCTCGACGAAATCGGTGGTGCCCTGGCGTGCCAGCGCCAGGGTGTGGACGCTGGCGGTCTGGTAGCCGATGCCCGAGTAGCCGATGCCCCCCAGGGACTGACTGATGGCCTGGACCACCGAGGCCGAGCCCGGCTGTTCGTTGACGTTGGCGCGGAAGTCGCCGCGGCACAGCGCCGCTTCCTTGAAGTAGCCGTAGGTGCCCGACACCGAATTGCGGCCGAATCTCTGGATCGGCCGCCTGGCCCAGTCGCCGGTCAGGCCCAGGTCGCCCCAGGTCTTGAGTTCGTGCGGACCGCCACAGAGCCGGGTGCTGGAAAAGATCGCATCGACCTGCTCCAGGGTCAGCTGGCGCAGCGGATTGTCCTTGTTGACGAAGATCGCCAGGGCATCGATGGCCACCGGCACCGCGGTGGGCGGGTAGCCGAAGCGCTGCTCGAAGGCCTGCAGCTCGGCGTCCTTCATCTTGCGACTCATGGGGCCGATGCCGGCGGTGCCTTCGGTGAGCGCCGGCGGCGCCGTGGACGAGCCGGCCGCCTGGATCTGGATATTGAGGTTGGGATACTCGCGCTTGTAGCTCTCGGCCCAGAGGGTCATCAGGTTGGCCAGGGTGTCGGAGCCCACGCTCGACAGATTGCCGGAGATCCCGCTCACCTTCTGGTAGGCAGGGATGGCCGGGTCGACGCCCTCGGCTCGAGCGGTCGTGCCACCGAGCGCCAGGGCGAGCGCCACAGCGGTCAGCGGACCTTTGATGTCCATGCCGGATTCCTCGCGGGGATGGGAGACGGGCCTGGGCCGGCGACGCTCAGGCGCAAGCCGGCACTCTAGGCGCGCATTGTGACGGATTTATGAGCGAGCGCCAGCCGAGGCGGCAGGTTCGACTAGGCTGCAAGAGGGCCTGCGCTGCACCACCCTGGCGCACGCCCGGTCTCCCACCCCGCCACGACCGCCCAGGCACGCGACCCGCGCGGACCGGACCGTCATTTGCATAGCTAAGCATTCATCTCAGTGCAGAGGAACGCACCATGGCCCAGGCTCTTCCGACGTCCTCCTCCCGCGCCGACGCGGCCCCCGCCAGCACGGTCGCCACGCCCTCGCGGGCCAAGCTGATCGCCGCGGCCAGTCTCGGCAACGGCCTGGAGATGTTCGACTTCACCGTCTTCAGCTTTTTCGCCGCCATCATCGGCCAGCTGTATTTCCCTTCGGATACGCCCTACGGCTCCCTGCTGATGGCGGTTGGCGTCTTTGGCGTCGGCTTCGTCATGCGCCCCCTGGGCAGCATGGTGCTGGGTGCCTATGCCGACCGCCACGGGCGCAAGCAGGCCATGCTGCTGACCATTTCGCTGATGGGCCTGGGCAGCGCCCTGATCGCCTTCACCCCGACCCACGCCCAGATCGGCATCGCCGCGCCGCTGATCCTGCTGCTGGGGCGCCTGCTGCAGGGCTTTTCCGCCGGCGGCGAGATCGGCGCCGCCACCACCCTGCTACTGGAATCGGCCAGCCCCGGCCGGCGCGGCTTCCATGTCAGCTGGCAGGTGATCAGCCAGGGCGGCAGCGCCCTGCTCGGCGCCGGTCTGGGCGCCCTGCTCACCCGCAGCCTGTCCGAGGCCGAGCTGCATGCCTGGGGCTGGCGCATCCCCTTCCTGGTCGGCTTGCTCATCATCCCGGTCGGCCTCTATATCCGCCGCCAGGTGGACGAGACCTGGAGCGGCGCCGGCACGGTCGAGGGCGGCCCGGTGCGCGCCTTTCTGCGCGAGCATCCGTGGCGCTTCGGCCTGGGCCTGCTGATCGTGATGTCGGCGACCCTGCTGACCTATCTGATGCAGTTCTACATGCCCACCTACATGACCCGCATCGTCGGCCTGCCGGCCACCAGCGCCTACCTGGCCGGGGTGGCCTCCAGCGCCGTGCAGATGGCCGCCGCCCTGGCCGCCGGGCTGCTGCTGGATCGCTTCGGTCGCTACAAGCCGGTGGCCCTGGTCAGCCTGGCGGTGGCCCTGCTGGGCATCTACCCGGCCTTCGTCTGGCTGAACGATCCCACCACCCAGGGCCTGGCCTTTGCCGCCCGCTTCGTGGTGATCACCGCCATGAGCGTCAACATGACCGCCGGGCTCTTGCTGATCCTCGCCGGCCTGCCGCGGCCGGTGCGCGCCACCGGCCTCGCCATGACCTACGCCCTGGCGGTGACCCTGTTCGGCGGCACCGCCCAGTTCATCGCCACCTGGCTGATCGGCGCCACCGGCAGCCCGCTCGCCCCGGCCTGGTACCTGATCGGCATGCTGCTGATAGGATGGCTGGCACTGCTGAGCTATCCCGAACGCCACCTGGATTGAGAGAGATCGCCATGAGCCTTGCCACCGCTGCGGATCAAGACGCCACCGCCCGTCATATCGCCGGCTACCTGCCGGACATGGTCGCCCTGCGCCGCGACATCCACCGCCATCCCGAACTGGGTTACCAGGAACAGCGCACCAGCGACCTGGTGGCCGCCGCCCTCGCCGGCTGGGGCTACGAGGTCCATCGCGGCCTGGGCGGCACCGGGGTGGTCGGTACCCTGCGCGCCGGCAGCGGCAGCAAGGTGCTGGGTATCCGCGCCGACATGGACGCCCTGCCGATCCTGGAGACCACCGGCCTCGATTACGCCAGCCAGCACCCGGGCCGCATGCACGCCTGCGGTCACGACGGCCACACCACCACCCTGCTCACCGCCGCCCGCTGCCTGGCCGAGACCCGCGCCTTCGACGGCACCCTGCACCTGATCTTCCAGCCGGCCGAGGAAGGCCTGGGCGGCGCCCTGAAGATGATGCAGGACGGCCTCTTCGAGCTGTTTCCCTGCGACCAGGTGTTCGGTCTGCACAACATGCCCGGCGTGCCCACCGGCAAGTTCTGCTTCGTCGACGGCGCCGCCATGGCCTCGTCCGACACCGCCCTCCTGCGCATCCGCGGCCAGGGCGGCCACGGCGCGGTACCGGACAAGGCGGTCGATCCCATCGTCGCCAGCGCGGCCACGGTGATGGCGCTGCAGACCGTGGTCTCGCGCAACGTGGCGCCGCTGGATACGGCGGTGATCACCGTGGGCAGCATCCACGGCGGCGAGGCCTCCAACGTCATTCCCGATGCGGTGGAGATGAAGCTGACCATCCGCGCCTTCCAGGACAGTACCCGCGACCTGCTGGAGCAGCGCATCGGCGCCCTGGTGCGCGCCCAGGCGGAAAGCTTCGGCGCCACGGCCGAGCTGGACTACCAGCGCGGCTATCCGGTGCTGGTCAACCACGACGGCCCCACCGCCTTCGCCCGCCAGGTGGCGATCGAGCACTTTGGCGCCGAGGCCCTGCACCCCTTCGCGCCCATCCCGGCCAGCGAAGACTTCGCCTACATGCTGCAGCAGGTGCCCGGTTGCTACCTGTTCGTCGGCAACGGCCCCAGCGCCAACCTGCACAACCCGGCCTATGACTTCAACGACGCCCTGCTGCCGGTGGGCGCGCGCTACTGGGTCAAGCTGACCGAGGCCTTCCTCACCGCCTGAGGCACCGCCCCGCCGGTACTTTCACCCAGGGTGCCGGCGACGGATTCTTCACGTGCGGGCCGCTAGACTGCCCGGTCATCGTTCTGCCACAGAGAGATCGTCATGCGTCGTGTTCCGCGCCTGGGCTGGCGCCAGGGTCTGGCGCTGGGCGTCGCCGTGCTGGCCGCCGGCTTCGCCTATCCGGCCTGGCGGCATTTCCATCCGGTCAGTGCGGCCGAGGGCTGGCGCTACCGGGAAGTCGCCGCCGACATCCCCATGGTCAGCGCCCTGGCCCTGGACGCCGATGGCAGCCTGTTCGTGACCCAGGAATTTTCCAGTCGCCGCGGCAGCCTGCTGCGGCTGCTGCCCAATGGCGAGCGCCAGCCGGTATTGGGCGAGCTGTCCAAGCCGGATGGCCTGGTGATGTTCCAGGGCGGCCTGGTGGTCAGCCAGGAAGGCGGACCGCTGCCGGTGTTTCTCCTGCGCGACGGCCAGCGCCAGGCCCTGTTCGACGGCAACGACGTCGAGGGCGTCGCCACCGATGGCCAGACCCTCTATGCCATCGAGGACCTGCCGCGCGGTCGCCTGCTCAGCTACGACCCGCTGCAGCGTCGCCTGGCGGTGCTGCGCGACGGCCTGGAAGAAGGCGAAGGGGTGGCCCGCTGCCCGGATGGCCGGCTGTTCTATACCGAAAAGGCCAAGGGCTGGGTCAAGCAGTGGCAGCCGGGAGGGACCGATACCCTGGTCGCCGCGGGTCTCGACGCGCCGGGCTTCGTGCAGTGTTCGGCCGACGGTCTGTGGATCACCGAAGACGCCACCCACGGCGCCCGGGTGCTGCTGGTGCAGCCCGATGGCCGTCTGGTCACGGTGCTCTCGCACCTGCGCTCGGCGCAGACCCTGATCCCGCGCGGCGACGGTCATTACCTGGTCGCCGAGCAGGGGCGCAACCGCATCCTGGAATTCTCGCGAGACGCCGGAGCCGCTCGCTAGGGCGAGCGGCTCCGGGGGACTTCAGGGCAGGCGATACACCAGGCAGGGATTGCCGTTGAGGCGGCGTCCCAGCACCGGGGTGAGGTCGGCCAGCGGGGTGCCCGCCAGCAATTCGCGGTCGTCGCGGGCGAGGATGATCCAGGCGCCGGACGGCAGGTGCGCCAGGTCCGCGACCTGCGGCCGGGCGATGAAGATCGGCTGCTCGTCGTGGTCCAGGTTCATCATGTAGCGGATCGCCCAGCTGTCCTGGCCGAGGCCGAAGAACACCAGGGGACCCGGCTGCTGCTGGCGCAGACCTTCCACCTGCTGGACGAAGCCGCGGG
Organism: Pseudomonas sp. MOIL14HWK12:I2; assembly: GCF_000510745.1. Classification (NCBI taxonomy): domain Bacteria; kingdom Pseudomonadati; phylum Pseudomonadota; class Gammaproteobacteria; order Pseudomonadales; family Pseudomonadaceae; genus Pseudomonas; species Pseudomonas sp. MOIL14HWK12:I2. Next base: position 11,149 of record NZ_AZOA01000010.1, on the reverse strand, counting down.
TGTCGTACTGCAGGTCCTGGGCCGGCTCCACCACTGTGACCAGCATCAGCCACTGGGCGGCCAGCGCCAGGGCGCTCAGCGTCAGCAGGCGGCGACTGCCGTCCAGCCGGCGGCAGCTGACCAGGGCGGCGATCTGCAGCAGGACGAAGGCCGGCACCAGCAGCGCCAGGGAGACATCCGGCCAGTAGCCGTGGCGCTGCCAGAGGTGACGACAGACCAGCATGGCCACCAGCGCCAGCCCGGGCAGCGCCAGCACCAGCGCGGTGTAGACCGGCGCGATGCGGCGGAACCAGCCCTCGGCGCGCAGGAGGCCATGGGCGGCGATGGCGGCCAGGAAGGGCACCATGGGCACCACATAGTAGGCGCGCTTGAAGTGCGGGATGGACAACCCGATCAGGATCAGCAGACCGCTGCCGGCCAGCCCCAGCAGCAGCCGGCGCTGGGCGGTGTGCGGCCAGGCCAGCAGGCGGCGGCGCTCGGCCGCCAGCACCAGCAGCGCCAGCGGCAGCACCGGCAGATAGCGATAGAGCCCCAGCTGCAGATAGAACCAGAACGGCTTGCCGCTCTCGTCCAGCCGGCCGGTGACCTGCATGTGCCAGACCTCGGCGGCGAAATCCGCCCCACCCTCGTGGTGGGCGAGCTGGATCAGCGTCCACCAGCCGAGGGCGAGCAGCGCCAGACCGGCCAGACCGTAGCCGAACAGCCGTTGCAGGGCGAGGGTGCGCCGGGCCGGTTCGCCCCAGGCCACCACCAGCCAGTAGAGGCAGACCACGCCGCAGGGCTCGATGAGGCCCAGCGGACCACGGATGGCGAAGCCCAGGGCGAACAGCGGCAGCACCAGCAGGCGGCGCAGCGGGCGACCGTCACGGTCGGCGCTGTAGAGCAGGTAGAAGCAGAGCAGCACCACCAGGGCGACCAGCTGATCCAGGCAGACCGCGCGGGCCTTTTCCAGCCACTGCGGGGTCAGGGCCACCAGCAGCACCGTGAGCAGCGCCCAGGCGCGGCGGGTATCGGCCAGCAGGCGATAGGTCAGCGCCAGCACCGCGGCCGAGGCCAGGGCGGTGGGCAGCACGTTGGCCAGGTGATTGGGCGCGCCGATCACCCGCGCGGCCAGCCAGCTCAGCCAGGTGGCGGTGCCGGGATAGTCCGGATAGGGCTGGCCGTAGGTGGTGGCGAAAAAGGACGGGCCATGGCGAAACATCTCGCCGAGAAAGACCGCCCAGCGACCGTCGAAGCCCTGGGGCGCCTGGTTCCAGATGCCGAGGGTGAACATCAGGGTGGCGATCACCCCGAGCAGCAGGCTTTCGCGGCGCAGGCGACTGGCCGCCGGCAGCGCGGCCAGGGGCGCGCTGCGTGGGGTCAGGGGCATGGGCGAGACCATCAGGCGGCGTCCACGCGGCGGGTGACCTGGGGACCGCCCAGGGCGGCGCCACGGCCGATGGCGAAGTACTCGATACCGCGACGCTCCATGCGCTCGGGATCGAACAGGTTGCGCCCGTCGAAGATCAGCGGCTGATTGAGCTGGCGGGCGATCAGATCGAAGTCCGGCGCCTTGAACTGCTGCCACTCGGTGCAGATGACCAGGGCATCGGCGCCGGCCAGGGCGGCCTCGGGGGTGCCCATCAGCGCCAGACGCTCGTCGTGGCCATAGAGGCGCTGGGCCTCGGCCATGGCCACCGGGTCGAAGGCGCGCACCTTGGCGCCGGCCGCCCAGAGGGCTTCCATCAGCACTCGGCTGGGCGCATCGCGCATGTCGTCGGTGTTGGGTTTGAAGGCCAGGCCCCAGAGGGCGAAGGTACGGCCGCGCAGGTCACCGTCGAAGTAGGTGTTGATGCGCTCGAACAGCTTGGTCTTCTGGCGCACGTTGATGGCTTCCACGGCGCGCAGCAGGTCCAGCTCCACGGCGTTTTCCTCGCCGGTGCGGATCAGCGCCTGCAGGTCCTTGGGGAAGCAGGAGCCGCCGTAGCCGCAGCCCGGGTAGATGAAGTGGTGACCGATGCGTGGATCGGCGCCGATGGCCTGGCGCACCGCCTCGATGTCGGCGCCGACGTGCTCGGCCAGTTCGGCGATCTGGTTGATGAAGCTGATCTTGACCGCCAGCAGGCTGTTGGCGGCGTACTTGGCCAACTCGGCGCTGCGCAGGTCCATGCACTGGATGCGGTCATGGTTGCGGTTGAAGGGTGCATAGAGTTCGCGCATCACGTCGCGGGCCACCGGCGAGTCGGTGCCCACCACGATGCGATCGGGCTTCTTGCAGTCGGCGATGGCGGCGCCTTCCTTGAGGAATTCCGGGTTGGAGACCACCTCCACGTGCAGGGTGCGGCCCTCTTCGGCGAGCACCTCGTGGATCAGCGCGCGGACGCGGTCGCCGGTGCCCACCGGCACGGTGGACTTGTTCACCACCAGCAGCGGATCGCGGGAGACCGGCTGGCCGATCAGCGGCTCGCGGCGCAGGCGGGCGATGGTCTCGGCCACGGCGAAGACGGCGGACAGATCGGCCGAGCCGTCGGCGGCCGGCGGGGTGCCCACGGCGATGAACTGCACGGCGCCATGGGCCACGGCCTCGGCGGCCTCATGGGTGAACACCAGGCGGCCGGCGGCCAGGTTGCTGCGCACCAGCTCTTCCAGACCCGGCTCATAGAGGGTCACCTCGCCGCGCTTGAGCTTGTCGATCTTGGCGCGGTCGATGTCCATGCACACCACCTGGTGGCCGACTTCCGCCAGCACGGCGGCCTGCACCAGACCCACGTAGCCGATGCCGAAAACGCTGATGTTCATAGGGTATTCCTCAGGGTGGGAGCGGCGCTGGCGCGGGGCCCGCCGACGAGGGCGACACCGGCCACGACCAGCGCGACGCCCAGGGTTTTCCAGGGGGTGAAGGATTCGGCGGCGCCTGGCAGCCAGGCCGCGCCGAGGTGGACGAAGACGTAGGAGAGGCCGAGCGCCGCATAGGCGCGACCCAGCGGCAGGCGTGCCAGGGCGGCCAGCCAGGCCAGCAGCGACAGGCCGTAGCAGAGGATGCCCAGGGCCAGCAGCAGCCCGGCCGTACTCAGCAACGACTCGGGCGCGCCGACCCAGCTGGCCATGGCCGGCAGCCGCACCAGGGCCGCGCGCAAGGCGAGTTGCGCCAGGGTGGTGAGCAGGATGCTCAGGCCGAGGGGCAGCAGGCCGTTCATAGCTGACCACCCAGCAATGCGGCGCCGGCGACGATGCACAGGCAGCCACACCAGGCGCGGGCGTCCACCACCTCGCCGAACACCAGGCGCGCCAGCAGGGTCACCGCCAGGGTGTTGAGCGACAGCAGGGGATAGGCGACGCCCACCGGCACCCGCTGCAGCACCGCGCACCAGACCAGCAGGGCCAGGCCCAGGCAGACCAGGGCGCCCCACAGCCAGGGCGAGCGCAGGCGTGCGGCCAGGGCATTGCCGGCGGCCACCGCGCGCTTCTGGCCCAGTTGGCCGGCGCTGGTGAGGCCGATCACCACGGCGATCAGCAGGCCGTCGAGGGCGGTCATGGCGTCGGCCTCGGATAGACCAGCAGCACCAGGCGCTCGCTAGCGATGCTCTCGCCGGGCTCGGGCAGGCTGTCGAGCAGCTGGCGATCGCTGGGGCCGTCGACCCGCAGGAGGATGGCCACCGGACCCTGGTCGCGATGGGCGGCGAGCCAGGCGGCCAGGTCGCGCTCTTCGATCAGCCGGCCGCTGGCCGGCTCGCGGGCGAAGCCGTACTTGAGTTCGCCCGGACCGCCCACCAGCACCACGTCATCGCGGTGGGTGGCCCAGGCCAGGCTGGCGGCCACGCCGAGATCGTTGCTGACCAGCAGGCCGGCATTCTTGAAGTGGCCGAGCTGGGCCTGGATGAAGGTGCTCGGCAGCTTGTTGTCGACCAGGCCGTTGGGCAGGGCGATGGACAGCAGCGGCAGCAGCACCCAGAGCGCCAGGGCCGGCGCCAGCAGGGTGCGCCGCGGCCAGACCAGCGCGGCCAGGCCGGCCAGCAGCAGCGCCAGGGGCGCCAGCAGGGCCAGGGCGCGGGTCAGGCCTTCGCCGCTCTCATAGAGGCGACCGCCATAGATCAGCAGGGCGGCAAGGCCGGCCAGGCCCAGCAGCAGATTGCACAGGCCGTTCAGGCGCAGGGCACCGGTGGCGCCGCGCCGGCTCGCCTCCTGCAGGGTGCGCGCCAGCAGCGGCACCAGGGCGGCCAGGGTCGGCAGCAGGTAGGTCGGCAGCTTGCCGCGGCTGAGGCTGAAGAACAGCAGCTGGCCGACCACGGCGATGCCGAGGAAGGCGGTGCCGCGGTGACGCCGGTCCTGCCAGAGCTGGCCCAGGGTACGCGGCAGCAGGCCGGCCCAGGGCAGGATGGCCAGCAGCAGCACCGGGCCATAGAACCAGAACGGCCGCTCATGCTGGGCATCCTGGCCGGCGAAACGCTGGATATGCTCGTGCCAGAAGAAGAAATTCCAGAAATCCGCATCGCGCCGGGCCACCAGCAGCGCCCAGGGGGCCACCACCAGGATCGCCACCAGCACCGCCAGGGGACCGCGGCAGAGCAACTCGCCCAGGCGCCGCTGCAGGAGGAAGAAGGGCACGGCCACCAGCACCGGCAGCACCAGGGCGAGAAAGCCCTTGGTCAGCAGGCCGCAGCCACAGGCCAGCCCCAGCAGCGCCCATTGCACCAGGGCCGCGCCGCGGGTCTCGGCAGCCTGGGCCTGCCAGAGGGCGAGCAGCGCCAGGGCCATCCAGAAGGCGAACTGGGCGTCGAGGGTCACGTAGGTGGCCAGCCCCGCCACGGCCACGCAGGAGAGATAGACCACCCCGGCGAGCAGCGCCAGCGGGCGGTCCTGCCAGATCAGCCGGGTCAGGCGCACCACCAGGGCGGCGGTGGCCAGGCTGGCCAGCAGTGGCACCAGGCGTACGCTGAACAGCGAGTCACCGAGCCAGGCCTGGGCGATGGCCTGGGTCCAGTAGCCGCCGATGGGTTTCTCGAAATAGGGCAGGCCGAGGAAGTGCGGCACCACCCAGTCGCCACGCCGCCAGAGTTCCTGGGCGATCTGCGCATAGCGCGACTCGTCCGGAATCCACAGGCCGCGCCAGGCCAGCGGCAGGGCATAGGCCAGCAGCGCCAGCGGCAGCAGCATCCACAGGCGACGCCGACTCATGCCTGCACGCCCAGCCAGCCCTGGCGGCCGGCCAGGCTGCCACGCACCAGATTGCCCGCGGGCAACTGGCGCGGATCGGCCGGCAGGCGATCGCCCAGGGTCAGGAACAGGATGCCCTGCTCCCGCGCGGCCTTGAGCAGGGCGCGGAAGTCATTGGCGAAGGCAATGCCTTCCACCTCGGCGTGCAGGGTGTAGACGTTGAGCGCCCCCGGACGGAAGCGCTTGAGCAGATAGCTGTTCCAGTCACCGGCGGCCAGCTCCGGGCCGACCACCTCGTCGAAGGTCGGCATGTCCACCGGCACCTGGGGGGTGCCGTGGCTGCCATTGCCCAGCCGCGGACGAAACAGCGCACTGCCGCGGCAATCGCTGTTGTAGCGGAGGCCGAAGGCCTCCTTGGCCAGCACCACGCGCGGATCGGCGCGCCAGCCGGCGGCGGCGGAGCAGTCGACCCTGGCGCCGAGGATGTCTTCCAGGGCCTGCAGGCCACGGCCGAATTCCTGACCTAGACGCTCCAGGCTCCAGCTGCCGGTATGGGCCTGCCAGGCGTGGTGATCCCAGGCGTGCAAGCCGACCTCGTGGCCGCGGGCGCGGGTCTCGCGCATCAGGTGACCGAGGTCGCGACCGATGGGCCGACCCGGCCAGGCGGTGCCGGCCAGCAGGATGTCCCAGCCATAGAGGCTGGCGGCCTTGGACCTCAGCATCTTCCACAGGAAGGTGGGCTTCACCAGGCGCCAGAGGTGGCGCCCCATGTTGTCCGGTCCGACGCTGAAGAAGAAGGTGGCCTTGACCCCGGCCTCGTCCAGCAGGTCGAGCAGCCGCGGTACCCCTTCGCGGGTGCCGCGATAGGTGTCCACGTCGATGCGCAGGCTGGCCGGGATCAGGGTGTTCATCAGGCCTCCCGCTGCGCCAGGGCTTCGCGCAGGAAGAAGTCCAGCGTCTTGCCGACGGTGGCGGCCATGGCCGTGGTCGGCTGCCAGTCGATCAGGCGGCGGGCGTTTTCCACGCTGGGCTTGCGGTGGGCCACGTCCTGGTAGCCGTCGCCGTAGAAGCTCTTGCTCTCCACCTCGCGGAAGCCGGCGAAGGGCGGGAATTCGTGGCGCAGCGGATGGGCCTCGAACTGGGCCAGCAGCTCTTCGGCCAGTTCGCGGATGCTCGCTTCGTTGTCCGGGTTGCCGATGTTGACGATCTGGCCGTCGCAGCGACCGCCCCGGTTCTCGATGATGCGGAACAGCGCCTCGATGCCGTCGTCGACGTCGGTGAAGCAGCGCTTCTGGGCGCCCCCGTCGACCAGCTTGATCGGGGTGCCTTCCACCAGGTTGAGGATCAGCTGGGTGATGGCGCGGGAGCTGCCGATGCGCGCCGAGTCCAGGCGATCCAGACGCGGGCCCATCCAGTTGAACGGACGGAATAGGGTGAATTTCAGGCCCTTGGCGCCGTAGGCCCAGATGACCCGGTCGAGCAGCTGCTTGGAGACCGAATAGATCCAGCGCTGCTTGTTGATCGGGCCGACCACCAGGTTGGAGCGGTCTTCGTCGAAGCGCTCGTCCTGGCACATGCCGTACACCTCGGAGGTGGACGGGAAGATCACGCGCTTGCCGTATTTCACGCAGTGGCGAACGATCTTGAGGTTTTCCTCGAAGTCCAGTTCGAACACGCGCAAGGGATTGCGGGTGTATTCGATGGGCGTGGCGATGGCCACCAGCGGCAGCACCACGTCGCACTTCTTGATGTGGTATTCCAGCCACTCGGTGTGGATGGAGATGTCGCCTTCCACATAATGGAAATTCGGATTGGCCTTGAGCCGCTCGATGGCATCGGAGCCGATGTCCAGGCCATAGACCTCGTACTCGCCGTCGGCCAGCAGGCGCTCGGAGAGGTGGTTGCCGATGAAGCCGTTGACGCCCAGGATCAGCACCCGGGTGCGGCGCTTGGCGCGGCGATCCTGGCGATGCAGGCGGGCACCGGCCACCAGGCCGGCTTCGCGGGCCAGTTGCGGACCGGACAGATAGAGGCCGTGGTCGCCCAGCTGGCCGGCCTGGATTTCCAGGACGCCCTCGCCACAGGCGATGCGCAGGGGCTCCAGGCTCAGCACGCTGCCGGGGGTCTGGCCATGGCTTTCCTGGCGGGCCTGGGCGCTCCAGACGATCAGCTTGCGGTCACCGATCCAGCCGAAGGCGCCCGGATAGGGTTGGGTCACGGCGCGCACCAGGTTGCCCAGTTCCACGGCCGGACGGCTCCACTCCAGCTCGCCATCGGCGGCGCTGCGGCGGCCAAAGGTGGTGGCCTGGCTTTCGTCCTGCTCGCGCTCGGTCAGCCGGCCTTCGGCCAGGGCCGGCAGGCTGTCGCGCAGGAGCGTCTGGCTGGCTTCGCGCAGCTTGGCGTGCAGGGTCAGGGCGGTGTCGTCGGCGGCGATGGCGACGCGTTGCTGGGCGACGATGGCGCCGGCGTCGGCGCGCTGGACCATGCGGTGCAGCGTCACGCCCGTCTCGGTCTCGCCGTTGACCAGCACCCAGTTGGCCGGGGCGCGACCGCGATAACGCGGCAGCAGCGAACCGTGGAGGTTGTAGGCGCCGCGCTTGGCGCAGGCCAGGACGTCGCCCGACAGCAGGTTGCGGTAATAGAAGGAGAAGATGAAATCCGGTTCCAGGGCGCGGATGCGCTCGACCCAGATCGGGTGGTTGACGTCTTCCGGCGCGTGCACCGGGATGCCGTGGCGGGCGCAGAGCTGGGCCACCGAACCGAAGAAGCGGTTTTCGCTCGGGTCATCCGGGTGGGTGAAGACGGCGGCGATGGGATAGCCGGCCTGGATCAGCGCGGCGAGGCCTGCGCAGCCGATGTCGTGGTAGGCGAAGACGATGGCGGTTTTCATCAGGGGCTTTCCTGTTACTGGACCTGGCGCAGCGGCGCCGGCGAAGGAGAAAGGGTGGCGGCGCGGATCACTTGTTCCACGTGGAACCGGGGCCGGGCACGGACGTCGTGGTACACCCGGCCGAGGTACTCGCCGAGCAGACCGAGGCCGACGAACTGGGCGCCGGTAAAGATGAACAGCACGGCGAACAGCGAGAACACGCCATCGGCCGCCCACTCGGCGCCGTGGGTGACGCGCAGCACCAGCAGCAGCGCGGCGAAGAGGAAGCCGAAGACCGCCAGGCCGCCGCCGAACAGGCTGAGCATGCGCAGCGGGGTGGTGGTCATGCAGGTCAGCAGGTCGAACATCAGGTTGATCAGCTTGAGGAAGCCGTACTTGGAATCCCCGTGTTCGCGCTCGGCGTGGGCCACCTCGATCTCGGTGGTGTGGCGGGCGAAGCTGTTGGCCAGGATCGGGATGAAGGTGCTGCGCTCGTGGCAGGCCAGCATCGACTGCACCACCTGGCGGCGATAGGCGCGCAGCATGCAGCCGTAGTCGCGCATGGCGACGCCGGTGGAGCGCTGCACGGCGCGGTTGATCAGCCGCGACGGCAGGGTGCGCAGGTAGGAATCCTGGCGCTGCTGGCGCACGGTGCCGACCACGTCGTAGCCCTGGGCGGCGGTGTGCACCAGGCGCGGGATCTCTTCCGGCGGATTCTGCAGGTCGGCGTCCAGGGTGATGATCAGATCGCCCCGGGCCTGCTCGAAGCCGGCGAGGATCGCCGAGTGCTGGCCGTAGTTGCGATTGAGCAGCACCGCCACGACCGGGCTGTCCGGCTCGCTGGCAGCCCGCTGCAGGATCTCGGCGCTGCGGTCGCGACTGCCGTCGTCGACCAGGATGATCTCCACCTGGCAATCCAGCAGGCGGCAGGCGGCGCGGGTGCGGCGCAGGAGTTCCGGCAGGCTGGCTTCTTCGTTGTAGACGGGGATCACCACGGATACCCGGTCGATGGCATAGGGCTTCATGCGCCTTTCTCCAGCAGGTCTTCGATGGCGCCGACCACGCGGTCGACGTCGGCGAGGGTCATGTCGGGAAACAGCGGGATGGAGCACAGCCGTGCCGAATTCCATTCGCTGTTGGGCAGCGCCAGCTCGGGCCAGCGCTCGCGGTACCAGGGATGCAGGTGGGTGGCGGTGAAATGGATGCCGGTGCCGATGCCGCGCGCCTTGAGGCCGGCCATGAAGGCTTCGCGCTCCATCCCGCACCGCTCGGGGCAGATGCGCAGGATGTAGAGGTGCCAGGCGTGGGTCTGGGCGTAGTCGGGCAGCGCCAGGGGCGCGACCGGCAGCTGGGCCAGGCGCTGGGTGTAGGCCTGGGCCAGCAGGCGGCGGCGGCTGTTGATGTCGCCCAGGCGATCCAGCTGCACCAGCGCCAGGGCCGCGTGGATGTCCGAGAGGTTGTACTTGAAGCCGGGCTCCTGCACCTGGGCCTGGGGCTTGCGGCCCAGGGTCTGGCGGTCGAAGGCATCCACCGCCAGGCCGTGGAATTTCAGTCGGCGTACCCGCTCGGCCAGGGTGGCGTCGTCGGTCACCAGCATGCCGCCTTCGGCGCAGGTCAGGTTCTTGATGGCGTGAAAGCTGAAGATGGCGGTGCCGCGCTGGCCGATGGGCTCGCCCTGGTAGCGGGTGCCGGCGGCGTGGGCGGCGTCTTCGATCAGCGCCACGCCATGCTCGCGGGCCAGGGCGCGCAGCGGGGCCAGGTCGCAGCTGGCGCCGGCGTAATGCACCGGCACGATGGCCTTGGTGCGCGGGGTGATGGCGGCGGCCACCTGCTCGGCGGAGACCATCAGGGTGTCGCGGTCGACGTCGACGAACACCGGGGTGGCGCCGATCAGGGTGATCATGTTGGCGGTGGAGACCCAGGTCAGCGAGGGGGTGATCACCTCGTCGCCCGGGCCGATGTCCAGCGCCAGCAGGGTCACGTGCATGGCGGCGGTGGCCGAGCACAGGGCCACGGCATGGGCGGCGCCCACCGAATCGGCGAAGCGCTCTTCCAGCAGGTTGGCCTGGGGCCCGGTGGTGATCCAGCCCGAGGTCAGCACCTGGCTCACCGCGGCCACTTCCTCGGCGCCGATGCTGGGCCGGGAGAACGGCAGGAAGGGCTCGTCCAGCTGGCGCGGGGCGGTGCTCTGGGACAGATCGGTCATGGCGGCTCATCCGAAGCGAGGGGCGCCGGAACAGGACAGCCGACGCGATGAGCCCAGGCTAAGGCGTCTTGCCTTACGGCCCCCTTAGCGCAACCTGACAACTGCCTGACAGCCGGTCAGCTCGCCGGTCACCCCCGTGAACCTCTTGGCAAACAAGGGCTTAGCCCACGACGAATGGGGTGCCGGTGGTCGGTGAGAGGCCTAGAATGCTGACCCCTGCCGCCTTGGCAGCCCCGAACCTGACACGAGAGACGACCGCGCCCATGCTGGACAACACCCTGAGCGAACTGGAAACCGCCATCCGCGACCTGCTGCAGCGCAACCAGCGTCTGACCGCCCGCACCCAGGAACTGGAGCAGGCCCTGCTGGCCGCGCGCGAGGAAAACGACACCCTGCAACTGAGTCTGCTGGAGCAGGAAGAACACGGCGCCAGCACCCGTCAGCGCGTGGAAGGCCTGCTGGCCCTGCTCTCCGCGCAGTCCGTCGAGCAGGCCGTGGCCGCCGACGCCGAGCAGCGCCACGCGGCCAGCGTCGAGTGAAGACCGCCAAGACGGGCGCCGACGACGAGGTGGAGGTGCTCGGTCGCCGCTACCGCTTCAAGGTGGCCGAAGGCGACCGCGCGGCCCTGCAACAGGCCGCCGCCCGCCTGCGCGACGAACTGGTCGCCATCCAGGGCGACCGCCGCCGCGGTGACGCCACCGAGCTGCTGGTGCTGGCCGCCCTGCGCCTGAGCCTGGACACCGCCGCCGACGCCGGCGCCCTCAATGCCCTCGACACCCGCCTCCAGGCCCTGACCGCCGAGGTCCGGGCGGCGCAGGAGGCGTAGGAAGCGGGTTGGAATAAGGGAGCCGCGCCGCGCGAAGCTACCGGCATGCGGAGTCACGATACCCGCGTGGAAAACGCTTTGCGGTTTTCCACCCTACGCCAGCCCCCCCCCCCCC
>NZ_AZOA01000009.1:0-320216 GCF_000510745.1 Pseudomonas sp. MOIL14HWK12:I2 | reverse complement strand
CCCAACGCAAGGCCCCAAAGCTCCCGCATGGACAAGCTTCGCGTTCTCCGCCCTACAAAACCCGTAGCGTGGAAAACGGCGCAGCCTTTTCCACTCATGCCACCAACGCACAATCCCAGAGCTCCCGCGTGGACAAGCTTCGCGTTGTCCACCCTACGCCTCCAGCCGCTTCTCCATGAACACACTCAACGGATCCTCTCGATACGCCCCAAAAGGACCACGCCGCTGGTAACCCGCGGACTGATAAAGCCTCAAGGCCTCCGGCTGATAGGGCCCCGTCTCCAGTCGCGCCAGCTCACACCCGCGGCCTGCCGCTTCACGCTCTAGCTCCGCCAGCAGGCGACTACCCAGCCCTTGCCCGCGCCCCCTGGGGCTCACATACATCCGCTTGATCTCGCCATAGCCGTCCTGCAGCACCATGGCCCCACAGCCCAGGGCAGTGCCGCTGTCATCGCGGGCGACCAGGAACAGCACGTTCGGCTGCATAAGCGATGTCAGATCCAGGGCATGACGACTCTCGGGCGGATAGAGGCCGTCCTGATAGGCATCCAGTTCGGCGATCAGGGCGATCACCTCGGGTTGGTCGGGGGATTCGAGGGCGATGGGCATGGGGGCTCCGGTCAAGCGATCGCCCAAGCCTAAGCCATTAGCGGGGCTTCATCCCAGGCTCATCCGCAATCCATCCCGCCCGCCGCGCTTGGCGGCGTAGAGGGCACCGTCCCCGCGCTCCAGCAGGGCCGCCAGACTTTCCGGCGGTTGATCGAACAGCACGGCGCCGATGCTCAGGGTGACGGGCTCGGGCGTCCGCAGGCGTTGCGCCGCCAGCTGGTTGAAGCGCTGGCGCAAGGTGTCTGCCAGGCGTACGACATCCGCATCAGCTGCTTCACCCAGCAGCACCACGAATTCATCACCTCCCAGCCGGGCGGCCAGCGCCTGGCGCGGCAGGGTGGTGCGCAGCAGGTCGCTCAGGGCGATCAGCAGGCCGTCACCGGCCGCGTGGCCATGGAGGTCGTTCACCAGCTTGAAGTTGTCCAGATCGATCAGCAGCAGGGCGCCGGGTCGAGCCGGTGTCGCCTGGCCGAACAGTCGCGGCGCCTCGGCTTCCAGCGCGCGGCGGTTATAGAGGCCGGTCAGGGGATCGCTGCCGGCCAGGCGCTCGATATGCTGCTCGCGGCGATAGCGCACCGTGCCGGTCATCGACAGGGCGATCAGCATCACCGCCATCACCCCCTCCACCAGGGAGATCTGGATGATGGCGCCGCGATAGACCGCCAGATCGATCAGGGTGCCGGGGGTGAGCGGCGGAATCATCTTGGTCAGGTAGAAGAGACCATGGATCAGCAGCACCGCACGCAGCTGCCGTTCCCCGGCATTGCGCCGCCGCAACAGCAGACTCGCCCGTATCGCCAGGACGCCAATCAGCAGCGACTGCACCACCAGCATCACCTTGGACCACCAGGCCTCGTTGGGCAGCAGCAACAACCCCAGCCAGAGGGCGGCGATGGCCCACCAGCCCAGACTCAGCCGCCGCCCGGTGAAGCGCGCCACGCCGAGCAGAAAGAGGCCATGCACGAAGATCAGCAGCCCATTGGCGAACCAGATGCCCACCAGCAGCAGCCCCTGACTGCGCAACAGCGCCAGGGTGCTGCCTACGCAAATGAGGGCGAAACCCGTGCTCCAGTACAGCAGCGCCGACTCGCGAACCGACCGCCACTCGATGGCCAGATAGCCCGCCGCGGCGGCCGCCAGGGCGATGGTGAGGGTCAGCATGGTGGGGGCATCGAGTGCCATGGGCGAATCGGACCTGTCTGGATACGAGAAGGGCGCTCCCTGCCTGGGAGGAGCGCCCGCCAAAGCGAAGCCGCACCGCAGTCTTATCGACACGGCAGGCGCGGGCTTGAGGCAGAGGATTGCGCGCCATGATGACGGGCAGATAACCGTAATTCAAACCTGACCTTTGGCTTAGGCAGTTGGCCCACCCGTTACTGGTGTTTCACCAGCGCTCGAATCGCCGTGGCCGGCAACCGCGCCGTGCTGCCATCCGCCAGCCGCAGGACGAAGGCCTCGCCCAGCGACCAGACCACCTGTACCTCCTTGAGCACGCACTGGTCATCGGTGGGCAGCACTCTGGCCTGCTCCTTGGCGCAATAGGAGGTGTCGAGCACGATCGCCTTGACCTGGTAGTTACCCAGGCCCAGCGTCCTGACCATGGTCTCGGGCAGAGTGGTAAGCACACCGCTATAGCCGGCCAGAAAGAGGGCGAAGAACAGCGAAAACATCATCGCCGCCTTCTAGCCGGCGATGAACAGCATGGAAGTCATGGTCGTGACGAAGGCAATGATGAAGGGGGCGATGGCCAGAGCACCCCACTTGAGCAGCGGCTGCCAATCGCTCACCAGTGGATAGGCCTGCGCCAGCATCCAGAAGATGAACAGGCCGACGACCATTGTCGGCAGGTAAGCCTCCCAGACGAACTTCAGGAAGCTGAAGCGGCGCAAGTCGAACAGCCCTGTATGGCCATGCCTGCCAGTAGCGTGATGGCAATGGGCGCAAGCAAGGCGACGCTGAGGAACAGCTCAGGATCGACCAAGAGAATGGCCGCATCGCTGAACCCCGCCAGCAGATAGGGCACGAAGAACACCAGCGTCATCAACAGCATGATCTTGCGAAAGCGCCCCTCGCCGCGATAGGGCAGGGCGTAGGTGATGTCTTCCTTGATCGCCGCCGTATTGATAAAGCGGTAATAGACCCAGGCCCCAGGCAGGAATAATGCGGCGACGAAGGCGCCTATGGTGAGGAAGCCCAGACAGGCAGCGGCCAGCAGCAACGACGAAAACTGGAAGAGATCGAAGCTCGGATAGAAGTGATTACGGGCGAAATAGGCCAGGAACATCCCGAAGCCGAGAGTCGGTAGCAATACCTCAGCTGATAGCGAGTCGTGGCCAGTTGGGCAGTCTTAGGACGTTTAAGAATGAAGTCCAAGATATCATCGTTGGGTGCTGTTTGATGGGGGTTTAAATGTATAGCCATCCTGGAATGGCAATATATCATATTGCTGTTTATAGGGTATTTATAGGATAAATATAACGCAAGCTTTTTGTTGTAAAGGGTGCGTGACTGAGGTTAATCGGTTAATCGGTTAATCGGTTAATCGGTTAAGGAGTTTAGGTTCGTGCTATTATTAAAGGAATTGCTGTTGCTATTTGCGTATTTGAATGGTTTGCATTATTAATGAAGGTTAAAATTTAGTGGTAGATTGGTGGTGTCACTTGATGTCGAATATTAAGCTTTTCACAGCGCTCAAGTTGGTTATGACTTATATCGCCAACTTGAAAATAAATATTTTACTTGGAGAGATGTTGTGAGGTGGATATATTTGGGTGGCATGAAACGAGCGATGAATCATAATTTTGGAGGTGTCTATTTATTGGTGCATGAAGGTTTTTTGAATAGGGTGGTGTATGTTGGGGTTTCTGAATTTATTGGAAGGCGGATTTTTCAGCATTACCAGGGTTTTCTTAGAGGAAATAGATCTGCTTGGAAAGTAACGGATTCAGAAGATTTATATTTTCTAATGAGTTCAGTTGGTATAAAAAATTATATTAAGTATTTTAGGGGTTTGGCTTTGCAGGGGAAAGTCTGGGCATCAACAACATTGGATCTTGTCTCTCCAAAAAACTTGCTTATGCCAAAGCAGGATTTTGAATTAAGTTGGAGAGAGTATGTTGAGGATAAATATGTTCCTAGGTTGGGGGTTTGGGCGTTAAACGTTTCTCCATTTGATAGGCGGCGCTCTGTTCTGATAGAAAGTGCGATTCAGCAAAGGTTAGTCAGCGGCTTCTGGTTAGGTCGTTTTTTTAACCATAAAGATTATTCTGTTCTTGGAAAGATCGAGCGTAACTCCAAGATGGTTCGTATAAAGGAAAATATTGGTAATATTCCTGAGCTGGATGATGCAAGCAAGGTTTTTTTATCGAGCCTTTCAGATTCTAATTTGCCTGAGCTAGGCGTGAAATTGGCAAGAGCTCAGCTTTCTCCAATAATTAGAATTCGTGACAATCAAAGAAAAATAAGATTGGCCGCTATCGCGGCGGTAAAAGAACGCTATCCGCGACATGGATGGGAGTGGGGGTTAGTTGACGAAGAGAAGTTGAGAGTGATGTTGGTCGACTTTGAAATGAGCGTCGCTGAAATCGCTAAAGAACTTGGTAGGAAGCCCGGTAGTGTAAGAAAGCGAATAGATAGAAATGATAAATTCACTGCTGGTAGGTGGAGGCAAGATATAAAAAACTTATAGCTTTATATATCTTTTGAGTAAAAAAGCCCCGCATAGCGGGGCTTGATTAGCTTAGTCCCAGCTCAACGCCCCACCGGTCTGATACTCGATCACCCGCGTCTCGAAGAAGTTCTTCTCCTTCTTCAGGTCCATGATCTCGCTCATCCAGGGGAAGGGGTTGGTAGCACCCGGGTATTCTTCCTTGAGGCCGATTTGGGTCAGGCGGCGGTTGGCGATGAACTTGAGATAGTCCTCCATCATCGCCGCGTTCATGCCGAGGACGCCGCGGGGCATGGTGTCGCGGGCGTATTCGATCTCCAGTTGGGTGCCCTGGAGGATCATCTGGGTGGCTTCGTCCTTCATCTGGGCATCCCACAGCTGGGGGTTCTCGATCTTGATCTGGTTGATCATGTCGATGCCGAAGTTCAGGTGCATGGACTCGTCACGCAGGATGTATTGAAACTGCTCGGCGGTGCCGGTCATCTTGTTGCGGCGGCCCATGGAGAGGATCTGGGTGAAGCCGCAGTAGAAGAAGATGCCTTCCAGTACGCAGTAATAGGCGATCAGGTTCTTGAGGAACTGGCGATCGGTCTCCGGGGTACCGGTCTTGAACTCGGGATCGGAGATGGAGCGGGTGTACTTCAGGCCCCAGCTCGCCTTCTTCGCGACGCTTGGGATCTCGTGGTACATGTTGAAGATCTCGCCTTCATCCATGCCCAGCGACTCGATGCAGTACTGGTAGGCATGGGTGTGGATCGCCTCTTCGAAGGCCTGGCGCAGGATGTACTGGCGGCACTCGGGGTTGGTGATCAGGCGGTAGACGGCCAGCACCAAGTTGTTGGCGACCAGGGAGTCGGCAGTGGAGAAGAAGCCGAGGTTGCGCTTGACGATGCGGCGCTCGTCCTCGGTGAGGCCGTCCGCGCTCTTCCAGGTCGCGATGTCGGCGTTCATGTTCACTTCCTGGGGCATCCAGTGGTTGGCGCAACCATCCAGATACTTCTGCCAGGCCCAGTCGTACTTGAAGGGCACGAGCTGGTTGAGGTCGGCGCGGGCGTTGATCATCTGCTTGTCGCCGACGTGCACGCGGGCGGAGGAGCCTTCCAGGTCGTCCAGGCCTTCCTGAATGTCCAGCTCGTTCAGCGCGGCCTTGGCGCGGGCCACGGCGTCGGAGTCGTCGGCGGACAGGGCGCGGGCGTCATGGACCAGGGCGTCGCCCTCGGAATCCAGGCGCTCGGTCTGGGCGGGCGCCTGCTGGCCGGCGGCTTGTGCGGGCTTGGCGGTGGCGGTGTCGTCGTCTTTGTCGAATTCTTCCCAGTTCAGCATGGGGTGTCTCCTGGGTGGCTGTGTGGTGGGGGCGGGGCGGCGGGGCCCTCACCCTAGCCCTCTCCCAAGGGGAGAGGGGATCTAGAGCGGTGCGCGGGTGGGGGGTAGGTCTCACCCTGGCCCTCTCCCAGGGGGAGAGGGGATAAAGAGCAGCCCTCTGCTAAGAGAGGGCTTGGGTACTTACTGGCAGGCTTCGCACTCGGGATCGTCGAGGCTGCAGGCCTTGGGCACCGGAGCCGGTGCCGCGGCGGGCGCCGCTTCGACCTTCTGCGCCGGGGCGGGCGCTGCACTGGCCTGGACGCCGGTGATGGGATCGGCGCTCACGGCGTTCAGCTTGCCGGTGTTGATGGTGGACTTCTCGGTGCTGGTGGCGGCCAAGGCACGGAGGTAGTAGGTGGTCTTCAGACCGCGGAACCAGGCCATGCGGTAGGTCACGTCGAGCTTCTTGCCCGAGGCGCCGGCGATGTACAGGTTCAGCGACTGGGCCTGGTCGATCCACTTCTGGCGACGGCTGGCGGCCTCGACGATCCACTTGGTCTCCACTTCGAAGGCGGTGGCGTACAGGTCCTTCAGATCCTGCGGGATGCGCTCGATCTGCTGCACGGAACCGTCGTAGTACTTGAGGTCGTTGACCATCACCGAGTCCCACAGGCCGCGTGCCTTGAGGTCGCGCACCAGGTAGGGGTTGATGACGGTGAATTCGCCCGAGAGGTTCGACTTCACATAGAGGTTCTGGTAGGTCGGCTCGATCGACTGGGACACGCCGGTGATGTTGGCGATGGTCGCGGTGGGCGCGATGGCCATGATGTTGGAGTTGCGGATGCCTTTCTTGGCACGCTCGCGCAGCGGGGCCCAGTCCAGGGTCTCGGACAGGTCGACTTCGATGTACTTGGCGCCACGCTCTTCGATCAGGCGCTTCTCGGAATCGATCGGCAGGATGCCCTGGGACCACAGCGAACCCTGGAAACTGGAGTAGCTGCCACGCTCTTCGGCCAGGTCACAGGAGGCCTGGATGGCGTAGTAGCTGATCACTTCCATGGAGGTGTCGGCGAACTGCACGGCGGCATCCGAACCGTAGGCGATGTGCTGCAGGTACAGCGCATCCTGGAAGCCCATGATGCCCATGCCGACCGGACGGTGCTTGAGGTTGGAGTTCTCCGCCTGGGGCACCGAGTAGTAGTTGATGTCGATGACGTTGTCGAGCATGCGCACGGCGGTCTTGACGGTGCGGGCGACCTTGGCGGTGTCCAGCTTGCCGTCGACGATGTGGTTCACCAGGTTCACCGAACCCAGGTTGCACACGGCGATCTCGTCCTTGTTGGTGTTCAGGGTGATCTCGGTGCAGAGGTTGGAGCTGTGCACCACGCCCACGTGCTGCTGCGGGCTGCGCAGGTTGCACGGATCCTTGAAGGTCAGCCACGGATGGCCGGTCTCGAACAGCATCGACAGCATCTTGCGCCAGAGGTCCTTGGCCTTGATGGTCTTGTGCAGCTTGAGCTTGCCGTACTCGGTCAGGGCTTCGTAGTACTCGTAGCGTTCTTCGAAGGCTTTGCCGTAGAGATCGTGCAGATCGGGCACGTCGGCGGGGGAGAACAGGGTCCAGTTGCCGTCCTCGAAGACACGCTTCATGAACAGGTCGGGGATCCAGTTGGCGGTGTTCATGTCGTGGGTACGCCGACGGTCGTCACCGGTGTTCTTGCGCAGCTCGAGGAATTCTTCGATGTCCAGGTGCCAGGTTTCCAGGTAGGCGCAGACCGCGCCCTTGCGCTTGCCGCCCTGGTTGACCGCCACGGCGGTGTCGTTGACCACCTTGAGGAAGGGCACGACGCCCTGGCTCTTGCCGTTGGTGCCCTTGATGTAGGAGCCGAGCGCACGCACCGGGGTCCAGTCGTTGCCCAGGCCGCCGGCGAACTTCGACAGCATGGCGTTATCGTGGATGGCGCCATAGATGCCGGACAGGTCATCGGGCACGGTGGTCAGGTAGCAGCTGGACAGCTGCGGACGCAGGGTGCCGGCGTTGAACAGCGTCGGGGTGGACGCCATGTAGTCGAAGCTGGCCAGCAGGTTGTAGAACTCGATGGCGCGGGCTTCCTTGTCCTGCTCCATGTGCGCCAGGCCCATGGCCACGCGCATGAAGAACAGCTGCGGCAGCTCGAAGCGGGTGCCGTGGCTGTGCAGGAAGTAGCGGTCGTACAGGGTCTGCAGACCCAGGTAAGTGAATTGCTGGTCGCGCTCGTGATCGATGGCGGCGCCCAGCTTGGCCAGGTCGAAGGTGGCCAGTTTCGGGTCCAGCAGCTCCAGCTCCACACCCTTGGCGACGTAGGCGGGCAGGGCCTTGGCGTAGAGGTCGGCCATCTCGTGGTGAGTGGCGGATTCGGCCACGCCGAGGAAGCTCAGGCCTTCGGCGCGCAGGCTGTCCAGCAGCAGGCGGGCGGTGACGTAGGAGTAGTTGGGCTCGCGCTCGACCAGGGTGCGGGCGGTCATCACCAGGGCGGTGTTGACGTCCTTCTCGGCCACGCCGTCGTACAGGTTCTTCAGGGTTTCCTTCTGGATCAGCTCGCCGTTCACCTCTTCGAGGCCTTCGCAGGCTTCGCTGATGATGGTGTTCAGGCGGCCCATGTCCAGCGGCTGGGTGGTGCCGTCGGCCTTGGTCACGCGGATGCTCGGGTGCGGCTCGGCGATGTCGCTGGCGGCGCCCTGCTTGCGCTCCTGGCTGCGGGCTTCACGGTAGATCACGTAGCTGCGGGCGACCTTCTGCTCGCCGGCGCGCATCAGGGCCAGTTCGACCTGGTCCTGGATCTCTTCGATGTGGATGGTGCCACCGGAGGGCATGCGGCGCTTGAAGGTGCTGCTGACCTGGTCGGTGAGCTGCTTGACGGTGGTGTGGATGCGCGAGGAGGCCGCGGCGGTACCGCCTTCCACGGCGAGGAAAGCCTTGCTGATGGCCACGGTGATCTTGTCGTCGGTGTAGGGGACGACGGTACCGTTGCGCTTGATGACGCGCAGTTGACCGGGGGCGGTGGCGCCCAGGTCCTGGCTGGCATCTTGCGCCGGGCGGCCCTGCTGGGCTTGCTCGCGGGTCAGGTCGGTGTGCATGCGGAACTCCCTTGATCGGAAAGAGGGGATCGTCGGCGCGCCGGCGATCCGGAAGAGTGTCGGCCCGTGGGCCTGCGCGACGACTGCCTGTCGCGCCATTACCAATGAAGATTCCAACGAAAAGCCGTACCAGCGCCGATTCCCGCAGGAGCCGGCGTTCGGGGTCAGGGACCCTGGAAATTCATAATTCGGGCGACAGGATAAGCCCTCCTCGTTAGGGAAGACAGTCTTGACAGAGGGGTGTTTCGCCGTCCCAGGCCATGCCGACGAACTGCTATATATGGTGGTGCGGGGGTTCAAGGGCCACTAGATGTCGCGTTTGTCACGTTTCCGGCTGTGGATAAGACGTGGATAAGCTGTTCGGGACTGGGGGGTATCCTGGGGGTGGTACCCAGCCAGTGCGCGTGGAGGCTAGGATCAGAGCGAAGTGGTCAAATAACGTACAACGTGACTAGGCGGGTGAGACAAAAGCGTCACGGGATATACCGGTTCGCTATGAGCATTTTCTCCACCATAAGAAAACGTTCGATAGCCGCTGCGACGTTCTGCCCCGGCCAGCGTTTGTGCACCCGATCGACCGGACGACTCTTCCTCTATATAGGGATGGCCTCAGCGACGCGGCGCGATCAGCGTGAGCAACCGCCGCTCCTCGTCCAGGCGGTAGTGACCGCGCAGCGAGGTCCCGGCGGACCAGCGCGGCGACAGCTCGATCAGCAGCCGAATATCGAAGGTCCCGCCGGTACCGGTGCCAAGGACCTCGGCATCCTGGAAGAAAAACATCTGCCCGACCTGGGGATGCAGCGCCTTGAATAGACTCTCCTTGGCGGAGAAGGCCAAGGTGATGGCAAAGGCCTGCTGCTCTTCATCCAGCGCCTGCACGCTTTCCAGTTCGGCCGGGGTGAGGATCTGGTCGGCCAAACGCAGGGCCTTGGCCGGTTCGAGCAGCGTTTCCACATCCAGGCCGAGACCCAGGTAGTCCCGGGCGCTGCCCACCGCCGCGGCGGCCCAGCCGTGACTGTGGGTGATGGCGCCGACCCAGCCGGCGGGCCAGGCGGGGCCGCGATCCTCGCGGCGATGACCGGGTACCGCCGGCTCGCCACTGAGCTGCCGCAGGGCCTCGCGGGCGCAGAGACGCCCGGCCAGGTATTCGGCCTGCCGCTTGGCCACGGCGCGACGGATGTTGTCCGGCGGCAGGGCGCCCAGGCGCAGGGCGTCACGCTCGAAGCTCACCTGGGCGGGATCGAAGCGGCAATGCAGCAGGGCCAGGGCGTCGAATTCCTCCGCCAGCGGCGGCAGCGGCGCGGGCGCTGTGCAGCAGCCGGGCAGGTCGGTAGGGGGCAGGGCGGGCATCTCGGCCGGATACTCCTCGAAGGCGGCAACGGGTCGGGGCAGGCGCCGCTGGAAAGGCGCGCAAAGGATAGCCGACTACCGACGGCGACTGGCGGAAAACCGCCTCGCGCGGTGGGGGATTTCCGCCCCTTTTCGTCGGGTGGCGGGGTTCCGCCCACCGCTGACAACTAGACTTTCGACTGAAAGGTGCATGAAAGCTGGCCCTTTGATTGCGCACCAAGAAGTGGAACGGCGATTGCTTATATCCAGCCAGATACTGGTGTCACCGTCGCGCGGCCGCCAGGTCCACAACAAAAAGCTCTCAGGATGAGAGAGCCAACTTCAGTCAGGTGCCCACTCAGACAGGACGTCAGGTAGTGGCCACAAGGGAAAGAGCCATGACAGCAACCGTCGACACAACAACAACTACCACAGCTCCCGCGCCCAAGCGTCCCGTCAAGCAGCCGCTCTACAAGAGTCTCTATTTCCAGGTGATCGTGGCGATCGTCCTGGGTGTGCTGCTCGGCCACTTCTATCCCCAGACCGGCGCTGCCATGAAGCCGCTGGGTGACGGTTTCATCAAGCTGATCAAGATGGTCATCGCGCCCATCATCTTCTGCACCGTGGTGACCGGTATCGCCGGCATGCAGAACATGAAGGCCGTGGGCAAGACCGGCGGCATGGCGCTGCTGTACTTCGAGATCTTCTCCACCATCGCGCTGCTGATCGGCCTGATCGTGGTCAACGTCGTCCAGCCGGGCGCCGGCATGAACGTCGACGTCAGCACCCTGGACACCAAGGGCATCGCTGCCTACGCCGCGGCTGGCGAGAAGCAGAGCACCATCGACTTCCTGATGAACATCATCCCGTCGACGGTCGTCAACGCCTTCGCCACCGGTGAGATCCTGCAGGTCCTGTTCTTCGCCGTGCTGTTCGGCTATGCCCTGCATCGCCTGGGCGAGACCGGTCAACTGGTGTTCAACTTCATCGACCGCATCTCCCACGTCTTCTTCAACATCATCAACGTCATCATGAAGCTCGCCCCCATCGGCGCCTTCGGTGCCATGGCGTTCACCATCGGCAAATACGGCGTCGGCACCCTGGTGCAGCTGGGCTACCTGATGGCCTGCTTCTACATCACCTGCCTGCTGTTCGTGCTGGTGGTGCTGGGTGCCGTGGCGCGCATGCACGGCTTCAGCATCCTCAAGTTCATCAAGTACATCCGTGAAGAACTGCTGATCGTGCTGGGTACCTCGTCTTCCGAGTCCGCCCTGCCGCGCATGCTGACCAAGATGCAGAAGCTGGGCGCCGAGAAGTCGGTGGTTGGCCTGGTGATCCCCACCGGCTACTCCTTCAACCTCGACGGCACCTCCATCTACCTGACCATGGCTGCGGTGTTCATCGCCCAGGCCACCAACACCCAGATGGACATCACCCATCAGATCACCCTGCTGCTGGTGCTGCTGATCTCCTCCAAGGGCGCTGCAGGCGTCACCGGTAGCGGCTTCATCGTACTGGCCGCCACCCTGTCCGCCGTCGGTCACGTACCGGTCGCCGGCCTGGCGCTGATCCTGGGTATCGACCGCTTCATGTCCGAAGCCCGCGCCCTGACCAACCTGGTCGGCAACGGCGTGGCCTCCATCGTGGTCGCCAAGTGGTGCGGCCAGCTGGACGAGCAGACCCTGAAGACCGAACTCGCTCGCGGCCCGAACGCCGTCGAAGTCGAGGAAGCTCGCCAGCCTGCCTGAGCCTGCCTGAGCCTGACGCGAGGGCTGCTCCTGGAGCGGTCCCTGCGGTAACGACAAGACGCCCGTATCGAAAGATACGGGCGTTTTCTTTTGCCTGGGATCTGGCCAGAGCAGGGTGGCCGCGCCGCGTCAGACCGTAAGGCCAGGCCCTTCGATTGGCAGGTATGGGAGAGCCCTCCAAGCCGGCTTGGCTACGCCGAGAGCGAAGGGCAAGACGGGGCCCTTCAGACGGCCCCTGCCGATGCTGCATGGCGGGAGGTGCGGTGATGGCGCAGGATGGGTCAGATCGCGCGTGCAGGGTCGTACAGCCCGCTATCTGGCAGGTGTGCAGGTCAGTCGATCAGGCGGGAGATAAGGAGGGAGGAGAGCGGAGGGGTAGCAGAAGGGACGAAGCGCTGGCAGGCCGCCAGCGCTTCGGGGGGGATCAGCGACGCAGGGTGGGGCGATAGCCCATTACGCCGTAGAACAGGATGTAGAGGTAGCAGACCAGCGGGATCAGGAAGGAGGGCAGCAGGCCGATGGTGTCGGCGAAGTAGCCCTGGATGGCCGGCACCAGTGCGCCACCGACGATACCCATGCACAGCAGGCCCGAACCCTTGGAGGTGAACTTGCCCAGGCCCTTGAGTGCCAGGGAGAAGATGGTCGGGAACATGATGGAGTTGAAGAAGCCGATGGCCAGCAGCGCCCACATGGCGATCTTGCCACCCTGCAGCACGGCCACGGCCAGCAGCACGCCAATGGCGATGGCGTTGAAGGTCAGCACCAGGTTCGGCCGCACCTTGGTCATGATCACGCCGCCGATGAAGCGACCGACCATGGCGCCACCCCAGTACAGGGACAGGTACTTGGCGGCGGTGGCGGCGTTCAGGCCAGCCACGTCCGGGCTTTCCATCAGGCTCACCAGGTAGCTGCCGATGGACACTTCCGCACCCACGTACATGAAGATGCCGACCACGCCGAGCAGCAGGTGGCGATAGGCCCAGACGCTGTTGGCGGTCAGGGCGTTCTCGTCGGTGGCGTTGTCCTGCTCGGTGTCCTTGATCTGCGGCAGGCGGAAGAGGCCGATGATCACCGCCAGGGCGACCAGCATGCCGGCCAGGATCAGGTAGGGCAGCTGCACCGAATGGGCGGCGGAGTCTTCACCGACCAGCGCCAGAATGGTCACCGCGCCCACCAGCGGGCCGACGGTGGTACCCAGGGAGTTGAAGGCCTGGGTCAGGTTGAGGCGCGAAGCCGCGGTTTCCGGCTTGCCGAGGATGGTGACGTAGGGGTTCGCCGCCACCTGTAGCACGGTGATACCGGCCGCCAGCACGAACAGGGCGGTCAGGAAGAAGCCGTAGGAGTGGGCTCCGGCGGCGGGGTAGAACAGCACGCAACCAACGCCGGCGGTGAGCAGGCCGACGATGATGCCCTTCTTGTAGCCCAGGCTTTCCACCAGGCGACCGGCCGGGAAGGAGACGATGAAGTAGGCGGTGAAGAAGCAGAACTGGATCAGCGAGGCCTGCAGATAGCTGAGGGTGAAGACTGCCTTGAGGTGGGGAATCAGGATGTCGTTCAGCGAGGTGATCAGACCCCACATGAAGAACAGCATGGTGAGGACGATCAAGGGTCCGCGGTAGCTCTGGTTTTGATTGTGCATTGGGGCTCCATGGGTACAACAGTTTCTTGTTTCTGCCCGCTAGTTCGGACAGCGCTGTCTATGGCGGCTGCGCAGGTACAGCGAAGCGGCGCGAGATTAAGCTATTCGTGCTGCTGAATCCATTCTTCCTGGAGGTTCGCAGGCGAAGTGCCGGCGCCTTCGACCGCGGGGCCCGTGCCCGGTTCAGCGGGGCAGGAAGCAGAAATGAAAAACGGCGCCAGAGGCGCCGTTTGGGTCACACAAGCGAGGACTATCAGCCCTGCCAGCGCTTGAGTACCAGGGTGGCGTTGGTGCCGCCGAAACCGAAGCTGTTGCTCATGATGAGATCCAGCTTGGCGTTTTCCTTGGTCTCGCGCAGGATCGGCAGATCGGCGACTTCCGGATCCAGTTCGTCGATGTTGGCCGAACCGGCGATGAAGTTGCCTTCCATCATCAGCATGCAGTAGATGGCCTCGTGCACACCGGCAGCGCCCAGGGAGTGGCCCGACAGACTCTTGGTGGAGCTGATGGCCGGAGCCTTGTCGCCGAACACGGCGCGCACGCCCTTGATCTCGGCCACGTCGCCCACCGGGGTGGAGGTGCCGTGGGTGTTCAGGTAGTCGATCTCGCCGTCGACGGTGGACAGCGCCTGCTGCATGCAGCGGATGGCGCCTTCGCCGCTCGGGGCGACCATGTCGTAGCCGTCGGAGGTCGCGCCGTAGCCGACGATCTCGGCATAGATCTTGGCGCCGCGGGCCAGGGCGTGTTCGAGCTCCTCGACCACCACCATGCCGCCGCCGCCAGCGATGACGAAGCCGTCACGCTTGCTGTCGTAGGCACGGGAAGCCTTTTCCGGCGTCTCGTTGTAGTCGCTGGAGAGCGCGCCCATGGCATCGAACAGCATGCTCTGGGTCCAGTGCTCTTCCTCGCCGCCACCGGCGAAGACCACGTCCTGCTTGCCGAGCTGGATCTGCTCCATGGCCAGGCCGATGCAGTGGGCGCTGGTGGCGCACGCCGAGGCTACGGAGTAGTTCAGGCCCTTGATCTTGAAGGGGGTGGCCAGGCAGGCGGAGACCGTGCTGCTCATGGTCCGGGTCACGCGGTAGGGACCGACGCGCTTGACGCCCTTCTCGCGCAGGATGTCCAGGGCTTCCATCTGGTTGAAGGTGGAAGCGCCACCGGAACCGGCGATCAGGCCGGTACGGGGGTTGGAGACCTGCTCTTCGGACAGACCGGAGTCCTTGATCGCCTGCTCCATCGCCAGGTAGGCGTAGGCGGCGGCATCGCCGACGAAGCGCTTGACCTTGCGGTCGATCAATTCTTCGAGGTTCAGGTCGATGGAACCGGAAACCTGGCTGCGCAGACCCATCTCGGCATATTCCGGATTGTGACGGATGCCGGCACGACCCGCGCGCAGGTTGGCGGAAACGGTGTCTTTATCATTGCCCAGGCACGAAACGATACCCAGACCGGTAATGACGACGCGACGCATGCGAAAAGCCCTTAGAAGCTATCGGTGGAAGTGAACAGGCCGACGCGCAGACCTTCGGCGGAGTAGATCTCGCGGCCGTCCACGCTAACGGTGCCATCGGCGATGGCCAGAATCAGCGACCTGTTGATGGTGCGTTTGATATGGATATTGTAGGTGACCTTCTTGGCGGTCGGCAGTACCTGGCCGAAGAACTTCACTTCGCCAGAGCCCAGGGCGCGACCGCGACCCGGATTGCCCTGCCAGCCAAGGTAGAAACCGACCAGCTGCCACATGGCATCCAGGCCCAGGCAGCCCGGCATCACCGGGTCACCCTCGAAATGGCAACCGAAGAACCAGAGGTCGGGACGGATATCGAGTTCCGCCACCAGTTCGCCCTTGCCGTATTTCCCGCCTACCTCACTGATATGCGTGATCCGATCGATCATCAGCATGTTCGGTGCGGGCAATTGGGCATTGCCCGGACCGAAGAGCTCGCCACGGCTGCAGCGCAGCAAGTCTTCGTAGGTAAAGGCGTGTTGTTTGGTCATGCAAGCTCCTGTAGCTGGCCTAGGTCCAGGCTCTGGCGACTCCGAAGGTCGCTCTGGGTATGGCTTCGTGTAGCAGTAGACTGCCGGGGCATCGGGAAAGTCACAGGCCAGCGCCCCGCTCGTTAACGGACCATTGTGCACTTTTCGCAGTCAATTCTCCATCCTGGGCGCCCGCTCGGGGTCGCACGCGCCCTGGGGCGACGCGGCGGGCAGTACCGGGAAAGGGGTGTTTGCCCACCCTAGATAAGTATTCCTCGGGCGTTTTCAATACCGTTCGGCCGATACGCGGCAGACCGTGAACCGGCCCTGAGGCCGGCGCGCGGCTACCGTATACTGAGCGACGAGGCCGCGCGATCGCGGTGAAGCCGAGAGTTTCGATGACAGTCCAATCCCCCATCGCCGTCCTGGGCGGCGGCAGCTTCGGTACCGCCCTGGCCAATCTGGTCGCCGAGAACGGGCTGCCGGTGCGCCTGTGGATGCGCGATCCGCAACAGGCCGAGACCATCCGCCGCGAGCGCGAGAATCCGCGCTATCTGAAGGGTATCAAGGTGCACGCCGCGGTCGAGGCCACCAGTGACCTGCAGGGCGCCATCCAGGGCTGCGAGCTGATCCTGGTGGCCCTGCCGTCGAGCGCGCTGCGCCAGGCCCTGGCACCCATCGCCCAGCAGCTGGAAGGGCGTTTCCTCGTCAGCACCACCAAGGGCATCGAAGCGCATTCCTTCATGCTGATGAGCGAGATCCTCGCGGAAATCGTGCCGCGGGCGCGCATCGGCATCATCTCCGGGCCCAACCTCGCCCGCGAGATCGCCGAGCACCAACTCACCGCCACCGTGGTGGCGAGCGAGGACGAAGCCGTGTGCCGGCGGGTCCAGGCGGCGCTGCACGGCCGCACCTTCCGCGTCTATGCCAGTGCCGACCGTCTCGGCGTGGAGCTGGCCGGCGCCCTGAAGAACGTCTACGCCATCATCGCCGGCATGGCCGCGGCCCTGGCGATGGGCGAGAACACCCGCAGCATGCTGATCACCCGGGCCCTGGCCGAGATGACCCGCTTCGCCGTGCAGCGCGGCGCCAATCCCATCACCTACCTGGGCCTGGCCGGGGTAGGGGACCTGATCGTGACCTGCTCGTCGGAGAAGAGCCGCAACTACCGGGTCGGCCATGCCCTGGGGCGAGGATTGACCCTGGACGAGGCGGTGGCGCAGATCGGCGAGACCGCGGAAGGTGTCAATACCCTGCGCGTGCTCAAGGAAAAAGCGGACGAGCTGGGCGTCTACATGCCCCTGGTCAACGGCCTCTATGCGATCCTGTTCGAGGGCCGCAGCCTGGGGCAGGTGATCGAGGCCCTGATGGGCGGCGAGCCCAAGACCGATGTTGATGTGGCGGACGCCCCCTTCAATTGAGCCGCTACACTGTCTGAAAAGAGGAATTCCCATGTCCCAACCCGAACATTCCCGCGAGCTGCTAGGCCTGCGCCTGATCTGGATGCTGCTGTTCCTGTTCGTCTGGCTGGGTGCGCAGTACGTGCTGGCGGTGGTGGTGCTGGTGCAACTGGTGGTGCGCCTGATCAAGGGCGAAGCCAATCCCGGTCTGACCGCCTTTGGCGCGGCCCTGGGCAGCTATCTGGCGCAGATCGTCCGCTTCGGCACCTTCGCCAGCGAAGTGAAGCCCTGGCCCTTCGCCGACTGGCCGGCCACCGAGCAACCCGACGACCGTTCCGCCACCGCGCCATGAAGCTCTGGCTGCTGCGGCATGGCGAAGCCGAGGCGCGGGCGCCCAGTGACGAGCTGCGCGAGCTGACCGCGACCGGTCGCGCCGAGGTGTTGCGCAGCGCCCTGCAGCTCAAGGATGCGCAGCTGCAGCTCATCCTCGCCAGTCCCTATGTGCGCGCGCAGCAGACGGCAGCCCTGGTGCAACAGCAGCTGGGCTGGCCGGGCGAGTTGCGCAGCGTTTCCTGGGCCACGCCAGACGGCGAGCCGGAACGCGCCCTGGCGGAACTGGCGCGACTGGAGGTGGAGGAGCTGCTGCTGGTGACTCACAATCCCTTCGTCGGTGAACTGGCCGGTTGGTTGCTGCACGGTCATCGGCAGGCGCCGGTGCCCATGGGTACCGCGTCCCTGCTGTGCCTGGAGGCGCCGCTGCCCCTGGCCGGCGGTTTCGATCTGGTCAGTCGCTTCCACGGCTGACGCCCTTGCAAGGAAAGTACATGAGCATCTGGCAGACCCTTCCGGATCCTGAGGACCTCGGGCGTGCGCTCGAGAACACCCTGGCCGAACACCTGGACATGCGGATCGAAGCCTGGGACGACAGCAGCCTGACCGCCAGCATGGTGGTCGACCGCCGCACCCACCAGCCCATGGGGTTGCTGCATGGCGGCGCGTCGGTGGCCCTGGCGGAAACCGTGGGCTCGATCGCCAGCATGCTCTGCGTGGATCGCTCGCGCTTCTATTGCGTGGGTCAGGAAATCAATGCCAACCACCTGCGGGGCGTGCGCTCCGGGCGGGTGACGGCGGTGGCGCGTCCCCTGCACCTGGGGCGCAGCAGCCATGTCTGGGACATCCGCCTGAGCGATGAAGAGGGGCGCCTGACCTGTGTCTCACGGCTCACGGTAGCCGTGGTGCCCTTGCAGCGGGATGCCTCCCCGGCATGAAGCGCGCACTGGCACCCGCGGAGTGGAAATCATGACCGCCCAGGTGCAGGAATTGCGGCTGGAATTGCCCCATATCGAGTTGAGCGCCCGGACCTTCGGTCCGGAAGATGGCTATCCGGTGCTGGCGCTGCATGGCTGGCTGGACAATGCCATGACCTTCGCCCAGCTCGCGCCACGGCTGCACGGCCTGCGCATCGTCGCTCTGGACCTGCCGGGTCATGGTCTGTCGGCCCATCGTCCCGCAGGCGTTGGGTATGCGATTCAGGACTATGGGCTGGATGTGCTCGCGGCTGCGCAGCAACTGGGCTGGGATCGCTTCGGTCTGCTTGGCCATTCGATGGGCGCCATCGTCGGCGTCATCGCGGCCGCGGCCCTGCCGGAGCAGATCGAGCGCCTGGCGCTGATCGATGGCCTGCTGCCCTATACAACGCCGGCAGAGGAGATCGCCGAGAAACTCGGCAAGGCGCTACTGGCGGAGCTGGAGCTGCCCAACCGGCGCAAGCCGGTCTACGCCACGGTGGAAGACGCCGTAGCGGCGCGGCTGAAGGGGTCGCTGACGGTCAGTCGGGAAGCCGCCGAGCTACTCGCCGAGCGTGGCTTGATGGCGGTACCCGGTGGCTACACCTGGCGTTCTGATCCCCACCTGAGGCTGCCCAGTCGAATGAGGTTCACCCCGGAGCAGGCCGAAGCCTATCTGCGCGCGGTGCGCTGCCCCACAGCCCTGGTGGTGGCCACGGGTGGCCTGGTGGCGCCCCACGCCGAGGCCATGCGCCTGGCGCGGGAGCAACCCAACTTCAGCCTTCACGAATTGCCGGGCGGGCACCATCTGCATCTGGACGATGCGGCGGGCGCCCAGGCCGTCGCAGATTGTTTCAATGCCTTCTTTGCCGCCGGCACCGGGCACGACGAATAATGCGGCATGCCTAGCCGTCTGTTCTGCCCGCGCTCCCGCTTCCTGCCACGCCTCCTGCTGATCGGCCTGCTGCTGTCCCTTGGGACGACGCAGGCGGAGGTGCTGCTGGAGATCGCACCCATGGACCATGCCCAATTGGTGCGCGAAAGCGGACCGGCAACTGCCGAACGCCTCTATCCGCTGGGGCCAGTCAGTCGCATCGGCGGTCGCCTGCGCCTGGAGGATTCGCTGCAGGTGGAGGGCCAACTCCAGACCCAGACCTTCGAGCTGGCCAGCGGCCATCCGCCGCTGGCGCGGCTGGACAGCGAGCGGCAGCGCCTGCAGCAGCAGGGCGCGACGCTGCTCTACTGGTGCGAAGGGCGTGATTGCGGCGCCAGCAACGTCATCGCCAACAGCCTACTGGGCGAGGCCATGCTCTATGGACCGGACGATCAGCAGGGGCTGCTGGTGCTGCAACTGGCGGAGCCGCAGACGGTGCTGACGCTCTATGGCATCACCCGCGGCAACCGTCGCAGCTACCTGCATGCCGAGCGGCTGCAGGCTGGCCAGCCCCTCCCTGAACTGTTGCCGAGCGCCGCCACCCTGCTCAAGGAGTTGCAGCGCGACGGTCAGCTGCTCCTGCCCGCCCTGGAGCGAGCCCCGGAGCACCCCTGGATCGCCCGGCTGGCGGCGGCCCTGGCGCTCAATGGCGATGTAGCGGTGACCCTGGGCGGCGACCAGGCAGACGCCTGGCAGCGTGCCCTGCGCGAAGCGGGTATCCGCGCGCCGCGGCTGCAGACCGAGGCCAGTCGAGCCGCCGGACTCTATCGCCGCTAGACGTCGTTGACGTAGCGGGTCCGCCCCGCACCCAGGCCGAACAGCGTGGCCAGCACGGCGATCAGGGTGAAGAGCACGCCCATGGGGGCCCAGCCGTGGGTCGCGTCGTGGATGATGCCCACCAGCAGCGGACCGAGCGAGGCCAGGCTGTAGCCCGCGCCCTGGGCCATGCCCGATAGCCGTCCGGCGGTTTCCGCATCCCGCGAGCGCAGCACCAGCAGGGCGAGCGCCAGGCTGAAGGTCCCGCCCTGGCCCAGGCCGAGTATCACCGCCCACAGCCAAAGACTGCCGACCGGGGCGTAAAGGCAGCCCAGCAGGCCGGCGAGGGTCAGACTCATCACCACCACGATGGCCAGGCGCTGGTCCTGGCCCCGCGTCGCCAGCCAGGGGGCGGTGAGGGCGCTGACCAGCTGGGTCATCACCGAGCCCGACAGCATCAGGCCGGCCTGCACCATGCCCAGGCCGCGATCCATCAGCAGGGTCGGTAGCCAGCCGAAGACGATATAGGCCAGCGACGACTGCAGGCCCATGTACAGGGTGATCTGCCAGGCCAGCCGATTGCGCCACAGCGAACCGCCAGCCCCGCGGCGCGGTGCGATGGTGGGTGGCTGGCGCAATTGCGGCAGCCAGACCAGCAGGGCCACCACGGCGACCAGGGCCCAGGTGGCGAGGGCCGGTTGCCAGCGGCCGTCGAAGGCCTCGGCGAGCGGCGCGGTGGCCCCGGCGGCCACGGCGGCGCCTATGCACAGCATCATGGTGTAGAGCCCCATCAGCTGGCCGGCCTGGGCGGGGAAATCGCGCTTGACCAGGGCCGGCAACAGGACGCCGAGGATACCGATGCAGGCGCCGGCGATCAGGCTGCCGACAAACAGCCCAAGGGGTGGCAGCAGGCTGCGCAGGACGATGCCAGCGGCCAGCAAGGCCAGGATGGCGCCGAGCGTGCGTTCGCTGCCCCAGCGGCGGGCCAGGCGCGGAGCCAGGGGCGCGAACAGCCCCAGGCAGAGCACCGGCAGGGTGGTGAGCAGACCGATGGCGCTGCTGGAAAGACCCGTGCTGGCCTCGATCTGCCGCAACAGGGGCGCCAGGCTGGAGAGCGCCGGGCGCAGGTTGAGGGCGATGAGCATGAGGCTGGCGAGCAGCAGGCCGCGTTGCCAGGGGGTAAGGGGGGAGGAGGCTGGAGAAGACATGAGTACGGCTATGACCGGGGGAACTGGCAATGCTAGCGCACCCTGGCCATAACGCACGGCGCTTCCGTTCGCTACCCTTCAACGGGAAAAAATAGTTGGCGGACCGGCTAAAAAATCGCCAGTTCGTCCATCGCCGCACCGCCGCTCGCTTGTCCGGGGTCGGTTGGAGGTTTTCCACGAGGTTATCCACAGCAACTGTGGATTACCGCCAGAAAACAGCCCTTTTGCTTTGGCTGGCGATCTGTTAGGCGCGGTCGGTGCCCGCCGGCTGACGGGCATTTGCTACTATTACGCCCCTTCGCGCTGGCTGTCGAACCAGCGCCACCGCTGAACCGGAGTAACGATGACCGATCCCATTCGCCTCACCCAATACAGCCACGGCGCCGGTTGTGGTTGCAAGATCGCCCCCAAGACCCTGGAGACCATCCTGGCCGGCAGCGGCGCCCAGCACCTGGATCCGCGGCTGTGGGTGGGCAACGCCTCGCGCGACGATGCGGCGGTCTATGGCCTGGACGAAGAGCGCGGCGTGGTCTCCACCACCGATTTCTTCATGCCCATCGTCGATGATCCCTTCGATTTCGGGCGCATCGCCGCCACCAATGCCATCAGCGACATCTACGCCATGGGCGGCGATCCCCTGCTGGCCATCGCCATCCTCGGCTGGCCGGTCAACGTGCTGCCGCCGGAAGTGGCGCGCGAGGTCATCGCCGGCGGTCGCCGCGTATGCGACGAAGCCGGCATCCCCCTGGCCGGCGGTCATTCCATCGACGCGCCCGAGCCGATCTTCGGCCTGGCCGTGACCGGGATCGTGGAAAAGCGCCATCTCAAGCGCAACGACACCGCGACCCTGGGCAGCCGCCTTTATCTGACCAAGCCGCTGGGCATCGGCATCCTCACCACCGCCGAGAAGCGGGCCTTGCTGCGCCACGAGGATCGCCATCTGGCGCGTGACACCATGTGCCAGCTCAATCGTCCCGGTAGCCGTTTCGGCCGCCTGGCCGGCGTCACGGCGATGACCGACGTCACCGGCTTCGGATTGCTCGGCCACCTGGTGGAGATGGCCGACGGCAGTGGCCTCACCGCCGAACTCGACTTCGCCGCCATTCCCCGCCTGGAAGGCGTGGATTTCTATCTGCAGCAGGGCTGCGTGCCTGGCGGGACCGAGCGCAACTTCGACAGCTACGGCAGCCGTATCGCCCCGCTGGACGAAGGCCGCCGCCAGCTGCTGTGCGACCCCCAGACCAGTGGTGGCCTGCTGGTGGCCGTGGCACCCGAGGGCGAGGCGGAATTTCTCGCCGTGGCGGCGGAGCTGGGCCTGGCCCTGCAACCCATAGGGCAGCTGGTGAGCCGGCGCGCCCATGCGGTCGAGGTGGCCTGATGAGCCAGCGTGAGGATGCCCGCGACCTGCGGGCGCTGTTCCTGAGCGATGTCCCCCTGGTCGATGTCCGCGCCCCCGTGGAATTCGCCAAGGGCGCCTTTCCCCAGGCCACCAACCTGCCGCTGATGAATGACCTGGAGCGCCAGCGCGTCGGCACCCGCTACAAGCAGCAGGGTCAGCAGGCGGCGCTGCAACTGGGTCACCAGCTGGTGTCCGGGGCGGTGAAGGAAGCGCGCATCCAGGCCTGGGCCGACTTCGCCCGGGCCCATCCGGAGGGCTACCTCTATTGCTTCCGCGGTGGCTTGCGCTCCCAGATCAGCCAGGAATGGCTGCGCAGCGAAGCCGGCATCGCCTATCCACGGGTGGTGGGCGGCTACAAGGCCATGCGTACCTTTCTCATCGATACGCTGCAGCAGGCCCTGGCCGAGTGCGGCTTCGTGGTGGTCGGTGGCATGACCGGCACCGGCAAGACCGAGGTGGTGGCCCAGCTCGACAACGCCGTCGACCTCGAAGGCCATGCCAATCACCGCGGCTCCAGCTTCGGCAAGCGGGCCACGCCCCAGCCGGGCCAGATCGATTTCGAGAACAGCCTGGCCATCGACCTGCTGCGCCGCCGCCATGACGGGCAGGCGCAATTCGTGCTGGAAGACGAATCGCGCCTGGTCGGTCGCTGCTCCCTGCCGCTGGAATTGCACCAGGGCATGCAGCAGTACCCGCTGGTCTGGCTGGAAGACAGCCGGGAAAACCGCATCGAGCGCATCCTGCGCGACTATGTCATCGACCTGGCGGCGGAATTCGTGGCCCTGCACGGCCCCGAACAGGGCTTCCGCCTGTTCGCCGAGCAGCTGCGCAAGAGTCTCTCCGGCATCGCCAAGCGCCTGGGGGGCGAACGCTTCCAGCGCCTGTCGGCCATTCTCGAGGACGCCCTCGCCGAGCAGGAGCGCTCGGGTGACGTCGCGGCGCATCGCGGCTGGATCGAGGGCCTGCTGGCGGAATACTACGATCCCATGTACGCCTATCAGCGCGAGAGCAAGGCGTCCCGGGTGATCTTCAGCGGCGACCAGGCCGCGGTGGTCGAGTTTCTGCGTAACCGGCGCTGAACAGCGCTTGGGGTTGGCGGTCTACGCTGCGGTTATCCGGCCGTTCCGGCCGGTTGCAGGTGCAAGGAGAAAGAGAGATGAAAGCGAAACTGGTTCCCGTCCTGGCCGCTACGCTGGCTGCCGTGGTGCTTGCCGGCTGTTCGGGCAAGGTGGTCAATCGCGACAGCTGCGCCGCCCAGACCCGTTCCGCCTGGCAGGAACTCGACCTGGCCAAGGCCGAAGGCTTTTCCGGCACGGTGAGCTATTCCAAGGCGCTGGCCTTGCTGTCCACCGCCAAGACGCAGCAGCAGGTCGAGGCCTACACCGGTTGCGTGAAGAACGCCGAAAAGGCGCGCTTCTACATTCGCGAGTCCCGCGCCGGTCGCTGATCGCTCGGCCCCCTGGCCAACGGCCGCCGTCCAAAGCGACGCCGACATAACCGCGCGCGACGGATAGTGGCGGTTTGCTCCGCACCTTCTCAAGAATCGGCTTCTGCAGACGACAGCGTCGGTAGAACTCATTTTGTCGGGGTGCGGTATGAAAGGGATTGCGCGCTATCGCCTGGCCAATTGGCGAACCGCGACCAAGCTGGCGGTGGGCTTCGGGCTGGTGCTGCTGCTGACCCTGGTCGTGGCCCTGCAGGGCGGGCTCGCACTCAAGGATGTCGAGCATAGATTCGGCTCCCTGCGCGACATGGCGGCGATCAACCGGCAGGTGATGCAGGTCCGCGCCCTGGAGCAGGGCTTTCGCCTGAGTGGCGAGGCCGCCCAGGCCGAGCATCTGCGGCAGGCCCTGCCGGCCGTGCTCGAGCGGTTGGGACAGCTGGAGGCCGAGGTGGGCAGTGCCAACGCTGTCGACCTCGGCGCCGCCCGTGAGGCCATCCAGGCCTATGGCGCTGCCTTCGCCGACTTCGAACGACTCCACACCTCGCGCCGTCTGGCCATGGAGGGGGCCGCCTTTCTGGTAGAGGGCGCGGCCAACAGCCTGGACATCCTCCAGTCCGGTCTGCTGGATGACGGCGCCTATGCCCTCAAGGATTCCGGCGGCAAGCAGGGGACCGAACTCCTGACCCTGTCGCAGCAGGTCGGCGAACTCTATCGCCTGATGCTCAAGAGTCTCGACGAAGCCCAGGCACGGGCCGGCAAGAGCACGGTGGACGACCAGCCGCTGCCCTCGGCCAGTGCCGCCCTGGAATTGCTGGCCAAGGTCGAGCCGCAACTGAGCGATCCGGCCTATTCCTCGGTCATCCAGGACGTCTCCACCAACATCAAGGAATTCATCCGCCGCCTCGGCGACTATGCCGCCGCCCTGGCCCAGGAGCAGACCGCCGGTGCGCGGATGACCAGCCTGGCGGAGACCGCGGTGCAGCGGGTCGATGCCCTCTATGGGCAACAGGAAACCGAACTGCAGGCGATGATGACCAAGCGCCTGCTGACCATCGGCGGCGTGGCCCTGCTGGCGCTGATCGTCGGCGCCCTGGCTGCGCTGATCATCACCCTGGCCATCGTCCGGCCGCTGCGCAAGGTGATCGCCGCCGCCGAGCGCATCGCCCAGGGCCAGCTGGATGTCGAGTTGACGGTGGATCGGGGCGACGAGATCGGCCAGTTGCAGCGTTCCAGCGCCAGCATGGTGGCGGCGCTGCGCGGCATGGTCCTGCAGCTGCAGAGCGGTATCGGCCGGCTCGGCCAGTCCGCCGCCGCCCTGGCCGAACAGGCCCGCGAGGCGCAGCGGGGCGTGACCCGGCAGCGCGAGGAAACCGATCAGGTGGCCGCGGCCATGGCCGAACTGGCCGCCACGGCCCAGGGGGTCGCCGCAGATGCCGAGGCCGCCGCCGGTGCCGGCGATCAGGCCGAGCGCCAGGTCAGCGATGGTCAGGCGGTGATCGGCCGCAGTCTGGCCGGTATCGAGAGCCTGGGGGTGGATGTCCGGTCCGCCGCCGAGCGCCTCGAAGGCGTGTCCCACGACAGCCAGGCGATCAGTAGTGTGCTGGACGTGATCAAGGCGGTGGCCGAGCAGACCAACCTGCTGGCGCTCAACGCGGCCATCGAGGCGGCGCGCGCCGGTGAGCAGGGGCGGGGATTCGCCGTGGTCGCTGACGAAGTCCGGGCCCTGGCGCGGCGTACCCAGCAGTCGAGCGTCGAGATCGAACGGCTCATCGTGGTGTTGCAGAAGGGCAGCGGCGAAGCGGTCGCACGGATGCAGCAGAGCGAGACCCTGCTCGTCGACACCCTGGACAGTGCCGGCGATACCCGGCGCGCCTTTGCCGGTATCGCCACGGCGGTGGCCAGCATCCAGCAGAGGAATCAGCAGATCGCCGCGGCGGCCGTGCAGCAGCGCGGGGTGGCCGAAGAGGTGGCGGTCAATGTCACCCGGATTCGCGACGGCGCCGATCAGTCCAACCAGGCGATGGCGGCCACGGCCTCAGCCAGCCGCGAGCTGGCCGAACTGGGTGACGAGCTCGCGCGCCTGGTTCAGCGCTTCCACGTCTGATCGACTTCGCTACTGGGCGTTGAGCGCCTGGCCAGTGGTGCCCCGGCTGGCCGGACCGAGCAGATAGAGATAGACCGGCAGGATGGCCTCCGCCGCGGGCACCCGGGCCGGGTCCTCTTCGGGATAGGCCGCCGCCCGCATGGCGGTGCGGGTACCGCCCGGGTTGACGCTGTTAACCCGGATGCCGTCCTCGGCCAGCTCCTCGGCCCAGACCTGCATCAGGCCCTCGGTGGCGAACTTTGACACCGAATAGGCGCCCCAGCCGCCCCGGCCCTTGCGGCCGACACTGCTGGACGTGAAGATCAGCGAGGCCTCACCGGCCGCCCTGAGCAGCGGCAGCAGGGCCTGGGTCAGGGCGAAGCCGGCCTGGACATTGACCTGCAGCACCTGCGCCAGCGCGGCGGCGGGCGTCTCTTCCAGCAGCACCCGCGGCCCGAGCAGGCCGGCGTTGTGCACCAGGCCATCCAGGCGCCCGTGACGTTGTCTCAGCCGCTCCGCCACGGCGGCATAGGCGGCCGCATCGGCCCGTTCGAGATCCAGTACCAGGGTCTCGGCCTGGCCACCGCTGGCCAGGATCTCCTGACACACCTGATCCAGCGCCGCGGCATCGCGACCCTGGAGGATGACGCTGGCGCCCAGGGCGGCGCAGCCCTTGGCGAGGGCGGCGCCGATGCCGCGATTGGCACCGGTGACGAGGATGACGCGGTCCTTGAGCAGCTCGGCCGGAGCCTGGTAGTCGAACATCTGAACCTCTAGCAGCCGCACAGCGCGCGATCGAGCAGGGCGCGCAGTTCCAGCGGATGGTCGATGATGGCGTCGGCGCCCCAGTGCTCGGGGCGGTCGTCCGGATGGATGTAGCCGTAGCGCGCTGCCACCGTCTTGCTGCCGGCGGCGCGACCGGATTCGATGTCGCGCAGGTCGTCACCGATGAACAGGGCGGTCTGCGGATCCACGTCCAGTTGCCGGCAGGCCAGCAGCACCATCTCCGGATCCGGCTTGCTGTGCGTGACATGGTCCGGGCAGACCAGGCAGGCCGAGCGCTCGGCCAGGCCCAGGCGCTGCATGATCGGCTCGGCGAAGCGCACCGGCTTGTTGGTCACCACGCCCCAACGCAACCGGGCGGCGTCGAGATCGCGCAGGATTTCGTCCATGCCGTCGAACAGCCGGGTGTGGACCGCGCATTGCGTCTGGTAGCGCTCGAGAAACTCCAGGCGCAGGGGTTCGAGTTCGGCGCCCAGGGGGTCGATCTCGAAGCCGGCCAGGATCATCGCCTTGGCACCACCGGAGATGACCCCGCGCAGGCGGGCCTCATCGGCGGGCGCGAGGCCCCTGTCCTGGCGCATGCCCTGGATGATGGCGATGAAGTCCGGCGCCGTGTCGAGCAGGGTGCCATCCATGTCGAAGAGGACCGCTTGCAGACGCATGGCCTAGTCCTCGCGCTGGGTGCGCACCATGTAGTTCACCGTCACGTCGCCTTCGAGCTTGTATCTCTTGGTCAGCGGGTTGTAGGTGAGGCCGATGACGTCGCGCAGGTTGAGGCCGGCGGCACGGGCCCAGGCACCCAGTTCCGAGGGGCGGATGAACTTGCGGAAATCGTGGGTGCCCCGCGGCAGCAGACGCAGCACGTATTCGGCACCGACGATGGCGAACAGATAGGCCTTGGGATTGCGGTTGATGGTGGAAAAGAACACCTGGCCGCCCGGCTTGACCAGGTCGTGGCAGGCCTTGATCACCGAGGAGGGATCCGGCACGTGCTCGAGCATCTCCAGGCAGGTCACCACGTCATAGGTGCCGGCGTGCTTGCGCGCGTGGTCCTCGGTGGTCTCCTGGATGTACTCCACCGGCACGCCGGATTCCAGCTGGTGCAGGCGGGCGACGGCCAGGGGCGCCTCGGCCATGTCGATGCCGGTCACCTGGGCACCGCGCTGGGCCATGGCCTCGCTGAGGATGCCGCCACCGCAGCCGACGTCCAGCACCTTCTTGCCGGCCAGGCCGGCGTGCTGGTCGATCCAGTTGACGCGCAGAGGATTGATGTCGTGCAGCGGCTTGAATTCGCTCTCGCGGTCCCACCAGCGGTAGGCGAGGGCCTCGAACTTGGCAATCTCGGCGTTATCGACGTTGGACATGGGGTTCTCCAGAGGCAAGGGAGCGGGGCGCGTCAGGCGCCCTGCTGGATACGGGTGGCCCACTGCTGCGCATTGGCTATGAGTTCGGCCTCGTCCAGGCGCACGAGTTCGCTCTGGCGCAGCAGCGGCACGCCGCCGACCCAGACGTCGCTGACGCGGTCGCGGCCGGTGGCATAGATGAGTTGCGAAACGGGGTCGTAGAGCGGCTGCTGGGCGAGGCCGCTGAGGTCGACGGCGGTCAGGTCGGCGGCCTTGCCGACTTCCAGCGAGCCCAGGCAGCGCTCGAGACCCAGGGCGCGAGCACCGTTCAGGGTGGCCAGACGCAGCGCACGGTGGGCATCGAGGGCGGTGGCGGAGCCGGCCACGGCCTTGGCCAGCAGGGCGGCGGTACGGGTCTCGCCGAGCAGATCGAGATCGTTGTTGCTGGCCGCGCCGTCGGTGCCGATGGCGACGTTCACGCCGGCCTGCCAGAGCCGCTCCACCGGGCAGAAGCCGCTGGCCAGCTTGAGATTGGATTCGGGACTGTGGATGACATGGCTGTTGGTCTCGACCAGGTTTTCCAGGTCCTCGTCGTCCACCTGGGTCATGTGCACCGCCTGGAAGCGCGGCCCGAGCAGGCCCAGTCGCCGCAGCCGGCTGAGCGGCCGCTCACCGGTCTGCTGCAGCGCCTGCTCCACCTCGAAGGCGGTCTCGTGCACATGCATCTGGATCGGTGCCTGCAGTTGCTCGGCCAAGACCAGGATCTGTTCGAGCTTGGCGTCGGCCACGGTATAGGGCGCATGGGGGCCGAAGGCCACGCTGATGCGCTCGTGCAGCTTCATGTCGTCGAACAGTTCCAGGCCACGGCGGATCATGTCGTCCGCGGTGCGGGCGCCGGGAATGGGGAAGTCGAGGATCGGCAGGCAGACCTGGGCGCGCACCCCGGTGCGATGGATCGCCTCGCAGGCCACCTGGGGGTAGAAATACATGTCCGAAAAGCAGGTGATGCCGCCACGGATCTGCTCGGCGATGGCCAGGGTGGTGCCGTCGCGGACGAAGTCCTCGTCGACCCAGCGCCCTTCGGCGGGCCAGATGTGATCCTGCAGCCAGGTCTGCAGCGGCAGGTCGTCGGCCATGCCGCGAAACAGGGTCATGGCGGCGTGACCATGGGCGTTGATCAGCCCGGGGATCAGCACCTTGCCCGGCAGCTCCAGGGTCTCCTTGGCCGGCTGACGCAGGGCCTCGCTACGCGGCGCGAGCAGGGCGATGCAGCCGTCGCGCACGCCCAGGGCGTAATCGCGCAGGACTACTCCGGCAGGCTCCACCGGCACGATCCAGCTGGGGAGCAACAAGAGGTCCAGGGGCGCGGGGGTGGGCATCGGCGGCGGTTCCAAGAGGGGCGAGCCGGCAGTATAGCGGTCCTTGCGGCGCTACCGCTAAATCCGCACGCCGATGCCGGTATACTGGCGGGCTACAGATTCAGGTCGAGGAGAGATCATGCGAGAGCGTCTGCTGGCGGCGGAAAAGATCAAGGCGATCGAATGGCGGGACGGTGCCCTGCACCTGCTCGACCAGCGCCTGTTGCCGCTGCGCGAACACTGGGTCGCCTGTCACAGCGCCGCCGAGGTGGCCCAGGCCATCCGCGACATGCTGGTACGCGGCGCGCCGGCCATCGGCATCAGCGCCGCCTATGGCGTGGTGCTGGGTGCCCGGCAACGTGCCGCGGCGGGTGAGGACTGGCAAGCCACCGTCAGTGCCGACTTCGAACTGCTGGCCGCGTCGCGTCCCACCGCCGTCAATCTGTTCTGGGCGCTCAACCGGATGCGCGAGCGCCTGACGCGCATGGCCGGGGAGGGTGCCCTGGCGGCGCTGGAAGCCGAGGCGGTGGCCATCCACCTGAGCGATCGCGAGGCCAACCTGACCATGGCGCAGCTGGGCGTCGAGCTGATCCGCAAGCACGACGCCAGCAAGCAGACCTTCCTTACCCACTGCAACACTGGCGCCCTGGCCACCGGCGGCTTCGGCACCGCCTTGGGCGTCCTGCGCGCCGCGCACCTGGACGGCCTGGTGGAATGTGTCCATGCCGACGAGACCCGCCCCTGGCTGCAGGGCTCGCGCCTGACCGCCTGGGAGCTGGCCGGCGAGGGCATTCCGGTCAGTCTCAACGCCGATGCCGCCGCCGCTCACCTGATGAAGACGCGCAACGTCGCCTGGGTGATCGTCGGCGCCGACAGGATCACCGCCAACGGCGACGTGGCCAACAAGATCGGCACCTACAACCTGGCGGTCATCGCCATGCACCACGGGGTGCGCTTCATGGTGGTGGCGCCCAGCTCCACCATCGACATGAATCTGGCGTCCGGTGACGACATCCCCATCGAGGAGCGCGCCGGTCACGAGTTGCTGGAAGCCGGTGGCCAGCGCATCGCCGCCGAGGTCGAGGCCTTCAATCCGGTGTTCGACGTGACCCCGGCCGATCTCATCGACG
This sequence comes from Pseudomonas sp. MOIL14HWK12:I2, assembly GCF_000510745.1. NCBI lineage: Bacteria > Pseudomonadati > Pseudomonadota > Gammaproteobacteria > Pseudomonadales > Pseudomonadaceae > Pseudomonas > Pseudomonas sp. MOIL14HWK12:I2. The sequence continues at coordinate 289,704 of NZ_AZOA01000009.1, read as the reverse complement.
CCATCGTCACCGAGCGCGGGGTGGTGGAGCGTCCGGACGCCAAGAAGATGGCCGAGCTGATGAATCGGCGCCGCCTGCATTGAGGTGATCGCCAGGGGCGGATACATCCCTGAATGTGTTAGAATTTCGCTCTTTGCACAGGCTTTGTTCGAAAGCCCTCGGCAGGCGGCGATGCAGTGCTGAAAACCGGCTGGAGCGCCTTCGCGCCGCCGGTGGCAGGCGCCGCCAGACGGGCTTTCGCCTCTCCTATATCAGGCTCGGCCGACATGCGGACGAGCCCTAGCGCTTTTCAGATCAGAAGGAACCAGGCTTCTCATGGGTGAACTGGCCAAAGAAATCCTCCCGGTCAATATCGAAGACGAATTGCGGCAGTCGTATCTCGACTACGCGATGAGCGTCATCGTCGGCCGGGCCCTGCCGGATGTGCGCGACGGCCTCAAGCCGGTGCACCGGCGCGTGCTCTACGCCATGAGCGAGCTGGGCAACGACTGGAACAAGCCGTACAAGAAATCCGCCCGTGTGGTGGGTGACGTCATCGGTAAGTACCACCCCCACGGCGACACCGCCGTCTACGACACCATCGTGCGGATGGCCCAGCCCTTCTCGCTGCGCTACATGCTGGTGGATGGTCAGGGCAACTTCGGTTCGGTCGACGGCGACAACGCCGCGGCCATGCGATACACCGAAGTGCGGATGTCCAAGCTCGCCCACGAACTGCTGGCCGACCTGGACAAGGAAACCGTCGACTGGGTGCCCAACTACGACGGCACCGAGCAGATCCCGGCGGTAATGCCCACGCGCATCCCCAACCTGCTGGTCAACGGTTCCAGCGGCATCGCGGTCGGCATGGCCACCAACATCCCGCCGCACAACCTCGGCGAGGTCATCGATGGCTGCCTGGCGCTGATCGAGAACAGCGAGCTGACCGTCGACGACCTGATGCAGTACATCCCCGGTCCGGACTTCCCGACCGCGGGCATCATCAACGGTCGCGCCGGCATCATCGAGGCCTATCGCACCGGTCGTGGCCGCATCTATGTGCGGGCCCGCGCCGAAGTCGAGGACATCGACAAGAGCGCCAATCGCCAGCAGATCGTCATCACCGAGCTGCCCTACCAGCTCAACAAGGCACGGCTGATCGAGAAGATCGCCGAGCTGGTGAAAGAGAAGAAGATCGAAGGCATCACCGAGCTGCGCGACGAGTCCGACAAGGACGGCATGCGCGTGGTCATCGAGCTGCGTCGCGGCGAAACCCCCGAGGTGGTGCTCAACAACCTCTACGCCCAGACCCAGCTGCAGACGGTGTTCGGCATCAACGTGGTGGCCCTGCTCGACGGCCAGCCGCGGACCCTGAACCTCAAGGAACTGCTGGAAGCCTTCATTCGCCACCGTCGCGAAGTGGTGACCCGGCGCACCGTCTACGAACTGCGCAAGGCGCGTGAGCGTGGCCACATCCTCGAAGGACAGGCGGTCGCCCTGTCCAACATCGATCCGGTCATCGAGCTGATCAAGAGCTCGCCGACCCCGGCCGAAGCCAAGGAACGCCTGATCGCCACGCCCTGGGAATCCAGCGCGGTACGCGAGATGGTCGAGCGCGCCGGCGCCGATTCCTGCCGTCCGGACGACCTGCCCGAGCAATACGGTCTGCACGAGGGCAAGTATCACCTCTCGCCCGAGCAGGCCCAGGCCATCCTGGATCTGCGTCTGCACCGCCTGACCGGCCTGGAGCACGAAAAGCTCATCGCCGAGTACCAGGAGATCCTGCAGCAGATCGGCGAGCTGATCCGCATCCTCACCAACCCCGAGCGGCTGATGGAAGTCATCCGCGAGGAGCTGGAAAAGGTCAAGGCCGAGTTCGGCGACAAGCGTCGCACCGAGATCATTGCCTCCCAGGTGGACCTGACCATCGCCGACCTCATCACCGAGGAAGACCGCGTCGTCACCATCTCCCATGGCGGCTACGCCAAGTCCCAGCCGCTGCACGCCTACCAGGCCCAGCGCCGGGGCGGCCGCGGCCGCTCGGCCTCGGCGGTCAAGGAAGAGGACTACATCGAACACCTGCTGGTCGCCAACAGCCATACCACCCTGCTGCTGTTCTCCAGCCTGGGCAAGGTCTACTGGAAGCGCACCTACGAGATCCCCGAGGCCTCCCGCGCTGCCCGTGGCCGTCCGCTGGTCAACCTGCTGCCGCTGGCCGAAGGCGAGCGCATCACCGCCATGCTGCCGGTCGATCTGGAAGCCATACGTCAGCAGGCGCCGGCCGGTGACGAGGACCTGGGCGAGCAGGACGACAACCTGGACATCGAAGACGCCGTGCTGGTGGAAGACGATGTCGAAAGCGAAGGCGAAGAGGGCGAACTCCTCGATACCGACCAGGACGAGCCCACCGGCGCCTACATCTTCATGGCCACCCGCAACGGCACCGTGAAGAAGACCCCGCTGGTGCAGTTCAGCCGTCCGCGCAGCAACGGCCTGATCGCGCTGAAGCTGGAAGAGGGCGACAGCCTGATCGCCGCCGCCATCACCGATGGGGCCCGCGAGGTCATGCTGTTCTCCGACGGTGGCAAGGTCATCCGCTTCAAGGAACGCCATGTGCGCACCATGGGCCGTACCGCCCGCGGCGTGCGGGGCATGCGTCTGGCCGAGAACCAGCGGCTGATCTCCATGCTGATTCCCGAGCCGGGCGCCGAGATCCTCACCGCCAGCCTCAACGGCTTCGGCAAGCGCACCGCCATGGCCGAATACCCGCAGCGTGGTCGTGGCGGCCAGGGCGTGATCGCCATGGTCATCAACGAGCGCAACGGCCCCCTGATCGGCGCCATCCAGGTGCTGGACGGCGAGGAGATCATGCTGATCTCCGACCAGGGCACCCTGGTGCGGACGCCGGTCGAGGGCATCTCCCGTACCGGCCGCAACACCCAGGGCGTCACCCTCATCAAGCTCGGCAAGGGCGAGAAGCTGGTGGGCCTTGAGCGGGTGCAGGAGCCTTCGGTGGACGAAGAGCTGCTGGACCACGAAGCCGAGCTGGACGACGAGGTGCTCGACAAGGAATTGCCGGTCGACAGCCACGAACCCGACCAGGACGATGTGCTGCCCGGTGCCAGCGACGTGCCGAGCGATGATCTGCCCAACGAGGATGACGAGTGATGAGCAAGCGTGCCTACAACTTCTGCGCCGGCCCGGCGGCCCTGCCTGAAGCTGTGCTGCGCCAGGCCCAGGCCGATCTGCTGGATTGGCAGGGCCGTGGCCTGTCGGTGATGGAGATGAGCCACCGCGGTGAAGACTTCACCGCCATCTCGAACCAGGCCGAGGCCGACCTGCGCGAGTTGCTGGCCATCCCCAGCAACTACAAGGTGCTGTTCCTGCAGGGCGGCGCCAGTCTGCAATTCGCCCAGCTGGCGATGAATTTGATGCCCGAGGGCGGCAAGGCCGACTACATCGACACCGGCATCTGGTCGCGCAAGGCCATCGAGCAGGCGCGGCACTATGGCACCGTCAACGTCGCCGCCAGTTCCAAGGGCTACGACTACTTCGCCATTCCGGGGCAGCACGAATGGCAGCTGTCCAAGGACGCCGCCTACGTCCACTACACTCCCAACGAAACCATCGGCGGTCTGGAGTTCGACTGGATTCCGGACGTGGGTGACGTACCCTTGGTGGCGGATGCCTCTTCCGACATCCTCTCGCGCCCGCTGGACGTCTCGCGTTTCGGGCTGATCTACGCCGGCGCGCAGAAGAACATCGGGCCCAGCGGCCTGGTGGTGGTGATCGTCCGCGAAGACCTGCTGGGTCGCGCCCGCGCCGCCTGCCCGACGCTGCTCGACTACAAGGTCGAGGCCGACAACGGCTCCATGTACAACACCCCGGCCACCTTCTCCTGGTACCTGTCGGGCCTGGTGTTCAAGTGGCTGAAGGAGCAGGGCGGTCTGCCCGCCATGGAGCGCCTGAATCGCCAGAAGAAGGAGCTGCTGTACGGCTTCATCGACGCCAGCGACTTCTACAGCAACCCCATCGCCAAGAACGACCGCTCCTGGATGAACGTGCCCTTCCGCCTGGCGGACGAGCGCCTCGACAAGGCCTTCCTCGAGGGCGCCGAAGCGCGCGGCCTGCTGTATCTGCAGGGCCATCGTTCGGTGGGGGGCATGCGCGCATCCATCTATAACGCCGTGACCCTGGAAGCCGTCCAGGCGCTGGTGACCTATCTGGCCGAATTCGAGAAGGAGCACGGCTGATCATGTCCGAACACGAGCTCAAGGCCCTGCGCCTGCGTATCGACAGTCTGGACGAACGCATCCAGGAGCTGATCAGCGAACGTGCCCGCTGCGCCCAGGACGTGGCCCGGGTCAAGATGGGAACGCTGGCGGAGGGCGAAAAGCCCGTGTTCTACCGGCCCGAGCGCGAGGCCCAGGTGCTCAAGCGGGTGATGGAGCGCAACGGCGGTCCGGTCCGTGACGAAGACATGGCGCGACTGTTCCGCGAGATCATGTCCTGCTGCCTGGCCCTGGAAGAGCCGCTGCACGTGGCCTACCTCGGCCCTGAAGGCACCTTCTCCCAGGCCGCGGCGCTCAAGCACTTCGGCAAGGCCGTGGTGACCCGGCCCATGGCGGCCATCGACGAGGTCTTCCGCGAGGTTGCCGCCGGCGCCTCCAACTTCGGCGTGGTCCCGGTGGAGAACTCCACCGAAGGGGCGGTCAACCACACCCTGGACAGCTTCCTCGAGCACAACCTGTCGATCTGCGGCGAGGTGGAGCTGCGCATCCACCACCACCTGCTGATCGGCGAGAACACCAAGGCCGACAGCATCACCCGCATCTATTCCCACGCCCAGTCGCTGGCCCAGTGCCGCAAGTGGCTGGACTCCTACTACCCCAGCGTCGAGCGGGTGGCGGTGGCCAGCAATGCCGAAGCGGCGCGGCGGGTGAAGGGGGAGTGGAACAGCGCGGCCATCGCCGGTGACATGGCGGCCTCGCTCTATGGCCTGACCCCGGTGCAGCAGAAGATCGAGGATCGCCCGGACAACTCCACGCGCTTCCTCATCATCGGCAACCAGGAGGTGCCGCCCAGCGGCGACGACAAGACCTCCATCATCGTCTCCATGCAGAACAAGCCGGGTGCCCTGCACGAGCTGCTGCTGCCGTTCCACACCAACAACATCGACCTCAGCCGGATCGAGACGCGGCCCTCGCGCAGCGGCAAGTGGACCTATGTCTTCTTCATCGATTTCCTCGGCCACCAGGCCGATCCGCTGATCCGCGACGTGCTGGAGCGCCTGTCCACCAGCGCCGTGGCGCTCAAGGTCCTCGGCTCCTACCCCCGCGCCGTGCTCTGACGCGGTGCCAGCCGGTTGCGGGCGTCAGCGTCGACGCACGCAACCCTTGTCGTCGAAGGTCACCAGGCGCGAGCGTTCCTTGCGCTGGCGCGCCTCGTAGTGATAGCGAGTCAGGGCGTCCAGCTGGGAGATCCGCTGCGGTGGTCCCAGGGCGTTCTCCACGTCCGCCCGGCTCATGCCGACCCTGACCTGTCCCCGGATGATCGCCTGCCGCCTTTCGCTGGGGTTGAGAAGATCACCGCACCCATCCGTTCTGGCTGCCACCACTGTTGGTGGGCGTTGCGCCTCCTTGCGCGGAGGGGCCTTGGGTTTCGCCATCAGCGTGGGCCTGGCGCCGCCCGGGCGGGGATTGTCCGCGCGTTGCAGGCGGCTGTCGCTGTCCGAAGCACAGCCGCTGGTGGAAAAGGTGAGGTGGCCGGCGGCATCTTCGCAACGATAGACCGTGGCCGCCTGGGCAGAGGCGCAGCCCAGCAACAGGCCGAGCACGACGAGCTTCTTCATGGGACGTCCTCCTTGACGTAGCGCTCAAGCTTAGCGGGTTAACGACCGCGGGACGAGCGTTGCAAGCGCGGCTTCGATACCGGCCCAGAGCCCTTGCAAATAGCTGTTTTGAAAACCTTTTGCGTTCGCACCCGTAACCGGTCCGGTGTATCATCCCCGCCGTCAGCCCCGCCGGGGCAGTGGTCATCCCCCCTTATGGACTTACCCAGTCAACACTCAATCGCCTTTTTCGTCCCGTTGTTGAGATAGGGTTCGTCGGTGCGCTCCGCCGGCGGGCCGGAGTGCGCTATGACCGTAGTGAACGAAGCAGAAATCAGAAAGCCCCACGAGACGCTGCAGGAGCGTCTCGCCCAGGTCGTCGAGTTGCTGGAGCGCTACGACCTCGCCGTCGAGGCGCGTGAAGACCACGATCGCGCCCCCGTATCCCCCGCCGATATCCCCGAAGAAGGCCTCGAAGAGCTGCGTGCCCGGCTGGACGAGCTGCACCCGGCCGACGTCGCCTTCATCCTCGAAGCCCTGCCGCAGGAAGACCGCCTGACCGTCTGGGGGCTGGTCAAGACCGAGCGTGACGGCGAGATCCTGCTGGAGGTCTCGGACGCCGTCCGCGAGACGCTGATCGCCGACATGGACGATCAGGAAATCCTCGCGGTGGCCGGTCAGCTCGACGCCGACGAACTCGCCGACCTGGCGCCGGACCTGCCGCGCGACGTCGTCCATGAACTGATGGAGGCCCTCGACGCCCAGCAGCGCGAGCGGGTGCGCTCCGCCCTGTCCTACGAAGAGGACCAGGTGGGCGCGCTGATGGACTTCGAGATGGTGACCATCCGCGATGACGTCGCCCTGGAAGTGGTGCTGCGTTATCTTCGCCGGCTGAAAGAGCTGCCCGACCACACCGACAAGCTGTTCGTGGTCGACAACGACAGCATCCTCAAGGGGGTGCTGCCGATCAAGCGACTGCTGGTCAACGATCCGGAAAAGCTGGTGGTCGAAGTCATGGCGAAGGAGGCGGTGGCCTTCCATCCGGACGGCGACGCCTATGACGCGGCCCAGGCGTTCGAACGCTACGACCTGGTTTCGGCGCCGGTGGTGGACAAGAACGGCAAGCTGATCGGCCGTCTCACCATCGACGAGATGGTCGACCTGATCCGCGAGGAAAGCGAAAGCGAAGTCCTCAACATGGCTGGTCTGCGCGAAGACGAAGACGTCTTCGCCTCGGTGTGGAAATCGGTGGGCAACCGCTGGACCTGGCTGGCCACCAACCTCATCACGGCCTTCATCGCCTCGCGGGTCATCGGCCTGTTCGAGGGCTCGATCGAGAAACTGGTGGCCCTGGCCGCGCTCATGCCCATCGTCGCCGGCATTGGCGGCAACTCGGGCAACCAGGCCATCACCATGATCGTGCGCGCCATGGCGCTGGGGCAGATCAGTGTGACCAGCACCGCGCGCCTGCTGCGCAAGGAGATGGGCGTCGCCCTGTGCAATGGCGTCATCTGGGGTGGGGTGATAGGGCTGGTGGCCTTCTATCTCTACAGCAGCTGGTCCCTGGGCCTGGTGATGATGGGGGCCATGACCCTGAATCTGCTGCTGGCGGCGTTCATGGGCGTGCTGATTCCCATGACCCTGCAGCGCTTCGGTCGCGACCCGGCCATGGGGTCGAGCGTCCTGATCACCGCGGTCACCGACAGCGGCGGCTTCTTCATCTTCTTGGGACTCGCCACCCTGTTCCTGATGTAGGGCAGGGCAGGGTGCAGCGGGCTGCCCAGGCGCAGGGCAGCCCGGACGCCGTCAGGATGCGGCGTCGATGTCGTGGGCGATCAGCGAGATCAGGGCGTTCTGCTGGCGACCCGACAGTTGCCGAAAGCGCTGCAGCAACTCCCGCTCGCTGGCGGTGATCTCCGGACTGTCCAGGCGAAGCCCGGGTTCGTCCCCAAGGGCGCCCTCTTGCTGCAAGCTCTGCTCGAGACGCGCGATGATTTCGGAGTTCATGCTGCGATGATGGTTGCGGGCCACATCCGCGATGCGCTCTCGCATGCCCTCGGGCAGACGCACGACGAATTTGTCAGCGGTACGGCTTGAGTAGGATCTAATGGCCTGGGTCATTGAGGTACTTCATCTGGAGTCAAAAATCAGTGAAGGCATAAGCCCTCGTCTCGTTCCGCTAGCACTCACGGCACCTTGGACTCTGTAACCACCTGTCCCTAGGTATCTGTTTTTATTGACGTCAATTTACCGACGTACAGAACAAATTGCAAAGCTGCCGAAGAACTTCCTGCCTGTGCCGCCCCGCGCGCAGTGTCGCGCTGCCTGAACCGGAACATGACAAACCTTCCGCTGCTCGTTACCATGAGCGCCCTTTCCTGTCCCAGTAGCTCAATTGGATAGAGCATCCCCCTCCTAAGGGGAAGGTTGGTGGTTCGACCCCACTCTGGGACACCAGATTCCTTTCCAGAACCTCTCCTCGCGATCCGACGCCTTCAACTGCCCTTGCCGAACCGTTACAGCAGTTTGGAGGATAGGGCAAAAACGGCGACCTTGTCCGACTTCCAAGCTCTTCCAGTGGCGATTTGTGGCTGTGATCACAGCATAGAGCAGCAGACAAAAACCTGCCGAATTTATCTGTACTCTCCGTTGGCTAACCGTCTGCATTGCTTGTATCTGGAGCGCCTCTGGAGGTTCGCGTCATGGCCTTTTATCCCGTCCTACTTTCAGTCGTGTTCGTTGTGCGTAATCAGGCTACCGAGTTGCAGAGCGTCCTAGAGCGCGCGGCAACTGTTATCGGTCCCTTGGTAAGTGACTACGAACTTATCATTGTCGACAACGCCTCTTCTGATGACAGCGTAGCTCGATTGAAGCAACTCACCAGCATCAATGGCCTGCCCAATCTGCAGGTATATGCCCTGACCAAGGAAGTGGACTCCGATACCGCCGCCTGGGTGGGACTGGAGAATGCGCTGGGAGACTTCGCGGTCGTCATAGATCCGGAAACCGATGACATCGCCTTCTTGCCCGACATGTTGCAACAGGCTGCCGGTGGCATCGACGTGGTGTTCGCCAATAATCAGCAGAAAGTTCGGCAGACCCTGTCCTACAGTCTTTGCTCCAAGGGCTTCAACAGTCTCTACAAGCAGTTCAACGGCGTCGATCTGGCCAAGGATGCGCCTCAGTACCGGATGCTCAGCAAGAAGGTCATCAATTACATCCTGCGCCACCCCGCGCCGGCGCTGACCTATCGCCATCTGCCGGCGACGGCGGGCTTCTCGCGGATCAATCTCGAATACAGCATGCCGCCGCGCAGCACCAAGCCCAAGCGGTTGTCCGGCAGCTTCGATCGCGGTGCCCGGCTGCTGGTGTCCTCCACCCGCAAGCCCATGCGCATGGTCAGTTTCCTATCCATCGTCGGGGCCCTGTCCAATCTGCTCTATTCGATCTACGTCATCGCCATCGGCCTGTTCAAGGATGACGTCGCGCCAGGTTGGGTGACGATTTCATTACAGCAGTCCGGCATGTTCTTTCTCATTTCGCTGGTCCTGCTGGTGCTCGGCGAATATGTCCTGCAGTTGACCCACAGAGTCAACGAAGGGCCGCTCTATCATGTCGCCCAGGAGTTCACGAGTGCGGTCATGACGCGCCGTGACAAGCTCAATGTCGAAGTAGTGCAGGGCGGCAATGCCGCAAGGCCGGCCACTCAATCCGGCATGGCCTGACGATCATGAGAGATGCGATCGTCATAGGTGGCGGATTTTACGGGGCCATGACGGCCCTGTATCTCATGCGCGTGAGAGGCTTTGCGAAAGTCACTCTGGTCGAGCGGGAAGACGGGCTGTTGAAGCGCGCCTCTTATCACAATCAGGCACGCGTCCATAACGGTTATCACTATCCCCGCAGTTTCGTCACGGCCTTTCGCAGTCGAGTCAACTTGCCGCGCTTCTTGCGCGATTATCCGGATGTGGTGGTGCGCGACTTCACCAAGTTGTATGCCATTGCCCGCAACAACTCCAAGGTCACGGCCAAACAGTTCGAACGCTTCTGTCAGGGGATCGAGGCCTCGCTGCAACCGGCGTCGGAGGAATTAAGTCGATTGTTCGACGATCGACTGATCGAGGCGGTTTATCTCACCGAGGAATATGCCTTCAACTCGGCCGTACTCGCCGCTGAAGTGAGTCGCGAACTGGATGCCGTCGGCGTCGAGTTGCGCTTCAAGAGTCGCGTGACGGCGATCCGCGGTGAAAGCGGCGGCCTGGGGGTCGACGTGGTGGATGAAGCCGGCGGGCAGGAGGAGATGCAGTGCCGTTATCTCTTCAACTGCACCTACAGCGGCCTCAACCAGTACGGTGGCGATTTCCCAGGCACCGCCACCCGGCTGCGCCACGAAATCACCGAGATGGCGCTGGTGGAGATGCCTCCGGAACTGCGCAACCTCGGGGTGACGGTCATGGACGGGCCGTTCTTTTCCATGATGCCATTCCCGGCCCGGGGTCTGCACACCCTGTCCCATGTGCGCTACACCCCGCACCTGAACTGGGAAGACGCCAATGGCACCGATCCCTATGCGCTGCTGGACGGCTATGACCGCGCCTCGCGGGCGGACTGGATGGTGCGTGACGTGGCCCGCTACATGTCGGCTGCGGCGCGGGTGGAATACCGAGATTCGCTGTTCGAGGTGAAGACCATTCTGATGAAGAACGAAGGCGACGACGGCCGTCCCATCCTCTTCGAACAACATCCCCAGCTGCCCGGCTGCTATTCGATGCTGGGCGGCAAGATCGACAACATTTTCGATGCCCTGGAGCGCCTCGATGCCGAACCCTTCCACTGAAGCGACACCCAGGGGGGTGTCCGGCGTCGCCGGCTTCATCAGCGTTCTGGTCTTTTCCATCATCAATTTCTTTCTGTTCGGCAAGGGCGTCATCCTCGATCCCTTCCACCAGGGGGAGTATTTCGCCACGCTGCCGACGCTGCTGCACAGTCAGCCGGGTGCCCATGCCTTCACCATCCATGGTGGCCTGGATTTCATCCCGGTATGGCTGGCGGAGACCTGGTTCGGCGCCCAGCACACCTTTCTGGTGACCCAGATCCTCTATGGGCTGTGCAACACCGGTGCGGCGCTGCTGCTCTGGGGAACGGCCGTGTTGCTGTGCCCGGTGCCCAAGGGCCGCGCGCGCCTGATCCTGCTGGTCGCCGTGGGCGCCGTGGCGACCCAGGTGGTGGGCTATCGCGATCTCTTCCTGCTGCTGTCGCTGTTCCTCTTCTGCCTGCATCGCAAGGTGGAGACCACGCCGCGGCGACTGCTGTGCGAGGTGCTGCTGGGCCTGGCGGCCGGCTTCAACCTGTTCTGGTCCTATGACCGCGGCATCGCCGGGGTGCTGGCCATCGGCTCGGCGGTACTGCTCACGCTGCTCCTGCAGCGGCGGCATGTCCTGTCTCTGCTGAGCTTCGTGGCGACCGTCGGCTGGCTTGGCTTTGGTACCGATTTCTTCGCCCTGACCGATTACGTCAAGAACCTGACCTTCCTCCTGGAGACCTCGTCCCAGTGGGGCTACGGCTTGAGTGCCCGGCCGCTGGCCCTGAGCCTGCTGCTGGCGGTGCCCACGGCCCTGGCGGGTTTCGCCTTGATCCGCTGTCTGCCCTGGCCATGGCGCTGGAGCGAGGATCTGCCACTGATCGGTGCCCTGGCCGTGTTGCTCGCGATCTTCTTCAAGATCGGGGTCAATCGCGCGGACTTCCAGCACATCCAGATGGGCTTCTGGGTACCCCTGCTGAGCCTGCTCTATGCCGCCCGGCGGCAACGCCTCGCGCGCAATGGCGGTTGGGATATCTCGGCCCACCCGCGCGCGGCGGTCGCGGCCATTGCCGCTGCGGTGCTGCTGGGGCTGGTCGGACTTAATCCCTCGCCGTTCTTCGCGGTACTGCTGGTTGGTGCGCTGCTGGCTTTCAGCCGGCGCCTGCTGGTGCCCGCCCTGGCGGCGCTGCTGGTGCTGCTCGCCGCCTTCAACCTCTACAAGTCGCCGGTGGAGCGAGTGTGGGCCCAGGGGCTCGCCTGGGTGCCGAAGCTGGCCGCCTTGCCGGATGACGCCGCCCTGGCAACGCCCGGGGTGCAATGGGCCTCGCAGCGCCTGCTGGAGAGCGGCGCCCACTGTGTGTTCGACCTGGCCAACAACGGGGTCATCAACGGGGTGACCGATCTGCCGGCCTGTACCAAGTACATCTATCCGGTCTATGCCACGCCGCCCTACGAGGCCGATCTGCTCAGCGATCTGCAGCATGCCGATCCGCCGGCGGTGGTGTATTCGACGACCTTCTGGTCATTCAACCTGAACAACATTTCCATGCACGACAAGTTTCCACGACTCAAGGCCTACCTGGACGAGCGTTATCCCGTCGAGGAGTGCCAACCGGACTATTGCCTGAGATTCAAGACCAAGGGGTGAGCAACATGAAGACCGACGCATTGATAGGGTACAGCGGCTTCGTGGGGTCGACGCTGCTCAAGCAGAAGGCCTTCGGCGCGCTGTTTCGCTCCACCAATATCGACCAGATCGGCGACCAGCCCTATGGCCAGGTCATCTGCGCCGGCGCCCCTGCCCAGAAGTGGATCGCCAATCGCGATCCCGAGGCCGATCGCCAGAAGATCGATGGCCTGATCGGTCATCTGTCGCGGATCCAGTGCGATTCCTTCGTGCTGATCAGCACCGTGGACGTCTTCAAGCAGCCGCTCGGGGTGGATGAGACCACCGCGGTGGACGAAGAGGGCCTGCACGCCTACGGCGCCAATCGCTATCGGCTGGAGCAGTTCGTCCGGGAGCATTTCGCCAATGCCCTGATCGTCCGCCTGCCTGGCCTGGTCGGTCCCGGCCTGCGCAAGAACGTGATCTATGATCTGCTCAACGACAACAACCTGCACGCCGTGGAAAGTCGCGGCGTCTTCCAGTTCTATCCGATGGTCAATCTCGGCTATGACATCCAGACCGCCCAGGCCGCCGGGCTGGACCTGGTGCACCTGACCGCCGAGCCCATCAGCGTGGCGGACATCGCCCGCCAGGGCTTCGGACGCGACTTCGGCAACACCCTGGAGGGTACGCCGGCGCGCTACGATTTTCGCAGCGTGCATGCCGAGGTCTTCGGCGGCTGTGACGGCTACCAGTACAGCGCCCGCGATACCCTGCTGGCCGTGCGCGCCTATGCCCAGTCGGAACCTCCGGTCATCAAGGCGGAGGGTCAGTGATGCGCATCGCCATCTCCAATATCGCCTGGGACCCGACCGATGACGCCATGGTCGCCGAGATCCTGCAGCAATACCGGGTCGATGCCATCGACATCGCGCCCGGCAAGTACTTCGCCGATCCCAAGACGGCCACTGCCCAGGACATCCAGGCGGTGCGTCAGCAGTGGCAGGCCCGTGGCATCGAGATCACCGGCATGCAGGCCCTGCTGTTCGGCACCACCGGACTCAATGTCTTTGGCGCCAACGACATCCAGCACGCGCTGCTGGCGCAGCTGGAGGGCGTCTGCCGGGTCGCCGAGGGACTGGGTGCGACGCGTCTGGTGTTCGGTTCGCCGCGCAATCGCGATCGCTCGGGCTTGAGTGACGACCAGGCCCTGGCACAGGCACGGGATTTCTTTCGCCGTCTGGGCGATGTGGCCGCGACCCATGGCGTGCAGATCTGTCTGGAGCCGAATCCGCCCCGCTATGGCGCTAACTTCATGATCGACAGCGATTCCACCGCCGCCGTGGTGCGGGCGGTCGAGCATCCGGCGATCCGCATGCAACTCGATACCGGCGCCCTGACCATCAACGAGGAAGATGCCGCTCGCGTGCTCGAAGAGCATGCGGAGCTGATCGGTCACGTCCATGCCAGCGAGCCGGACCTGGTGACCCTGGGGGAGGGCAGTACCAACCACGATGGCATCGCCTTCGCCCTGACCCGCCGCTTGCCGGAGCAGGTCGTCAGCATCGAGATGCTGCCGGCCAAGCAGGGCTCCAACCTGGCCGCGCTGGAGCGTGGCGTCCAGGTCGCGGTCAAGGCCTATCGAGACCTGCCGGAGGCTGCCGTATGAAGTGGCTGATCCTGATCCTGGGCATCGCGTCCAACGCCTCGGCGAGCGTGCTGGTGAAACTGGCCATGCTGCCGCCGCGGCGTTTTCCCAGCCTGAGCGATCCCATGGCTGCGCTGGCCAACTGGCCGTTCTGGCTCGGGCTGTTCATGTATGGCCTGGCCTTTTTGCTGTACGCCGCCGCCCTCGCCAAGCTGCCGCTGAACGTGGCGCATCCGGTGCTGACGGCCGGGGCCATCGCCAGCGTCGCACTGCTGTCGGTGGTGATCTTTCGCGAAGCCTTTCCCTGGACCACGGCGGCAGGCATCGTCCTGATCATCGCCGGCGTCGCCCTCATCACGGCCCGTGTCGGTTGAACCTGGAGGACCTATGACTACTGCAATTCCCGCCACCGAGCGCGCCCTCTGGCAGGTGCCCAGCTATTCGACGACCTTCTGGAACGGCCGTAGCCGCCCGCACTGCGTGGTGATTCCGGTCATCAACGAAGGCGAGCGCATTCTCAACCTCCTGCGGCGCATGGCGGCGGTCAGGATCGCCGACATCGCCGATGTCATCATCGTCGACGGCGGCAGCACCGATGGTTCGCTGGAGCCGCAACGGCTGCAGGAACTGGGCGTCCGCGGACTGCTGGTCAAGACCGCGCCGGGCAAGCTGAGCGCCCAGCTGCGCTGCGCCTATGCCTTCGTGCTCGACGAGGGTTACACCGGCATCGTGACCATCGACGGCAACGACAAGGACGATCCGGACGCCATCCCGCGCTTCATCGAAGCCATCGAGCAGGGTTACGATTTCGTCCAGGCCTCGCGCTTTCTGGCCGGCGGCGTGGCGGAGAACACCCCCAAGTCCCGTGACTTCGCCATTCGCTTCATCCATGCACCCATGCTGAGCCTGGCCTCGGGTTTCCACTGGACCGACACCACCCAGGGTTTCCGCGCCTACAGCCGGGCCATGCTGCTGGATCCGCGCGTGGCACCGTTCCGCGACGAGTTCACCACCTACGAGTTGCTGGCCTATCTGTCCTACCGGGTACCGAAATTGGGCTATCGCTGCGTGGAACTCCCCACCGTGCGGCGCTATCCGAAGGGCGAGGTACCCACCAAGATCAGCAGCGTCAGAGGTAATCTGTCGGTGTTGCAGGTACTGATGAAGGCCTGTGCAGGCCACTACAACCCACGCCTGGGCGAGGATGCCCAGTTGGCGGCGCAACGACGAAGCTGATCCCGTCGCGCTCGCCTGATGCGCAAGAGACGATGGAGTAGGCAATGGTGCGTGTGCTGTCGGCGTTTCGCGGGCTCTATTTCGCGACGCTGTTGATGTTGATCGGGACCGGTCTGCTGAGTACCTATCTCGGCCTGCGACTGGCCGCCGATCAGGTGCAGGGACTTTGGGTCGGCGCTCTGACCGCCGCCTATTACGCAGGACTGGTGATAGGCGGCAAGCTGGGGCATCGGCTGATCGCCAAGGTTGGCCATATCCGCGCCTATGTGACCTGCGCCGGGGTGGTCGGCGCCGCGGTGCTGGGCATCGGCCTGCTGCCCTGGTTGCCGGTGTGGCTGGCGCTCAGGGTACTGATCGGCATGGGCATGATGTGCCAGTACATGGTGCTGGAAAGCTGGCTCAACGAGCAGGCTGGGCCTGGCGAGCGGGGCAAGGTCTTTTCCGGCTACATGACCGCCTCCTACCTTGGCCTGGCGCTGGGGCAGGTGGTGCTGGTGCTCTCGCCCGATCTCGGCGTCGACAAGCTGATGCTGGTCGCCATCTGCTATGCCCTGTGCCTGGTGCCAGTCGCGGTCACCGGCAAGATCCACCCGGCGCCGCTCAAGCCGGCGCCGCTCGAGCCCACGTTCTTCATCCAGCGGATTCCGCAGTCGTTGACGACGACCCTGGTCGCCGGACTGGTGATCGGCTCCTTCTATGGCCTGGCGCCGCTCTATGCCAGCGCCCAGGGCCTGCCCACCGAGCGCATCGGCCTGTTCATGGCCTGCTGCATCTTCGCCGGTCTGATCGCCCAGTGGCCGATCGGCTGGCTTTCGGATCGGCACGATCGCAGCTGGCTGATCCGCGTGGTCGCCATCGCCCTGACTCTCGCCGCCCTGCCGTTGGCCGTGCTGCCCCATGTGCCGCCAGTGGTGCTGCTACCCCTCGGCCTCATCGCCAGCCTGCTGCAGTTCGTGCTCTATCCGCTGGCGGTGGCGCTGTCCAATGACCATATCGAAGGGGAGCGCCGGGTCTCCCTGAGTGCCATGCTGCTGGTGACCTTTGGCATCGGTGCCTGTATCGGTCCGCTGGTGGTGGGGGCGCTGATGAATCTGGTCGGACCCAATATGCTCTATGCCTTCGTCGTCCTCTGCGGGGCGATCCTGATCTGGCGCATCCGGCCGGATGCAGTCACCGGCAAGCACCTGGTCGACGAGGCGCCGCTGAGCCATGTGCAGATGCCCGAAGGGTCTACCAGTTCGCCGCTGGCGGCCGCGCTGGATCCACGGGTCGATAGCCAGGTGGTACACGACCAGATGCATACTGATCCGGTCGTGGAGGAGGAACTTGCCGAGGAGGGGGCGCCTCTGCAGGAAGAGATCGAGTTTCCCCGGAATCCGCCTGAATCCAAGGCGACCTGAGAGTTGGAGGAGGGCGCCCAGCAGCCGGGGGCGCCCGATCGGTCACTCGAACCGGCGATTTTCTCGCTGCAGCTGGTAGATGAAGCGCTCGACCTGACGCTGGGCTGCGCCACTGAGGTTGTCGAAGCAGACGCCCACGTCGCTGTATTCCAGGCGGTCCGGACAGGCCACGTGGCGGATGGTCACCGGCGTGTTGATGGCGCCTATGGGCAACTCGGCGGTAAAGCTCTGGACCCGCTGCCCGGGTTGCAGCAAGTGGGTCACGTTGCCGGGAAAGCGTAGCTTGCAGCCCGTGGCCGACAGATCAATCAGTTGGCCACGCAGCTGGATCTGGCTGTTGCCCTGACTCAACTCGGCCGTCGCCGGCTGGGTCAGCAGCAGCTTGACCCGATAGGCATTGCGCCGCTGGTGATAGGTGAGCTCGGTGGGCAGGCCGATCCAATAGCAGCGGTTGCCGTCCAGTTCGCTGAACTCGACCGGATGATCAATCTGCCAGGTGACCTTGATGCCCTCGTTGAAGCTGTCCACCCGAAACGCCTGGCCCTGTTCGAGCAGGCGTTCGGCTTCACGTGGGATGAACTCGTCCAGCGCGATCAGTCCCTTGGCTTCGTCGATTTCGACGACGAAGCTCTGGAATTGCTGCCCCTGACGATTGAAGGTGATCCGCAGCGGAATGTGCTGCTGTTGCGCCGGCCGCAGGCAGGCCAGGATCTCGCCCTTGGAGCGATAGATCTGGGGTGGCTGAGCGGCGTTGTCGCTAGCGGAAGAACCTTGCACCTGGAAACTCCTGTAAACAGCGGTCAGCAAGAATACTGGCTAGCTGCCATCTGTACAGCAAAAACGCGTTGGGGGAAAAGCTCCGAGCTCAAGCCGAACTCAGCGGACGCTGATAACCGCCACCGGTCTGACTGCCGCGGCGGTTGTACAGCGTGGGTGCCGAGGTGCCCTGCAGCACGTTCAGCAGCTTGCCGACCACGAAGCGGTTGGCCTGGATGATCTGGCCATTGCGGACGTTATGCGCCTTGCACTGCTCCATGAGCTGCGCGAGCTGACTGGAAAGCGCCAGCAGTTCTTCCCCATCGGGTAGCCGCGCCGCTAGGGCTTGCAAGCCCTGCAGATCCGCGCGCAGGCCGTGGGCCTGGAGCAGGGCAGTGCGCTGCTGGGCATGCTGGTCGAGCTGCTTGAGCAGGATCTGCTTGGTACCCAGCAGGGCTTCCAGCCGATCGAGCTGACGCTCGCTCAAGGCCTGGAATTCCTGCTCGATCAGGCCCAGCAGTTGCTCGCTCAGGTCGATGTCGTGGCGGGTGATCTCGAGCAAGGTGGCATTGGGCATGGCACGGTTTCCTTTCGAACGTTAGTGACGATCGTCAGAAAGGCCGTGCCGAACCGGGCGTCAGGACTCGAACGCCATCAGTTTGTCGGCCACTTTCTGGCTGTCGACCTTGTAGGAGCCATCGGCGATGGCCTGTTTCAGGCGGCTGACCTTGTCGCTGTCGACCACCGGCAGATCCTTGAGCCCTGCCGTCAGGGAGCTCAGTTGCTTGGCTTCAGCGCTCAAGCTGACCGACTCGCCGGAGGCGGTGCTCTGGGTAGCCTTGACGTCGCTGGTCTGAGCCGCGGACACGTCCTTGGTGGACGCCGCCTTGGTATTGCCTATGCCCGCAGTAGAGGACGAATTCAGGCGATTGATATCTAGAGCCATGAGTGGAGATCCTCGTGTCGTCTCGTTCGCATGTCCGGCTTATCGGCGTGCAATGCCGAAACTTTAGCCGTAGACCTGTGCGCCCCGTCACATCCTTCGACAGGATGACGCGCAGAGGCTCAGGAAGCAGACGTTCAAGGTACCTCTTTTGGCTCCTGCGCTAAAGGGCTACCTCCACCTGGCCCTGATCGACGACCCGACCGTGGATCACCCGGTTGGAGCTGAGGTTGCGTACGCGGATCTCCTCGTCCTTGGCGCCGGCACTGAGGGCCTCGCCCTGCATGCGGATGCTGAAGGAGGCGCTGCGGGCATTGATGACCACCTGCTCGCCCTTACGAATGAGTTCGGCCTGCTCGATAAAGGACGGCGCCAGGACCTGCTCGCTGACCACCTGACGCTTCAGCTGGGTGCCTATCACCTGCTCCAGGCTGGTCAGGTAGCCCTGGGTCAGGGTGCCGACATCACGCTCCACCAGCGCCACGTTCTGGCTGTCCAGCACCGCGCCACGCAACAGGGGCTGCAGCGTGACCACCACCGGGCGATACAGCTTGACCTGCGCGGGCACGAATACCGTCCAGGGACTAGCGCCCTCGCAGCGTACCTTGACGTTTATCCGACCCACCGGGGTCGGGTTGCCCTGCTGCGACAGCGTCAGGGGTTTGTCGCAGGCGGCCAGGCGCAGGCGGGAATCCAGCGAGTTGATCTGGGTTTCATGGCGAGCGTTGGAATGGGTCTCCAGCAAATATTCCTGCACGCGCTCCTCAAGAAAACTTTCGACGGCGCCGATAAGTTCGTCAGATGAGGTGTAGTCGCCTTCTGCATAGGCCTTTCCGCCCAGGCATGTCAGGATCAGCACAAGATTCGCAGCCCAGCGGCAAGAAGTCTTCATAGGTCGGAAACACGTCGCTTCGATCTTCATGAGTCACATCTAAGCAAGCCCTGTGCCGAGTTTTCCAACCGGTCCGTGGCAACGAGAGGAGTCGCCAAATGGCTGGTGTATTGGACGCAGTCAACCAACGTACCCAACTGGTGGGCCAGAACCGTCTGGAACTGCTGCTGTTCCGCCTGGACGGCTCGCAGCTCTATGGCATCAACGTCTTCAAGGTGAAGGAGGTGCTGCAGTGCCCCAAACTCACCGTGATGCCGAAATCGAGTCCGGTGGTACGGGGCGTGGCCAGCATTCGCGGCGGCACCTTTCCCATCATCGACCTGGCCATGGCCACCGGTCGTCGTGGGCTGGAAGACATCAACAACTGCTTCGTGATCATCACCGAGTACAACACCAAGGTGCAGGGCTTCCTGGTGCGCTCGGTGGAGCGGATCGTCAACATGAACTGGGAAGGCATCAACCCGCCGCCCAAGGGCACCGGTCGTGATCACTACCTAACCGCCGTCACCCGGGTCGACAACCAGCTCGTCGAGATCATCGACGTGGAAAAGATCCTGTCCGAAGTCGCACCGTCCGTCGAAACCGTATCGGCCGGCGTCATCAGCGAAGTGGTACAGGCCAAGGCCGTCACCAAGCGCGTCCTGATCGTCGACGACTCCTCGGTGGCCCGCAAGCAGGTGAGTCGCTGCCTGGAAACCGTCGGGGTAGAGGTCATCTCCCTCAACGACGGCCGCCAGGCCCTGAATTACCTCCAGGCCATGGTGGCCGAAGGCAAGCGCCCGGAAGAGGAATTGCTGATGATCATTTCCGACATCGAGATGCCGGAAATGGATGGCTACACCCTGACGGCGGAAATCCGTCATGATTCGCGGATGCAGAAAGTGCATATACTGCTGCATACCTCCTTGTCCGGCGTCTTCAACCAGGCGATGGTCAAGAAGGTCGGTGCGGACGACTTCCTGGCCAAGTTCCGCCCCGATGATCTTGCCTCCCGGGTAGCCGAGCGCATCAACGCGGTCGACAGTCACTAGGTGAAGGCGTCTCTATCCCGGTATCCAGAAGGCGGAGCGGCAGTGTCAGCAGTCAACGCGGATTTTGTGCTTTTTCGTGATTTCCTCGAGAAATCCAGCGGGATCCTGCTCGGTGACAACAAGCAGTACCTCGTCTCCAGTCGGCTCAACAAGCTGATGGAGACCGAAGGGATCAAGACGTTGTCGGAGTTGGTGCAGCGCATCCAGATGCAGCCCCGTGGCGGGTTGCGGGAAAAGGTCATCGATGCGATGACGACCAACGAAACCCTGTGGTTTCGCGACACCTATCCCTTCGAGGTGCTCAAGAACCGCCTCTTGCCGGAGTTGACCAAGAACACCTTCGGCCAGCGCCTGCGGGTCTGGTCGGCGGCCTGCTCCTCGGGTCAGGAACCCTATTCGCTGTCCATGACCATGGACGAATTCGAGCGCAGTGCGGCAGGGCAGGGGCGTGGCGGCATGCAGATCGTGGCGACCGACCTGTCCGGCGCCATTCTCACCGCGGCCAAGTCCGGCGAATACGATTCGCTGGCGATCGGTCGGGGGCTGTCCCAGGAGCGCCTGCAGCGCTACTTCGACGTGCAGCAGCCGGGGCGCTGGGCGGTCAAGCCGGCGATTCGCAGCCGCATCGAATTCCGTGCGCTGAATCTGCTGGACAGCTATGCCAGCCTCGGCAAGTTCGACATGGTGTTCTGCCGCAACGTGCTGATCTACTTTTCCGCCGAGGTGAAGAAGGACATCCTCACGCGCATCCACGGCACCCTCAAGCCGGGCGGCTATCTGTTCCTGGGCGCCTCCGAGGCCCTCAATGGCCTGCCGGATCTCTATCAGATGGTGCAGTGCAATCCGGGCATCATCTACAAGGCCAAGTAGGCCGGTCGATGGACACCCCAAGGGCAGACCCAGGTCTGCCCTTTCTTTTGCGCCAAAGTTTTGCCGCCCCGGCCTCGGGGCCCGGCAAGGACGGCGGAAAAACCTTGCCGCTTGCCGTCGTTCTGACTGCCACCTTGCGCTAAGCCCTTGATTTAGATGGATGCTGGAGACTGGCACGGGCCTTGCTAAATCGCTTGCAAGCCACGTCAAAGGTCTCTCGACATGAGCATTAGTTTCGACAAAGCACTCGGGTTGCACGAGCAGGCGCTGAACTTCCGTTCGCAGCGTGCCGAGGTGTTGGGCAACAACATCGCCAATGCCGACACCCCGGGCTACAAGGCACGGGATCTAGATTTCAGCGCCGTGATGGCGGAGCAGGCGGCCAAGAGCGCACCGGGGGCCTCCGGCCACTATCAGCTGGAAACCACCAACAGCCGCCATATCGCTGCCGAAGGCTTCGACATGGGCATGGGCGACTCGGCGTTGAAATATCGCATCCCCACTCAGCCCTCGGTGGACCAGAACACCGTGGATGCGCAGGTCGAGCAGGCCAACTACGCCGAGAACGCGATGAATTTCCAGGCCAGTTTCACCCTGCTCAATAGCAAGTTCAAGGGGCTGATGTCGGCCCTGCGCGGAGAATAGCCATGTCCCTGAGTTCGCTGTTCAACATCGCCGGCAGCGGGATGAGCGCCCAGAACGTTCGCCTCAATACCGTGGCCAGCAACATGGCCAACGCCGATTCCGTGTCTTCCAGCGTCGACCAGACCTACAAGGCGCGGCACCCGGTGTTCGCCGCCCAGCTCAACGAGGCCCAGGGCGGCGCGTCGCTGTTCGATGATCAGGGCCAGGCCGGAGTCGGGGTGGAGGTCAAGGGCATCGTCGAGGACCAGAGCGAGGTACAGAAGCGCTATGAGCCCAACCACCCGATGGCGGACAAGGACGGCTACGTCTACTACCCCAACGTGAACGTGGTGGAGGAGATGGCCGACATGATTTCGGCCAGTCGCGCCTTCCAGACCAATGCGGAAATGATGAATACCGCCAAACAGATGATGCAGAAGGTACTGACTCTCGGTCAGTAAGGAATCGGCGCCATGGCCATAAGCACGACCAATTCAACCGCTCAGTCGGTGCTCGACAAGTACTCCGTCAACAAGACGAGTGCCACGGGTGACAGCAGCGGCAGCGAGACCAAGAAGACCAGCCAGCTCGGCAAGGACGAGTTCCTCAAGCTGATGGTCGCCCAGATGAACAACCAGAATCCGCTGGAGCCCCAGGGCAATGGCGAATTCATCGCGCAGCTGGCGCAATTCAGTACTGTCGAAGGCATCACCAACCTCAACACCAGCGTCAGCTCGATCCTTTCCGGCAGCCAGTCTTCCCAGGCGTTGCAGGCGTCCACCCTGGTTGGCCGCAAGGTGATCGTCGACAGCGACCAGGTCAAGGTGGATACCAGCGCGGACTTCAAGGGGGCGCTCAACCTGACCGCTTCCAGCTCCAATGTCTGGGTCAACGTCTATGACACCAGCGGCAGTCAGGTGAACCGCCTGAACCTGGGACAGCAATCCAGCGGTCTGGTGAACTTTACCTGGGATGGCACCGATGCCAGTGGCAAGAAGCTGGACGCAGGCACCTATCGCTTCGAGGCCCAGGCCAGCATCGATGGCAAGACCGAAGCCATGAAAACCAGTTTGCCGGCTAACGTCGACAGCGTGACGCTGGGGCAGAACGGCGGCGAAATGACACTCAACCTTGCCGGCGTCGGCAGCATCGGCATCTCCAAAGTCCAGGCGGTCGGCCAGTAAGGCGCGGCACACGAGAGGAATCCAGCATGTCTTTCAATATCGGTTTGAGCGGCATCAAGGCCGCGTCCAGTGACCTCAACATCACCGGCAACAACATCGCCAACGCCAGCACCGTCGGCTTCAAGCAGTCGCGGGCAGAGTTTCAGGATCTCTATGCCGCCTCGGTACTGGGTACTGGCAAGAATGCCCAGGGCAGCGGCGTGCTGCTGGGCAATGTCGGCCAGCTGTTCAACCAGGGCACCATCGATTCCACGCAGAATGCGCTGGACATGGGCATCAACGGCAACGGCTTCTTCATGACCAGCAACAACGGTGCCGTCCAGTACACCCGTGCGGGTTACTTCGGCACCGACAAGCAGGGCTTCATCGTCGACAACAACGGCTACAAGCTGCAGGGCTACACCACCAACGCCCAGGGCCTGCTGCAGCCCGGCGTACGCAGCGACCTGCGCATCGAGACGGCCAGTCAGGCGCCCAAGTCCACCACCCAGATCGCTCAGCAGTTCAACCTGAACTCGACCAGCGCACCGCCGACGCTGACGCCCTTCGATCCCTCGGATCCGAAAACCTACAACTCCTCGACCTCGCTGAACATCTATGACAGCCAGGGTAACTCCCACGTCATGTCGCAGTACTTCGTCAAGGCACCGGCGCCGGCCACCAATCAGTGGTCGATGCAGGTGCTGATCGACGGGCGCAATCCGCTGGATCCGGGGGTTGCCACCAAGACCGCCAATACGGCGGCGGGGGTTGCCGGTGCGACGGCAAACAGTGTCGCCACGGCGGTCAACAACATGTCCGGGGCCACGCCCCAGGTGAAGGCCATCGCCAACAATGCCGCCGCCGCTGCCGGTGCGACTCCGGCCTCGGTCGCCGCAGCCGTGGCCGCCTATGGCACCCAGCCGCAGAGCTTTGGCGTGACCTTCGATGCGGCCGGCAAGCTGAGCACCGTGAGCTCTTCTTCGTCGGGCGTCAGCATCGATCCCAAGACCAATATCATCACCTTCGCCACCGATCCCACCGGATCGAGCGGTAGTGGCTGGATCCCGGCGATCTCCGATGGTGGCAACCCGGCGAACTACAGCTGGAACGGCGCACTGGGCAACACCGGCGGCTTCACCTTCGATCCGCGCGGCTCGACGCAATTCTCTACTGCCTTCGCGGTGAACAGCGTTAACCAAGACGGCTACACTACCGGTCAGCTGTCCGGTCTGGAGATCGACGATACCGGCCAGATCTTCGCGCGCTACACCAATGGTCAGTCCAAGGTGCAGGGCCAGGTGATCCTGGCCAACTTCGCCAACGTTCAGGGCCTGACGCCGATGGGCAAGACCTCCTGGACCGAATCCGCCGAGTCCGGCCAGCCGGTGGTGGGCACGCCGCGGGCCGGTACCCTGGGGGCCCTGCAATCCGGTGCGCTGGAGGCGTCCAACGTCGACATCTCCACCGAGCTGGTCGACATGATCGTGGCGCAGCGCAACTACCAGGCGAACGCCAAGACCATCGAGACCGAGAACGCCATCACCCAGACCATCATCAACCTGCGTTGATGTCGTTTCTCTGACGGCTTGCCGCTAAGACGTCAGGAAAAGCCTCCTTCGGGAGGCTTTTCTATTTTCAAGCCCTTGATTCAGCAGGTTTTTCGTTTTCTGGAACGGGCCTTGCTAAAGAACCTCCGAACGCAAGCTTGGCGGCAATCTGCCGCCGTCGGAGGATCAGATGGACAAGCTGCTGTACGTCGCCATGACCGGCGCCAGCCAGAACGAAATGGCCCAGCGCGCCCATGCCAACAACCTGGCCAACGTCTCGACCTCGGGATTTCGCAAGGATCTCGAACAGGCGCGCTCGATGCAGGTGTTCGGCGAGACCATGCCGTCGCGCGTCTATTCCATGAGCGAGCGGCCGGCGACGGACTTCACCCCCGGTGCGCTGCAGGAAACCGGGCGTGACCTGGACGTGGCCATCCAGGGCCCCGGCTTCGTCGCGGTCCAGGATCCCTCCGGCAAGGAGGCCTATGTGCGTACCTCCAGCCTGCAGATCGATCCCCTCGGCATGCTGCGGACCGGCAGTGGTATGCCGGTGCTCGGCAATGGCGGACCCATCGCCGTGCCGCCCGCTTCCAAGGTGGAAATCGGTCAGGACGGCAGCATCACCATTCGCGGCTCCGGCCAAGCGGCCAATGCCCTGGCCCAGGTCGATCGCATCAAGCTGGTCAATCCCGACACCAAACAGATGGAAAAGGGGCTCGACGGCCTGCTGCACATGAAGCAGGGCCAGGCGGCACCGCCCATGGATGCCAACGTGTCCCTGGTGTCCGGCTTCGTCGAGTCGAGCAACGTCAATGCGGCGGAGGAGATGACCTCGATCCTGTCGCTGTCCCGCCAGTTCGAACTGCAGGTGAAGATGATGCGCAGCGCCGAAGACAACGACGCGGCGCTGGCAAAGGTTTTGCAATTCTCCTGATCAAGGCTAGCGCCGACGTAAAACCGGCACTTCGAGGAATACCATCATGATGTCGTCACTGTGGGTCGCCAAGACCGGTCTGTCCGCCCAGGACATGAACCTCACCACCATTTCCAACAACCTGGCCAACGTGTCCACCACGGGCTTCAAGCGCGACCGCGCCGAATTCCAGGACCTGCTGTACCAGATCCGGCGCCAGCCGGGTGCCCAGTCCACCCAGGACAATCAGCTGCCCTCCGGCCTGCAGCTGGGTACCGGTGTGCGCATCGTCGGCACCCAGAAGAACTTCACCGAGGGTTCGCTGCAGACCACCGACCAGCCGCTGGACATGGCCATCAACGGCGACGGCTTCTTCCAGGTGACCATGCCCGACGGGACCATCAACTACACCCGTGACGGCACCTTCCACCTGAATGCCGATGGCCAGCTCGTCACCGCCAACGGCTTCGCCCTGCAACCCGCCATCGTGCTGCCGGCCGATACCAAGACCTTTACCGTCGGCGAAGACGGTACCGTGTCGGTCACCACCGCCGGCCAGGCCGCGCCCCAGGTCATCGGCAACCTGCAGATCGCCCAGTTCGTCAACCCGGGCGGTCTCCAGGCCGTGGGCCAGAACCTGTTCAGCGAGACCGCCTCCAGCGGCGCGCCCCAGGTTGGCACCCCGGGTCTGAACGGCCTCGGCACCGTCCTACAGAGCACCCTGGAAAACTCCAACGTGAGCACGGTGGAGGAGCTGGTGAACATGATCACCACCCAGCGCGCCTACGAGATGAATTCCAAGGTCATCAAAGCGGCCGACGACATGCTCGGCTTCGTCAGTCAACAGCTCTAATCCCCTGTGAGGACGCGCTCCATGAAACCTCTGTTCGCCGTCGCCCCGCTCCTGGGAGCGCTCGTACTCGCAGGATGCGTAGCCCCGGCCGCCAAGCCGGACGATCCCTATTACGCTCCGGTGTTGCCGCGCACGCCGGTGCCGGCGGCGCAGAACAACGGCGCCATCTTCCAGTCGGGGTTCGAACAGAATCTCTATACCGACCGCAAGGCCTTCCGCGTGGGCGACATCATCACCGTCACCCTGCAGGAGAAGACCCAGGCCAGCAAGAACGCCAGTTCCGACGTCGCCAAGAACAGCAAGGCCAGCCTGGGCCTGACGTCGCTGTTCGGCGCCAAGCCGAAGATCCCCAATCCGCTCGCCGACGGCGATCTGAGCCTGGACGCCGGCTTCTCCGGCAATCGCTCCAACACCGGCAAGTCCACCGCGGCCCAGGGCAACAGCCTGTCCGGCTCGCTGACCGTGACCATCGCCGAGGTGCTGCCCAACGGCATCCTGGTGGTCCGCGGCGAGAAGTGGCTGACGCTCAACACCGGCAACGAACTCATGCGCATCCAGGGCATGGTCCGCGCCGATGACATCGCCACCGACAACACCGTGTCGTCCACCCGCGTGGCCGATGCGCGGATCACCTATTCGGGCACCGGCGCCTTCGCCGATGCCAGTCAGCCGGGCTGGCTGAGCCAGTTCTTCGGCAGCCCGCTGATGCCCTTCTGAGGATGAGCGCCATGTTCAAGACCCTCATCGCCGCTGCCGCCCTGGCCCTGGTCATGCCCCTGGCCAAGGCGGATCGGCTGAAGGACATCGCCAGCATCCAGGGCGTGCGGACCAACCAGCTGATCGGCTACGGCCTGGTGGTGGGTCTGCCCGGGACCGGCGACCAGACCACCCAGACGCCCTTCACCGTGCAGACCTTCAACAACATGCTGGCCCAGTTCGGCATCAAGGTGCCGCCGGGTACCACCGCGCAGCTGAAGAACGTCGCCGCGGTGTCCATCCATGCCGATCTGCCGGCCTTCGCCAAGCCCGGCCAGACCATCGACATCACCGTGTCCTCCATCGGCAACTCCAAGAGCCTGAGAGGCGGCAGCCTGCTGCTCTCGCCGCTCAAGGGGATCGATGGCCAGATCTACGCCATCGCCCAGGGCAACCTGGTGGTGGGTGGTTTTGACGCCGAAGGTCGCGATGGCTCGAAGATCACCGTCAACGTTCCGTCGTCCGGCCGCATTCCCAATGGCGCCACCGTCGAGCGGCCGGTGCCGAGCGGCTTCGACCAGGGCAACAGCATCACGCTGGACCTCAATCGCAGCGACTTCACCACCGCCAAGCGCATCGTCGACAAGATCAACGAGACACTTGGCGCGGGTGTTGCATCCGCTGTTGATGCCGGATCGATTCGCGTCACGGCGCCGGTGGATCCCAGCCAGCGCGTCGACTACATCTCGATCCTGGAGAACATGGAAGTGGATCCGGGACAGGCGGTGGCCAAGGTCATCGTCAACTCCCGTACCGGGACCATCGTCATCGGCCAGAACGTCAAGGTCTCGCCGGCGGCGGTGACCCAGGGCAGCCTGACCGTGACCATCAGCGAGGACCCCCAGGTGAGCCAGCCCAATCCCTTGTCGGGTGGGCAGACGGTGGTGACTCCCCAGTCGACCGTCAAGGCCAAGCAGGAGGCCAAGCCGATGTTCAAGTTCGGTCCGGGTACCACGTTGGACGAGATCGTGAGAGCGGTGAATCAGGTGGGCGCTGCGCCCAGCGACCTGGTCGCCATTCTCGAAGCGTTGAAACAGGCCGGCGCCTTGCAGGCCGATCTGATCGTTATCTAAGGAGAGCGGGCGATGGAATCTCGTCTGGGTGGCAACTACGGCAACGTCAAGGATTCGGGGGCCTTCACCGACCTGAATCGGTTGGCCCAGATGAAGGGTAAGGATCGCGACAGCGCGGAAAACGTCAAGAAGGTCGCCGGCGAATTCGAGTCGCTGTTCCTGAGCCAGATGCTCAAGTCCATGCGCAGCGCCAACCAGGCGCTGGCGGACAAGGACAGCCCCTTTTCCAGCGAGACCACCAAGCAGTACCAGGACATGTACGACCAGCAGCTGGCCGTCTCCCTGTCCCGGGATGGCGGTGGTATCGGCCTGGCCAACGTACTCGAGCGTCAGCTGAGCAAGACCGCCCAGCCGTCGAGCCGTCCCAATCCCTTCGCCCAGGTCGGCCAGGCTGCGCCCACCGAAGGCCAGCTGGCCGCCGGCCGCAACGCCAAGCTCAACGACGTGGCGAGCCACGGCCTCAAGCCGGCCACTACCGTAGCGTCCGGGCGTGACGATTCCAGCGCGCTGAATTCGCGCCGGCTGGCCCTGCCCGGGCGTCTGGCCGAGCGTACCGCCGCCAATATTTCCGGCGCGGCGGAGCAGGGCGCCACCCTCAAGCAGAGTTTTCAGGACGTCGCGGCCGCCCAGAGCGCCTGGCGCCAGCAGGCCACGCAAGCCGGCAGCAAGCCGGCCGCCGCGACCGAGGCCGTCGCCAGCGTGGACGGCGCCGCTGCCACCGGCAAGACCCGTTTCCGCACCCGTCAGGAATTCGTCGACACCATGATGCCCATGGCCGAGGCCGCGGCGAAGCGCCTGGGCGTGGACCCCAAGTACCTGGTCGCCCAGGCGGCGCTGGAAACCGGCTGGGGCAAGCACATGGTCAAGCAGGCCGATGGCAGCAACAGCAACAACCTGTTCGGCATCAAATCCCACGGCTGGGACGGCGGCAGCGCCCCCGCGGTGACTCAGGAATTCGTCAATGGCAAGGCCGTGACCGAGACCGCCAAGTTCCGCACCTACGATTCCTTCGCGGACAGCTTCCACGACTACGTGAACTTCCTGCAGAGCAACGACCGCTATGACAAGGCGCTGTCCACCAACGGCAACTCCGAGCGCTTCATGCAGGGCCTGCAGCAGGCCGGCTACGCCACCGATCCGCACTACGCACGCAAGGTGATCCAGATCGCTCGCAACATGAACACCTATCAGACGGTCGCCTCCCTGGGCACCAGTCCGTCCCGCGGTTGAGGTGAGCCATGGCTGATCTACTTTCCATTGGTCTATCGGGCCTGAGGTCCACGCAAAACGCCCTGACCACCACCGGTCACAACATCGCCAACGTCAATACGCCCGGCTATTCGCGGCAGGAGGCCATCCAGCAGACCAACATCGCCCAGTTCAATGGCTCGGGTTATGTCGGCTCCGGCTCCCAGACGGTGGATGTGCGTCGCCTCGCCAGTGATTTCCTCACCAGCCAGGTGCGCTCGGCCAACAGCCAGAACAGCGAGTTGCAGGCTTTCAAGAGCCAGATCTCCCAGCTCGACGGCCTGCTGTCCGACAACACCACCGGTATCACGCCGGCGATGCAGAAGTTCTTCGCCACCCTGCAGACCGCGTCCCAGGATCCGTCCTCGGTCCCGGCGCGGGAGGCCGTGCTTGCCCAGGCGCAGGGGCTGAGCAAGTCCTTCAATACGCTGTATGACCAGATCGACAAGCAGAACAGCCAGATCAACGATCAGCTGTCGGCCCTCACCGGTCAGATCAATTCCCTGGCCAAAAGCGTCGGCAGCCTGAACGATGCCATTGCCCGTTCCAAGGCAGCCGGCGCGGCGCCCAACGATCTGATCGATTCGCGGGACCAGGCCATCAAGCAGCTGTCCGGCATGGTCGGTTTGCAGGTGGTCAGCCAGGACGATGGCTCGCTCAACCTGTTCGTCGGCACCGGCCAGCCACTGGTGGTCGGCAGCAACGTTTCGACGCTGACCGCTCAACCGGGCAATGACGATCCGTCGCGCTATCAGATCACCCTGACGGCGGGCAGTACCTCGCAGATCATCACCTCGCAGGTCAGTGGCGGCGAGATGGGGGGCCTGCTGTCCTATAGAGACACGGCACTGGACCATGCCTTCAATAGCCTCGGTCAGCTGGCGCTGACCCTGACCGATACCCTGAACAAGCAGCTGGGGCAGGGTCTGGATCTGGCGGGCAATGCCGGTTCGGCGCTGTTCAGCGACGTCAACGGCGGCCAGAGCACCGGTCTGCGAGTCATGGGGCGGTCCACCAACTTCGGCTCGGCTACAGCCACGCTGAACATCACCGATACGTCCAAGCTCAATCCGAGCGACTATCGGCTGGATTTCGACGGTACCAACTTCAAGGCGCTGCGCATCAGTGATAGCACCAGCATCACGGTGACCCGCAGCGGTACCGATCCGGTCACCCTGACCTTCGCCGATGCCAAGGGTACCGATCAGGGCTTCAAGGTGCAGTTCACCGCGGCCGAACTGAACAAGGCCCAGGCGGGCGACGTCTTCAGCCTCCAGCCCACCCGTCGCGGTGCGGCGCAGATGAGTGTGGAGCTGAGCCAATCCAGCCAACTGGGCTTCGCGGGTACCGCCAAGGCTGCCAGCACTACCAACAACCGTGGTACCGGTGCTATCACCCAGCCTGACCTGAAGAGTGCGCCTTCGCCGGTCAGTACCGCCGATCTGGGTAGGCTGTTCGGTAGTGGTGGCATCAAGCTGAGTTTCAATGCCGCCGCTGGCAACCTGACCGGGACCCTGCCCACCGGGGCCAGCCTGAGTTATGTCTCGCCGTCCACTACCGGCCTGACCTCGGGTCAGACCAATACCTTGCGGCTGCAATACACCGACCCGAACACCAACAACAGCTACAGCTACGATTTCAACGTCAGCGGCGTGCCGCAGGATGGCGACAGCTTCACCCTGGGTGCCAACAGCGGCGCCGTCTCGGACAACCGCAATGCCCTGAACCTGGTGGCCTTGCAGACCAAGACCACCATGGGCGGCTATGGCACGACCGGTACCACCTACAACAACGCCTACGGCGGCCTGGTGGAGCGGGTCGGTACCCTGACCGCCCAGGTGCGGGTGGACTCGGCCGCCAGTGAGACCGTGCTCAAGCAATCCGAAGACAATCGTGATTCCCTGTCAGCGGTGAACCTGGACGAAGAGGCGGCCAAGCTCGTCCAGTTCCAGCAGTACTACGGTGCCTCGGCGCAGGTCATCAAGATCGCCCAGTCGCTGTTCGACACCCTGATCGGCGCCTTCAGATAAGGAACCCGCCCATGCGCATCTCTACCGTCCAGGCGTTCAACAATGGCATCAGCGGCCTGCAGAGCAACTATGGCGATGTCAGCCGCTCCCAGGAACAGATCAGCACCGGCAAGAAGATCCTCACCCCGGCGGACGATCCGGTGGCGTCGATCAAGCTGTTGCAGCTGAGCCAGGAAGAGGCGCTCAACGGTCAGTACAACACCGGTATGACCGCCGCCAAGAACAGCCTCACTACCCAGGAATCCATGCTGACCTCAGTGGAGACGGTGCTGACGCGTATTCGCGAGATCGCCGTCCAGGCCGGCAACGGTGCCCTGGATCCGACCGATCGCGCCTCTCTGGCCAAGGAAGTCGGGCAGCGCGAAGACGAGCTGATGAACCTGATGAACAGCAAGGATGCCAGTGGCAAATACCTGTTCTCCGGTTCTATGGGTGACACCCAGCCCTATGTGCGTAACGCCGACGGCACCTACAGCTACAACGGCGACGAAGGGCAGCGCAGCGTACAGATCGCCAGCTCCACCTTCGTGCCCCTCAGCGACAGCGGCAAGGACGCCTTCGAGAACAACTTCAACGCCAATCGGGTGGATACCAGCAAGGGGACGACCAATACCGGTACCGGGCGGATCTCCCTCGGCCTGGTGACGGACAAGGGCGCCTATGACTCGACCTTTCCGGCCAGCGCGCCGCCGGTAGCCAGTGACGGTATCGGCATCCATTTCCTCGATGACAAGAAATACGTCGTCTACGACCTCGCCAAGGCACCTACGGCCGCCCAATGGGCGGCCTACGATCCGGCCAATCCACCCGCGGGCCAACTCAAGGTGGACAGCCTGGACAGCACCCAGGAAGCCAGCAAATCCATCAGCTATGGCGGGGTGAAGGTGCAGATGGATGGCGTTCCGGCTGCCGGCGACGAATTCAAGATCACCCGCGACACCGCCAACGAGAAGCGCAGCCTGCTCAACGTGGTATCAGACCTGCGCAAGGCGCTGGAGAATGGCGACAGCAGTACCGAAGGGGTCTACCAGATCCGTGACAGCGCTGCCGTGGCCCTGAGCAACTTAGATACGGCCTACACCCAGGTCGACGGCGTGCGTGGCAAGGTCGGCGCGCGTCTCAACGTCATCGACTCCACAAGTGACTTCATCGCCAACGTCAGCCTGGTCAACAAGTCGGTGCAGTCTGATCTCCAAGATCTCGACTATCCCGAGGCGCTGTCGCGTTACGCCTTGCAGAACACCGTACTGCAGGCATCGCAGCAGAGTTTCGTGAAGATCGCCCAGTTGAGTCTGTTCAAGTACCTGTAAGGACAGAGGTCAAGGCGTAACGGGATTGGCCGATTTTTTGCTGCTACTCTTTCGCTAGGCTAGATGCGCCGGTTTTCCGCCGCCTCCGCCGCTCGACTCATCGCGAAGGGATAGCAACATGTTTGATGGCCTGTCGATCTTCATCTCGGGTGGTACCGGCTCTTTCGGTCGCGCCTTCGTCAAGCGGCTGCTAAGCGACTACCAGCCCAAACGGGTAGTGGTGTTTTCTCGCGACGAACTCAAGCAGTACGAGATGAGCCAGGAGTTCGATGCCCCCTGCATGCGCTACTTTCTCGGCGACGTGCGCGACGAGCAGCGTCTGCAGCAGGCCATGCGCGGCATCGATCTGGTGATACATGCCGCCGCCCTGAAGCAGGTGCCAGCGGCCGAATACAACCCTACCGAATGCATCCGTACCAACGTCAATGGCGCGGAAAACATCATCGCCGCGGCGTTGCAGAACGGTGTGAAGAAGGTCATCGCCCTGTCCACCGACAAGGCGGCCAGTCCGATCAATCTCTATGGCGCCACCAAGCTGCTGTCGGACAAGCTGTTCGTCGCCGCCAACAACATCGCCGGCAGTCGCGACACCTCCTTCGCCGTGGTGCGCTACGGCAATGTGGTCGGCTCCCGCGGCTCGGTGCTGCCACTGTTCCGCAAGCTGATCGCCAAGGGCGCCGAGGACCTGCCGATCACCGATACGCGCATGACGCGCTTCTGGATCACCCTCGACGAGGGCGTGGATTTCGTCATGCGCAGCTTCGAGCGCATGCAGGGCGGCGAGTTGTTCGTGCCCAAGATTCCCTCCGCGCGGATCGTCGATCTGGCGACTGCCCTGGCGCCGGATCTACCGCAGCGCCAGGTCGGCATCCGTCCGGGGGAAAAGCTGCACGAGATGATGATCTCCCGGGATGACAGTCCTCATACCCTGGAATTCGCGCATCATTATGTCATCGCGCCGGCGCTGAGCTTCAACCAGCCGTGCGACTACTCCCTTGATGGCCTGGGCGAGCAGGGACATCCGGTCGAGCCGGGCTTCGAATACCTGTCCGACAGCAACCCCGACTATCTGGACGTCGCGGCGCTGCGCCAGCTGGTCGAGCGCTGCCCATGAGCGCCATTCCCTACGGTCGGCAATCCATCAGCGAAGCGGACATCGCCGCGGTCACCGCCGTGCTGCGCTCCGACTGGCTGACCCAGGGGCCAATGATCGAGCGCTTCGAACAGGCGGTGGCGGGGCGCTGCGAAGCGACGCATGGCGTGGCCGTCTGCAATGCCACGGCGGCGCTGCATATCGCCTGCCTGGCGCTGGACCTGGGGCCAGGGGATCTGCTCTGGACTTCGCCCAATACCTTCGTGGCCAGCGCCAACTGTGCGCGCTATTGCGGCGCCGACGTCGACTTCGTCGACATAGATCCGCGCACCCTCAATCTCAGCGTTCCGGCGCTGGCCGCCAAGCTGGAAGTCGCCGAGCGGACAGGGCGGCTGCCGAAGATCCTGGTGCCCGTGGCCTTCGCCGGCCAGAGCTGCGACCTGGCCGCCATCCAGCCTTTGGCACGCCGCTATGGCTTCAAGGTGATCGAGGATGCTTCCCACGCCATAGGCGCGCGTTACGCCGGTCAGCCCGTGGGCTCTGGTGCCCAGGCCGACATCACCGTGTTCAGCTTTCATCCGGTGAAGATCGTCACCACTGGTGAAGGCGGACTGCTTACCACCAACGATGCCGCCCTTGCCGAACGGCTGCGGCGACTGCGCAGCCACGGCATCACCCGCGATCCGGCGTTGCTGCAGGCCGCAGGGCAGGGTGGCTGGTACTACGAACAGCTGGAGCTGGGCTTCAACTACCGCATCACCGACATCCAGGCGGCCCTGGGACTGTCGCAGCTCGACCGCCTGGAGCCCTTCATCGCGCGCCGGCGCGCCCTGGTCCAGCGCTATCGGGAGCTGCTGGCAGAATTGCCGGTCGGCCTCCTTGGCGATCAGGTCGGTGCCGAGTCGGCCTGGCATCTCTTTCCCATCCGCGTGGAGCAAGGCCAGCGCGATCAGGTCTTCGCCGGGATGAGAGCTGCGGGTATCGGCGTCAACCTGCACTACATTCCCGTGCACCTGCAGCCCTATTACCGCGCCCTGGGCTTCGCACCCGGCGATTTTCCAGAAGCCGAGCGCTACTACGCCCAGGCCCTGAGCCTGCCGCTGTACGCCGACCTGAGCGAGGCCCAGCAGGATCGTGTGGTTGAAGCGCTGGTCGAGTTGTTGAAGTAGAGGAAAGGAGCATGCGAGAGATGACCGCGCAAGAGCGCTTCTGGCAGGGTGAATTCGGCGATGCCTACGTCGACCGTAACGCCGGCGCTGCAGCCGTGGCCAGCAGCCTGGCCTTCTTCGGACGCGCGTTGGCGCGCGCCGGCGGCCTGGGTAGCGTACTCGAACTGGGCACCAACCGTGGCCTCAACCTGCAGGCCCTGCGAGCCCTGTTGCCCCAGGCGCAGTTGCAGGGTGTGGAGCTCAACGGCAAGGCCTGCGCCCTGGCCCGGGCGCAGAACGTGGCCGAGATCTGGGAGGGTTCGCTGTTCGATTATCCCGTGACCAAGGGCTTCGACCTGGCGTTCACCAAGGGCGTACTCATCCATCTGCCTCCCGACTTGCTGCCGGCTGCCTACGACAAGCTGTACCAGGCCAGCCGACGCTTCATTCTGGTCGCCGAGTACTACAACCCCACGCCGGTGGAAGTGAGCTATCGCGGCCATGCCGAGCGACTGTTCAAGCGCGACTTCGCCGGTGAACTGCTCGACCGCCATGCCGATCTGCGCCTGCTGGACTACGGCTTCGTCTATCACCGCGATCCGCTGTTCCCGGCCGATGACATCTCCTGGTTCCTGCTGGAGAAACAGGCGTGACCGCCATCGCCATCATTCCCGCCCGGGGGGGCAGCAAGCGCGTCCCGCGCAAGAATATCAAGGCCTTCCACGGCCGCCCGATGATCGCCTATTCCATTCAGGCGGCGCTGGAGAGTGGCCTGTTCACCCGGGTCGTGGTCAGTACCGACGATGCAGAGATCGCCGAAGTCGCCCGCAGCTGGGGCGCCGAGGTGCCCTTCCTGCGTCCCGCCGAGCTGGCGGATGACCATGCCGGTACCGTCGAGGTGATCCAGCATGCGGTAGCGGCGCTGCGCGAGCAGGACGAAGATTTCGCCTACGCCTGTTGCCTCTACGCTACCGCACCTTTTGTGACCCCGGCCGATCTGGCGCGGGGGCTGGAAATCCTCGAAGGTCATCCGGACAAGGCCTATGCCTTTACCGTCACCGATTACGCCTCGCCGGTGCAGCGAGCGTTGCGGCTGCGCCCGGATGGCGGTGTCGAATCGCTCTATCCGGAGTTCTACGAAACCCGTTCCCAGGACCTGGAACCGGCTTTCCACGATGCCGGCCAGTTCTACTGGGGGCGCACCGAGGCCTGGGCGCAGGGCGCACCCCTGCATGCGCCGCACTCGCTGCCCGTATGGCTGCCGCGGCATCGGGTGCAGGATATCGATACGGCCGAGGACTGGCGGCGTGCTGAAGTTATGTTCGCCGCCCTGGGAGCGGCGCCGCGGTGATGCGGATTCTGGTGCGTGTGGATGCCTCGCCCATGATCGGCAGCGGTCATCTGGCACGTTGTCTCACCCTGGCCAGGGCGCTGGAGGCACAGGGTGCGCAGTTCACCTTTGTCTGCCGACTCGCTGAGCCGGACTGGCGCGCACTGATCCCCCAAG
The DNA here is from genome assembly GCF_000510745.1 of Pseudomonas sp. MOIL14HWK12:I2. Lineage (NCBI taxonomy): Bacteria > Pseudomonadati > Pseudomonadota > Gammaproteobacteria > Pseudomonadales > Pseudomonadaceae > Pseudomonas > Pseudomonas sp. MOIL14HWK12:I2. Next base: position 253,444 of record NZ_AZOA01000009.1, on the reverse strand, counting down.
CCTATGAAGTCCTGCTGTTACCCCCACTGGGATCGCCGCCTGGCTATCCCGAACAGCGGATCGACGCCGAGGAAGACTTCCTAAGCATGCAAGTCCTGCTGGGTGAGCGATGCTTCGACTGGTGCCTGATCGATCATTACGGCCTGGCCGCGGACTGGCATGCCAAGGTCCGCCGCCATGCCAGACGCATCCTGGTGCTGGACGATCTCGCCAACCGTCCCCTGGCGTGTGATCTGCTGCTGGACCCAGGCGATCATCCATGGCCGGAGCAGCGCTACGTATCCCTGCTGCTGCGCGACGCCGTGCAATTGTACGGGCCAGAACACGCACTGCTGCGCGACGAGTTCAAGCAAGCGCGAGAAGGGCTGGCGCCGCGCGCGGGGCGTCTGGAGCGGGTCTTGGTGTTCTTCACCGGCGGTGATGACCTGGGCCAGACGCGGCTGGCGCTGCAAGCCCTGCTCAACTGGCGCCCCGGCCTAATTGTCGATGTGGTGGTCGGAGCAGGGCAGGCTGACCAGGCAGAGCTCCAGGCACTGTGTGATCAGCCGGGGTGGCGACTGCACATTCAGATCGACTACATGGCCCGGTTGCTGGCGGACGCCGATCTGGCCCTAGGTGCTGCTGGCGCCTCCTCCTGGGAGCGTTGCGCGCTGGGAGTTCCAGCGCTATTGGCGATCCTGTCCGACAACCAGCGCGAGTTGGCGGCCGGTCTGGAGCGCTGCGGGGCAGCACTTATCCTGGGGGAAGGTGCCGAGCTTGAAGTCGAGGATTATCAGCAGGCGCTGCACGCCCTGACGCCCGAGCAATTGGCGCGGATGTCGGCGCAGGCCTGGAAGCAGGTGGATGGTCTGGGTACCCAGAGAGTCGTCCACGCCCTAATGGAATTGTCGGCCGCACGCTGAGGCGGTGGAGGAAAGCTCGCATGTACCCACGTCCATTCGCCATCGCCGGCCGCGAGATTGGGATAGCGCACCCGCCGTACTGCATTGCCGAGGTTGGCATCAATCACAACGGTGATCTGGACACGGCGTTTCGTTTGATCGAGGTGGCCAAGTCGGCCGGTGCGGATGCGGTCAAGTTTCAGACGTTCAAGGCCGAGGATTTCTGCGGCGATCTCGAGCAAACCTTCACTTACCGCTCGCAAGGCCATACGGTCACCGAGCCCATGCTGGCGATGTTCCAGCGCTATCAGTTCGCTCCTGCGCAGTGGCAGGCGATCAAGGCGCATTGCCAGGCCGTCGATATCACCTTCTTTTCAACGCCGCAGAATCGACCCGACCTGGATCTATTGCTGCAGATCGGCGTGCCTGCCATCAAGGTCGGATCCGACGACTTCACCAATCTGCCGCTGCTGGAAAGCTATGCTGGCGAAGATCTGCCGCTGATCCTGTCCTGCGGGATGAGCGATCTGGCCGAGGTGCATCAGGCGCTGGAAAGCGTCGGCTGGTTCGCCGGTCGACCGCTGGTGCTACTGCTTTGTACCTCCCAGTATCCGACGCCGCCAGACGATGTACACCTCAGCCGCCTGACTACCTTGCAGCACGCCTTCCCCGGCCTCACCGTCGGGTTTTCCGACCATACCCAGGGCCCTCTCGCTGCAGCATTGGCACTGGCCCTCGGCGCCCGTGTGTTCGAAAAGCATTTCACCCTCGATCACGATCTGCCCGGACCGGATCACTGGTTTTCCGAAGATCCGCTGGGTCTTGCGTGCTGGATCGAACACATCCACCAGGCGGCGGCCATGATGGGCCGTCCCTATGTCCGTCCGACGGTGGAAGAGCTGACGAACAAGCGTGAGTTTCAACGTGTGCTGGTGGCCTCCCGTGATATTCGTCACGGCGAGCTCTTCAGCGCTGAAAACCTCGGTGCGCGACGGGTAGCGGGTGGTATCGGACTTCCGCCGTCCTTCCAGAGACGCTTGGTGGGACGATCGGCTTCGCGGGATTTCCTGGCAGGCGCGGTGATCGACCTGTGAAGCCGAGGATCTGCCTGCTACTCAATGACCTGGCGGAGGCACCGGCCGCTACGTTGCTGGAACGTCTGCTGCCGTCATCTCGGGTGGTCGTGGACCTGGCCGTGCACTATCCGGCAGAGCCGGAGCGCTACACGGCCATCGTACCCTTCAATTATCGCAGGCTGCTGCCTGCCGAAACGCTGGACCGAGTACTGGTCTTCCATGCGTCGGCCTTGCCCCAGGGCAGGGGGTGGGCGCCGATCTACTACAGCATCGTCGAGAATCAGCCCTGCTATGTGGTGACCGGCTTTCGGGCCGCTGCAGCGGCCGACACGGGTGATCTGATCGTCCAGGCCAGCTTTCCATTACGTCCCGAGTACACCGCGGCCTATCTCCGGCAGGTGGNCGAGCCACTCTTTCTACAGGTGCTCGGTCGATTGCTGGAGCGTTGGCCGACAGGCGATTTTCCTGCCATACCCCAGTCGGGCGAAGGTACGTTTCGCGAGCGCCGACGGCCTGCGGACAACGAGATAGATCCGACGCGACCCTTTGCGGACTGGATCCCGCATCTGCGTGCAGTGGAGGCGGCTCATCCAGCCTTCTTTTTTTACCGGGGCGTCAAATACCTCGTCGAGGTTCGCCCCGAGATACCCCCTGCTTTTCCGCCGCCCTTGCGCCTCGAATACTGCGCTTCGGGTGAAATCGAGTGGCTGGAGGACTGGGTGTGAGGGTGGCCATTCATCAGCCTGCTTATCTACCCTGGCTCGGTTACTTCGATCGCATCGCCCAGGTCGACCGTTTCGTCTTTCTCGATACCGTGCAATTCGAGAAGAACAGCTTCATCAATCGCAATCGCATCAAGACCCCTCAGGGCATCCAGTGGCTGAGCATACCGGTATCCAGTCGCGGCCACCTGAACAGCGATCTGAGCGAGACCCGTATCGACAATTCGCGCGATTGGCGCGCCGACCACCTCAAGGCGCTGGCGCTGAATTATCGGCGCACTCCGCATTTCGCCATGCGCTTTGCGCGTCTTGAGGCCCTCTACGCCGAACCTGAAGACTTGCTCTCGGCCTGGTGCTGGCGCCAGCTGCGCTTCTGGCTCGACGAATTGCGGATCTCGACACCCGTGCTGCGCGCGAGCGACCTCGACCTGCGGCAGCGCAAGTCGGCGCTGGTACTGGAAATCTGCCAGCGCCTGGGGGCTAGACATTATGTATCGGGTAGCCTTGGGCGTGACTATCTGGATGAGGCGTCGTTTACCAACGCCGGAATAGCCGTGGAGTACCAGGCGTTCGTGCCGCGATCCTATCCTCAGCTCTGGGGCGAGTTCAGTCCCGGCCTAGGCGTGGTCGACTGGTGGTTCAATCAGCCCGAATCGATCACCCCCTTCAGGAGTCAGCCATGACCTTTTCCGCCGAATGGGAGCAGCGCTATGCGGCCAATACCCATCTGTCCATCTGGCCCTGGTCGGATGTAGTCAGCCTGACCCGGCGCCATCATCCCATGCTCGGCGCAGGCCACCGTGTTCTGGAACTCGGTTGTGGCGCGGGTGCCAACATCCCGTTTTTTCTGCAGCTCGGGGTCGACTACCACGGCCTCGATGGCAGTCCGACCATGGTCACTCAGCTGCAAGAACGCTTTCCGCCGCTCAGAGAGAGGTTGCTCGTCGCTGACTTCACCGAGGCCTGGCCGCTAACGCCAGGCTTCGAGCTGATTCTTGATCGCGCCAGTCTGACTCACAACACCACCGCCGCCATCCGACGTTGCCTGGCCCAGGTGCTGGCGGCCCTGCGGCCCGGTGGGCTGTTCATTGGCGTGGACTGGTTTTCCACCGCGCATTCGGAGGTTGTCCATGGGCGACCCGATACCGATGCCAATACCCGTACCTCTTACACGTCCGGGCCCTTTGCCGGGGTGGGGCGGGTGCACTTTGCCGATGAGGCCCAGCTGCGCGAACTCTTCACCGATTTCGACCTGCTGCACCTCGAAGAACGACGTGCCCAGCGCCTGGAGCCGGCCGATGGCCTGTGCATAGCCACCTGGTCGCTGGTGGCGCGCAAACCCGAGAAGAAAAGCTCATGAGCAACGAACGCGTTCTGGTCATCGCCGCCCATCCGGACGACGAGATTCTTGGCTGTGGTGGCGCTATCGCCCAGCACAAGGCACGGGGGGACGAGGTGCATGTCGTCATCATGGCCCAGGGGCTCTACAGTCGCGGCACACCCGAGGAGGCGGAGCGCCTCGCCCTCGAGAAGGCGTCCGACGACGCCAATCGCATTCTGGGAGTGGATCGCCTGACCCGTCTCGACCTGCCGGACAATCGCCTCGACAGCCTCGATCTGCTGGATCTGGTCAAGCCCGTCGAAGCCCTGATTGGCGAGCTGCGGCCCGGTATCGTCTATGGCCACTGGTGTGGCGACGTGAACATCGATCATCGACGCCTGCACGAAGCGGTAGTCACCGCGTGCCGCCCGCAACCGGGTCATCCGGTGCATACCCTGCTGTTCTTCGAAGTCGCCTCGTCCACCGAATGGCAGCCTCCTCACAGCGCACCGGCCTTCCTGCCGAACTGGTTCGTCGATATCGATTCCGTGCTGACGCTCAAGCTGCAGGCCCTGGATGCCTATGCCATGGAAATGCGCGCCTGGCCGCACCCGCGCTCGCTGAAGGCAGTCGAGCATCTTGCCCGTTGGCGTGGTGCCTGTGTCGGCATGGCCGCGGCAGAAGCCTTCGTGCTTGGCAGGCTGCTGCAATCATGATCGAGTACGACGGCGGCTCACCGGTTGCCCGGGACTGGACCTCGACCGACCTGCCGTTATCAGACGGTCCCTGGCTCTTCGGCAATGCCGGGATCGATTGCCTGCGGCAGCAGGTGGAAGATGCCTTCGCCCGGCGCCAACTGGATCCCGCAGCCGAACCCCTGCGGGTGAGCGCCGACCAGCTGTCCGTACCGGCGACCCGCAATATGCAGGCCTATGCCGCGCTACCGGCAAGTCTAACGGCTGAACAGCGCTGGCATGACTACGCCGCTGCCTTGGAAGAGGGCGGGCGACTGGTACTGGACGTACGTCCGGCGGAGCACTGGCAGGGGTTCGGTCGGCGCCTGACAGCCCAGGATCAGCGGACGCCTTGCTATGCCGTACGCGACCTGATCAGCCAGTTGAGCGCCCAGGGGCTGGCTGTCATCGCCGTCGAACCCTATGCCGGGCTCTGGGACAATGCTTGGCTGTATCGGGGGCTCAGGCACAGACACAAGTGGCGGCGGCTGCTGTCCTGGCTCGCCAACGACGAGCCGCTGCTGACCTGGGCGCTGCGCCTGGAACAGGAGGTTTTCGCCACGCTGGCACCCCGGGCAAGTGGACGCTGCCTGGTCGCGGCAGAGAAGCGTCCCGGGGCGGTGGATCCTGCGGACGCATTGCAGCAGCTCGCCGAGCGCGACCAGGCCCTGAGTGATCCTCTGCGCCTGGCGCCGGGTGCCGAGGCGCTGGCGGCAAGCCAGGCGGAGGCGACTTCTTCCCTGCGTGCCCAGCAGTTGTTGCTCATGCTTGGCGAAGTTCTGCAGCGCCACTATCCGCAGCTGGATTGGCTGGCGCTGCTGCCAGAATCAGCCGCTCGGCAATTGCGCGATTGGCAGTCCGCGGAGGCGATCGATCAGCGGGCCATGACCATACTGGACGCGTGGCGCCAGGGCTCCGGCGAACATGAAGAGCTGTTGCGTGGCCTCGACTATTCCCTGATGACGCCGCTGTTGCGGCAGTATTTTCCGGCACGGAGAACGCCCTCGTGAAAGCCCCGGCCATCGTCGCCTTCCTTTGGGACAATCAACTGCCGGTGTTGCGGGAGTTCTTCCGCCGACACGGTCCCCTGACCCTGATCACCCTGTCGCCCTATGTCTCGCAGGGGCTGCTGGACGTATTGGACGAGGCGGGTAGCAAAGTCTTCGTGCTGGATCAGGAGCTGGACGATGCGGGCGTCTTCGCCGTCGAGCGCGACACCTACCACTGGCATAGCCGCCTGCAGCTCTGGTTCGATCAGGGGCCACCGGCGCGTCTGCACAACGAAGACTGGACCGCGCTGCACGCCCTGATCGATGCCCTCCTGCACGCCGAGTTGCCCACCGTGGTGACGCTGCTGGAAAGCCTTGCCCGCGCGCAACGCGACTACCGGCTGAGCTTGGTGCTGGGCAGTGAAGACGTGATGGTCATCGCCAAGGTGACCATGCTCTGGGCGCGTACCCAGGGGATTCCCTCCCTGCACCTGTCCCACGCCCTGGCGCTGAACGATCCCTACACGGTGCATGGGCGCCAGGTCGCCGACATCACCGCCGTCTATGGCCAGCGTGGCCTGGAGGGCTATCTGGATTATGGGGTGCCGCCGGAGCGCCTGAGGGTCACTGGCAATCCGGCCTGGGATGGCATTCCCGCGCGGCGGGCCGCCCGTGCCGAGCATGCCGCGGCCCTGCATGCCAGGCATGGTCTGCGCGTCGGAGAACCCATCGTGGTGTTCGGCACCACCTGGGCGAGCGGCCATAGCGCCCACGGTGACCAGGCCATTTTCGAACGGACCGTGGCAGCCTTCATCGATGCTTGCGAGAAGCTGTTCAGTAGCGGCTTGACCTTCAATCCGGTGATCAAGGATCGTCCGCCCAATTTTCAGTTTGGCGAGACACGCGTGGCTGAATTGCTGCGCGAACGCCAGGCCGATCCGGGGCGCTATTTCTATCTAGTCGAAGACGGTCCGCTCTGGCCGGTGGTCGCCGATGTGCTGATCGCCGTGGATTCCAACTACTGCGTGGAAGCCTTGCTGAGCGGCACCGCTGCCATCAATTTGCGGCATCCCGGCAACATGCCCTTCGGACCCTGCTATGCAGCGGAGGCCGGTATCGCCGACGTCACGGCGCAAGAGCTCCCCGATGCGCTTGGCCGCCTGCTGCGCGATCCTGTCGAGCGGGCTCGCCAGATTGCGGCCAGCGCCCGCAGCGCACCCTATTACAACCTTGCCCAGGCGGGCGATGCCGCCCAGCGCGTGGCACAACTGATGGGTGAGATGGCCGTCGGCCTGGTGCCGCGTCTGCTGGCCTGGCTGGATGCCCGCCTGCCTATCGCGGCAGAGCGCGAGGCGCTGCAGCGTCCGGTTGAGGAGCTGGGCCGCGGTCGGCAATTGCTGGGAATCCTGATTCTGGATGCCGGCCAGAACGCCGTTGCGGTGGAGCGAACCCTGGCCAGTCTGCAAGAGACCCTGGGTACGGCCTGGACCGCCGTGGTAGTCAGCCCGGCGCCTGCGCCCGTCACCCTGGAGGCCGGCGTCGAATGGCTGCCGGTCGGGGCAGGAGAGGTCATGAACGTTGCCTCGGCCCGAATGCAGGAGCAGGGCAATGGGGCTTGCGACTGGTGGCTGACCCTGGACGCCGGTGGCGAATTCACTCGCAGCGGCCTACTGCTGTTCATCTCGATGCTGGCCCGGTTGCAGTTGCAGGATCCCGAGGGGCAGGCGAGTCATGCCTGTTTCGCCGACGAATTGCAGCGCTCTGCCGAAGGCGCGATCGGCGCCTGCTTTCGCCCGGACTTCAACCTGGATCTGCTGCTGAGCTTTCCGGCGTTGTTCGGCCGGCACTGGGCCGTGCGTCAGTCGAGCCTACTCGCCCTGGGCGGCCTGGAGCCCGCCTACGGCACTGCGGCACCTCTGGATCTGCTGCTGCGGGTGATCCAGCGCCATGCCGGAGCCGGTATCGAACATCTGCCCGAGGTCCTGCTGGTCGCGGATAGCCCCGCCTTGACCGTGGAGCCCGCTGAGCAGGTGGCGCTGGAGCAGCACGTGCAGGCGCGCGGTTTTGCCGAGGCCCGGGTCGAAGCCTTTCTGCCTCGACGGTATCACATCACCTATGGCCATCAGGCGACCCCCAGCGTATCGGTGGTCATCCCGGTGCTGGATGAGCTGGAGCGCGTCCAGCGCTGTCTGGACAGCCTGTTGGAACAGACTCGCTATGCCCGTTTCGAGGTGCTGCTGGTCGATTACGGCAGCCGGCAGCCGGCGACTCAACGCTGGCTGGATGACCTGGAGGCGCTGGGTGCCGAACAGGTTAAGGTCTGGCGCTTTGCTGGCGAGCCGAATCGCTCCGCGCTGATCAACGCCGTGGCCCAGGCCAGCGCGGCGGACTTCCTGCTGCTGCTCGAGCCCAGTTGCGTGCTGGTGCAACCGGACTGGCTGGAGATTCTGCTCGATCAGGGACAGCGGCCGGAGGTCGGCGCCGTTGGACCACGCATCTGTGATCCCCAGGGGCGGATCCTCGAAGCGGGCCTGCTGCTGGGCCTGGACGATGGGGCCAGTGCCGCCTTCGCCGGAGAGGACCTGCAGACGCCTGGCTATCTGAGTCGTCTGCAACTGGTGCAGGATTACAGCGCCCTGGGTGCGAGCTGCCTGTTACTGAAGCGCGAATTGATCCTGGCGCTGGATGGCTGGGATGCCGAGCGCTTTCCGCTGGCCTATGGCCCGGTGGATTTCTGCCTGCGCCTGCGGCAGGCGGGTTATCTCAACGTCTGGACACCCCAGGCGACCGTTATCCAAGAAGGCCTGGACGGCACGCTGGTCGATCGGCAACGAGCGACGGAGCGCGAGGCGCTGCAGGAACACTGGCTCCCCGTGCTGGCACGGGATCCAGCCTACAACCCCCAGCTCTCATTGGCCGGCAGCGGCTTCAGCTTCGAATACGGTACGCGACGCCTGCAGCAGGCTGTCCTGCCACAGATCCTGGTCTGTCCCGCCGACGAAGCGGGCTGCGGCCACTACCGGATACGTCAGCCGCTGATGGCGCTGCGCGATGCCGGCCGGGTGGAAGGGCTGATCTGCGCCCAGCATCCGACGCCTCTGGAGCTGGAGCGTTTTTCGGTCGATACCCTGGTTCTGCAGCGGCAGATCACCGATGACCAGCGTGACAGCCTGCGTCGCTTGCAGAGGCTGTCGCGCACCTTCACGGTGTTCGAGCTGGACGACTATCTGCCGAACTTGCCGCTCAAGAGCATGCATCGCGCCTCGATACCCAAGGATATCCTCAAGGCGCTGCGTCAGGCCGTGGCGACCTGCGACCGCCTGGTGGTTTCCACGCCGGCGCTAAGCAGTGCTCTGGCCGGTATGAATACCGATATACGCGTCGTACCGAACTTCCTGCCTCCACGCTGGTGGGCGGGGCGGCAGAGCCTGCGTAGGCAGGGACGCAAGCCACGAGTGGGCTGGGCGGGGGGCAGCAGCCATACCGGCGACTTGGAGTTGGTGGTGGATGTCGTCCAGGCGCTTGCCGATGAAGTGGAGTGGGTCCTCTTCGGGATGTGCCCCGACCGACTCAGACCCTATGTGCATGAGTTCCATCCGGGAGTCTTCATCAATGACTACCCGGCCAAGCTGGCCAGCCTGAATCTCGACCTGGCCATTGCGCCGCTCGAAGACAACCTGTTCAACCGCTGCAAGACCAACCTGCGGCTGCTCGAATATGGCGCCTGCGGTTTCCCGGTGGTGTGCTCGGATATCGAGCCCTACCGGGGTGATCTGCCGGTCACCCGGGTGCGCAACAGATTCAAGGACTGGTGCGATGCCATTCGCAGTCAGCTGGCCGATCTGGATGCCACCGCGCGACAGGGCGATCTGCTGCGTGAACAGGTGCTCCAACAGTGGATGCTTGAAGGCTGCAATCTGGACGTTTGGCAGGCTGGATGGCTACCCGGTTGAACGTCGCGATGAAAAGTGCGCTTCGCCATTAAATAAAACGGCTCTCCCGTCGATAACCTGGATGTCACTCTCCGGCGTTTGATCACTGTCAAGTGTCTGGCGAAGAAAATCGCCAAACACCCTTAAAGTTCTAGCGACAGGCGCCGATAAACAAGATGAATGCGAAATACAGGGGCGTCTGAGCAAGCAGGTCCCATTCGCATGCTCAGGCACACAAGGTTCAACTGGAGACGCCACCATGGCACTTACCGTCAATACCAACATCCCTTCCCTGAACACTCAGCGTAACCTGCAGAACGCGTCCAGCTCCCTGGCCACCTCCATGCAGCGTCTGTCCACCGGTAGCCGTATCAACAGCGCCAAGGACGATGCCGCCGGTCTGCAGATCTCCAACCGTCTGACCAACCAGATCAACGGTTTGAACCAGGCGACTCGCAACGCCAACGACGGTATCTCCCTGTCGCAGACCGCTGAAGGCGCCATGCAGCAGTCCACCAACATCCTGCAGCGTATTCGCGACCTGGCCGTGCAGTCCGCCAACGGCTCCAACAGCGACGCCGACCGTTCCGCTCTGCAGAAGGAAGTGACCGCGCAGCAGAACGAACTGACCCGTATCGCCCAGACCACCACCTTCGGTGGCCGCAAGCTGCTGGACGGCTCCTTCGGCACCACCAGCTTCCAGATCGGCGCCAACGCCTACGAAACCATCGACGTCACCCTGAAGGACACCTCGGCTACTGCCCTGGGTTCCAACCAGATCGGTAGCGGTGCCGGCACGAGCGCAGGCAGTGCGGTTGCGGGCAGCGGTGGTGTGCTCACCGCCAGCGGCAGCATCACCCTTGTGGGCGGTGGCAAGAGCCAGCCGGTGACCTACGCCGCCGGTGACTCGGCCAAGACCATCGCTGGCGCCATGAATGGCCAGATTCCTGGTCTCGCTGCTTCGGCGCGCACTGTGCTGACCGTAACCGACTCCATTACCAGCGGTGCGGCCAACATGACCATGAACGTGGGCAGCAACTCGCTGAACCTGGTCGGCGTAGCCAGCACAAAGGACATGGCTGACCAGATCAATGCCAACGCCGCCAAGCTGGGCGTCACCGCCAACTACGACACTCAGTCCAAGAAGCTGACCATCACCTCGGCCACCGGCGAAAACGTAACTTTCGGTGCGGATACCGGTAACGCTGCAGGCGCCATCAGCGTCTCGTCGCAGAAGTCCGATGGTAGCTTCAGCGGCCCCGTGGATGTTCGCGCCAACGGCGGTCAAGCCATGGGCTACGTCAAGCTGGATTCGCCGACCACTTTCGCCATGACGGGTGATACCACTGCGATCTTCGGTGCGACCAAGTCCTCGCTGAGCAAGGTCTCCGACGTCGACATCTCCACCGCCGACGGCGCCCAAAAGGCTCTGTCCGTGATCGACCAGGCCCTGGCCAACATCGACTCCCAGCGCGCTGACCTCGGTGCGGTGCAGAACCGCTTCGACAACACCATCAGCAACCTGACCAACATCTCGGAGAACGCCACCTCCGCCCGTAGCCGCATCAAGGACACCGACTACGCCGCGGAAACCGCGAACCTGTCGAAGAACCAGGTGCTGCAACAGGCCGGCACCGCGATCCTGGCCCAGGCCAAGCAGCTGCCGCAGTCGGTTCTCAGCCTTCTCCAGTAAGGGCAGAGATCGGTCTAGGCAGGGAGAAGGGGGACGCCCCTTCTCCCTTTCATGCGTTGTGAGGACATTACAATGGACATCGTCAAGACAACGGGTTTTTCAGCGGTAAGGCCCTATGGCGTTCAATCGAGCCCCGCGGCCGCGACGTCCTTCAGCGCTGCGGCGCCCACGGTGGACTCCACGGTCAAGCCGGTTTCCCAGACCAGCAAGGCCGACGGGGACAAGGCCGAGAAGCCGGAAGACGGCAACGTGGATGGCGCCCTGTCCAAGCTGAAATCGAAATTCCAGGAAGACCACCGCAACCTGGATTTCAGTATCGATGACTCCACCGGCGAGGTGGTGGTCAAGGTGCTGGACGGCGAATCCGGCAAGCTCATCCGGCAGATGCCCAGCGAGGAAGTGCTCAAGCTGGCCAAGCAGCTGGATGAGATGCGCAGCCTGATGTTCAAGGCCAAAGCCTAGTTGGCGCGGAACTTGTATCAGGCTACCTGAACGCAGGGGCGACGACGTAACGTTGGCAGGGGGATAGCGACATGGCAGGTATCAGCGGGATTGGCGGCTCGGGACTGGACATCGATTCCATCGTCACCAAGATGGTGGCCGCCGAAAAAGCACCCAAGATGGATCAGTTGAACGCGACGCAAACCAAGGCGACCGCGCAGCTCACCGCGATCGGTTCCCTGAAGGGCGCCATCAGCGAATTCCAGACCGCGCTGACCACGCTCAATAGCCCCACCAGCTTCCAGGCGCGGGCCGTCACCCTGTCGAAAAGCGACTATCTCACGGCCACGGCCAGTACCAGCGCCAGCGTCGGGAGCTATCAGGTCGCAGTCACTCAGCTGGCTGGCAGTAGCAAGGTGGCCCTGGCGTCCGTACCAGCCACCTCCACCACGACTGCCAGCGATAACAAGACTTCCACTACGACTCCCACCACCTTCGGCAAGGGCACGCTGAGCATCAAGATCGGCGATACCAAGCTCTCGGACATTCAGGTCGATGCCACCAACAACACCCTGAGTGGCATCCGCGATGCCATCAATAAGGCCGGACAGAACCAGGGCATCAGTGCCAGTGTCGTCAATGACGACACGGGTTCACGACTGGTATTGAGCAGCACCAAGACCGGTGACGGTAATGACATCTCGGTGTCGGTGAGTGGTGATGATGGTTCGGGCAAACAGAGTCTGACCAAGCTGGCCTACACGCCAAGCAACAGTGACTCCAGCGATCCTGCCGCCGCCCATTCGCTCTCCAAAGCCAAGAGTGCCCAGATGACCATCGATGGTCTGAAGGTCACCAGCGCTTCGAACACGGTGAGCAATGCGGTCGATGGTCTAAGTTTCACCCTCAAGGCCACCACCCCGGCGGACAGTCCGATGACCGTCGGCGTCAGCCAGGACGAGTCGGGTGTCAAGGGCAACATCAAGGGCTTCGTGGATGCCTACAACAAGCTCATGGGTGTCATCAAGACCCAGACCTCGGTGACGAAGGTCGGGGACAACAGCTCGCCCATCGCGGCTGCGCTGGTGGGGGATGCGACTGCTCGCGGCCTCACGACCACCATCCGCAGCGAGCTTGGCACCATGCAGGGGACAGGCGCCGTCAAGGCGCTGGCCGACCTGGGTATCACCACCCAGAAGGATGGCACCCTGGCCATCGACGACACCAAGCTGAGCAGTATGGTGAGCTCCAACTTCAGTGACCTGTCCAGCTTCTTCACTGGCGACCAGGGCATAGCGGCGCGGCTCAAGGGTAAGCTCGATCCCTATACCATGACCAATGGCATTCTCGAGCAGCGTTCGAACTCCCTGAGCACCACCTTGAAGAACGTGGACGCCCAGACCGCCACGCTCAACACGCGTATGACCGCGCTCTCGGATCGTCTCTACAAGCAATACAACGCCATGGACCAGCTGTACTCGTCGTTGTCGACCACCGCGTCCTCGCTCTCCCAACAGCTGGCGGCCATGCCCTTCGCCAACAAGAGTTGAGTGGGCCGATTCGGCCAATCCGGTCGATAAAGGGGTCAAGTAATTCGCGTCATGACCGATAAAGAAAGTATCGGAAACACACAGAGGTCGTGACATGAACGCAATGACAGCCATGCGCCAATACCAGCAGGTCGGCCTGCAGGCGCAGGTGTTCGAAGCCAGTCCCCATCAGCTGATCCAGATGCTCATGCAGGGCGCCCTGGATCGTCTGGCCAAGGCGCAAGGCGCGCTTGAGCGGGGTTGGCTGCCGGAGAAGGGCGAGCTGATCGGCAAGGCGGTATCCATCATCGCTGGTCTGAAGGACGTCCTGGATTTCGAGCAGGGTGGCGAGCTCGCCACCAACCTGGATCGTCTGTATGACTATATGATCCGCCGGCTCAGCGAAGCCAACCGCAACAATGATCCTGTTATCCTTGAAGAAGTATCCGGCCTGATCCGCGAGATCAAATCCGGCTGGGATGCCATTGCCCCCTGATCTGGAGTCGACCGATGAACGTCGCCATGCAAAAGACCCCGGTGGAACGCGTCGAGCTCGTCTATGAGCAGATGGCCGCTGCGCTCAAGGCCGGAGACTGGACGCGGATCGCCGAACTGGATCTGGATTGCCGGCTGTTCGTCGACGAAGCCATGTATGCCACGGGTGACGAGGCCGTAGCCCTGCGTGCCAGCCTCGAGCGCCTGCTGGCGCTTTATGCCTCCCTGCTGCAGAGCTGCAAGGCAGAGCGGGATGCTACCGCCCAGGAGTTGACCAAGCTCAACAAGTCGAATCAGGCCGCCAAGGTCTATCAACTGTTCGGTTGACTGTCATCTGTTGGACGGTAATTCAAAGTTTGGATATTTCGCCGCCATAAAATTGACCCCGCATCACAATTTGTCTTAACTTGCGCAAGATGCCGACCAGTTGGCACTTGGATGCAGGCGACTCCTGCGCGTAGCGAACCGACAAGCCGAATTGGGGCAGGGACATGTGGCGTGAAACCAAGATCCTTCTGATCGACGATGAAGCCGAGCGGCGCAAGGCGGTATCGGTCATTCTCGATTTTCTCGGCGAAGCTCACCTCGCCTGTACCAGTTCCGATTGGCAAGCCACCCTCGAAGCGCTCGACAGCAGTCGGCAGATCAGCTGTGTGCTGGTCGGTCGTGTCGACAGCCGCGGCAACAGCGTCGAGCTGCTCAAGCAGGTGGTGGCCTGGGACGAGATGGTCCCGCTGCTATTGCTCGGCGAAGCGGCGCAGCCGGAATGGCCGGACGAGGTCCGCCGCCGCGTGCTGGTCTCCCTCGAATACCCGCTGGCCTACAACAAGCTGCTGGATTCCCTGCACCGTGCCCAGGTCTATCGCGAGATGTACGACCAGGCTCGGGATCGCGGGCGTCAGCGCGAGCCCGAGCTGTTCCGCAGCCTGGTGGGTACCAGCCGCGCCATCCAGGGCGTACGCAAGATGATGCAGCAGGTGGCCGATACCGAGGCCACGGTACTCATCCTCGGTGAATCCGGTACCGGCAAGGAGGTGGTGGCGCGCAACCTGCACTTCCATTCCAAGCGCCGCGAGGCGCCCTTCGTGCCGGTCAACTGCGGCGCCATTCCGGCCGAGTTGCTGGAAAGCGAGCTGTTCGGCCACGAGAAGGGCGCCTTCACCGGCGCCATCACCAGTCGCGCCGGTCGTTTCGAATTGGCCAACACCGGCACCCTGTTTCTCGACGAGATCGGCGACATGCCGCTGCCCATGCAGGTCAAGCTCCTGCGCGTGCTGCAGGAACGGACCTACGAGCGGGTAGGCAGCAACAAGACCCAGAGCGTGGACGTGCGCATCATCGCGGCGACCCACAAGAACCTGGAGCAGATGATCGCCGCGGGCACCTTCCGCGAAGACCTCTACTACCGCCTCAATGTCTTCCCCATCGACATGGCGCCCCTGCGCGAACGGGGTGAAGACATCCCGCTGCTGATCAACGAACTGATCGCGCGGATGGAACACGAGAAGCGGGGCTCCATCCGCTTCAACTCGGCGGCCATCATGTCGCTGTGCCGCCACGAGTGGCCGGGCAATGTCCGCGAACTGGCGAACCTTGTGGAACGCATGGCGATCATGCATCCCTATGGCGTCATTGGCGTGGCCGAGTTGCCGCTCAAGTTCCGCTACGTGGAAGATGAAGCCGATCCCATGGTGGAGTCTCTTCGCGAGGAATTGCAGGAGCGCGAAGCCATGGCCGGGATCGGGACGGTCGAGGTGTCGTCCTCGGCGCTGCTGCCGAGCGAAGGCCTGGATCTCAAGGACTACCTGGCCAACCTGGAAAAGAGCTTTATCCAGCAGGCGCTGGACGATGCCGGTGGCGTGGTGGCACGTGCCGCCGAGCGACTGCGCATCCGCCGGACCACCCTGGTGGAGAAGATGCGCAAGTACGGCATGGGCCGTCGCGACGACGAGTTCGACGAAGAGATCTAGCGATCCTTCTGTAGCGCTGAATGGGTCAACGTAGGGTGGATGACGGCGCAGCCTCATCCACCTTATTTTTTAGCGTGGCAAGTGGAAAAGGCCGCGCCGTTTTCCGCGCTACGGCGCTTTGGCGCCAGGACGGCATGGGTCTTGCTCCAGCCTGGACAATGTCAATTGTCCGTCGCGAGCCCCAGCCGATGCCTGCGCAAGCCCTTTCTTCCGCCGTCCCTGCCGACGCTGCCGTGGAGGCTTCCGCCTCCGCGCAGGCCCGTGAAGCCCTGGGGCAGATGTCGCGCCAGCTGAGCGAATCCTTCCAGTTGCTCGAAGCCCGGATGAATTCGCTGCAGGGCGAACTGGAGTGGGTGTCTGCCCAGCGTCTGCAGGAGCTGGCGGAAAAGGAGCGCCTGGCCAGCCGGCTGCAGAATCTGCTCGACGTCCTGCCCGCTGGCATCGTGGTGCTGGACGGCGCCGGGCGCGTGCGCGATGCCAACCCCGTGGCCCAGGCCCTGCTCAGTGAGCCCCTGGCAGGCGAGTTGTGGCGTACGGTGATCGCCAGGGCCTTTGCCCCGCGCCATGACGACGGCCACGAGGTGTCCCTGCGCGACGGCCGGCGCCTGTCCATCGCCATCCGCTCCCTGGATGGCGAGCCGGGACAACTGGTGCTGCTCAACGACCTTACCGAAACCCGTCACTTGCAGGGCGAATTGGCACGGCATGAGCGGCTGTCGGCGCTGGGTCGGACCATGGCCTCGCTGGCGCATCAGATCCGTACCCCGCTGACCGCGGCGCTGCTCTATGCCAGCCATCTGGAGGAGGGCGGCCTGGCGCTGGCGCAGCAACAGCGCTTCGCCAGCCGGCTCAAGGAGCGGCTGCATGAACTGGAAAACCAGGTCCGCGACATGCTGGTATTCGCTCGCGGCGAATTGCCCCTGGCGGATCGACTGACCCCCAGCGCGCTGTTCGCTGCCCTACGCGAGGCGGCGACCCCTCATCTCGGCGACTGCCCCGTGCGTTGGCAACTGGATGCCCAGGGCGGGCTGCTCGCCTGCAACCGCGACATGCTGGTGGGCGCCGCCCTGAACCTCATCCACAACGCCCTGCAGGCCATGGCGGGCAGTGGCCGCCCGGGACGACTCAAGGTGCATCTCCATCGCCGTGACGGCGAGTTGCGCCTGGTGATCAGCGACAGCGGTCCGGGCATTCCGCTGGCGGTCCAGCAGCGTCTGGGCGAGCCCTTTCTCAGCACCAAGACCACCGGCACCGGTCTCGGCTTGCCGGTGGCCCTGGCGATGGCCAAGGCCCACGGCGGCCGGCTGACCGTGCGCTCGCGGGTGGGGCGTGGCACGGTGGTGACCTTCATCCTGCCCCTGCTGGCGAGCGAGGAGACCTCGGCATGACCCTGCCCATCCTGCTGGTGGAAGACGACCGCGCCCTGCGCGAAGCCCTGGCCGATACCCTGGAGCTCGGCGGTTACCGCTATCGCGCCGTGGACAGCGGTGAAGCGGCATTGCTGGCGCTGGCCGAGGAGCCCTTCGGCCTGGTGATCAGCGACGTCAACATGCCCGGCATCGACGGTCATCAATTGCTGGCCAGTATCCGGCTGCGCGATCCGGCGCTGCCGGTGCTGCTGATGACCGCCTTCGGCAGCATCGAACGCGCCGTCGAGGCCATGCGCGGCGGGGCGGCGGACTATCTGGTCAAGCCCTTCGAGCCGCGCCTGCTGCTGGACACACTGGCGCGCTGCTGCCCCCAGGGGCGCCGCGCGCCCGGTGCGCGTCAGCCGGTGGCGGCCGATCCCCAGAGTCGGCAGTTGCTGGAGCTGGCCAGCCGGGTCGCCCGGAGCGAGGCCACGGTGCTCATCACCGGCGAGTCGGGCACCGGCAAGGAGGTACTGGCGCGCTTCATCCACGATCAATCGGCGCGGGCGGACGGCCCCTTCGTGGCGGTCAACTGCGCGGCCATCCCCGATCACCTATTGGAAGCCATCCTCTTCGGGCACGAGAAGGGCGCCTTCACCGGCGCCATCGCCGCCCAGCCGGGCAAGTTCGAACTGGCCCAGGGCGGTACCCTGCTCCTGGACGAGATCTCCGAGATGCCGCTGGGGCTGCAGGCCAAGCTGCTGCGGGTCCTGCAGGAGCGCGAGGTGGAGCGGGTCGGAGCGCGCAAGCCGCTGGCGCTGGACATCCGCGTGGTGGCCACCAGCAACCGCAGGCTGGCGGAGGAGGTGGCTGCCGGGCGCTTCCGTGAAGACCTCTTCTATCGACTGTCGGTCTTTCCGCTGGCCTGGCTGCCGCTGCGCGAGCGACCGGCCGACATCGTGCCCCTGGCCGAACGGCTGCTGGCGGTTCAGGCCGCGCGGATGAATCGTCCGGTACCGGCCCTGAGCGCCGCCGCGCGCCAGGCCCTGGCCGAGCATCCCTGGCCGGGCAATGTGCGCGAACTGGACAATGCCGTGCAGCGGGCGCTGATCCTGCAACCGGGCCACCAGCTCCAGGCCGAGGATTTCGGACTGCACTGGCTGGCGACCGGTGTCTCCCAGACGCCTGCTGCAGCGCCCGTGCTGACGTCAGGCGCAGCCGATGCCGCGCGTCCATTGGACGCCGATCTGCGCGACCGGGAATTCCAAGTGATCCTCGATACCCTGAAGGCCGAACGCGGCCGCCGCAAGGAGACCGCCGAGCGCCTGGGCATCAGTGCTCGCACCCTCAGGTACAAGCTGGCGCAGATGCGCGATGCCGGGCTGGATGTGGAGCAGGAATTGCTCGCCGGTTGCTGAGCGCGCAAGTCGATAGCCGGCTATCTACCCAGAGGGAACCAACCGTCTAAGGCGCTGTTCTAGAGAAAGGATCGCGACTGCGGCGTGGGGTCGCAGAGGAAGCTTGCCCCCGCCGTCCCGGACCCCGTCCGGCCGCTTTGCTTTCTTCTCCTAGGCGCTGCTTGTGCTGAAAACGGTTTCATGGACGGTGCTTGCCGTTTTTGCCGCGGGTGGCGCGCCTGCCAGCACGAGGACGCTTGCCATGGGTTCCACCGCACCTTCCAGCTCCAACGCCGACCTATTGACCATCAATACCATCCGTACCCTGTCCATGGATGCGGTACAGAAGGCCAATTCCGGCCACCCTGGTACGCCGATGGCCCTGGCCCCGGTCGGCCATACGCTGTGGAGCCGCTTCCTCCGCTATCACCCCGAGCATCCGGACTGGCCCAACCGCGACCGCTTCGTGCTGTCGGTCGGCCATGCCTCAATGCTGCTCTATTCGCTGCTGCATCTCGCAGGCGTCAAGGAGATCGACGAGCACGGCACCGCGACCGGCAAGGAAGCGGTCAGCCTCGAGGACATCAAGCAGTTCCGCCAGCTGGATTCCAAGACCCCGGGCCACCCCGAGTACCGCATGACCACCGGCATCGAGACCACCACCGGTCCGCTGGGGCAGGGCTGCGGCAACAGCGTCGGCATGGCACTGGCGCAGAAGTGGCTGGCGGCGCGTTTCAATCAGCCGGGCGTGACCCTGTTCGACTATGACGTCTACGTCCTCTGCGGCGACGGCGACATGATGGAAGGGGTCACCGGCGAGGCAGCGTCCATGGCCGGCCACCTGGGCCTGGACAACCTCTGCTGGATCTACGACAACAACACCATCAGCATCGAGGGCCACACCGAGCTGGCCTTCAGCGAAGACGTGGCCGAGCGCTTCCGTGGCTATGGCTGGCACACCCTGCACGTCAAGGATGCCAACGACGCCGAGGCCCTGGCCGCCGCCCTGCATCGCTTCAAGGGCAACACCGGCAAGCCGACCCTGATCGTGGTCGACAGCCTGATCGGCTATGGCGCACCCAACAAGCAGAACACCGCGGCGGCCCACGGCGAGCCGTTGGGCGCGGACGAGATCAAGCTGGCGAAGAAGGCCTATGGCTGGCCGGAAGATGCCGACTTCCTGGTGCCCGACGAAGCCCGTCATCACCTGCGGGATGCCCTGCTGGAGCGTGCCAGCGGCCTCTACGAAGACTGGAATCGCGCCTTCGACCGTCTGCGCCAGGACGATCCGCGCCGTGCCGACGAGCTCCAGCGTATGCGTGCCGGCGAGATGCCGGAGGGTTGGGACGCCAAGCTGCCCAGCTTCGACGCCGACGCCAAGGGCGTGGCCTCTCGCGAATCCGGCGGCAAGGCGCTCAATGCCTTCGCGGAACAGATCCCCTGGCTGGTCGGGGGGGCCGCCGACCTGGCGCCGTCCACCAAGACCAACCTCAAGTTCGACGGCGCCGGCAGCTTCTCCGCGCGGGAGCCTGCGGGGCGCAACATGCATTTCGGCATCCGCGAGCATGCCATGGGCTCCATCGCCAATGGCATGGCGCTCTGCTACCTGCGCAGCTTCACCGCCACCTTCCTGGTGTTCAGCGACTACATGAAGCCGCCGATCCGCCTGGCATCCATCATGGAGCTGCCCGTGGTGTTCGTCTTCACCCACGACTCCATCGGCGTTGGCGAAGACGGCCCGACCCACCAGCCCATCGAGCACCTGGCGCAGCTGCGCGCCACCCCGGGCCTGCTGACCCTGCGTCCGGGCGATGCCAACGAAGCCGTGCAGGCCTGGAAGATCGCCCTGCAGCAGACCAATAGACCCTCCTGCATGGTGCTGTCGCGCCAGCCGCTGCCGACCCTGGATCGTTCGAAGTACGCCAGTGCCGAAGGGGTCGCTCAGGGTGCCTACGTGGTGGCCGATGCCGAGGGCGGTAAGCCCCAGGTCATCCTTATGGCTACCGGCAGTGAATTGGGCCTGGCGATGCAGGCTTATGAGCAGCTCAAGGGCGAAGGGGTGAAGGCACGAGTGGTTTCCATGCCCTGCTGGGAGTTGTTCGAAGAGCAGGACGAGGCTTACAAGCAGTCCGTGCTGCCCGATGAGGTGCTGGGCCGGGTCGCCATCGAGCAGGCCGGTCCCCTTGGCTGGGAGCGCTATATCGGTCGCAAGGGCGCCTCGGTGACCATGAGCACCTTCGGGGCCTCGGCGCCCATCGGCAAGCTGCAGGCCAAATATGGCTACACCGTGGACAACGTGGTCAAGCTGGCCAAGGAGCAGGCGCAACGTCAGGGGAGCGCCACATGAGCAATCCACTCAAACAGCTGACGGAGCAGGGCCAGGCGGTCTGGCTCGATTTCGTCAGCCGCGAGTTCCTCGCCAAGGGTGAACTGCAGAAGCTGATCGAACGTGACGGCCTCACCGGCGTCACCTCCAACCCGTCGATCTTCGAGAAGGCCATGGGGCACGGCAGCGACTACGACGCCAGCCTCGAGGCTTTTCTGGAAAAGGCCGATGCCGAGCCGGTGGATGTCTATGAGCATCTGGCCATCGAGGACATCCAGCAGGCCGCCGACATCCTGCGGCCGGTCTACGATCGCCTCGAAGGCCGCGATGGCTACGTGAGCCTCGAGGTCTCGCCCTATCTGGCGCTGGATACCCGGGCCACCCTGGAAGAGGCGCGCCGCCTCTGGCAGGCGGTGGACCGACCCAATCTCATGGTCAAGGTGCCGGGTACGCCCGAGGGTGCCGTGGCCATCCGCAAGCTGATCGAAGAGGGGATCAACGTCAATGTGACCCTGCTGTTTGATCGCAACGCCTACATGGCGGTGGCGGAAGCCTATATCGCCGGTCTGGAAGCCCGCCTGCATCGCGGTGAAGACATCTCCCGTCTCGCCAGCGTGGCGAGCTTCTTCATCAGCCGGGTCGATGGCGTGCTGGACAAGCTGATCGACGAGCGCAAGGGCGAGGACGCCGAGCTGGGCGGGCTGCGTGGCAAGGTCGCCATCGCCAACGCCAAGCTGGCCTATCAGGACTACCAGCGGCTGATCCAGTCGCCGCGCTGGAAGGTCCTGGAAGCCAAGGGCGCGCGCCCGCAGCGTCTGCTGTGGGCCTCCACCGGCTCCAAGGATCCGGCCTATCCCGATACCCTCTATGTCGACCAACTGATCGGGCCGGATACCGTAAACACCATGCCGCCCAAGACCATGGACGCCTTCCGTGACCATGGCACGGCGGCTCCCATGCTGAGCACCGACATCGAAGCCGCGCAGCGCGTGGTGGATGCGACGGCCCGTTTCGGGCTGGACCTGGATGGCGTGGCCAAGCGGCTGGTCAAAGACGGTGCCCGCCAGTTCGAGGACGCCGCCGATGCGCTGCTGGGCGCGGTCGGCCAGAAGCGCCTCGATTTCCTGGGTGAGCGCCTGAATACCGCGGACTATCGCCTGCCCGATGCGCTGAATGAAGCGGTGGAAAAGCGTCTCGACGAGGCACGCCGTGAAGGCTGGTCCCGTAGGCTGTGGCAGGGCGATGCCTCGCTCTGGACCGGTCGCGACGAAGACCAGTGGGTCGGCTGGCTGGCCGCGGCCCAGGGCCGTCAGGCTGACCCCAAAGCCTTGGCAGCCCTGGCGGAAGCGGCCCGGCAAGAGGGCCTGGATACCGTGGTGCTGCTGGGCATGGGCGGTTCGAGCCTGGGTCCGGAGGTGCTGGCCAATACCCTGGGCACCGCGCCAGGCGGGCTCACGCTCAAGGTGCTCGATTCCACCGATCCGGCGCAGATCGCCGCCCTGGAAGAGCAACTGGACCTGCACCGGACGCTGTTCCTGGTTTCGAGCAAATCCGGCTCGACCCTGGAGCCAGAAATCCTGCGCGCCTATTTCCACAAGGCCGTCGAGCAGGCCCTGGGTGCGGAAGCAGCCCAGCGGCGCTTCGTCGCCATTACCGATCCCGGCTCCAAGCTCGAAGCCAGTGCCACGGCCGAGGGCTACCGGGCTATTTTCCAGGGCGATCCCCATATCGGTGGACGCTATTCGGTGCTGTCGGTATTTGGCATGGTGCCCCTGGCGCTGCTCGGCCATTCGGTGGCCGATTTCTTCCAGGTGACCCAGCCCATGGTGCTGGCCTGCAGCCCCAGTGCGCCACCGGCCATCAATCCCGGCATCCGCCTGGGCGTGGTCCTGGGCGAGGCGGTGCGTGCCGGACGCGACAAGGTCACCCTGATCGCCTCGCCGGGTGTCGCCAGCCTGGGCGCCTGGCTGGAGCAGTTGCTCGCCGAGAGCACCGGCAAGCAGGGCAAGGGCATCATCCCGGTGGACCTGGAGCCGCTCGGCGAGCCAGCCGTCTATGGGGCGGATCGGGTGTTCGTCAGCCTGGTGCTGGCGGGCGAAGAAGACGCCGAGCGCGACCGTCGCCTGCAGGCCCTGGCCGCAGCCGGGCATCCGGTGGTGGACATCCGTCTCGTCCGCGCCGAACTGATCGGCCAGGAATTCTTCCGTTGGGAGGTGGCGACCGAGGTGGCCGGTGCCGTCATCGGCATCAATCCCTTCGATCAGCCCGACGTGGAAGCCAGCAAGATCAAGACCCGCGCCCTTACCGACGGCTACGAACGCGAAGGGCGTCTGGCCGGCGACGAGCCGTTGCTGGAGGAGGGTACCCTGGCCCTGTTCGGCGATGCCGACCTGCAGGGGCAGGACACCGCCCGCGCGGCGATCAAGGCGCACCTGGCGCGCCTGCAGCCTGGCGATTACCTCGCCGTGCTGGCCTATCTCGAGCGCAATGCCGTGCATGAGGAGGCCTTGAGCGCCATGCGTGATAGCATTCGCGACAGCAAGCGCGTAGCGACCGTCGGCGGCTTCGGCCCCCGCTTTCTGCACTCCACCGGACAGGCCTACAAGGGCGGTCCGAACTCGGGTGTGTTCATCCAGATTACCGCCGATGCCCAGAACGACCTGGAGATTCCAGGGCGGAGTCTGAGCTTTGGTGTCGTCGAGGCCGCCCAGGCCAAGGGTGACCTCGAGGTGCTGGCCGAACGGGGACGGCGCTACCTGCGCGTGCATATCAAGGGCGGCGACATCGACGCCGGCCTGCAACAAATCGTCGAACTGGTCGAGGCGGCGGTCGCCTGACCTCAAGGAGTCATCAGCATGCAATTGGGAATCATCGGACTGGGCCGCATGGGCGGCAACATCGCACGGCGTTTGATGAAGCATGGGCATGAAGTCGCGGTCTATGACCGCAGTGCCGAAACCGTGGCTGGCCTCGGCAAGGAAGGCGCCGTCACCGCCGACAGCCTGGACGGTGTCATCGCCGCCCTGGCTCAGCCGCGGGCCATCTGGGTCATGCTGCCGGCCGGCGAGCCGACCGAGCAGACCATCGCCGAGCTGGCCGACCGCCTGGCTCCCGGCGACGTCATCATCGATGGTGGCAACACCTACTACAAGGACGACATCCGTCGTGCCAAGACCCTGGCCGAGAAGGGCATCGACTACGTCGACGTCGGCACCTCCGGTGGCGTCTGGGGCCTGGAGCGCGGCTACTGCATGATGATCGGCGGCAAGTCCGAAGCCGTCGAGCGCCTGGAGCCCATCTTCGAAGCCCTGGCCCCCGGTTATGGCAGCATCGAGCGTACCCGTGGCCGCAACGCCCCGGACGAGCGTGCCGAGCGCGGCTTCATCTTCACCGGTCCGGCCGGTTCCGGTCACTTCGTCAAGATGGTGCACAACGGCATCGAATACGGCCTGATGCAGGCCTATGCCGAAGGCTTCGACATCCTCAAGATGAAGAACAGCGACAAGCTGCCGGAAGACGAGCGTTTCGACCTGGACCTGGCCGACATCGCCGAGGTCTGGCGACGTGGCAGCGTGGTGTCCTCCTGGTTGCTGGACCTGACCGCCCAGGCCCTGGCCGGCGACGTCGCCCTGGAGAAATTCTCCGGCTCCGTGGCCGACAGCGGCGAAGGTCGCTGGACCATCGAGGCGGCCATCGAGGAAGCGGTACCGGTCAACGTCCTGTCCGCCGCCCTCTATGCGCGTTTCCGCTCCCGCCAGCAAGCCACCTACGCCGACAAGCTGCTGTCGGCCATGAGATTCGGCTTCGGCGGCCACGTCGAAATCCCGCAATAAAACCCCGGCCGTTCCCCTGCGGAGCGGCCACGGGCCGCGTCCCGGGGGACGGCATCAGCCGCCCTCGCGGATAAGGCCCTGTCATGACCGATTCTCCTGCCGTCACCCCCAGCACCGCCGCCCAGGAGCGCCGCTCCTGCACCAAGGCGCCCACCGCACCGCCGGCCACGCTCTTTCTGTTCGGCGCCAATGGCGACCTGGTCAAGCGACTGCTGATCCCTTCGCTGTACAACCTCCTGCGTGACGGTCTGCTCGACGACCGTACCCAGATCATCGGCGTCGATCACAACCCCAACACCGACGAAGGTTTCGCCGACCGGCTGGAAGCCTTCATCCGCGACCAGGCCGAAGCCAAGGGCAAGTCCCGGGACGAGGCGCTGGATGCCGATCTCTGGGGCCAGCTGCGCGGGCGCATCCGCTATCTGCAAGGCGACTTCCTCGAAGACGCCACCTACCAGGCGGTGGCCGAGCGCATCGCCCAGGCCGACACCGACAATGCCGTCTTCTACCTGGCCACCGCCGCGCGCTTCTTCGGCGACGTCGCCGAGCGCCTGGGCAAGGCCGGGCTGCTGGAAGAGCGTGAAGACGCCTACCGCCGGCTGGTGGTGGAAAAGCCCTTTGGCGCCGACCTGGCCAGTGCCCAGGCGCTCAACCAGCGCCTGCTGGCGAACATGGAGGAAAAGCAGATCTATAGAATCGACCACTACCTGGGCAAGGAGACGGTGCAGAACATCCTGGTCAGCCGTTTCTCCAACGCCCTGTTCGAGTCGTTCTGGAACAACCACTACATCGACCATGTGCAGATCACCGCGGCCGAGACCGTGGGCGTGGAGTCGCGGGGCGATTTCTACGAAAAGACCGGCACCCTCAGGGACATGGTGCCCAACCACCTGTTCCAGCTGCTGGCCATGGTCGCCATGGAGCCGCCGGCCTCCTTCAACGCCACCTCGGTGCGCGACGAGAAGGCCAAGGTGGTCGGCGCCATCCGTCCCCAGACCACCGAGGAGGCCCTGGCCAACTCGGTACGTGGCCAGTACGCCGCCGGGACGATGAACGACAAGCCCGTCAAAGGCTATCGCGAGGAAGAGCGGGTCGATCCCGAGAGCCAGACCGAGACCTATGTGGCGCTCAAGCTGTTCGTCGACAACTGGCGCTGGGCCGGGGTGCCTTTCTACCTGCGCACTGGCAAGCGCCTGACCGCGCGTGATACCGAGATCGCCATCTGCTTCAAGCATGCGCCCTATGCCCAGTTCCGCGACACCAAGATCGACCGGATGCGGCCCAACTACCTGATCATCCAGATCCAGCCCGACGAAGGCATGTGGTTCGACTTCCATGCCAAGCGCCCGGGACCCCTGGTGGAACTGGAGAACATCCGCATGGGCTTCGCCTATAGCGATTTCTTCGAGATGCAGCCCTCCACCGGCTACGAAACCCTGATCTACGACTCCCTGATCGGCGACCAGACCCTGTTCCAGCGCGCCGACAACATCGAGAACGGCTGGCGCGCCGTGCAACCCTTCCTCGACGCCTGGCAACAGGGCGGCGCAGTGGAAAGCTACGCCGCGGGCAGTGCCGGTCCCGCCGGTGCCGATGAACTCCTGCAGAAGGACGGCCGCTCATGGCATCCGCTGACCTGACCCCCATCGACCTGCTGGTGTCGGATATCGACGGCACCCTGGTGCGTGACGACAAAAGCCTGAGCGAGGCGGTGATCGCCGCGGTAAAGCGCCTGCAGGCGGCCGGCAAGGCCATCACCCTGGTCAGCAGCCGCCCGCCACGGGCGCTACTGCCGCTGGTGCGGCAACTGGGCATTGACCAGGCGGTGGCCGGTTTCAACGGCGGCAATCTGGTGGAAGCGGACGGCGCCCTGATCCGCGCCCACCGCCTGGCCGAGCAGGTGACGCGCCAGGTGCTGGAGCGCCTGGATCGCGAGGCCTTCGAAGTCTGGTTGTTCGCCGACGACCTCTGGCTGACCCGCGACGGGGAGGGGCCCTACGTCCCCCGCGAGACCCGGGCACTGGGCTATGGACCGACCGTGGTGGACTCCTTCGAACCCTACCTGGATCGCGTCGACAAGATCGTCGCCGCCGGCAGCGATCACGCCGGCCTGGAAGCCCTGGAGGGCGAACTGGGTGAGCGATTGGGGGAGGGTGCCACGGTGCTGCGCTCCCAGCTCTATTACCTGGACATCACCCATCCCAAGGCCAACAAGGGCGACGCCCTGATCGAACTGGCCCAGGCCGCGGGCGTGCCCGTGGCGCGCACCGCGGCCATCGGCGATGGCAGCAACGACGTGCCCATGTTCCGCCAGGCGGGCCTGGCCATCGCCATGGGCCAGGCCGGGGCGGCGGTGCGCGAAGCAGCCGACCGGGTGACGGCCAGCAACCAGGAAGATGGCCTGGCCCAGGCCATCGATCAGTGGATCCTGGGGGCCTGATGGCTGGTTGGTGAGGTTGGGCTTCGCTGTGCTCAACCCAACCTGCTTGTCCTGTAGGTTGGGTTGAGACAGCTCCACCGTCGAAGCCCAACAGGTCTGAATTAGCTTCAGGTGGAAAAGGCTGCGCCGTTTTCCACGCTACGGCCTGATGGGTGATGTTGGGCTTCGCTGTGCTCAACCCACCTACAGGGTGCGTAGGTTGGGTTGCGGCGGCTCCATCGCCGAGGCCCAACAGGGTTGGCCTTAGCTCTAGGTGGAAAAGGCTGCGCCGTTTTCCGCGCTACGGCCTGATGGGTGATATTGGGCTTCGCTGTGCTCAACCCAACCTACAGGGTGCGTAGGTTGGGTTGCGGCGGCTCCATCGCCGAGGCCCGACAGGTCTGAATTAGCTTCAGGTGGAAAAGGCTGCGACGTTTTCCACGCTACGCGGTATCAGGCGGGCGCCCCCTCTCCCTCCGGGAGAGGGCCGGGGTGAGGGTAGCCCAAACCCCGCGCTACCCCTCCTTCTGCTCCCTAAACCCCCGCACATGCTCCACCAGTGCCCGCAGCTTGGGCGCCAGGTTGTGGCGGTTCGGATAGTAGAGGTAGAAGCCGGGAAAGGGCGGCAGATAGTCGTCCAGCACCCGCTCCAGTTCGCCACGCGCCAGATAGGGCCGGAAGGTGTCCTCCATGCCAAAGGTGATGCCGCCGCCGGCCAGGGCGGTGCGCACCATCAGCAGCATGTCGTTGGTGGTGATCCGCGGCGAAACGGCCACGTCGAAGGCGCGGCCGTCCTCGCTGAATTCCCAGCGCCAGGGCGCCACCTCCGGAGCCGGACGCCAGCCGATGCAGCGGTGGTCCGCCAGGTCGCGCGGGTGCCGCGGCCGCCCGTGGCGGGCGAAGTAGGCCGGCGTCGCCACCGCCACCTCGCGCTGCGCCCCGGTCACCGGGATGGCGATCATGTCCTGCTCGATCACCTCGCCCAGTCGCACGCCGGCATCGAAACCCCGCGCGACGATATCGAATTCCTCGTCGGTGACGGTGATGTCCAGGGTCACCTCCGGATAGGCCTCGACAAAGCTGGCCAGCAACGGCCCGTCGAGAAAGCGCTCGGCGATGGAGGTGACCGCGACCCGCAACAATCCGCGCGGAGGGCCGGCGTGACTGGCGTCTTCCAGGGCACCCAGCAGCCCGGCCAGGGGTCCGGCGACCTGTCGCTGCAGGCGTTCGCCCGCTTCGGTAAGACGCACGCTGCGGGTGGTGCGCTGGACCAGTGAACTGCCCAATTCGTCTTCCAGACGGCGAATGGCCTGGCTGACCGCCGAGCGACTGACGCCCAGGCGATCGGCCGCCACACGAAAATTCTCGGCCGTGGCCACCACGGTGAAGACCTTGAGCAGATTCAGATCGGTAGGCATTGGTAAGTCCAGCTAACCATGGCAGTCAGGGAAGGGGGAGTTATCACGACAATGGCCCCTCGCTAAGGTGGTGGCAAGCCTGTAAGGGCGCCGTGCTGACAAAGCACGCAGCCGACGAGCAGATCGTCCGGGCAAACCATCCCATTTCGAGAGGAACACTCCATGGCTATCGACAAGGTCGTACTCATCACCGGCGCTTCCAGTGGCATAGGTGCGGGCATCGCGCGCGAACTGGGCGCGGCCGGCTGCAAGCTCCTGCTCGGCGCCCGCCGCCGCGAACGGCTGGAGGCCCTGGCGGCCGAGATCAACGCCGCGGGCGGCGAGGCCGCCTGCCGCCGACTGGACGTCACCGACAGCGCCGACGTGGCCGCCTTCGCCCAAGCGGCGCGCGAACGCTGGGGCCGGGTGGACGTCATCGTCAACAACGCCGGCATCATGCCGCTGTCGCCCCTGGCCTCGCTCAAGACCGCAGAGTGGATGCAGATGGTCGACGTCAACATCAAGGGCGTGCTCAACGGCATCGCCGCGGTGCTGCCGGAATTCACCGCCCGCGGCGCCGGACACATCATCAACCTGGGCTCCATCGGCGCCCTGTCGGTGGTGCCCACGGCGGCGGTCTATTGCGCCACCAAGCATGCGGTGCGGGCGATCTCCGAAGGCCTGCGCCAGGAACGTGAAGATCTGCGGGTCACCTGCATCCATCCGGGCGTGGTGGAAAGCGAGCTGGCCTCCACCATCACCGATCCCGCCGCCCGGGCGATGATGGACAGCTACCGCGCCATCGCCCTGCAACCCGATGCCATCGGCCGCGCGGTGCGCTACGCCATCGAGCAGCCGGACGACGTGGACGTCAACGAGATCGTCGTCCGTCCGACCCGCAGCGCCAACTAGACCGTTTCGGCCAGGGCTTCGAGAAAGCGCTCCAGCACCAGATTCGGTCGCCGACCCTTGCGGGTGACGGCGGCCAGGGTGGTGTCGAAATGGAAGCGTTCGGGATTGAGGGCGCGCAGTTGTCCTTGCACCACCCAGGGCTGGGCCACGTGGTCGGGCAGGTAGCCGATGTAGCAGCCGGTGAGGATAAGGAAGGCCACGCCTTCGCGATCCGAGGCCCGCGCCGTGCAATTCAGCGCGGCATGGCGCTCGTGGCCGTCCTGGTTGAGCAGATGATTGGGGCCGACCGCGTCCTGGGCGGCCAGGACGCTCTCGTCCAGCGCCGCATCGGCCACCGCGAACAGTGGATGGGCCCGGCTGCAATAGAGCAGGGCGCGCTCTTCGTAGAGCGGCAGGTAGTCCAGCCCGGCCAGGGCGTTGATCAGCGGCAGCACGCCCAGGTGCAGGTGGCCGTCGAGCACGCCGGTCTCGATTTCGCCGGGCAGGGTCATGCCGATGTTGACCACCACCCCCGGCGCGGCGCGCTTGAGCGCGGCCAGGGCATGGGTGATGCGCATGCGCGGCTGGGTCACCAGGTTGTTGATGATGCCCAGGTTCAGCTCGCCGCGCAGGTGCTGGTGCAACTGGTTGACCTCGCTGCGAAAGCCTTCCAGGGCGGCGAACAGCGACTGGCTCGCCTTGAGCACCTCGCGGCCTTCGTCGGTCAGGGAGAAACCGGCGCGCCCGCGCTGGCAGAGGCGCATGCCAAGGCGTTTTTCCAGATCGTTCATGTGCAGGCTGATGGCCGAGCGGGTGATGCCCAGCCGGCCTTCGGCAGCGGTGAAGCTGCCGCATTCCACCACGGTCTTGAACAGTCGCAGCAGGCGGATCTCGAAATCGCCGACCTGGGCGAGCAGGGCCTTGCGCGTCGTCTTCATGGCTGCCACCGCAAATGCGGCACAGCATAAGGCGCCGTCGGGAGCGGCGCCAGCGACCGGCTTCAGGCGCCGATCAGCACCCGGCTGCGCTGCTGGGTGACCTGCTTGACCACCCAGACCGCGGCGATGCAGGAGAGCAGCGTGATCAGCGTCAGGCACAGGCGGGTCCCCAGGTACTGGGCGAAATTCTGCTCACCCAGCAGGCGCCCCAACACCCGGTAGGCGCCAGCCAGGTAGCCGTGCAGGAAGTAGATGGCGAAGCTGTAGGCGCCGAGCAGGGCCATGCCCCTGGTCAGGCGGCTGTCGGCACGTTCCGGCGTCTTGACCCGCTGGCTGAAGACGGCGAACAGCAGCAGGCACAGCACCAGTTTCTGCAGGCCGTAGAAGGCGCTGTCGAGCACCGCCGCGCCACTCAGCAGTACCAGGGCCGCCAGCAGCCAGTAGCGCGCCTGGGGTCGTTGCAGGCGCTCGCGCTGTTCGCAGGCCAGCATGCCGCAGAGGTAGATCGGCAGGAAATGCAGCGCCGCCAGCAGCGGATCGGCATCGTTGGCGGGACGGTCGGACACCAGGAAATACAGCAGGCCGACCATGGTCGCTGCCGGCAGCAGACCGCGCTTTACGATCCACTCCAGGACCGGCGCGAGCAGGAAGATCAGGGTCAGCGCCGGAATGAACCACAGCGGGCCGAGGTGGGCGCCGGTGGCCAGCAGCAGGGCGGTCTGGGCGAAGGGCGGCCAGTCATGAAAGGCGTTCATGTCGATCCACTCGTGCTCCTGCTTGAGTCCGGAGACATAGAGCAGCACGGCGGGGATCGAGATCAGCAGGTAGGGCAGGATGACGTTCTGCAGCTTCTTGCCCAGGTAGACCTGGTAGCTGTATTTGCCGAGGTTGTAGCGAAAGAAGAAGCCGGACAGGGTGACGAAGATGCAGGTGGTTTCCAGCGACAGCAGATTCAGGGCGATCTGCTGGTGTTCGGTGGTCTGGTAGCTGCCCACGGTCATGTGATGGAAAACGATGAGAACGGCCGCCAGGCCGCGGATCCAGTTGAGCTGAATCAGCATGGAGAGGTTTCCTTGGGGAATAGGTAAACCACGCGCTCTGCCTCGGGAGAGGGGCACGGGTTAGCGAAAGCGGAAGATTGAATGCGCGGTAGAGACGGCGGACAGGCTACCGCGCCCGGCAGGACTACGTGCCGGGAAAAGAGGTGAGGCGAGGGGGCCTCGGCGCCACGGGACTACGGTGGCAGGCGGCCAGCTTAAAGTGTTTCAGGCAAGTCACTGATTACTAATCAATTTTCTTGGTTTCAAGATGTTTCGGCGGTGCAGAGTTGGCACGGATGATCGCCTCTGGAAAGGGGGTTTCATCCATTCCAGTATCCGCTCAATGAGAGACGTTTTCCCCTGCAAGAAAGTCTCGATTGGTTGAGCACTCTCGCCAATAAGGTGAGTTTCAAGATATCCAAGCGTGAGAAAAAAACCCTTTAACTCACGCAAAACCGGGCGCACTCTGCAGACTCGACTTCACCGCCCGAGACCCCGTCATGAACCAGCCGCTGACCGTTTCCCCTCCTGTCGCCGCCCAGCTCAATCTGCGCGCCCACTGGATGCCCTTCACCGCCAATCGCGCCTTCCAGAAGGATCCGCGCATCGTGGTGGCCGCCGAGGGCAGTTGGCTGACGGACGACCAGGGCCGACGCATCTATGACAGTCTCTCCGGCCTCTGGACCTGCGGCGCCGGTCACTCGCGCAAGGAGATCCAGGAGGCCGTGGCACGGCAGCTGGGCACCCTCGACTATTCGCCGGGCTTCCAGTACGGCCACCCGCTGTCCTTCCAGCTGGCGGAAAAGATGACCGAACTGACCCCGGCAGGTCTGGATCATGTCTTCTTTACCGGCTCGGGTTCCGAGAGCGCCGACACCTCGGTCAAGCTGGCGCGGGCCTACTGGCGCATCAAGGGCCAGCCGGCCAAGACCAAGCTGATCGGCCGAGCCCGTGGCTATCACGGCGTCAACATCGCCGGCACCAGCCTGGGCGGCATCGGCGGCAACCGGAAGCTGTATGGCTCCTTCATGGACGTCGACCACCTGCCGCACACCCTGCAGCCCGGTATGGCCTTCACCAGGGGCATGGCCGAGACCGGCGGCGTGGAGCTGGCCAACGAACTGCTCAAGCTGATCGAGCTGCACGACGCCTCCAACATCGCCGCCGTCATCGTCGAGCCCATGTCCGGTTCGGCCGGGGTGATCGTGCCGCCGGTGGGCTATCTGCAGCGCCTGCGCGAGATCTGCACCCAGCACGACATCCTGCTGATCTTCGACGAGGTCATCACCGCCTTTGGCCGCATGGGCCGTCACACCGGCGCCGAGTTCTTCGGCGTGACGCCGGACCTCATGAACGTGGCCAAGCAGGTCACCAACGGCGCCGTGCCCCTGGGCGCGGTGATCGCCAGCAGTGCCATCTACGACACCTTCATGAACCAGGCCACGCCCGAACACATGGTGGAATTCCCCCATGGCTACACCTACTCGGCCCATCCGGTGGCCTGCGCCGCCGGCCTGGCCGCGCTGGAGCTGATGGAGCGGGAGAACCTGGTGCAACAGGCCGCCGAGCTGGCGCCCAAGTTCGAAGCCTCCCTACATGGCCTCAAGGGCGCCAAGCACGTGGTGGACATCCGCAACTGCGGCCTGGCTGGCGCCCTGCAACTCGCCCCGCGCGATGGCGATGCGGTGATCCGCCCGTTCGAGGCCGGCATCGCCCTGTGGAAGGCCGGTTTCTATGTCCGCTTCGGCGGCGACACCCTGCAATTCGGGCCCACCTTCAACGCCAAAATCGAAGACCTGGACCGCGTCTTCGCCGCCGTCGGCGACGTCCTCAATCGCCTCGACTGATCCCCTTTCCGGCGCTCCCGCCGCGGAGCGCCCGCCTCTTGTACAAGGAGTCCCCTTCATGAGCCTCAAGCATCTCATCGGCGGCCAACTGGTCGACGGCGGCAGCCGCCGCGCACCGGTCTACAACCCCTCCACCGGCGCGGTGATCCGCGAAGTGCCCCTGGCCGATGCCGCCACCCTGCAACAGGCCATCGATGCCGCCCAGGCCGCCTTTCCGGCCTGGCGCAACACCCCGCCGGCCAAGCGTGCCCAGGTGCTGTTCCGCTTCAAGCAACTGCTGGAAAGCAACGAAGAGCGCCTGGTGCAGCTGATCAGCGAAGAGCACGGCAAGACCCTGGAAGACGCCGCCGGCGAATTGCGCCGTGGCATCGAGAACGTCGAATACGCCACCGCCGCGCCCGAATTGCTCAAGGGCGAATACAACCGCAATGCCGGTCCGAGCATCGACACCTGGTCCGACTTCCAGCCCCTGGGCGTGGTGGCCGGCATCACCCCCTTCAACTTCCCGGCCATGGTGCCGCTGTGGATGTATCCGCTGGCCATCGCCTGCGGCAACACCTTCATCCTGAAGCCCAGCGAGCGCGATCCCAGCTCCACCCTGGCCATCGCCCAGCTGTTCGAGGAAGCGGGTCTGCCCAAGGGCGTGCTCAACGTGGTGCATGGCGACAAGGAAGCCGTGGACGGCCTGATCGACGCCCCCGAGGTCAAGGCGCTGAGCTTTGTCGGTTCCACCCCCATCGCCGAATACATCTATGCCCGCGGCACCGCCAAGGGCAAGCGCGTCCAGGCGCTGGGCGGCGCCAAGAACCATGCGGTGGTCATGCCGGACGCCGACCTCGGCAACACCGTCAATGCGCTGATGGGCGCCGCCTACGGCTCCTGCGGCGAACGCTGCATGGCCATCTCGGTGGCGGTCTGCGTCGGTGACCAGGTCGCCGATGCCCTGATCGCCCGGCTGGTGCCGGAGATCGAAAAGCTCAAGGTCGGCCCGGGCACCCAGTGCGGCCTGGACATGGGGCCGCTGGTCACCGGCGCGCACCTGGACAAGGTCACCGGCTATGTCGTCGACGGCGTCGCCGCGGGCGCCAAGCTGGTAGTGGACGGCCGCAGCCTCAAGGTCGCCGACCATGAAGACGGCTTCTTCCTCGGCGGCTGCCTGTTCGATCAGGTCACCCCGGAGATGCGCATCTACAAGGAAGAGATCTTTGGCCCGGTGCTCTGCGTGGTGCGGGTCAAGAGCCTTGCAGAGGGCATCGCCCTGATCAACGCCCACGAATACGGCAACGGCACCTGCATCTTCACCCGCGACGGCGAAGCGGCACGGCTGTTCGCCGATCAGATCGAAGTGGGCATGGTCGGCATCAACGTACCCCTGCCGGTACCGGTGGCCTATCACAGCTTCGGCGGCTGGAAACGCTCGCTGTTCGGCGACCTCCACGCCTACGGCCCCGACGGCGTGCGCTTCTACACCCGCCGCAAGACCATCACCCAGCGCTGGCCGCAGCGCGAGGCCCAGGAGGCTTCGCAATTCGCCTTTCCCAGCAACGGCTGACCGCTAGAAAAGCCCATTCCTTGGCCTGCCGCACAGCAGGCCGGCCAGGGAAGGCTTTACCCTTCGGCTGCCCCCAGCCGCCGAAGTCCCCATGTCTGCCACCCCCTTCACAGCCGTCCCCCGTCTCGGGTGTGTGATTGGCCTGCTGCTCGCGAGCCTGACCGGTTGCACCAGTCAGTCCGCCCAGGACATCGCCCGGCAATTCGGCAAGACCCGCCCCAGCGAATTCCTGCAGACCAGCTCCGACCGCATGGCCACCCTCGCCATGCAGGCCAATCTGCAGAGCCTCTATCTGCTGATGAACAAGCTCTATCTGCGCAATCCGGCCGAATGGAAAAAGACCGGGCTGCCCGATGCGGCCAGTGCCGAGCGCGAAATCCGTATGGCCATCGAACAGCGGCGCAGCCTGCCGGCGCTGGACGGACGCAAGGACGTGGCGGCCCTGAGCTACGTGCTGGGTGATGACTACCGCGGTGATCGCGTCGGCGCCTTCATCTATGCCATCGGCAGCATGATCATCGCCGCCCACGGCAATCGCACCGAGTTCTATATCACCGACGTGGTGGATGCGCGCTTCGTCAACAACGCCGCGCGCAACATCGAGAAGGCCACCTGGCTGCTCGGCCAGCGCAAGAACGCCGCGGGCGAACCCCTGCTGTTCGCCAACGAGATCTCGGAGGAGGGCAGCAACCTCAGCTTCGCCACCGAATTCGGCAAGATCGTCGCTCGCCTGGACCTACTCGCCCAGTTGCTGGACGAGCGCTATCGGCGCATCGGCGTCAACTACGCCCAGAGTCTGCTGTTCATCAATTTCCTGCCGGTGCAGTAGCGCCTTCGACCAGGCGTCCCCTAGAGTCGAGAGTGGAGCGCGCCGCCAGCGGCAGGCCCAGCAGCCGGCAGCGCCCTGAGCGGGCCTTACAGCGGCTTGGTCAGTTCCTTGGCGCGGTCGTAGGCCTTGGAGAAGCCCTTGAGCGACAGGCTTTCGCTGGCGGTCTCGCCATTGGCGACCGGGGTGGTCACGGTCAGGCGACCGCCGCGCTGCAGCTGCTTGAAGACGTCACCGACGAATTCCACCGGCACCACGCAGCCCTGGGGGATGCAGGTGTGGAAGGGCCGATTCTCCAGGCTGCGCTTGTCGATCTGCAGCGAGATCGGCTTGGTCACCGCCACGCCGAAGGGCAGCACCAGGATGCCATCCACGCCTTCCCGATTGGGACGCAGCTCGGTGACCAGCATGCGCTGACCCTTGGCGCTGTCCTTCTGCTGGGTGATGGCGCACAGCTGCACGGAACGGTCCGCGTTGCGGGCGATGCGGCAGATCACCTGCCAGTCGCCATACTTCTCCGTGACCGACGGCTGGGGTTCCTGGGCGTTGTTGGGCGCGGACTGGGCGAAGGCCTGGCCGGCGAGCAGCAGGGGCGCGAGGAACAGGGCCGGGCGGAGGAAGCGCTGAGACATGGAGAGTCCTTGGCAGGAAAAAAAGAGCCTCAAGGGTAGGGCATCGCTCCGCCAGGGAACACCCCGGCACGACGATCAGACCTTTTTGACGAACTCGGATTTGAGCTTCATCGCACCTATGCCATCGATCTTGCAGTCGATGTCGTGGTCGCCGTCGACCAGGCGGATGTTCTTGACCTTGGTGCCGACCTTGACCACCAGCGACGAGCCCTTGACCTTGAGGTCCTTGATCACGCTGACGGTATCGCCGTCCTGCAGAGTATTGCCGACCGCATCGCGGATCACCTTGGCCTCGTCCGCGGCGCCGGCGTCGCCGGGCGTCCATTCATGGGCGCATTCCGGGCAGATCAGCTGGTCGCCGTCGGCGTAGGTGTATTCGGAAGCGCAGTGGGGGCAGGGCGGCAAAGCGGTCATGACGGAAGCACCTGGCTGGAAAAGCCGCGCATTGTATAGGGTTTTAGGCGCGTCCGGGTGGACTCGATCCCCCTGGGCCTAGGCGGCCAGCTGTACCTCGACCACGGTGCCGTTGTCGTTGCGGTAGCGGGCCTCGCCGCCGAGCTGTTCGGCCAGGCTGTTGATGATCTTGAAGCCCAGGCGCTGGCTGGTACGCGGATTGAACTGCTGCGGCATGCCGCGGCCGTTGTCGGCGATACGCAACAGCAGCTGCTGGTCGTCGCCGCGCTGCAGGCTGATGCTGATGAGGCCGCGCTGGCTGGCGTCGAAGGCGTGCTTGAGGGAGTTGGTCACCACCTCGGCCACCAGCATCGACAGGGTGGTCAGGCGGGGCAGGTCGAAATTGAGCGGTTCGGCGGTGATGGCGCAGGAGACGTTGGCCTGTCCCGCGGCGGCCAGCAGATCGCTGGTCAGCAGCTGCAGGTGGTGTGCCACCGGCTGATCCGCATCGGCGGGATCGTGCAGGCGCCGGTGGATACGCGAAATGCTCTCCAGCCGCGAGCGAGCCTCCTCCAGGGCCTGGGACGCCTGGCTGTCGCCGGGCAACTTGAGTTGCTGCAGCATGAGCAGCGAGGCGATGAACTGGATGTTGTTGGCGACCCTGTGCTGCAACTCCTGGAACATCGTGGTCTGGACGTTGTAGAGGTCGCGGATCACCTGCTGCTCGGCGCGCAGCCGGGCGCTGGCCGTGTGCATGTAATGGATCAGCACGATGTCGACGCTGACGATGACCACATAGAAGGCCAGCGCCAGGGCGCCCTGGGGACCGACGACGAAGGTCCAGCCCGGCGGGATGAAGAAGTACCAGGCGGCCAGGCCGGACAGCACGGCGCACAGGGTTCCGGCGCCGCTGCCGCAGAAGAAGGCGGTCAGGATGACGGCGGGAAAGAAGGTCAGGTAGGGAAAGCCCTGCAACAGGACGTCCACCAGGGCGAAGCGTGCCGCCAGGGCCAGGCCGAACGCCAGCAGCGCGAGGCTGTAGGCCAATGCCGGGCGAGCGCGGATCCTGCTGCTGAGATCGCTGATCCAATGACGACGAGACGACGGATCCAAAGCTCTGACCTGCGGAGTAGACGGCGGCGGCGCCAGCTTAACGCAAAGCCGTCTCGCTTGGGGGTACGACAGGCCCAAAGGTGGCTCTGCCCAGCCCGACGGCGGCTTCCTGTACAAGACTTACACCGGCATGGCTGGAACTGCCGGCAACGCGCCTTTCGCGGCGTATTTTCTTGTACAGGCTTTCCCTTGGTCGTACAGGGCAGGACGGCAACGAAACGCTATGGTCGAACGATTGCGTCTCAACCATCACAGGATCCGCTCATGAATCGCCAGCGCGTATTGGTCGCCGAAGATGAGCCTGTCCTGCTCGATCTGCTGCAGGAATTGTTCGAGAGCTGGGGTTATCAGGTGCATGCCTTCGGCAGCGCCGACGCCGCCTGTGCCTTTCTGCAAGACGAGCAGCCGCAGCTGGATCTGCTCTTCACCGATGTGCGCATGCCGGGAATCCTGAGCGGCGTCGACTTGGCGCTGCAGGCGCGAGGACGGCAGGCCAATCTGCCCATCGTCATCACCTCGGGTTATTGCGACGACAATCCCGCCCGCGCGGCACGGGCGACCTTTTTGCCCAAGCCTTGGGATCTGGAGGCATTGCACCGCAGTTGCCCCACGCCCGGGGCCCAAGTGAATCTCGTCTAGGCGGTCGTCAGCGTTGTGGCGAGTGAATCGCAGCCATGAAAAAAGCCCGTAGCGGTTACCCGCTACGGGCTTTTCAGATTTTGGCTCCGCGACCTGGACTCGAACCAGGGACCCAATGATTAACAGTCATTTGCTCTACCGACTGAGCTATCGCGGAACAACGGAGCGTATCTTACTGATAGATAACGGGAAGTCAAGCCTCGGCGACACCGGAAAACGGCGCCGCCAAAGCGGCTGCCTTAGCCCTGCAGCACCGCGGCGATGGCCTGGATGGTCGGGGGCAGATTGCGCTCGTTCAGCGCTGCCACGCAGATGCGTCCGGTGCTGACCGCATAGATGCCGAATTCGCTCTTCAGCCGCTCGACCTGCTCGGCGGTGAGGCCGGAGTAGGAGAACATGCCGCGCTGGGCGTTCACGAAGGCAAAGTCGCGATTGGCGCCAGCGGCGGCCAGGCCTTCCACCAGGGCGTTGCGCATGCTGCGGATGCGCTGGCGCATCTCGCCCAGCTCGGCTTCCCAGAGGGCGCGCAGCTCGGGATTGCTCAGCACCGTGGCGACGATGGTGGCGCCATGGGTCGGCGGGTTTGAATAGTTGGTGCGGATCACGCGCTTGACCTGGGACAGCACCCGGGCGCTTTCCTCGCGGCTCTCGCTGACCAGGGTCAGGGCGCCTACCCGCTCGCCGTACAGCGAGAAGGACTTGGAGAAGGAGCTGGAGACCAGGAAGGTCAGGCCGGAGTCGGCGAACAGGCGCACGGCCTGGGCGTCTTCCTCGATGCCGTCGCCAAAGCCCTGGTAGGCGATGTCGAGGAAGGGCACCAGGTTGCGCGCCTTGACCACGTCCAGCACCGCCTGCCAGTCGGCCGGCTGCAGATCGACGCCGGTGGGGTTGTGGCAGCAGGCGTGCAGCACCACCACCGAGCGCTCCGGCAAGGCCTCGAGATCTGCCAGGAAGCCTTCGCGATTCAGGCCGTTGCTGGCCGCGTCGTAGTAGCGATAGCTCTGCACGGGGAAGCCGGCGCTTTCAAACAGCGCACGGTGGTTTTCCCAGCTCGGGTCGCTGATGGCGACCACGGCGTCCGGCAGCAGCCGCTTGAGAAAGTCGGCGCCGATCTTCAACGCGCCGGTGCCACCGACGGCCTGGACCGTGATGGCGCGACCGTCGCGGACCAGGCTCGATTCGGCACCGAACAGCAGGTGCTGCACGGCCTGGTCATAGGCGGCGATGCCCTCGATGGGCAGGTAGCCACGCGGCGCCTGGGCGGCTACGCGCTGCTTCTCGGCCTCGGCCACGGCGCGCAGCAGCGGGATGCGGCCCTGCTCGTCGTAGTAGACCCCCACGCCCAGATTGACCTTGTGCGGACGGGCATCGGCGTTATAGGCCTCGTTCAGGCCAAGGATGGGGTCACGGGGTGCCATTTCGACGGCGGAGAACAAACTCATGGGGCAGCGGCTCGAATGAGGGGTGAAGGGAAGGGCGAAACGCTCGGGAAGCGGAAGTATAGCCCCCTGCAGTCGCCATCGCGACCCGACCTCCGTCGGAGTTTTCCTGACGTGCGGCGACGCGGGCAGATTGCAAAAGGGCGCTGGCGACCTCATCTGGGTGGTTCCAGTCCTTTCCTCGTCCGCATCGCTCCGGCCTCCGGTCGGCGCGCTGTCGTCCGTGCATTTTCGCGCTATTGAGGCAGCCATGTCCGCATTCCAGCTCTCCACCCGCTACACCCCGGCCGGCGACCAGCCCGAAGCCATTCGCCAGATGGTGGAAGGCCTGGAGGCAGGTCTGTCGCACCAGACCCTGCTCGGCGTGACCGGTTCGGGCAAGACCTTCAGCATCGCCAACGTCATCGCCCAGGTGCAGCGCCCGACCATGGTGCTGGCGCCTAACAAGACCCTGGCCGCCCAGCTCTATGGCGAATTCAAGGCCTTCTTCCCGAACAACTCGGTGGAGTACTTCGTCTCCTACTACGACTACTACCAGCCGGAAGCCTATGTGCCCTCGTCGGACACCTTCATCGAGAAGGATTCGTCCATCAACGACCACATCGAGCAGATGCGCCTGTCCGCCACCAAGGCGCTGCTGGAGCGCAAGGACGCCATCATCGTCGCCTCGGTGTCCTCCATCTATGGCCTGGGCAGTCCCGAGGCCTACCTGAAGATGGTGCTGCACCTGGACCGCGGTGATCGCATCGACCAGCGCACCATCCTGCGCCGGCTGGCCGAGCTGCAATACAGCCGCAACGACATGGAATTCGCCCGCGCCACCTTCCGGGTGCGCGGCGACGTCATCGACATCTTCCCAGCGGAATCCGACCTGGAAGCCGTGCGCGTCGAGTTGTTCGACGACGAGGTGGAAAGCCTGTCGGCCTTCGATCCCCTGACCGGCGAGGTGATCCGCAAGCTGCCGCGCTTCACCTTCTATCCCAAGACTCACTACGCCACACCGCGCGAGACCCTGCTGGGCGCCATCGAGAACATCAAGCTGGAACTGGCCGATCGCCTGGAATGGCTGCGCGGCCAGAATCGTCTGCTCGAGGCCCAGCGCCTGGAACAGCGCACCCGCTTCGACCTGGAGATGATCCTCGAACTGGGCTACTGCAACGGCATCGAGAACTACAGCCGCTACCTGTCCGGTCGCGGTCCGGGCGAGCCGCCACCCACCCTCTACGACTATCTGCCGAGCAACGCCCTGCTGGTGATCGACGAATCCCACGTCACCGTTCCGCAGATCGGCGCCATGTTCAAGGGCGACCGCTCGCGCAAGGAAACCCTGGTGGAATACGGCTTCCGCCTACCCTCGGCGCTGGACAACCGGCCACTGAAGTTCGAGGAATGGGAAGCCGGTGCGCCCCAGACCATCTTTGTCTCGGCGACCCCGGGGCCCTATGAGGAAGAACACGCCGGGCGCGTGGTCGAGCAGGTGGTACGACCCACCGGCCTGGTCGATCCGGTGATCGAGATCCGCCCGGCCACCACCCAGGTGGACGACCTGCTCTCCGAGATCCGCCTGCGGGTGGCCCAGGAGGAGCGGGTACTCTGCACCACCCTGACCAAGCGCATGGCCGAGGACCTCACCGACTACCTGGCCGACCACGACGTGCGGGTGCGCTATCTGCACTCGGACATCGATACCGTGGAGCGGGTGGAGATCATCCGCGACCTGCGCCTGGGCACCTTCGACGTCCTGGTGGGCATCAACCTCCTGCGCGAAGGTCTGGACATGCCCGAGGTCTCCCTGGTGGCGGTCCTCGACGCCGACAAGGAGGGCTTCCTGCGTTCCGAGCGCTCGCTGATCCAGACCATCGGCCGGGCGGCGCGCAACCTCAACGGCAAGGCCATCCTCTACGCCGACAGCATCACCGGCTCCATGCAGCGCGCCATCGACGAGACCGAGCGCCGCCGCAACAAGCAGCTGGCCTTCAACGAAGAACACGGCATCGTGCCCCAGGGCATCAAGAAGGACATCCGCGACATCATGGAAGGCGCCG
Organism: Pseudomonas sp. MOIL14HWK12:I2; assembly: GCF_000510745.1. Taxonomy (NCBI): domain Bacteria; kingdom Pseudomonadati; phylum Pseudomonadota; class Gammaproteobacteria; order Pseudomonadales; family Pseudomonadaceae; genus Pseudomonas; species Pseudomonas sp. MOIL14HWK12:I2. The sequence continues at coordinate 211,585 of NZ_AZOA01000009.1, read as the reverse complement.
CGGCTCCGGGTGCCAAGGGCAAGCGGCGGGTGGCCAAGGCGGCCGAGGACAAGGGCGAATACGCCGCCGAACTGCGTTCGCCCAGCGAGATCGGCAAGCGTATCCGCCAGCTCGAAGAGAAGATGCTGCAACTGGCGCGCGACCTGCAGTTCGAGTCCGCCGCCCAGCTGCGCGACGAGATCCAGGCCCTGCGCGAGCGCCTGGTCCAGGTCTGAACCCGCTCCAACTGGCAGCGCCAGGGCTGGCGCTGCTACCATTCCGCCTTTGTCCCTTCGCGTTTCTCGAGAAAGCCGATGACCACCGTTCGCACGCGCATCGCGCCGTCGCCCACTGGCGACCCGCATGTCGGTACCGCCTATATCGCCCTGTTCAACCTCTGCTTCGCCCGTCAGCACGGCGGTCAGTTCATCCTGCGCATCGAGGATACCGACCAGGTCCGCTCGACCCGCGAATCCGAACAGCAGATCTACGACGCCCTGCGCTGGCTGGGCATCGAGTGGGACGAGGGCCCCGACGTCGGTGGCCCCCATGGTCCCTATCGGCAGAGCGAACGCGGCGAGATCTACTGGAAATACGCCCTGGAGCTGGTGGAGAAGGGCCATGCCTTCTACTGCTTCGCCACGCCCGAAGAGCTCGACCAGATGCGTGCCGAACAGCAGGCGCGCGGCGAGACCCCCCGCTACGACGGTCGCGGCCTGCGCCTGGCCCCGGAAGAGGTGCAGCAGCGCCTGGACGCCGGTCAGCCCTATGTGATCCGCATGAAGGTGCCGGAGGAGGGTGTCTGCGTCGTCCCCGACCTGCTGCGCGGTGATGTCGAGATCCCCTGGGATCGCATGGACATGCAGGTGCTGATGAAGGCCGACGGCCTGCCCACCTACTTCCTCGCCAACGTGGTCGACGACCACCTGATGGGCATCACCCACGTCCTGCGTGGCGAAGAGTGGCTGCCCTCGGCGCCCAAGCTGATCAAGCTCTACGAATACTTCGGCTGGGAGCAGCCGCAGCTGTGCTACATGCCGCTGCTGCGCAACCCGGACAAGAGCAAGCTCTCCAAGCGCAAGAATCCCACCTCGGTGACCTTCTATCAGCGCATGGGCTACCTGCCCGAAGCCATGCTCAACTACCTCGGCCGCATGGGCTGGTCCATGCCGGACGAGCGCGAGAAATTCACCCTGGACGAGATGGTCGAGCACTTCGACCTCCAGCGCGTCTCCCTGGGCGGTCCGATCTTCGACGTCGAGAAGCTCTCCTGGCTCAACGGCCAGTGGCTGCGCGAGCTGAGCCCCGAGCGCTTCGCCGCCGAGGTGCAGCAGTGGGCGCTCAATCCCGAATACCTGCTCAAGATCGCCCCGCTGGTGCAACAGCGGGTCGAGACCTTCAGCCAGATCGCTCCGCTGGCCGGCTTCTTCTTCAGCGGCGCCCTGAATCTAGATCCGGCGCTGTTCCAGCACAAGAAGCTGTCCGCCGACCAGGTCCGCCTGGTCATGCAGCTGCTGCTGTGGAAGCTCGAAGCCCTGCGCCAGTGGGACAAGGAGCGCATCACCGCGGTGATTCAGGCGGTCGCCGAGCACCAGCAGCTCAAGCTGCGGGACGTCATGCCGCTGCTGTTCGCCGCCATCACTGGCCAGGCCAGTTCGGTCTCGGTGCTCGACGCCATGGAGATCCTCGGGCCGGACCTCACCCGCTTCCGCCTGCGCCAGGCGGTCGAGTTGCTGGGCGCGCCCTCCAAGAAGGAAACCAAGGAGTGGGAGAAGCTGCTGGCCGAACTCGGCTGACAGTCGCCCGACCGACCCCGACGTCGGGGTCGGCTTCCTCCTCGCGCCAGGATGGCCCCGATGACTTCCGTGACTCCCCAGCGGCACAATCTGCTCGAAGACGTGCTGGCCTTGCTCAGCGCGACCCTGATGATCGCCCTGGCGGTCAATCTCTATCGCCACGCGGGCCTGCTCACCGGCGGTACCGCGGGCCTGGCCTTTCTCGCCCAGTACGGCACGCGCCTCTCCTTCGGGCAGGTGTTCTTTCTCATCAACCTGCCGTTCTACTGGCTGGCCGTGCGGCGCATGGGCTGGGCCTTTACCCTGCGGACCCTGGCGGCTGTGACCCTGGTGTCGCTGCTCACCGAGCTGACCCCGCACTTCGTCGCCTTCAGTGCCCTGCAACCCCTCTATGCCGCCGTGATGGGCGGCGTACTGATGGGCGTGGGGCTGCTGATCCTCTTCCGCCACCAGGCCAGCCTCGGCGGCATCAACATCGCCGTGCTCTATCTGCAGCAGCGCTATGGCTGGCGGGCGGGCAAGGTGCAGATGGGCATCGATTGCCTGATCGTCCTGCTGGCGCTGTGGGTCGTCGAGCCAGGTGCCATCCTCGTCTCCATCCTGGGCGCCGTGATCCTCAATCTGACCCTGGCGATCAACCATCGGCCGGGGCGTTACAGCGCCATCAGCTAGGGGCTTTCCGTCGCGCAGGCGCAACTTCGATTGGTCCGCGACCCGCCTTGGCTTTAAGATGGCGCCCATTTTCGGCGGCCCAGCCGTCGTCATCGCAAGTTGAAGAGGTCTCCATGAGCTGCGATTTCCTGGCACAAGCCCTTCCCGGCGTACAGAAACTCTCGCCCTACGTGCCCGGCAAGCCCGTCGATGAACTGGCCCGCGAACTGGGCCTGGCGCCCGCCAGCATCGTCAAGCTCGCCAGCAACGAGAATCCCCTCGGCCCCAGTGCCAAGGCGCTCGAGGCCATCCGCGCCGAACTGGCCGAGCTGACCCGCTATCCCGATGGCGGCGGCTTCGACCTCAAGCAGGCCCTGAGCCAGAGGTTCGGCGTGGCCGCCAACGGCATCACCCTGGGCAACGGCTCCAACGACATCCTCGAACTGGTCGCCCGTGCCTACCTGGCGCCCGGCTACAACGCCGTGTTCAGCGAGCATGCCTTCGCCGTCTATCCGCTGGTGACCCTGGCGATCGGTGCCGAAGGCCGTAGCGTCCCGGCCAAGGACTATGGGCATGACCTCGAGGCCATGCTCGCCGCCATCGATGCCGACACCCGGGTGGTCTTCGTCGCCAATCCCAACAACCCCACGGGTACCTGGTTCGACGGCGAGGCCCTGGCACGCTTCCTCGCCCGCGTCCCCGAGCATGTCCTGGTGGTGCTGGACGAGGCCTACATCGAATACGCCGAAGGCGACGAGTTGCCGGACGGCCTGGCGTTCCTGGCCCAGTACCCCAACCTCATCGTCTCGCGGACCTTTTCCAAGGCCTATGGCCTGGCCGCCCTGCGCGTCGGCTATGCCTTCTCCTCGCCGACCGTGGCCGATGTCCTCAACCGGGTGCGCCAGCCGTTCAATGTCAACAGCCTGGCCCAGGCCGCGGCCTGTGCGGCCCTGGCCGACAGCGACTACCTGGCCCGCAGCCGGGCGCTCAACGATGCCGGCATGGCCCAGCTGGAAGCCGGTTTCCGCGATCTCGACCTCGAGTGGATTCCCTCCCGTGGCAATTTCATCGCCGTGGACCTGGGGCGCGACGCTGCGCCGATCAATCAGGGGCTGCTGCAGGAGGGCGTCATCGTGCGGCCCGTCGCCGGCTATGGCATGCCCACCTTCCTGCGCGTCTCCATCGGCACCGAAGCGGAAAATGCCCGTTTCCTGGCGGCGCTGAGCAAGGTTCTGGGTCGTGGCTGAAGTGGCCACCCCCCTGATCGAACGTCTCGTCGTTGTCGGCCTGGGCCTGATCGGCGGCTCCTTCGCCAAGGGCGCCCGCGCCAGCGGTCTCTGCCGTGAGGTGGTCGGGGTCGATCGCGATCCGGAGACCCGCCGGCTGGCGGTCGAGCTGGGCGTCGTCGACCGCTGCGTCGCCGAGCTGGCCGAGGCCTGCCCGGGTGCCGACGTCATCCAGCTTGCCGTGCCGATTCTCGCCATGGAGCGGGTGCTGGCCGAGCTTGCGGCCCTGCCGCTGCAGGGCGCCATCCTCACCGACGTCGGCAGCGCCAAGGGCAACGTGGTGCGCGCCGCGCGTCAGGCCTTCGCCGGCCAGTCGCTGCGCTTCGTGCCGGGTCATCCCATCGCCGGCTCCGAACGCAGCGGCGTGACGGCGGCCAACGCGGCGCTGTTCAATCGTCACAAGGTCATCCTCACACCGCTGGAAGAGACCCTGCCGGCCGATCTGGACAAGGTCGATCGGCTCTGGCGCGCCATAGGGGCCGATGTCGAGCACATGACCGTCGAGCACCACGACCAGGTCCTCGCCGCGACCAGCCATTTGCCGCATCTGCTGGCCTTCAATCTGGTGGACTCCCTGGCCAAGCGCAGCGAGAACCGCGAGATCTTCCACTATGCCGCCGGCGGCTTCCGCGACTTCACCCGCATCGCCGGCAGCGATCCGACCATGTGGCACGACATCTTCATCGCCAATCGCGAAGCCGTGCTGCAGGCCCTGGACACCTATCGCGCCGATCTCGACGAACTGCGTGGCGCCATCCAGGCCGGCGATGGTCAGTTCCTCATGGAGGTGCTGACCCATGCGCGCGGCGCACGCGAATATTTCGGGCGCATCCTCGCCAGTCGTACCCAGGCCGGCGCCCAGGTCGCCGCCCATCATTCTCTTACGGAGGGGCACTCATGAGCAGTACCGCACCCGTCATCACCCTCGATGGTCCCGGCGGTTCGGGGAAGGGCACCCTTGCGGCGCTGGTCGCCCGTCAGTTGGGCTGGAATCTGCTGGATTCCGGCGCGCTCTATCGCCTGCTGGCCTTCGCTGCGCGCAACCATGGCGTGGACTACACCAACGAGGAGTCGCTCAAGCTGCTGGCGGCCCATCTGGACGTCCAGTTCCTTGCCGGGCATGAGCACGGCCAGCGCATCATTCTCGAAGGCGAGGACGTCACCGACGTCATCCGGACCGAGGAAGTCGGCGCCGGTGCCTCCCAGGTCGCCACCCTGCCGGCTGTGCGCGATGCCCTGCTGCAGCGCCAGCAGGCCTTCCGTGAGGCGCCCGGTCTGGTCGCCGACGGTCGCGACATGGGCACCGTGGTGTTCCCGGACGCCGAGCTGAAGATCTTTCTGACCGCCGGTGCCGAGGAACGGGCACAGAGGCGTTATCTTCAGTTGAAGCAGAAGGGCGAAAATGTTAGCTTGCCTGCCCTCCTGGAAGAGATCCGTGAGCGGGACGCCCGCGATAGTCAGCGTAGCGTTGCTCCGCTCAAGCCGGCCGACGATGCCGTCGAGCTGGATTCCACGCATCTCTCCATACAACAGGTATTGGAACGCATCCTGACCCTGGCCGCCGAGCGCGACCTGGCGGGATGAAGGCCGAGACTCATCCGAGTCGTCGGTGAAAGCTGCCGGGAACCAGTCGCATCCCGGCAGCCGGATGGTAACCACTCACCCCGCATGGGCTGGTCATGCGGTAGCCGGATACATCGGGTATCCATACAACAGGTATGAACATGAGCGAAAGCTTCGCAGAACTCTTTGAAGAAAGTCTGAAATCCCTCGACATGCAGCCGGGCGCCATCATCGTCGGCACCGTGGTGTCGATCGATGGCGACTGGGTTGTGGTCGATACCGGCCTGAAATCCGAAGGCCTGGTTCCGCTCGAGCAGTTCTACAACGAACAAGGCGAGCTGACCATCAACGTGGGTGACGAAGTCCACGTAGCCCTGGATGCCGTCGAAGACGGTTTCGGCGAAACCAAAGTGTCTCGCGAAAAGGCCAAGCGCGCCGAGTCCTGGCTGGTCCTGGAAGCCGCGTTCAGCGCCGACGAAGTGGTCAAGGGTGTCATCAACGGCAAGGTCAAGGGCGGTTTCACCGTCGACGTCAGCGGCATCCGCGCGTTCCTGCCGGGCTCCCTGGTCGATGTCCGTCCGGTGCGTGACACCACCCACCTGGAAGGCAAGGAACTCGAGTTCAAGGTCATCAAGCTGGACCAGAAGCGCAACAACGTTGTCGTTTCCCGTCGTAGCGTCCTGGAAGCCGAGAACAGCGCCGAGCGTGAAGCTCTGCTGGAATCCCTGCAGGAAGGCCAGCAAGTCAAGGGTATCGTCAAGAACCTCACCGACTACGGTGCGTTCGTCGACCTGGGCGGCGTAGACGGCCTGCTGCACATCACCGACATGGCCTGGAAGCGCATCAAGCATCCGTCGGAAATCGTCAACGTCGGCGACGAGATCGACGTCAAGGTGCTGAAGTTCGACCGCGAGCGCAACCGCGTCTCCCTGGGTCTGAAGCAGCTGGGCGAAGATCCGTGGGTCGCCATCAAGGCCCGTTACCCGGAAGGCACCCGCGTTCAGGCGCGCGTCACCAACCTCACCGACTACGGCTGCTTCGCCGAGCTGGAAGAGGGCGTGGAAGGCCTGGTGCACGTGTCCGAAATGGACTGGACCAACAAGAACATCCACCCGTCCAAGGTCGTTCAGGTCGGCGACGAAGTGGAAGTCATGGTCCTGGATATCGACGAAGAGCGTCGTCGTATCTCCCTGGGCATCAAGCAGTGCCGCGCTAACCCGTGGGAAGAGTTCTCGGGTCAGTTCAACAAGGGCGACCGCATCTCCGGCACCATCAAGTCGATCACCGATTTCGGTATCTTCATTGGTCTGGAAGGCGGCATCGACGGCCTGGTACACCTGTCCGACATCTCCTGGAACGAAACCGGCGAAGAAGCCGTGCGTCGCTTCAAGAAGGGTGACGAGCTGGACACCGTGATCCTGTCGGTCGACCCGGAGCGCGAGCGCATCTCCCTGGGCATCAAGCAGCTGGAAGACGATCCGTTCTCCAACTACGCCTCCCTGAACGAGAAAGGCACCATCGTGCGCGGTACCGTCAAGGAAGTCGATGCCAAGGGCGCTGTCATCACCCTGGCCAACGAGATCGAAGGCGTCCTGAAGGCGTCCGAAATCAGCCGTGACCGCGTCGAAGACGCCCGTAACGTGCTGAAGGAAGGCGACGAAGTCGAAGCCAAGATCATCAGCATCGATCGCAAGAGCCGCGTGATCAGCCTCTCCGTCAAGTCCAAGGACGTCGACGACGAGAAGGAGGCCATGAGCTCCCTGCGTAGCAAGCAAGAGCCTGCTGCTGGCCCCACCACCATCGGTGACCTGATCAAGGCGCAGATGGAAAGCCAGAACTAAGTTCGAGCTTGAATAAAGGGCGACCCTTCGGGGTCGCTTTTTTTTGTCCGGAAGAAAGCGGGCAGGGTGGTCACGACCCGTGAAAAGTTGTGGAGGCCAAGCCGCCGGCTTGACTTTTCAAAAATCGGCCAGCGTGCTAAAAGTCCTTGAAGGTGATCTAGCCGCTTGATAACGAAGGAAAAATCCATGACCAAGTCGGAGTTGATCGAGCGCATCGTTTCCTATCAGGGGCAGCTGTCGTCCAGGGACGTCGAGCTGGCGATCAAGACCATGCTGGAGCAGATGGCCCAGGCGCTTTCCACCGGGGACCGTATCGAGATTCGGGGCTTTGGCAGCTTCTCGCTGCACTATCGGGCTCCCCGTACCGGACGCAATCCCAAGACCGGCGAGTCGGTGCTGCTGGACGGCAAGTTCGTCCCGCACTTCAAGCCTGGCAAGGAGTTGAGAGACAGGGTCAACGAGCTGGAGCCATAAAGCCGTCGCCCCTTTTTCCTTTGTCCGCTGCTTTCTGGCAAACCGCTGATTTCTCTGTATTTTTAGTTTCTGTTGCGGTCGTCAAAAAAGCGTTATCGAGCAAGCCAATAGCGGATTTTTGACGTTTACAAAAAAAGTCAAGTCTTTTTGATATTTTTGTAGACGAGTTCCGATTTTTGTATGAGACTTCCTTCACATAAGGTCTTGGGTGACCTCGTAGTCCACGCCGAGTGAGGAAGTTGTCATGCGCCACTATCTTTTCATCTGGATCGGTATCGCCGCCTGCTTCACCAGCATGCAACTCGGTCACCCTTTCCTGGCTGTAGCTGCTCTGGCCGGTAGCTGGATGGTTGCGCTGTTCCTGCAGCCCGCTCAGCGCGTCGAGAGCTTCTCGCGCCACTACGTCGCCCAACCGGCCGCGCGTTTCCAGGCCGTTGAAGTCCAGACTTCCGCCAAGACCTTCTAAGGTTCTCACGTTTTTTCGGCCCGCCGCGCTCAGGTTCGGCGGGCTTTTTTATGCCTGCGTTTTGCGTCGCTAGGCCCCTGCGGGGCAATGTCTTACCATAAGCGCCCTTTCCTGGCTGACTGGCACGGCGCAACGCATTGATGGAACGCAAGATTCTGGTGACAGGGGCAGGGGGCTTCGTCGGCGCGGCCCTGGTTCGGCAGCTGCAGACCCGGGGTTATCCGGTGGTCGCCGCGCAACGCCGACCGACAGCCGCCGCGGTCGATGGCGGGGTCATTCCGGTGATCCGCGACCTCTCCGCCGCTACCGACTGGTCCGCGCCTCTGGCAGGGGTGGACACCGTCATCCACCTCGCTGCCCACGTCCACCAGCTGGGCGAGCAGCCAGGGGCCGCCAGCGAGGCGCGCTACGACGAGGTGAATCGGGCCGCGACCCTCAAGCTGGCCCGGGACGCCCAGGCTGCCGGCGTCCGTCGCCTCATCTTTGTCAGCAGCATCAAGGTCAATGGCGACTGGACCCTCCCCGGCAAGCCTTTTCGCGCCGACGACCAGCCTGCGCCCACCGATGCCTACGCACGTTCCAAGGCGGCGGCCGAGCGGCAACTGCTGGCGCTGATGGCCGAGACCGGACTGGAGGTGGTCATCGTGCGCCCCCCACTGATCTACGGACCCGGGGTAAAGGCCAATGTGGCGCGCCTGCTGGACACCCTGGCGCGGGGCGTGCCGCTGCCCCTGGGGGGCGTTCGGCACAACAGGCGTAGCCTGCTGGCGCTGGAGAACCTGTTCGATCTGTTGATCCTGTGCATCACCGCGCCGGAGGCCGCTGGCGCCATCCTGCTGGTCAGCGACGATGAAGATATTTCCACCGCCGAGCTGCTCGAATTGCTCGGTGAAGGTTTGGGTCGCAAGCCCAGGCTGATCGCCGTTCCGCCCGCCTGGCTCGAATGGGGTGCCCGACTGCTGGGCCGAGGCGAGGTGGCGCAACGCCTCTGTGGTTCACTGCAGGTCGACATCCGACCCACCAAGACCCTGCTGGGCTGGCAGCCCCCCGTGTCGGCGCGAGCCGCCTTGCGTGCGCTGGGGGCGCAGCGGGCCGCTGCGGAGGGACGCAGATGATGCTGCTTCTCTTGCTCCTGGCCGGTGGCTGCAGTTGGCTGGGCACCGCGGCGCTCCGTCGCTACGCCCTGTCCGGCGGCCTGCTCGACGAGCCCAACGCCCGCAGTTCGCACCAGGTGGCGACGCCCCGCGGCGGTGGTCTGGCGATCGTCGTAACGTTCGTGCTCGGTTGTGTCGTGCTGCGCCTGTTGGGACAGCTTGATCCGGTTTCCTGCGGCGTCCTGATAGGGGCGGGGCTGCTGGTGGCCGTGCTCGGGTTCATCGACGATCATCGGCACGTGGGCGCCGGCTGGCGTCTGCTCGGCCATTTCCTGGCCGCGATCGCTGCGCTGCTGTGGCTGGGCGGCTATGGCGCCTTGCCGGCGCAGCTCTCCGCGGTGCTGGGACTGCCCGACTGGCTGGTGATGACCCTAGGCGTCCTCTATCTGGTCTGGTTGCTGAACCTCTACAACTTCATGGATGGCATCGACGGCATCGCCGGCGGCGAAGCGCTCGTCGTCTGTCTGGGCATGGCGCTGATCTATGCCATGACCGGCCATGACGCCCTGCTGGCTGCGCCTCTGCTGCTGGCCGCGGCGGTGGGGGGGTTCCTGTGCTGGAACTTCCCGCCGGCGCGCATCTTCATGGGCGATGTGGGCAGTGGCTTTCTCGGCCTGATCCTCGGCATGCTGTCCTTGCAGGCGGCGCTGATCGAGCTGTCGCTGTTCTGGGCCTGGCTGATCCTGCTCGGCGTCTTCGTGGTCGATGCGACCTGGACCCTGTTGCGGCGTCTGAGCCGGGGCAAGAAACCCTACGAAGCCCATCGCACCCACGCCTACCAGTGGGCCTCGCGGCGGCATGGCGCCCACCGGCCGGTGACCCTGGCGGTGCTAGCCATCAACCTGTTCTGGTTGCTGCCTATCGCTTTGCTGGTGGGGCTGGGGCTTTTAAGTGCCATACTGGGGCTCTTGCTTGCCTATGGGCCCTTGCTTTGCCTGGCCCTCCGATACCATGCTGGGACCGATGAGGTAGCCATGGCTGCGCAGTCCACGGGATTCAGGGATTAGGGACACTGACATGTTGCGTGACCATCTGGTCAAGCTGAACCGGCGTACCAAGAGAGTCATCCAGGTCGCGGTCGACCTCCTGCTGATCTGGCTTTCGCTCTGGTTGGCCTTCTATCTGCGCCTGGGCTCCGTGCAGATGATCGAGCCCTTCAGCGGGCATGCCTGGCTGTTCATCACCGCGCCGGCCATCGCCATTCCCCTGTTCATCCGCTTCGGCATGTACCGCGCGGTCATGCGCTACCTGGGCAACGATGCCCTGATCGCCATCGCCAAGGCGGTGACGCTGTCGACGCTGCTGCTGTCGGTGGTCATCTACTGGTATCGCGATCTGCCGGAGATCGTCCCGCGCTCGATGATCTTCAACTACTGGATCGTCAGCCTGATCCTGATCGGCGGCCTGCGCCTCGCGCTGCGCCAGTACTTTCTGGGCGACTGGTATCGCGCCATCACTGTGCCCTTCATCAAGCAGCCGGACGAGTTGCCGCGGGTCGCCATCTATGGCGCCGGCTCGGCGGGCAACCAGCTGGTCGCGGCGCTGCGCATGGGTCGCGCCATGCGTCCGGTGGCCTTCATCGACGACGACAAGAGCATCGCCAATCGCATCATCGCGGGGCTCAAGGTCTACACCCCCAAGCACATCCAGCAGATGATCGACGAGACGGGTGCCGAAGAGATCCTCCTGGCGATTCCCTCTGCCACCCGGGCACGGCGGCGCGAGGTGCTCGGCCTGCTGGAACCCTATCCGCTGCACGTTAGAACCGTGCCGCGGATCAGCGACCTGGCCTGCGGCAAGGTACAGGTGGACGACCTCCAGGAGGTCGATATCGCCGACCTGCTGGGACGAGATCCAGTCACGCCCCGGCCCGAGCTGTTCGCGCGCTGCATCACCGGTCAGGTAGTGATGGTGACCGGGGCAGGGGGGTCCATCGGTTCCGAGCTGTGTCGGCAGATCATCGGCCAGAAACCGCGCACCCTGATCCTGCTCGACCACGCCGAATTCAATCTCTACAGCATCCATCGCGAGCTGGACGCCCATCTCCAACGCGAAGCCCTGCCGGTCACCCTGGTGCCGGTGCTGGGCTCCATCCGCAACGCACCGCTGCTCCTGCAGGTGATGCGGCACTGGAAGGTGGCCACCCTCTACCATGCGGCGGCCTACAAGCATGTGCCCATGGTCGAGCACAACATCGCCGAAGGGTTCGGCAACAACGTCCTGGGGACCCTGAATGCCGCCCAGGCGGCGATCCAGGCCGGCGTCACCAGCTTCGTGCTGATCTCCACCGACAAGGCGGTACGACCCACCAACATCATGGGCAGCACCAAGCGCCTGGCCGAGATGATCCTGCAGGCGCTCAGTCGCGAAGCGGCGCCCGTGCTGCACGGCCAGGCCGACGGTATCCACCAGGTCAATCGCACCCGCTTCACCATGGTGAGATTCGGCAACGTGCTGGGTTCCTCCGGTTCGGTCATCCCGCTGTTCCGGACGCAGATCCGCAAGGGAGGGCCGGTCACCGTCACCCATCCCAAGATCACCCGCTTCTTCATGACCATCACCGAGGCCGCTCAGCTGGTCATTCAGGCCGGCGCCATGGGCGAGGGCGGCGACGTCTTCGTGCTGGACATGGGCGAGCCGGTGCGCATCGTCGAGCTGGCCGAGCAGATGATCAAGCTGTCGGGTCTGAGCGTGCGTTCGCCGGCCAACCCCCATGGCGATGTTGCCATCGAGTTCACCGGCCTGCGCCCCGGCGAAAAGCTCTATGAAGAGTTGCTCATCGGTGACGACGTGAGTCCGACGTCCCATCCTAAGATCATGCGTGCGAGCGAAGACTTCCTGGCCTGGGAGGCCTTCCGCGCCGCCCTCGTCGAGCTCAGTCGCGCGATCGATGCGGGTGATTACCTCCGCGTCCGGCAACTGCTGCGGGACGTCGTCGCCGGCTATTCCCCCGAAGGCGATATCGTCGACTGGCTGCACGGCAAGCGATCCATCGAGTGATCCCGTCCACGCTTTCTTTCGGCCTGGATTTGAAGCCGAGCACAGAAGCGGCAGCCTCCCCCGGCTAGGCTGAACTTTCTTTTCCTGCCACTGTTTAACTCAGGTCTTTGGGTGCATAGCTGTAGCTGTGACCCGAGCCAGGGATGGCTGCGCCGTCCTCCGATGTCTCGCCCGCAGCGTCGGGCGCGATGATGTACAAATCGATATAGGCAGGATTCAGGATGAAGGTACTGGTAACAGGTGGCGCGGGTTTCATTGGTTCCGCCGTAGTACGTTTTCTTATCAACGAAACCCAATGCAAGGTTGCCAACGTCGACAAGCTGACGTACGCCGGTAACGTGGACTCCCTGGCCGAAGTCGCCGACTCCGACCGCTACGAATTCCACCAGGTGGACATCTGCGATTTCGCCGCGCTGCAGCAGGTCTTCACGTCCTTCCAGCCCGACGTGGTCATGCACCTGGCTGCCGAGTCCCACGTGGACCGCTCCATCGAGGGCCCTGCCGCCTTCATCCAGACCAACGTGGTCGGCACCGGCGTCATCCTGGAAGTGACCCGTGCCTACTGGAACGAGCTGGCGCCGGAAGCCAAGGCGGCCTTCCGGTTCCACCACATCTCCACCGACGAGGTATACGGCGACCTGCACGGCACCGACGACCTCTTCACCGAGACCACCCCCTATTCCCCGAGCTCGCCCTATTCGGCCAGCAAGGCCGGCAGCGACCATCTGGTGCGCGCCTGGGGCCGGACCTACGGCCTGCCGGTTCTGGTGACCAACTGCTCGAACAACTACGGCCCCTATCACTTCCCCGAGAAGCTGATCCCCCACGTCATTCTCAATGCCATCCACGGCAAGCCGCTGCCGATCTATGGCGACGGCTCCCAGGTGCGTGACTGGCTGTTCGTCGAAGACCATGCCCGCGCCCTCTACACCGTGGTGACCCAGGGCGAGGTCGGTGAGACCTACAACATCGGCGGCCACAACGAGAAGCGCAACCTGCAGGTCGTCGAGACCATCTGCGACCTGCTCGAAGAGCTGGCGCCGCAGAAGCCCGAGGGCGTCGAGCGCTATCGCGACCTGATCACCTTCGTCAAGGATCGTCCCGGTCACGACATGAGATACGCCATCGATGCCAGCAAGATCGGTCGCGAGCTGGGCTGGACGCCGGCAGAGACCTTCGAGACCGGCATGCGCAAGACCGTCACCTGGTACCTGAACAATCGTGAGTGGTGGCAGCGGGTGCTGTCCGGCGCCTACCGCCTCGAGCGTCTCGGCGAAGCCGTTTAACGATCCTATCGCGGACACGCCCGTGGGCGTGTCCGACCGACAGCAACAGTCAATTTTCAGAGGACGATTGCCATGAGCAAATACAAGGGAATTCTGCTGGCCGGTGGCTCCGGTACCCGTTTGCACCCCATTACCCTGGGCGTGTCCAAGCAGTCGCTGCCGATCTACGACAAACCCATGATCTACTATCCGCTGTCCGTGCTGATGCTGGCCGGTATCCAGGAAGTGCTGATCATCTCGACGCCCGCCGACCTGCCGGGCTTCCAGCGCATGCTCGGCGACGGCAGCCACTTCGGCATGCAGCTGAGCTATGCCGAGCAGCCCAGCCCGGACGGCCTGGCCCAGGCCTTCATCATCGGTCGCGAATTCGTCGGCGATGACAACGTCTGCCTGGTCCTCGGCGACAACATCTTCTACGGCCAGCGCTTCAGCGAGACGCTGCTGAAGGCCGCGAGCGTGGAGAAGGGCGCCACCGTGTTCGGCTACTACGTCGCCGACCCCGAGCGTTTCGGTGTGGTCGAGTTCGACGAGCAGGGCAAGGCCCTGAGCATCGAAGAGAAGCCCAAGAAGCCGAAGTCCAACTACGCCGTCACCGGTCTGTATTTCTACGACAACGACGTGCTGGATATCGCCGCCAACATCAAGCCGTCGCCCCGCGGCGAGCTGGAAATCACCGACGTCAACAACGAGTACCTGCGCCGCGGCTCGCTGAATGTCTCCCTGCTGGGCCGTGGTTTCGCCTGGCTGGATACCGGCACCCACGACGCCCTGCTGGAAGCCGGCCACTTCGTCCAGACCATCGAGAAGCGTCAGGGGCTGAAGGTCGCCTGCCTCGAGGAAATCGCCTTCCAGAAAGGCTGGATCACCTGCGAGCAGATGGCGCTGCAGGCCGAAGCCCTGAGCAAGACCGGTTATGGCCAGTACCTGGCGCGTCTGTGCAAGGAGCAGGACTGATGCAGGTCTTCGAAACCGCGATCCCGGACGTCAAGCTGATCGAACCCAAGGTCTTCGGTGACGACCGCGGCTTCTTCCTGGAATCCTTCCAGGCGGAGCGCTATGCCGAGCAGGCGGGGATCACCCTGGCGTTCGTGCAGGACAACCACTCGCGTTCCGCCCGCAACGTGCTGCGTGGCCTGCACTTCCAGCGCAGCAAGCCGCAAGGCAAGCTGGTGCGTGTCGTGCGTGGCGAGGTGCTGGACGTGGCCGTCGACATCCGTCGCGGTTCGCCCACCTTCGGCAACGTGGTCGCCGAGATCCTCTCGGAAGACAACAAGCGTCAGCTCTGGATACCGCCGGGTCTGGCCCACGGCTTCGTAGTGCTGTCGGAAACCGCTGATTTTGAATACAAGTGCACAGATTATTACGATCCCTCTGATGAAGGGTCTTTGATCTGGAATGATCCGGATCTGAATATCGACTGGCGGGTTACGGATCCCATCCTGTCCGCCAAAGATGCACAAGGCCTTCGATTGGCGGAGCTGTATAGATGAAGATACTGGTTACCGGAGCGAACGGTCAGGTCGGACGTTGTCTGACCGATCGTCTTCAGCGTTCAGAACTGGCATGGGAGGCCCATGGACGTGCCACTCTGGATATCGCTGACGAAGGCTCGGTAACCAGCCATCTCGAGCGATTCGCTCCCGACGTCGTGATCAACGCGGCCGCCTACACGGCGGTCGACAAGGCCGAGCAGGAGCCGGAGATCGCTGCCCGCGGCAATATCGAAGGCCCTGCGGTGCTTGCCCAGGCCTGCGGCGCCGCCGGCATCGCGCTGCTGCACCTGTCCACCGACTACGTGTTCGACGGCACCGCCACCGAACCCTATCAGGTCGAGGATCCGGTCAGCCCGTCCGGGGTCTACGGCATGACCAAGCTGGAAGGGGAGAACCGTGTGCTCTCCGCCTGCCCGCGCTCGGTGGTGCTGAGAACCGCCTGGGTGTTCAGCGAACACTGCAACAACTTCCTCAAGACCATGCTGCGGCTCGCTGCCGATCGCGACGAACTGCGGGTGGTGAGTGATCAGGTGGGTTGCCCGACCTACGCTGGCCATATTGCCGACGCCCTGCTGCAGATCGCCGCCCAGTCTCATGCTCAGCCTGAGCAGACCGCCTACGGCCTCTATCACTTCGGCGGTGACAGCGGCCTGAGCTGGTGCGACTTCGCGCGCTACATCATCGACGCCGGCCAGGAGCTGGGCATGCTGGAGCGGGCGCCGCTCATCACCGGCATCGCCACTTCCGAATTTCCGACCCTCGCCAAGCGTCCGGCCTATTCCATGCTGGATTCCAGCACGCTGGAGCAGCGCTTCGGCATTCCGCCCAGCGACTGGCGCCAGGGCGTTCGCCAGACCCTGCTGGCGCTGCGGACCGAGCGTGCCCAGGCGGGCTCGCTGGTGAGTTGACCGCCTGACCCGTTGCGTTAAGCTCTGCGAATCAAACAGCGGAACACGGAGGTTCCTCTATGAGATTCGTCTGGATAGTCACCTTGCTCGCTCTGTTCGGCTCCTGGGCCAATGCCTGTGAGTCCGGCCCAAGGGCTGCAACCAAGCCAGCCTCGACGGCCAACCTGGCGCCTCTGAACATCAATGTCGCCGACGCCACCGCGCTGCAAGGGCTGCGGGGGATAGGGGCCGTCAAGGCCCAGGCCATCGTCGACCATCGCCAAGCCCATGGCGCCTTTGCCTCGGTGGACGAGCTGCTCGAGGTCAAGGGGATCGGCAAGGCCCTGCTGCAGCGCAACCGCGACCGTCTCAGCGTCGACTGATTTTCGGCAAACTTTAGTCGGTTCTCGTCACCTTTTTACCAAGCCATTGTTTTCGCTGGATTTTTAGGATCTGGCACAGGCATTGCTCTATCTCTGACACGAGTGGGTACGGCGTCAATTTCCCGTGCCAGAGGAGCAGAGCAAATGGTTCAAGGTGTCGAGTTCAATCGGTTGATGCTGGAAATGCGTTCCATGCAGACCGAAGCCATGGCCCGGTCGAAAGCCGTCGTAGCTCCGGCTGCCGGCGCGGAACAGGTCCAGGGTCCGAGCTTCGCCGACATGCTCAGCAAGGCCGTGGGCTCCGTCAACGAAACCCAGCAGACCGCCGGCGAGCTGGCCAAGGCCTTCGAGCTGGGTCAGGGCGGCGTCGACCTCACTCAAGTCATGATCGCTTCGCAGAAGGCCAGCGTCTCCGTGCAGGCCTTGACCCAGGTACGCAACAAGTTCGTGCAGGCGTACCAAGACATCATGCAAATGTCGATTTGAGGACGGTCTAGAAAATGGCTGACGCTCTTACCAACGCACCCGTCCCGACGACCCAACCTGCGGCTGAAGACAAGCCCAAGAAGTCGCTGCTGGGTCTCAGCTTTCTCGACAACCTGTCCGACATGCCGCTGCTGCGGCAGATGGGGCTGCTGATCGGCCTGGCCGCCAGCGTCGCCCTGGGTTTCGCCGTGGTGCTCTGGACCCAGCAGCCGGACTATCGGCCGCTGTACACCAGCATGAACGGTCTCGACGCCAACCAGGTGCTGCAGGCCCTGGGCGCGGCCGACATCAGCTACAAGGTCGATCCGAATTCCGGTGCCCTGCTGGTCAAGTCCGATGACCTCGGCCGGGCGCGCATGAAGATGGCCGCGGCCGGCATCACCGCCTCCGATGGCAACGTCGGCTTCGAGCTGCTGGACAAGGAGCAGCCGCTGGGCACCAGCCAGTTCATGGAAGCGGCCAACTACCGTCGCAGCCTGGAAGGCGAACTCGCCCGGACCATTTCCAGCCTCAACAACATCAAGGGCGCCCGGGTGCACCTGGCGATCCCGAAGAGTTCGGTGTTCGTTCGTGACGAGCGCAAGCCAAGCGCCTCGGTACTGGTCGAGATGTACCCCGGCCGTACCCTGGATGCCGGTCAGGTCATGGCCATCATCAACCTGGTCGCCACCAGCGTGCCGGAACTGGACAAGTCCCAGGTCACCATCGTCGACCAGAAGGGCCAGCTGCTGTCCGACCAGCAGAATCTTTCCGAGCTGTCGATCGCCGGCAAGCAACTGGACTACACCCGCAAGATGGAAGGCTCCCTGACCCAGCGCGTGCAGAACATCATGCAGCCGGTGGTGGGCAATGGCCGCTTCAAGGCCGAGGTGGCCGCCGACGTGGACTTCAATGCCGTGGAGTCGACCTCCGAGCAGTTCAACCCGGATCAGCCGGCGTTGCGCAGCGAGCAACAGAACAGCGAACAGCGTCAGACTTCCGGCGGCGGCGCCCAGGGCGTGCCGGGGGCCCTGTCCAACCAGCCGCCCGGTCCGTCCTCGACCCCGGAAAAGGCCGGTGCCCAGGGTGGCGGTGCGAACTACATCGCTCCCGGCCAGCCGCTGCGCGACGCCAATGACCAGTTCATCTACGACAGCAAGACCAGCCTGCCGGCGACCCTGCCGTACCCGACCGACAAGCGTGAGCAGAACACCCGCAACTACGAACTGGACCGCAGCATCAGCTACACCCGTCAGCAGCAGGGTCGTCTGCGTCGGCTTTCCGTCGCCGTGGTACTGGACGACCAGGTCAAGGTCGATGCCGCCGGCAAGGTCAGCCACCAGCCCTGGACCACCGAAGACCTGGCTCGCTTCACCCGTCTGGTGCAGGATGCCGTGGGCTTCGACGCCAGCCGTGGCGACAGCGTGAGCGTGATCAATGCGCCCTTCGCCCCGGTGCAGCAGGAAGAGATCGAGAGCATTCCCTTCTACCAGCAGCCCTGGTTCTGGGGTGTGGTCAAGCAGGCCCTCGGCGTCCTCTTCATCCTGGTGCTAGTCTTTGGGGTGCTGCGTCCGGTGCTGAAGAACCTGTCCGGCGGCAACACCAAGGACGCCGCTGCCCTGGCCGCTGCCGGTGGTGCCGGTGCCCTGGGTGCCGGCGGTCTGGATGGGCTGTCGGACGATCTGGCCGACGACAAGGTGAGCCTGGCCGGTCCTGCGCCGCTGTTGCTGCCCAGCCCCAGCGAGGGTTATGACGCTCAACTGACCGCCATCAAGCAGCTGGTCAACGATGATCCGGGCCGTGTCGCCCAGGTAGTGAAGGATTGGATCAATGGCGACGAATGACGCGCAACTTTCCAAGGTCGAGAAGGCCGCGATCTTCCTCCTGTCGCTGGGTGAGGCCGATGCCGCGCAGATCCTGCGCCACATGGGACCCAAGGAGGTACAGAAGGTCGGTACCGCCATGGCGCAGATGCGCAACGTCAACCGCGAGCAGGTCGAGCGGGTACTGGGCGACTTCATCGAGGTAGTGGGCGACCAGACCAGCCTGGGCGTGGGCGCCGACGGCTACATCCGCAAGATGCTCACCCAGGCCCTGGGCGAGGACAAGGCCAGCGGCCTGATCGACCGCATCCTGCTGGGCGGCAACACCAGCGGCCTGGACAGCCTGAAGTGGATGGAGCCGCGGGCGGTGGCGGACGTGATCCGCTACGAACACCCGCAGATCCAGGCCATCGTAGTGGCCTATCTGGACCCGGACCAGGCGGCCGAGGTGCTCGGTCACTTCGATCACAAGGTGCGCCTGGACATCGTCCTGCGCGTTTCCTCGCTGAACACCGTGCAACCGGCGGCGCTCAAGGAGCTGAACCTGATCCTAGAGAAGCAGTTCTCCGGCAGCGCCAGCACCACCCGTACCGCCCTGGGCGGCGTGAAGCGCGCCGCCGACATCATGAACTACCTGGACAGCTCGGTCGAAGGCCCGCTGATGGATGCGATCCGCGACGCGGACCAGGATCTGTCGGGGCAGATCGAGGACCTGATGTTCGTCTTCGACAACCTGGCCGACGTCGACGACCGCGGCATCCAGGCGCTCCTGCGCGAGGTGTCGTCCGATGTGCTGGTGCTGGCGCTCAAGGGTGCCGACGACGGCATCAAGGAGAAGTTCTTCCGCAACATGTCCAAGCGCGCGGCCGAGCTGCTGCGCGACGACCTGGAAGCCAAGGGGCCGGTGCGACTGTCCGAGGTGGAGGGCGCGCAGAAGGAGGTCCTCGCCGTCGCTCGTCGCATGGCCGATGCCGGCGAGATCGTTCTGGGCGGCAAGGGTGGCGAGGAAATGGTCTGACGGCTTGCCGGGGTTGGCCTGTGCTTTGCTAATGTCTGCTCAGTAGCGGTTTTCTGACGGACAGGTAATGAGCAAAGAAGCGGCGAGCGAATTGATCAGGGCGCGGGATCTGGAAGCCTTCGATGTCTGGCGACTGCCGGCCTTCGACAGTTTCGACGAGCCCGAGGAGATCCCTGCGCCCGCGGCGGCCGAGCCCGAGCCCCAGCCGGAGCCGCAGATCGAAGAAGTGCCGGTCGAAGAGGTCCAGCCGATCACCCTCGAAGAGCTGGAGGCGATCCGCCAGGAGGCCTACAACGAAGGCTTCGTCACCGGCGAGCGCGACGGCTACCACGCCGGTCAGCTCAAGGCGCGCCAGGAAGCCGAGGCGGCGCTGACCGCCCGGCTGGCCAGCCTGGAAACCCTGATGAGCCATCTGCTCGATCCCATCGGCGAACAGGACCAGGCCCTGGAAGCCGGGATGGTGCAGCTGGTCCGGCACATCACCCGCGAAGTCATCCAGCGCGAACTCACGCTAGACTCCAGTCAACTGGGTCAGGTGGTGCGCACGGCGCTGAAGCTGCTGCCCATGGGGGCCGAGAACATCCGCATCCAGGTCAGCCCCCAGGACTTCGAGCTGATGAAGGCCCTGCGTGACCGCCACGAGGAGAAATGGCGCATCCTCGAGGACGAGACCCTGATGCCTGGCGGCTGCCGGATCGAGACCGAGAGCAGCGTCATCGATGCCAGCATCGAGACCCGTCTGACCCAGGCGCTGACGCAGCTGGCCGAACAGCAGCGTCACCAGGCGACCCAGCCCCAGGAAGCCGATCTGCACATCGACATCGAGGATGCCCCCCATGCGTCTTGAGCGTCTGAGTTTCGAACGCCGCCTCGGCGGTTACGATGAAGCCATCCGGGTCGAACAGCAGCCGGTGATCGAGGGCCGCCTGCTGCGCATGGTCGGCCTGACCCTGGAGGCCGAGGGCCTGCGTGCCGCCGTCGGCAGTCGCTGCCGGCTGATCAATGGCGGTGGCTACCAGCCGGTGGAAGTCGAGGCCGAGGTGATGGGCTTCAACGGTAACAAGACCTTTCTCATGCCGGTGGGCAGCCTCGCCGGTATCGCGCCCGGCGCCCGGGTGGTGCCGGTGCCGGATACCGGCCGTCTGCCCATGGGCATGTCCATGCTCGGTCGCGTGCTGGATGGCCTGGGCAATGCCCTGGACGGCAAGGGCCGCATGCGTGCCGAAGACTGGGTGCCGATGGACGGCCCCACCATCAACCCGCTCAAGCGCGAGCCCATCAGCGAGCCCCTGGACGTCGGCATCCGCAGCATCAACGGTTTGTTGACGGTGGGTCGCGGCCAGCGTCTCGGTCTGTTCGCCGGTACCGGCGTGGGCAAGAGCGTGCTGCTCGGCATGATGACCCGGCTGACCAAGGCCGAGATCATCGTGGTCGGGCTGATCGGCGAACGGGGCCGCGAGGTGAAGGAATTCATCGAGCACATCCTGGGCGAGGAGGGCATCAAGCGGGCAGTGGTCGTGGCCTCGCCGGCGGACGATGCGCCCCTGCTGCGCCTGCGTGCAGCCATGTACTGCACCCGCATCGCCGAATACTTTCGCGACAAGGGCAAGAACGTGCTCCTGCTGATGGATTCCCTGACCCGCTATGCCCAGGCGCAGCGGGAGATCGCCCTGGCCATCGGCGAGCCGCCGGCGACCAAGGGCTATCCGCCGTCGGTGTTCGCCAAGCTGCCGCGGCTGGTGGAGCGGGCCGGCAATGCAGAAAAAGGTGGGGGTTCGATCACGGCGTTTTATACTGTGCTCTCGGAAGGCGACGATCAGCAGGATCCCATCGCCGACTCGGCGCGGGGCGTGCTGGATGGCCACTTCGTGCTGTCGCGGCGGCTGGCCGAGGAAGGCCACTATCCGGCGATCGACATCGAGGCGTCCATCAGCCGGGTCATGCCCCAGGTGGTCAGCCCGGACCACCTGCGCAACGCCCAGCGCGTCAAGCAGCTCTGGTCGCTCTATCAGCAGGCCAAGGACCTGCTCAGCGTCGGTGCCTATGTGCCCGGCGGAAATGCCGAAACCGATCTGGCGATCGCTCGCTACGCCCCCATGCAGCACTTCCTGCGCCAGGGGCTGCGCGAGAGCGAATCGCTGGAGCAGAGTGCCGCCAATCTCCAAGCTGTGTTGGGAGGCTGATAGATCATGAAAGGCAGAGCCGAACGTCTGGGCCCCGTGGTGGAGATGAGCGAGCGCGACGAGCGTGACGCGGCCCAGCGCCTGGGGCAGTGCCAGCAGCAACTGGCCCAGGCCGAGTTCAAGCTCGGCGAATTGCAGCGCTATCGCGAGGATTACCAGCAGCGCCTGGTGGCCAATGGCAGCCGCGGCGTCACCGGCCAGTGGCTGATCGGCTATCAGCGCTTTCTCAGCCAGCTGGAAGAGGCGATCGGCCAGCAGGAGCGCAACGCCCAGTGGCACCGCGACGTGGTGGCCAAGGCCCGCACCCAGTGGCAGGAGCACTATGCGCGCCTCGAAGGCCTGCGCAAGCTGGTCGAGCGCTATCGCCAGGAGCAGCGCCTGGTCGAGGACAAGCGCGAACAGAAACAGATGGACGAATACGCCCAGCGGGCGCGCTCGACCTATATCTAGGCCGGGCCTTGCCCCTCGTCCCTTGTCTTAGCCAGTGAGAATGCCGATGTTTTCCTCCCATCTCGATCCGGAAACGCTCGCCGCCCTGCGCGACTGCATGGAGGAGGAGTACGTCGACCTCATCGAAACCTTTCTGGCGGATTGCGAAGAACGTATCGCCGAACTCAAGCGCAGCGTGATCGGCGGCGATGCCGAACAGGTCCGCCAGCTGGCGCACAGCTTCAAGGGCAGTGCCGGCAACATGGGGGCCGCACCGCTGGCGGAGCTGTGCCGAGCCGTGGAGGAGGGCGCGCGGCGTCGGGCGACCACCGCCGAGCTGGCCATGGGGGTATCCGCCATGGAGCGCGAATTCGCCATCGTCCGCATCCTGTTCAAGGTCGAGCGGCAACGCTACGCGGGCTGACCTCGTCAAAGCGCTGGCGTTTAGGGCTGGCGCGCAACTTGCTAGTGATCCGAAAACCCGTCCGAAAACCCGTCCTTCGGAGTCCTCCATGGCCGTCGTGCCCGATTTCCTTCTGAACACCGCCACCTCGCCAGCCAGCACCGGCCGGGCGGCGGCCAAGACCCCTTCCCAGGATCGCCCGGCCGCGCAGGAGCGCTTCGCCGATGTCTTTGCCCAGGAGCAGCCGCGTGAGCCGGTGCGCAGCGAAAAGCCGCGTGACACCAGCGACAGCAAGGCCCCCAGCCAGGCGCGCAAGAGCGAATCCGGGCGTGCCCGTGATGGGGATGACCGGGTGAAACGCGCGGGCGATGACGACCGCACGGCGGACGCCAAGCCCGAGGCCGACAGCACCGCCAAGAGCGACGCGCCGTCGGCAACCACCGCCGACGACAGCGGCAAGACCTTGCCGGTGGCCCAGGGCGAAGACGCCAAGGCGCCGGTGGACGCGGTTCTGGATCCGCTGTTCATGTTCGGCATGACCGGCCAGTTCCCGCAGCCGGTAGCCACGCCTGTGGCAACGCCTCAGCTGCCCACCGGGACGGCCGCGGACGCCGCAGCCACCGCCACTGCCCAGGCCCTGGATCCGGCGGCGCTGCTGGGCGCTGCCGTGGCAACCGTAGCCCAGACGACCACCCCGGGTATCGGCGCGGGCGCCACGGCCACCCCGGCCAAGCCCGGCGAGCAGCAGACGACCGACGATGGTCTGGCACAGCTGCTGGGCCAGGTGCCCCAGGCCCAGGGTGACGCCGCCAAGCTCACCAGCAACGCCAACAACCTGGCGGCCACCCAGCTGCAAGGGCTGTTGCCGGCGGATGGCACGCCCGCCCAGGCGGCGGATCAGGCAGCCAGCGCGGCCCTGGCCGCGACCCTGGACAAGGGCGATGGTCAGGACGCGGCGGCCCCGAGCAAGACTGATGCCTTCGCCGACAAGCTCACCGCCCTGTCGCAGGCGCTCAGCAGTCCGGCGCAGACCGCTCGTCCGGTCACCGCTGCCGTACCGGGCCAGCCGCTCAATCCCCAGGCCGGCAACTTCAGCGAGGCGGTGGTCGACAAGGTCATGTGGATGTCCAGCCAGAACCTCAAGACCGCCGACATCCAGATGGAGCCGGCGCAACTGGGCAAACTGGAGGTGCGCATCGACATGACCCAGGACCAGACCCAGGTCACCTTCGCCAGTCCCCACGCCGACGTGCGCGAGGCGCTGGACAACGGCAGCCAGCGTCTGCGGGAGCTCTTCGCCCAGCAGGGCATGAA
Organism: Pseudomonas sp. MOIL14HWK12:I2; assembly: GCF_000510745.1. NCBI lineage: Bacteria > Pseudomonadati > Pseudomonadota > Gammaproteobacteria > Pseudomonadales > Pseudomonadaceae > Pseudomonas > Pseudomonas sp. MOIL14HWK12:I2. Next base: position 187,691 of record NZ_AZOA01000009.1, on the reverse strand, counting down.
CCTGGCCAACGTCAACGTCTCCGATCAGTCGTCCGGCCAGGCCTGGCAGCAGTCCCAGCAGGGCGCTCAGCACGAGGGCTCGCGCCGGGGCCGCGGGGGTGTCGCAGGGGATGGCGCGGACGAAGCGGTGGCGAACGTCGCCGAAACCCGCGGCTCGGCGACCCTCGCCGCGCGCAGTCTGGTCGACTACTACGCCTGACAGGCCAACGGCTCCCAGGTGACAGCCTGGGCCGCACCTGCTATATCCCCTTCGTATCAATAGGTTAGCTGCGTCACCCAACAGGGGTGACGAGCCGCACAGGATTCGGTCGAACACTTATGGCGAAGAAGCAGGCGCCCGCGGCAGAGGGCGCAGCCGCGGAAGGCAAGGGCAAGGGCAAGCTCAAACTCATCATCATCATCGTCGTGGCCCTGCTGCTGGTCATCGGCGCCTCGGTGGGTGCGACCTGGTTCCTGCTCGGCAAGAAGAGCGCCGAGCCCGAGCACGCCGCACCGGCCGCTCCGGCGGCACCGGTGCATCTGGCCGCGGTCTACCAGGCGCTGGTGCCGGCCTTCGTGGTCAACTACAACGCCGACGGTCGTCAGCGCTACATGCAGGTCACGGTGACCCTGATGGGGCGCGACCAGGCGCAGATGGATGCGCTCAAGGCGCAACTGCCGCAGGTCCGCAACCAGCTGGTGATGCTGTTTTCCGGGCAGGACTTCAATAGCCTGCTGACGCCGGTAGGCAAGGAGATGCTGCGCCAGCAGGCCACCAGCAAGGTTCAGGAACTGGCGAAGAAACTGACCGGCCAGACTGCCATCGAACAGGTATTGTTCACCAATCTCGTCCTGCAATAGGTAACGCCATGGCCGTGCAAGATCTGCTCTCTCAGGATGAAATCGATGCCCTGCTGCACGGGGTCGACGATGGCATCGTCGAGACCGAGACCGATGCCGAGCCGGGCACCATCAAGGGCTATGACCTCACCAGCCAGGATCGCATCGTCCGCGGACGCATGCCGACCCTGGAGATGATCAACGAACGCTTCGCCCGCTATACCCGGGTCAGCATGTTCAACCTGCTGCGGCGCTCGGCGGACGTCTCCGTGGGTGGGGTGCAGGTCACCAAGTTCGGCGAGTACATCCACTCGCTGTACGTGCCCACCAGCCTCAACATGGTCAAGATGAAGCCGCTGCGCGGTACCGCGCTGTTCATCCTCGATGCCCGCCTGGTATTCAAGCTGGTGGACAACTTCTTTGGCGGCGACGGGCGTCACGCCAAGATCGAAGGCCGCGAATTCACCCCCACCGAGTTGCGCGTGGTGCGCATGGTGCTCGACCAGTGCTTCATCGATCTCAAGGAAGCCTGGGGCGCCATGCTCGACTGCCAGTTCGAGTACATGAACTCCGAGGTCAACCCGGCCCTGGCCAACATCGTCAGCCCCAGCGAAGTGGTGGTGGTGAGCACCTTCAACATCGAACTGGATGGCGGCGGCGGCGAATTGCACGTGACCATGCCCTATTCGATGATCGAGCCGATCCGCGAGATGCTCGACGCCGGCTTCCAGTCGGACGTGGACGATCAGGACGAACGCTGGGTCAAGGCCTTGCGCGAGGACCTGCTCGATGTGCGCGTGCCCCTGGAGGCGACGGTTGTCCGGCGCCAACTCAAACTCCGCGATATCCTCAACATGCAGCCCGGCGACGTGATTCCGGTGGAAATGCCCGAGGAGATGCTCATGCGCGCCAATGGCATGCCCACCTTCAAGGTCAAGATGGGCGCGCGCAAGGGCAACCTGGCCCTGCAGATTCTCGAACCGGTCAGCCGCGGCCGCTGAGCGACAACCGTTTTTTCCGTCCGGGCCCGGGCCCGGCGTAGCACGAGACCCAGACGATGGCAGACAACCCAGAAGAACAAGCCCTGGCGGACGAGTGGGCCGCGGCCCTGGCCGAAGCCGGTGACGCCAGTCAGGACGACATCGACGCACTGATGGCCCAGGGTACCCAGGTCGAAGCCCCCAAGCCGCCCAAGGCGCCGGTGGAAGAATTTGGTCAGAGCAGTGGGGGGTTGGCAGTGAGCGGCATGGAAGGGCCCAACCTGGATGTGATCCTGGACATCCCGGTGACCATCTCCATGGAGGTCGGCCACACCGACATCTCCATCCGCAACCTGCTGCAACTCAACCAGGGCTCGGTCATCGAGCTCGACCGTCTGGCTGGCGAGCCGCTGGACGTGCTGGTGAATGGTACGCTGATCGCCCATGGTGAAGTGGTGGTGGTGAACGAGAAGTTCGGGATCCGCCTGACCGACGTCATCAGCCCCACAGAACGTATCAAGAAGCTGCGGTGATCCATGAAGAGTCTGCTCCTGCCGCTGGGTCTCCTGCCCCTGACCGCGCGTGCCGCCGAAGCCACCTCGCCGGGGCTGGATGTGGGGGCGCAGGTCGGTCAGTTGCTGCTCGGTCTGCTGCTGGTGATCGCGCTGATTCTCGGCCTGGCCTGGCTGGTGCGCCGGGTGCAGCAGCAGGGTCCGCGCGGTCAGCAGGTGATCAAGGTCATCTCCACCCAGCACCTGGGCCCGCGCGAGCGGCTGGTGCTGGTTCAGGTCGGCCAGGAGCAGTTGCTGATCGGCGTCGCCGGCGGACGGATCACGCCGCTGCACAGCCTGCGCGAGCCGGTGCGACCGGGCGAGACCGAGGCGCCGGCGCCGGAATTCGCCCAGCGCCTGCTGGAACTCATCAGCCGCGATCCCAAGGCGAAACCATGATCTCTTCGCGTCTCCCGGCCAACCTCGGGCGCACCCTGGGCTGGCTGCTGGGCCTGGCCGTGCTGCTGTTCGCGCCCCTGGCGCTGGCGCAGCAGGCCGGGCAGGCCAATCCGCTGTCGATCCCGGCCATTACCCTGAGCACCAACGGCCAGGGGCAGCAGGAGTATTCGGTCAGCCTGCAGATCCTGCTGATCATGACGGCGCTGAGCTTCATCCCGGCGTTCGTCATGCTGATGACCAGCTTCACCCGCATCGTCATCGTCTTCGCCATCCTGCGCCAGGCGCTGGGCCTGCAGACCACGCCGTCCAACCAGGTGCTGGTGGGCATGGCGCTGTTTCTCTCGCTGTTCATCATGGCGCCGGTGTTCGACCGCATCAACAGCACCGCCGTGCAGCCCTATCTGAACGAACAACTCAGCGCCCAGGACGCCATCGCCCGGGCGCAGGTGCCGATGAAGGACTTCATGCTGGGGCAGACCCGGCAATCGGACCTGGACCTGTTCATGCGGCTGTCCAAGCGCACCGACATCCCCAGCGCCGACCAGGCGCCCTTGTCGATCCTGGTGCCGGCCTTTGTCACCTCCGAACTCAAGACCGCCTTCCAGATCGGCTTCATGATCTTCATTCCCTTCCTGGTCATCGACCTGGTGATCGCCAGCGTGCTGATGGCCATGGGCATGATGATGCTGTCGCCGATGATCATCTCCCTGCCGTTCAAGCTGATGCTGTTCGTGCTGGTGGATGGCTGGGCGCTGATCATGGGTACCCTGGCCAGCAGCTTCGGCACCGTCTAGCGGTGCCCCCTTTGCGTGGAGAAGCGAAATGACCCCTGAAGTCGCCGTCGATCTGTTCCGCCAGGGTCTCTGGCTTACCGCGCTGCTGGTGGCGGTGCTGGTGGTGCCGAGTCTGATCGTCGGTCTGATCGTGGCGGTCTTCCAGGCGGCGACCCAGATCAACGAACAGACCCTGAGCTTTCTGCCGCGGCTGATCGTCACCCTGTTGACGCTGATCGTGCTGGGGCCCTGGATGGTCCGGCAACTGATGGAATTCATCCAGACCTCGGTCGCCAACATCCCGCGGCTGATCGGCTAGCCCATGCTCGCCCTCAGCGACGCCCAGATCGGCGGCTGGGTCGGCAGCTTCCTGTTTCCGCTGTTTCGCATCGCCGCGCTGCTGATGACCATGCCGATCATCGGCACCACCCTGGTCCCGGTGCGGGTGCGGATGTATCTGGCCCTGGCCCTGAGCCTGGTGCTGGTGCCGACCCTGCCGCCGATGCCACAGGTGGATGCCATCAGTCCCCAGGCGCTGCCGCTGATCGTCGAACAGATCCTCATCGGCGCGGTGATGGGGTTCAGCCTGCAGCTGTTCTTCCATGTCTTCGTGGTGGCGGGGCAGATCATCTCGACCCAGGCGGGTCTGAGCTTCGCGTCCATGATCGACCCGGTCAACGGCGCCTCGGCCCCGGTCATGGGCCAGTTCTTCACCATGCTGGTGACGCTGCTGTTCCTGGCCATGAACGGCCATCTGGTGGTGTTCGAGATCCTCGCCGAAAGCTTCGTTACCCTGCCGGTGGGCGATACCCTGAGCGTCGAGCACTTCTGGCAGGTCGCCGGGCGGCTGGGCTGGGTCATGGGCGCCGGCATCCTGCTGGTGCTGCCGGCCATCACCGCGCTGCTGGTGGTCAACATCGCCTTTGGCATCATGACCCGCGCCGCGCCGCAGCTGAACATCTTTTCCGTCGGCATGCCGCTGATCGTGGTGCTGGGCATGGTCATCGTCTGGCTCGGCACCGCCGACATCCTCTCCCACTATGAAAGTCTCGCCAGCGAGGCGCTGCAGTGGCTGCGCGAACTCGCCCGAGCCCGCTAGGAGATATGCCGCATGGCTGAATCCGATGGCGAAGACCGTACAGAAGACCCCACAGAGAAACGCAAGCGTGATTCCCGGGAGGAGGGGCAGCTCCCGCGATCACGCGAACTCGGCACGGTGGCGGTCATGCTCTCGGGGGTCGGCGGCCTGCTGATGTACGGCGCCTTCCTGGGCGGCAAGCTGCTGGAGGTGATGCGCAGCAATTTCTCCCTGCGGCGCGAAGAGGTCATGGACGAACGCTTCATGGGCACCTTTCTGCTGGCCTCGGGCAAGGCGGCGATGATCGGGATGCTGCCGATGATCGCCTTGGTGGTGATCGCCGCCATCGTTGGCCACATCGCCCTGGGCGGCTTCCTGTTTTCCGGCAAGATGCTGGCGCCCAAGCCGAGCCGGATGAATCCCATGTCCGGGATCGCCCGGATGTTTTCCAAGAATTCTCTGGTGGAGTTGCTCAAGGCCTTGGGCAAGTTCTTCATCATCCTCGGCGTATCGGTGCTGGTGCTGATGAGCGAGCGCACGGCCCTGTTGCAGATCGCCAAGCTGCCGACCGAGCAGGCGCTCCTGCACAGCATGCAGGTGGTGGGGCATGCCACCCTGCTGCTGGCCCTGGGGCTGCTGATCATCGCCGCGGTGGACGTGCCCTTCCAGATCTTCAGCAATCGCAAGAAGCTGATGATGACCAAGCAGGAGATCAAGGACGAATACAAGGACGCCGAGGGCAAGCCCGAGGTCAAGGGCAAGATCCGCCAGATGCAGCGGCAGATGGCCCAGCGTCGGATGATGGCCGAAGTGCCCAATGCCGATGTGGTCATCACCAACCCGACCCACTTCGCCGTGGCGCTCAAGTACGACGCGGCCAAGGGCGGGGCGCCGGTGCTGGTGGCCAAGGGCAGCGATTTCACCGCGCTGAAGATCCGCGAGATCGCCCAGGAACACCAGGTCTCGCTGCTGGAGTCGCCAGGGCTGGCGCGCGCGGTGTATTTCTCCACCGAGGTGGATCAGGAGATTCCGGCCGGACTCTATGTGGCCGTGGCCCAGGTCCTGGCCTATGTCTATCAGCTCAGGCAATTCCGGGCTGGACGCGGGCGCAAGCCCAAGTTGTCCGATCTGCCCATCCCGCCGGATCTGCGGCGGGATGAGGAGGGGAAGGCGCCTACTTGATGACGCCGCAGGCGACGCGTGCGCCGCCACCGCCCAGCGGCTTGGGCTGGTCGGCGTAGTTGTCGCCACCGGCATGCACCATCAACGCATGGCCCTTGAGCTCTTCCAGGCGCTTCAGGCGGGGCGCCAGCACCGGCTGGGTGGCCTGGCCGTCGGCGGTCACGTAGAGCGCCGGCAATTCGCCCAGGTGGCCGTCGTCCGACCAGGGCGCGCTGTGCTTGCCGGTGTTACGCGGATCCAGATGGCCGCCCGCCGCGCCCCCTGCGGTCAGGGTGCCGTTCACCTCGGCCGCGCCGCAGTTGGGCTTGGTGTGGACGTGGAAGCCATGGATACCGGGCTCCAGGCCCTTGAGATCCGGCGTGAAGACCAGACCGTACTTGGAGCGGGTCACCTGCACGCTGCCGACACTTTCGCCCACACCGTCGGTCGTGACCTTGTTCAGCGGGATCGTCAGGGATTCGGCTGCCTGGGCGGTGCCGACCAGGCAGGTGGCCAACAGGGTCGCGGTCCAGATTTTCATGGTGATGTTCCTCGGATAGGCGCGCTAGCGCGGGTCCCTAGACAGACTCATGGCCTCCGCCCACGGTTCAGCCGACGAGTCCGGCGATCCGTAACCAGTCCTGTATCACCTCTCGGAAAACCTCGCTGATTCAAGGTCTTGAGCAGTTGGCCCGGAGCTTGCTCAAGCCCCTGCGAACAGTGCGCCGCGTCAACTTTCCGTGACGACGGCACCGGCAAGCGAGGAATGGGTGTGAAAGTCGACAAATCCATGATGATGGGCAACATGCGCGGTCTGGCTCGCGGCAATCTGGGCGTGCCGCTGGCCGTCCTGGCGATGCTCGCCATGATGACCCTGCCGATGCCGCCGTTCCTGCTGGACGTGCTGTTCACCTTCAACATCGCCCTGTCAATCGTGGTCCTGCTGGTCAGCGTCTACGCCCTGCGGCCGCTGGATTTCGCGGTCTTCCCGACCATCCTGCTGGTGTCGACCCTGCTGCGCCTGGCGCTGAACGTGGCCTCGAGCCGCGTGGTGCTGTTGCACGGCCAGGACGGTCACGACGCCGCGGGCAAGGTCATCCAGGCCTTCGGCGAGGTGGTGGTCGGCGGCAACTACGTGGTCGGTGCGGTGGTGTTCGCCATCCTCATGATCATCAACTTCGTGGTGGTGACCAAGGGTGCCGGCCGCATCTCCGAGGTGTCGGCGCGTTTCACCCTGGACGCCATGCCCGGCAAGCAGATGGCCATCGACGCCGACCTGAACGCCGGCATCATCGACCAGGCCGAAGCCAAGAAGCGCCGGACCGAAGTGGGCCAGGAAGCCGACTTCTACGGTTCCATGGACGGTGCCAGCAAGTTCGTCCGCGGTGACGCCGTCGCCGGTCTGCTGATCCTGTTCATCAACCTTATCGGCGGCATGGCCATCGGTATGGCCCAGCACGGTCTGCCGTTCGGCGAAGCGGCGCGCATCTACGCCCTGCTGACCATCGGTGACGGCCTGGTCGCCCAGGTTCCCTCGCTGCTGCTGTCGGTCGCCGCGGCCATCATGGTCACCCGGGTGTCCTCCGCCGAAGACATGGGTCAGCAGGTCAATCGTCAGATGTTCGCCTCGCCCAAGGCGCTGGCGGTCTCGGCTTTCATCATCATCGCCATGGGCCTGGTGCCTGGCATGCCGCACCTGCCGTTCCTCGGCCTGGGTGGCGCCGCCGCTGCCGGTGCCTGGCTGATCTACAAGCGTCAGCGCCAGGCCAAGCAGACCGCCGAGGTCGAAGCCAAGAAGCAGCAGGACCTGGCTCCCGTGCAGCGTCCGGCCGAGGCCAAGGAGCTGGGCTGGGACGACGTCACCCCGGTGGACATGGTCGGTCTGGAAGTCGGCTATCGGCTGATCCCCATGGTCGATCGCAACCAGGGTGGCCAACTCCTGGCGCGGATCAAGGGCGTGCGCAAGAAGCTGTCCCAGGACCTCGGTTTCCTCATGCCGTCGGTACACATCCGCGACAACCTGGACCTGCTGCCCAACGCCTATCGTCTGACTCTGATGGGCGTCAGCGTGGCCGAGGCCGAGATCTATCCCGACCGCGAACTGGCCATCAACCCCGGTCAGGTCTATGGCTCCCTCAACGGCGTCGCCGCCAAGGATCCGGCATTCGGTCTGGAGGCGGTCTGGATCGACGTCACCCAGCGCGACCAGGCCCAGTCCCTCGGCTACACCGTGGTCGATGCCAGCACCGTGGTCGCCACCCACCTCAACCAGGTGCTCTTCAAGCACGCCCACGAGCTGATCGGCCACGAGGAGGTCCAGCAACTGCTGCAGGTACTGGCCAAGAGTTCGCCCAAGCTGGCCGAGGAGCTGGTGCCCGGCATCGTCTCCCTGTCGACCCTGCTCAAGATCCTCCAGCAACTGCTGCAGGAGCAGGTCCCGGTCCGCGACATCCGTACCATCGCCGAAGCCATCGCCAACGTCGGTCCGCGGAGTCAAGATCCCGCCGCCATCGCCGGTGCCGTACGGGTCGCCTTGTCCCGCGCAATCGTCCAGAACATCGTTGGAATGGAGCCTGAGCTGCCTGTTATCACCCTTGAGCCAAGGTTGGAACAGATGTTGCTAAGTAGTATGCAGAAGGCCGGTCAAGGCGCCGAGGACGGCATGTTCCTCGAGCCTGGCATGGCTGAAAAACTGCAGCGTTCCCTCATCGAGGCAGCGCAGCGTCAGGAAATGATGGGTAAGCCAGTGGTGCTGCTGGTAGCCGGTGCGATCCGCGGGATGATGTCCCGCTTCGCGCGGATGGCGGCGCCGAACATGAGTGTACTGGCCTACCAGGAAATTCCGGACAACAAGCAGGTCACCATCGTCGCTACCGTTGGCCAGAATGGCTGAGGTCTAGATCATGCAAGTCAAACGTTTCTTCGCCGCCGATATGCGTCAAGCCATGAAGCTGGTACGCGACGAGCTGGGCCCGGATGCCGCCATCCTCAGCAACCGCCGGGTCGCCGGTGGTGTCGAGCTGACCGCGGCGCTGGACTACCAGGCTCCGGCACCGGCCGCGCCCAACGCGGAGCTGCAGGCGGAGTTGCGCAAGACCCATGCGAAGATCGCCCAGGCCCATGCCGACCTCAGCATCCGCGCGCCGGGCGTGCCCTCGGCCGCACCCAAGGACAAGCAGCTGCTCGGCGCCATCAGCGCCGCCGACAGCCGCCGCGAGCCGGTGATCGCCCCGCCGCGTGCGCCCCAGCCGGCCGCTGCCGCCCCTGCCGCCAGCGCCGCGCCGGAAGACCGTCGCGCCCTGGAAGCCATGCGCAGCGAACTCAGCGGTCTGCGTGAACTGCTGGAAGTCCAGCTCGGCTCCATGGCCTGGACCCAGGTGCAGTCCACCCGTCCGCAGCAGGCCGGCCTCTGGCGTCGTCTGCAGCGCATGGGTCTGCCGGCCGATCTGGCCCGCCACCTGCTCGACAGCGTCGCCAAGATCCAGGACCCGCGCCATGCCTGGCGCATGCTGCTGGCCAACTTCGCCCAGCTGGCCAAGACCACCGATGCCAAGATTCTGGAGGAGGGTGGTGTCGTCGCCTTCGTCGGTCCGGCCGGCATGGGCAAGACCACCACCCTGGCCAAGCTCGCCGCCAGCTACGTGCTCAAGTACGGTCCCCAGAGTCTGGCGCTGGTCAGCATGGACAGCTTCCGCATCGGTGCCCAGGAGCAGATCAAGACCCTTGGCCGCATCCTCGACGTGCCGGTGACCCTGGTCGACCCGGGCCAGTCCCTGGCCCAGGCGCTGGCACCCCTGGCACGCAAGCGCCTGGTGCTGATCGACACCGCGGGCATGCCCGCCAATGATCCGGCGCTCAAGGTGCAGCTCGAAGCCCTGGCCAACCGCCAGCTGAAAATTCGCAACTATCTGGTATTGGGTGTCACCAGCCAGAGCCAGGTGCTCAAGGCGGCCTACCACAGCTATCGGCGCTGCGGCCTGAGCGGCTGCGTGCTGACCAAGCTGGACGAAGCCGCCAGTCTCGGCGAGGCCCTGGGTCTGGCCATCAGCCAGCGCCTGCCGGTGGCCTACATTGCCGACGGCCCGCGCATCCCGGACGACCTGCATCCGGCCCGCAGCCACCAGCTGGTGAGCCGCGCGGTGAGCCTGCAGGCCCCCGAGGAACCGAGCGAAGAAACCATGGCGGGCATGCTTGCCGGCCTGTATCAGAGCAATGCCCGCCGCGCCGGTTAGCGCAGACGAACGGTAGTGGTGCATCGCATGCCTGGGCACGCCAAATGCACTTGGTCTAAAGTGTGACGGATTTCAATCAAAGGTATCAGGCAATGGGTAGCATGCATCCCGTCCAAGTCATAGCGGTCACGGGCGGTAAAGGCGGTGTCGGCAAGACCAACGTGTCGGTCAACCTGGCCTTGGCCCTGGCCGATATCGGGCGGCGCGTCATGCTGCTCGACGCCGACCTGGGCCTTGCCAACATCGACGTTCTGCTCGGCCTGTCGCCCAAGCGCACCCTGGCCGACGTCATCTCCGGCGAGTGCGAGCTGCGCGACGTGCTGCTGCACGGCCCGGGCGGCATCCGCATCGTCCCGGCGGCCTCGGGCACCCAGGCGATGGTCAATCTGACGCCGGCCCAGCACGCCGGTCTGATCCAGGCCTTCAGCGACATCAGCGAAAACCTCGACGTGCTCATCGTCGATACCGCGGCCGGCATCGGCGACCAGGTGGTCAGCTTCGTTCGCGCCGCCCAGGAAGTCCTGGTGGTGGTGTGCGACGAGCCCACCTCCATCACCGATGCCTACGCCCTGATCAAGCTGCTCAATCGCGACCATGGCGTCACCCGTTTCCGGGTCCTGGCGAACATGGCGCTGACGCCCCAGGAAGGTCGCAATCTCTTTGCTAAGCTGACCAAGGTGACCGACAGATTCCTGGATGTCGCCCTCCAGTATGTGGGCGCCATTCCGTTCGACGAGGCGGTGCGCAAAGCCGTGCAGAAACAGCGCCCCGTGTTCGAAGCCTTTCCGCGTGCCAAGGCCTCGCTGGCCTTTCGTGCGGTAGCTCAGAAAGTCGATGGCTGGCCGTTGCCCGCCAATCCGCGCGGCCATCTCGAGTTCTTTGTCGAGCGCCTTGTGCAACCAGCCATCGGTACCCACGCATGACAGCATCCAGCGGGCTTCGCATGTACAGCAAAACCTCGGAACGTACCCAGCAGGAGCAACTCATCAACCGCTATGCGCCGTTGGTGAAACGCATCGCCTACCACCTCCTGGCGCGATTGCCTGCCAGTGTGCAGGTCGAGGACCTGATGCAGGCCGGCATGATCGGCCTGCTGGAGGCCTCGCGCAAATATGACGCCGGCAAGGGTGCCAGCTTCGAGACCTACGCCGGCATCCGCATCCGCGGCGCCATGCTCGACGAGGTCCGCAAGGGCGATTGGGCACCACGCTCGGTGCACCGCAACACGCGCATGGTCACCGACGCCATTCGCGCGGTGGAAGCGCGCACCGGTCGCGACGCTAAAGATTCCGAAGTCGCGGCCGAACTTAAATTGAGTCTGGATGAGTACTACGGCATCCTTGGCGACACCATGGGGAGTCGCCTGTTCAGTTTCGACGACCTCATGGAGGGTGGTGAGCATGGGCTCGAGGAGAGCGGTTCGCATGAACTCGAACCCGGTCGCGGTCTGGAGGACGAGCGCTTCCGCAAGGCCCTGGCCGACGCCATCGCCAATCTTCCGGAGCGTGAACGTCTGGTGCTCTCGCTGTATTACGACGAGGAACTCAACCTCAAGGAAATCGGCGAGGTGCTGGGCGTGAGCGAGTCACGCGTCTGCCAACTTCACAGTCAATGCGCGGCACGCCTGCGGGCGCGGCTGGCGGAATGGCGTTCGCGTTAACCGGCTGGTACTCAGGCTACTACGATTGCTTAGACGCGCCTTGCGGCGTGTGTGCGGATTAGGACGGAGGTCGACTTGGACAAGAACATGAAAATCCTCATCGTGGACGATTTTTCCACGATGAGACGCATCATCAAGAATTTGCTGCGCGATCTGGGATTCACCAACACCGCCGAAGCGGACGACGGCAACACCGCGCTGCCGATGTTGCAGAGCGGCAACTTCGATTTTCTCGTCACCGACTGGAACATGCCCGGCATGACCGGCATCGACCTGCTGCGCCAGGTGCGCGCCGATGCGCGCCTGAAGACCCTGCCAGTGCTGATGGTGACCGCCGAAGCCAAGCGCGAGCAGATCATCGAAGCCGCTCAGGCCGGCGTGAACGGCTATGTGGTCAAGCCTTTCACCGCCCAGGTGCTGAAAGAAAAGATCGACAAGATCTTCGAGCGGGTGAACGGCTGAAGAAAGCCGCGGGGACGTTATGGATCAGCTTGGCTCCAACAGCTTCAGCGACTTCGAGTCGAATCTCAAACAGCACGCCCAAGAGCTGGTGAAATGCCTGGAAAGCGGCGATTTCACCCAGGCCGTGCACGTCATCAATGAACTCAACCAGTTGCGCGATCGGGGTCTCTACCAGGAAGTCGGCAAGCTGACCCGCGAGTTGCACAACGCCATCGTCAACTTCGAGATCGATCCGCGCGGCATGGCCGGCGAAGAGGTCTCCCAGATCAGCGATGCCACCGATCGTCTCTCCTACGTGGTGAAGATGACCGAGAACGCCGCCAACCGGACCATGGATCTGGTGGAGGAGAGCGCCCCGCTGGTAGGCAACTTCGGCGACGAAGCCCGGGCCGTGCATGCCGACTGGAAGAAGTTCATGCGCCGGGAAATGGGCGCGGACGAATTCCGCGAGCTGGCCAAGCGCGTCGACGCCTTCCTCAGTCACAGCGAGAGCAGCGCCGAGCAATTGTCGGCCAAGCTCAACGACATCCTCCTGGCGCAGGACTACCAGGACCTTACCGGTCAGGTGATCAAGCGCGTGGTCAATCTCGTCGGGCAGATCGAGAAAGACCTCGTCAAGCTGGTGATGATGGCCAGCCAGGTCGATCGCTATACCGGCTTCAGTCACGATCACACCGCGCTGATCGAACAGAATCGAAAAGAAAAGACGATGAAGGGTGAAGGTCCGCAGATTCATGCCGATAAGCGTGAAGACGTCGTGGCCGCTCAGGTCGACGTCGACGATCTTCTATCCAGTCTGGGCTTTTGACCCAGACCCTCTTGGGGAGTGCAGGAATGAGCTTCGACGCCGATGAAGAGATCCTCCAGGATTTCCTGGTAGAGGCCGGCGAGATTCTCGAACAGTTGTCCGAACAATTGGTCGAGCTGGAAAGCCGCCCGGATGACATGGATCTGCTGAACGCCATTTTCCGTGGCTTCCATACCGTAAAGGGCGGTGCCGGTTTCCTGCAGCTCCATACCCTGGTCGAGTGCTGCCATATCGCGGAAAACGTTTTCGACATCCTGCGCAAGGGCGAACGCCGCGTGGATGCCGAGCTGATGGATGTGGTGCTGCAGGCACTGGATTCCGTCAACGAGATGTTCGGTCAGGTCCGTGAACGCGAAGAGCCGACCCCGGCCTCGCCCGAATTGCTGGCGGCCCTGGCCCGCCTGGCCGAGCCCGCCGGCAGTGCGCCGGCGCCGGCTGCGGTTGCGCCCGTGGCTGCCGCTCCGGCAGTGGTCGCGGAACCGGCTCCGGTCGCCGCTGCGGCGGCCGAGCCGGAATTGAGCGATGCCGATTTCCAGAATCTGCTCGATGCCCTGGGCAGCGAGCCGAGCGCGGCAGCGGAAACGCCGGCAGCCGCCGGTGGCGACGACATCACCGATGACGAATTCGAAGCCCTGCTCGACCAGCTGCATGGCAAGGGCAAGTTCCAGGAGGCGCCGGCCGCCGCGCCAGTTGCCGCTGCGGCCCCTGCCGCGGCCGCGCCCGGTGGCGACGACATCACCGACGATGAATTCGAGGCCCTGCTCGACGAATTGCACGGCAAGGGCAAGTTCGTCGCCAGCGAAGCCGCGGCACCCGTCGCTGCAGCCCCGGCCGCAGCGGCTCCGGCAGCCGCAGCGAGCGGTGACGAGATCACCGACGACGAATTCGAATCCCTGCTCGACGAATTGCATGGCAAGGGCAAGTTCAGTGGTCCCGCGGCAGCCGCGGAAGCGGTAGCCGCTCCGGTGGCCGCTGCGCCGGCACCGGTGGCCGCACCTCAGCCGGCGGCTCCCGCGCCTGCGCCGAAGCCGGCGCCGGTGGCCGAGGCCGCGGTGCCCAAGCCGGCAGCCGCCGCGCCTGCCGAGCGTCCCACCAGCGAGGCGGAGACCACCGTGCGGGTCGACACCGCGCGGCTGGACGAGATCATGAACATGGTCGGCGAACTGGTGCTGGTGCGTAACCGTCTGGTACGCCTGGGCCTGAACAGCGGCGACGAAGCCATGGCCAAGGCCGTGTCCAACCTCGACGTGGTCACCGCCGATCTGCAGACCTCGGTCATGAAGACCCGGATGCAGCCGATCAAGAAGGTCTTTGGTCGCTTCCCGCGCCTGGTCCGCGATCTGGCGCGCAGCCTGAAGAAAGAGATCAATCTGGAACTGGTCGGTGAAGAAACCGACCTGGACAAGAACCTGGTCGAGGCCCTGGCCGATCCGCTGGTGCACCTGGTGCGCAACGCGGTCGACCACGGCATCGAAGGACCGGCCGAGCGTGAAGAGAACGGCAAGTCCCGTGCGGGGCGCGTAGTGCTCTCCGCCGAGCAGGAAGGCGACCATATCCTTCTGTCGATCTCCGATGACGGCAAGGGCATGGACGCGGATCTGCTGCGCAACAAGGCCGTGGAAAAAGGTCTGCTCGACCGCGACGCGGCCGATCGCCTGACCGAGACCGAGTGCTTCAACCTGATCTTCGCCCCGGGTTTCTCCACCAAGGCCGAGATCTCCGACATCTCCGGTCGCGGTGTGGGCATGGACGTGGTCAAGACCAAGATCAGCCAGCTCAACGGCACGCTGAACGTCTTCTCGACCAAGGGCCAGGGCTCCAAGATCGTCATCAAGGTCCCCCTGACCCTGGCGATCATGCCGACGCTGATGGTGATGCTGGGCAACCAGGCCTTCGCCTTCCCGCTGGTCAACGTCAACGAGATCTTCCACCTCGACCTGTCCCGCACCAACGTGGTGGACGGCCAGGAAGTGGTGGTGGTGCGCGACAAGGCGCTGCCGCTGTTCTACCTCAAGCGCTGGCTGGTGCCCAATGCGGCCCATGTGGAGCAGGGGGAGGGGCATGTGGTGATCCTCTCGGTGGGCACCCAGCGCATCGGCTTCGTGGTCGATCAACTGGTGGGCCAGGAAGAGGTGGTCATCAAGCCACTAGGCAAGATGCTGCAGGGAACGCCTGGCATGTCCGGGGCGACCATCACCGGCGACGGCCGCATCGCGCTCATCCTCGATGTGCCCAGCATGCTCAAGCGCTACGCCCGTCGCGGGCTCTGAGTCGGTCGGGTACGAGCGGCGTCGGGCCCGTGCCCGGCGCCATCGGGTGGCCTGCGCCGCCCAAGGTTAGGAGTTTCAACGTATGCCGGTAAAAGTACTGGTGGTGGACGATTCCGGCTTCTTCCGGCGTCGGCTCAAGGAGATCCTGGCGGCCGATCCCAACATCTCGGTGGTGGGCACGGCCAGCAACGGACGCGAAGGGGTCGACCAGGCCCTGGCGCTGCGACCCGATGTCATCACCATGGACTACGAGATGCCGATGATGGACGGCATCACCGCGGTCCGCCACATCATGCAGAAGTGCCCGACCCCGGTGCTGATGTTCTCCTCGCTCACCCATGAAGGCGCCCGGGTTACCCTGGACGCCCTGGATGCCGGCGCGGTCGACTATCTGCCCAAGAATTTCGAGGACATCTCGCGCAATCCGGCCAGCGTGCAGAAGCTGCTGTGCGAGAAGATCCATCATATCGCCCGGTCCAATCGGCGCTTCGCCGTGGCGCCCAGCGTCGCGCCGGCAGCGCCCGCAAGCGCCGCCGCGGCGCCGGCTACGGCCCGACCGGCAGCGCGTCCGGCTGCGCCTAGCGGCGCTGCAGCGGGTCATGCACCCGCCGCCCCGGCTTCGCCGCCGCCCAAGCGCAAGCACTATCGCCTGGTAGCCATCGGCACCTCAACCGGAGGGCCGGTGGCTCTGCAGCGGGTGCTCACCCAGTTGCCAGCCAATTTCCCGGCGCCTCTGGTGCTGATCCAGCACATGCCTGCCGCCTTCACCAAGGCCTTCGCCGAGCGCCTGGACAAGCTTTGCCGCATCAGCGTCAAGGAAGCCGAGGACGGTGACCAGTTGCGTCCGGGCCTGGCCCTGCTGGCACCGGGTGGCAAGCAGATGATGGTGGATGGCCGCGGCATGGTGAAGATCCTGCCCGGTGACGAACGCCTCAACTACAAGCCCTGCGTCGACGTGACCTTTGGCTCCGCGGCCAAGGCCTATGCCGACAAGGTGCTGGCGGTGGTCCTGACCGGCATGGGCGCCGACGGCCGCGAAGGCGCCCGGATGCTCAAGCAGGTCGGCAGCCAGGTGTGGGCCCAGGACGAAGCCAGTTGCGTCATCTACGGCATGCCCATGGCCATCGCCAAGGCCAATCTGGCCGACGCCATCTATGGCCTGGACGACATCGGCAGACACCTGACCGAGGCCTGTTCGTGACGGCAGGCGTTCTCCGGCCAGAAGGGCATTGAGCGTGGACGTGCTCAGTCTCATCGGCATCCTGCTGGCCTTTACCGCCATCATGGGCGGCAACCTGCTGGAGGGCGGCTCCTTTACCGCCCTGGCCAATGGCCCGGCGGCATTGATCGTGGTGGGCGGTACCCTGGGCGCCGTCCTGCTGCAGACCCGCCTGCCGGTGCTGCGGCGCGCCCTGACCATGCTGGCCTGGGTATTCGTGCCGCCGCGGCTGGACCTTACCGGCGGTATCCGCAAGGTGGTCAACTGGAGCAACGTGGCGCGCAAGGAAGGTCTGCTGGGGCTCGAACCCCTGGTCGCCCGCGAAGCCGATCCCTATGCCGCCAAGGGCCTGCAGTTGCTGGTGGACGGCACCGAGCCCGAAGCCCTGCGCAGCATCCTCGAGGTGGACCTCTACGGCCAGGAAGACCGCGACATCGCCGCCGCCAAGGTCTATGAGGCCATGGGCGGCTATGCGCCCACGGTGGGCATCATCGGCGCGGTGATGGGCCTGATCCACGTCATGCAGAATCTTGCCGATCCCTCGCAACTGGGCAGCGGCATCGCCGTGGCCTTCGTGGCCACCATCTATGGTGTCGGCTTCGCCAACCTGCTGTTGCTGCCCGTCGGCAACAAGCTCAAGGCGCTGGCGCAGCAACAGTCCCGCTACCGGGAAATGCTGCTGGAAGGGCTGATGTCCATCGGCGAGGGCGAAAATCCCCGCTCCATCGAAATGAAGCTGCAAGGTTTTCTGGACTAGGAGGACGCCGCATGCCTCGTCGCCGCCGCCGTCCCGAAGAGCACGAGAACCACGAGCGCTGGCTGGTCTCCTACGCGGACTTCATTACCCTGCTGTTCGCCTTCTTCGTGGTCATGTATTCCATTTCCTCGCTGAACGAGAGCAAGTACAAGGTGCTCTCGGACAGCCTGTCCGGCATCTTCAGCCAGCCGGAGCGTTCGCTCAAACCCATCCCCCTCGGCGACCAGCGTCCCGCCGGCGTGACGCCGACGGTGATGGATGCCAGCGCCGCCCAGCCGGCCAAGGGTAACCCCAGCGATCCGCTGCAGCAGATCGCCGACAGTGTGCGGGCCACCTTCGGCGATCTCATCGCGGGCGATCAGCTGAACATCAAGGCCAGTGAGATGTGGCTGGAAATCGAGCTCAGCTCCAACCTGCTGTTCGCCAGCGGCGATTCCCTGCCGAGCAATCCCGCCTTCGGCCTCATGGAGAAGGTGGCCAAGATTCTGGCACCCTTCAAGAATCCGATTCAGGTCCAGGGCTACACGGACGACCGGCCGATCAGCACGGCGTTGTATCCCACCAACTGGGAGCTGTCGGCAGCCCGGGCCGCCAGTATCGTGCGCCTGCTGATCGGTAATGGCATCGCGCCGCAGCGCCTGGCCGTGGTGGGCTATGGCGCCTATCAGCCGGTGGTCGACAACACCAGTGACGTCAACCGCGCCCGCAATCGGCGGGTGGTGCTGCTGATCTCGCGCAATCTCGACCTGTTCCGGCCACAGAGCACCTTGCAAAATCCGTCGACTGGCACACAATCTGCAGCATCGCCTGGAGAACCGGCGCCCGGGGTGGCGCCTGTCAAATCTTCGTCGCCGGCCCCTACGCCGGCACCTTGACCCGGCTGGTCGTGTCGTCGGGAGGAAGTCTGCACATGAGAGTCTGGGCTGTCGCCAATCAGAAGGGTGGGGTGGGCAAGACCACCACCACCGTTGCCCTCGCCGGGTTGCTCGGCGATGAGGGCAAGCGCGTCCTGCTGGTGGATCTCGATCCCCACGGTTCCCTGACCAGCTATTTCGGTCAGGATCCGGACAGCCTCGAACACAGCGTGTTCGACCTGTTCCAGCACGGGGGTCAGGTTCCGGAAGGGCTGCCGCAGCGCCTGCTGCTGCCCACCAGCCATCCGCAGCTGTCCATGCTGCCATCCAGCACGGCCCTGGCCACCCTGGAGCGGCAGTCGCCTGGCCAGAGCGGCCTGGGGCTGGTGATCTCCAAGAGCCTGGCGCAGCTGTGGAACGACTTCGATCACGTGCTGATCGACAGTCCGCCGTTGCTCGGCGTCCTCATGGTCAATGCCCTGGCGGCCAGCCAGCATCTGGTGATTCCCACCCAGACCGAATTCCTCGCGCTCAAGGGGCTCGAACGCATGGTCAACACCCTGACCATGATCAACCGTTCGCGCAAGCAGGCGCTGCCCTACACCATAGTGCCGACCCTGTTCGACCGCCGTACCCAGGCCTCCATCGGCACGCTCAAGGTCCTGCGCAACACCTATCCGGCCCAGCTGTGGCAGGCCTTCATCCCCATCGATACCCGGCTGCGCGATGCCAGTCGCTCCGGCCAGGTGCCGTCGCGCTACGAGCTGAACAGCCGCGGCGTCATCGCCTACCGGGCGTTGCTGCGGCATCTGCTCGACGGTGCGCCCAGCAGCCAGGTCGCCTGATTCAAGTTTTCCACTCCGCCGGCCGATAGGCTGGACAACTCACTCACGTAGATCGCCATGAGCCAACCGACGTCCCTCGACAATCGTCCTCAGCGTGTCCTCCAGGGTTATCTCGATGCCCTGCTGCTGGACGCGTTCCTGGAACTGCCGACTGCCGAAGCCACGCCTGTCGTGGCGCCCGTGGTGGTGCCGGCCGCGCCGATCGCCAGCGTGAGCGAAGACGAATTCGCCGCCGCGGTACGCGAAGAACTCGAGCGGGATGCCGCACGGCAACCGCGGGTCGTGCCGCTGGCCGCCCGGCGTCCCGCGGTCGCCCTGGCCGAGCGCGTCCTGCCCGAGGTCCTGCTGCCTGCACCCCAGCCGCTGCTCGCGCCCGAAACCGATATCGAACTGGACTGGCGCGTCCCCGAACTGGCACCGGTCGCCGAGCCGGCCCGTCCGGCGGTGGAAGGCATCGCTGTGGGCACCCCGGCTACGCAGCCCGTGGCAGCGGCTGGCGTACCGCCCAGCGCCGTGCATCTGGACGGTCGCCCGGAGTGGGGTGAAGAGCCTTTCGAATGCCTGCTGTTCGACGTCGCCGGCCTGACCCTGGCCGCGCCCCTGGTGTGCCTGGGTTCCATCTATCCGCTGGCCGACGAAGAGTTGACGCCGCTGTTCGGTCAGCCAGACTGGTTCCTGGGCCTGCTACCCTGCCAGGCAGGTAATCTGCGTGTGCTCGACGCGGCGCGCTGGGTGATGCCCGAGCGTTACCGTGACGACTATCGCGAGGGGCTGAAATTCGTGATATCGCTGCAAGGTCTGGATTGGGGCCTGGCCGTGCACGGCGTCAGCCATTCGGTACGTCTGGATCCCGCCGAGGTCAAATGGCGGAACCAGCGCGCTACCCGGCCGTGGCTGGCCGGTACGGTGATCGATCAGATGTGTGCGCTGCTGGATGTGGCGGCGCTCGCTGAACAGGTGGTGGGTGGCCGTCGCTAGGGCTGCCCGCTGCAACTAACCGGCGGGTTCGCCCGCTTCGCCGCACGTGCGGTATTTGACGAGGCTAGGGAACATGAAAAAAACGTCCGCACAGGGTTCCGAAGATCCGGTCCTGCAATGGGTCACCTTCCGCCTGGATAACGAGACCTATGGCATCAACGTGATGCAGGTCCAGGAAGTCCTGCGCTACACCGAAATCGCTCCGGTCCCGGGTGCGCCGAGCTATGTGCTGGGCATCATCAACCTGCGTGGCAACGTGGTGACGGTGATCGACACCCGTCAGCGCTTCGGTCTGCTGCCCACCGAGGTCACCGACAACACCCGTATCGTCATCATCGAGGCCGACAAGCAGGTCGTTGGCATCCTGGTCGACAGCGTGGCCGAGGTGGTCTATCTGCGGCAGTCGGAGATTGAGACCGCACCGAACGTCGGCAATGACGAATCCGCCAAGTTCATCCAGGGTGTGTGCAACAAGAACGGCGAGCTGCTGATCCTGGTCGAGCTCGACAAGCTGATGACCGAAGAAGAGTGGTCGGAGCTGGAAAGCATCTGATGCTCGTCGGGCTGATCCTGCTCAGCGTCGCCCTGGGGTTGGCCTGTGCCGGCCTCGGCGGTTGCTGCTGGCTGCTCTGGCAACGCCAGCAGCAGCAGGCGGCCAAGCTGGCCGAGCGGGAGGCCCTGGTCGACAAGCGCATGCAGATCCTGCTCAAGCGCCTGGAAACCTACCAGGCCGGGCAGGTACGCATGGGTGAACAGGTGCAGGGACTGGCCAAGGTGGTGGCGCCCTTGCCCGATCGGTTGACCCAGATCGAGCAGAGCGACCCTACCAGTCTGTCGTTTTCCCAGGCTGCGCGCCTGGTGGGACTGGGCGCCAGCGCCGACGATCTCACCCAGGCCTGTGGTCTGTCCCAGGCCGAAGCCGAGCTGGTGGCCCGGCTGCACCGACAGCGCCAGCAGCGTTCCGGCTAGGAGCCGCTGACGCCGCCTGCGCGGGATCGCCGCCTCAGCTGACGATCCAGCGGTAGAGCGCGATCACCACCAGCACCGCCAGCACTGGCTTGGCAATGCGATAGGCCTTGGGATGGCGCCGCTTGAATTTCTTCACGCCGCCACCGATACGATCCCCGAATCTCTTGCTGAAGGCATAGGCCTGGTTGATGCCGCCGACGCGTTCGCCTTCGACGTTCTGCGGCGCCGTGGCGCTGCCCAGGAAGCGGCTGACCGCCTGGTTGACGCGGGTTAGCAGGCGATTGCGCAGCGGCCGCTCGACGTCGCAGAAGAGGATGACCCGGGTCTGGTCGGTCTCGTTCTTCACCCAGTGCACATAGGTCTCGTCGAACATCACGTCCTCGCCGTCGCGCCAGGCATAGGGCTGGCCGTCGACATAGATGCGGCAGGCATCCGAGTTGGGCGTGGCCAGACCCAGGTGGTAGCGCAGCGAGCCGCCGAAGGGATCGCGATGGGGATTCAGGTGGCTGCCGCCCGGCAGCAGCGCGAACATGGCGCCCTTGACGTTGGGGATCTGCCGCACCAGCTCCACGGTGCGCGGGCAGAGGGTCTGGGCGGAGGGCAGCGGCTCGCCGTACCAGGTCAGGTAGAAGCGCTTCCAGCCCTTCTTGAAGAAGGAACCGAAGCCGGCGTCATTGTCCTTTTCCGCCGCGCGGATGTAGCCCTCGTCGAACAGTCGCAGGGCTTCGACGCGGATCTCCTGCCAGTTGTCCTTGAGCACATCCAGCTCGGGAAAGCGGCTGCGATCCAGATAGGGCTTGGACGGCACGCTGGAGAACAGGTACATCAGGGCGTTGTACGGCGCGAACACCGCCGAGTGGTTGACCAGCTGACGTAGGAAGGGCAGGCGAGCGCGTCCGCGAAGGTGAACGAAAAGCACGCTGGCGACGAAGAGCAGGACGATCGCTAAGGTAATCATGGGCGAATTGTGATCGGCAGCGCCCGAACCAGGGGCGGATAGGTCATGACCGCATTATTTCACCCCAGAGAAAGGCTTGCACTCGGTTCGTCGGCTGCGCAGGATGGACACCCTGGCGCGCGGCCGCTTCCGAGCTGCGCCCCCTTGGATGATCTAGACGAGTCGTATCGATGAGCATGTCCCTACGCGACCAGCTGCTGAAAGCCGGATTGGTCAATGAAAAGCAGGCCAAGCAGGCCGTCAAGCAGAAGCAGAAGCAGAACCGCATGGAGCATCGCGGGCAGGCGGAAAAGGATCGCTCCCAGGAGCTGGCCGTCCAGCAGGCCCAGGCGGAAAAACTGGCCAAGGACCAGGAGCTCAATCGCGCTCAGGAAGACAAGAAGAAGCGCAAGGCCGAGCAGGCGCAGATCAAGCAGCTGATCGAAACCAGCCGCCTGCCCAAGCTGACCACCGAGGACTACTACAACTTCGTCGACGACAAGAAGGTCAAGCGCCTGTCGGTCAACGTCATGATGAGAGACAAGCTCAGCAAGGGCAGTCTGGCCATCGTGCGCTACGAAGGTCGCTACGAGGTGGTGCCCCGGGCTACCGCCGAACGCATCCAGGAGCGCGATCCCAAGCGGGTGGTGCTGCTCAACGTGCAGAGCGGCGAGCCGGATCCGGACGATCCCTACGCGGCCTACCAGGTGCCGGACGACCTGATGTGGTGAGTGGCCTGGTCAGGCCTTCTGCCTGACCAGCATGTAGATGCGGTAGACGGCGATGCTGGGGATCAGCTGCAGGAAGCCCGACAAGGTCTGCAGCACGATCTCAGGCACCGCGGCCTCGGCGAAATGCCGGGTGATCCAGGCGTCGAGCAGCCAGGCCGGCAGGACCGTGGCCAGGATGCACGCCAGCAGGGTGAAGAAATGCCCGCGGCTCAGCCGGAAGCTGCCGCGCAGGGCGTCCAGCGGCGCCCGTCCCTCCAGGACCAGCAGGTTCTCGGCAAAGGCCAGCTTGGCCATGATCAGAAAGCCCGGCACGATCAACAGCGAAAAGCCCAGCATCACCAGCCCCGAGGTCACGGCTGCGAGGACGGCGAAGCGCGGCCAGAGCAGCAGGGCGGCGCCCCACACGCCGCTCAGGCGCGGGGTGTTGCCCTGGGTGCGCGCCTCCAGAAAGATCAGCAGTGCGGCGGTGTAGAGCGGATAGCAGAGCAGACTGACCAGCATGTCCCACAGGCCGCCGTTGGCGCCGAAGCGCTCCAGCACCTGATAGCGCAGCAAGGCTTCGAGCAGCAGCCAGGGCAGGGTGAGGACGGCCAGGGGGCGCAGATTGCGGGCAAAGAAGGACAGCGAGTCGCGCAGGATATCGACAGGGTTCATGCAACGCTTCCAGACGGGCAGGGGGGCAGTCTAGCAGGGCGACCCGCTCGCTCGCAGGCGTTCGAGCATGGCCGCGGTGGAGGTGACGGTGGCGTACTCGCCGTGCAGGTTGGCCATGGCCATCGCATGGACCTCCTCGGCACTGCGGGGCTGCCCGGCGAAGTCGGTCTTGGCAAAGGTGTAGCAGGCGTCTTCGGCGACCCAGGTGGTGAAGTCCAGATTGCCGGCGCTGCGGGCCGTGGCCTCCACCGAATTCTCGCTGGCCACGCCGCAGATCAGCAGCGACGCGATGCCGCGCTGGTGCAGCCAGCGCTCCAGCCCGCTGTTGGCGAAGGCGTCGGGGACCTGCTTGTCGAACACCGGCTCGCCGGGCAGGGGCGCCAGGGCCGGCTGGAACTCCACGCCGGGCTGCCCTGGCCAGAACACCGAATGCGGATTGCGCGACAGGTGCCGGACATGCAGCAGGGGCGCCCGGGCCTGGCGCCAGGCCGCCAGTAGCTCGGCCAGGCGCTGCTCGGCTTCGGGGTGGTTGCGTGGGCCCAGGTGCGGGGCGCGGATGCCCTGTTGCTGGTCGATCAGGATGAGCAGGGGCGGCATGCGCAGGCCTCGCAGGCAAAGACTCAGGCTCCCGCAGCGCCGGCCGGTTGTCCAGTCCTGGATGCCACCCGGAACTCCCTGGCAGGGCGGCTCTTCAGATGGGAAGGGCGCCAGTGGACCTCTGGCTGAACCTGTGCTGAATGCCGTGCGAACGCAACTTGAAAAGCAACCGCTGCGCCTTTATCTGGCATAACAGTGCGCAGCCTTGCGCCTTTCGACATCCAGGCCGTTCCCCGGGGAAGGCCGCCAGTAGACCGTCTGCGGGAGGGTCATCATGCAACGCGAAGAAAGCCAGCTGATCGAAGGTCTGTTCGACCGTCTCAAGACCACGGAAGCCCAGACCGCGCCCCGTGACCGGGAAGCCGAGGCGCTGATCCAGCAGCGCCTGCGCGAGCAGCCCGCGGCACCCTATTACATGGCCCAGGCGATGCTGATCCAGGAAGCCGCCATCAAGCGGCTGGACCAGCGCGTCCGGGAACTGGAAAGCCAGATGGCCCAGGTCCAGCAGAATCGCCCGAGCAGCGGTGGCTTCCTGTCCAGCCTCTTCGGTGGCGGTAGCAGCCAGCCAGCGGGCGGTCAGGCAGCGGCCAACGCGGCGCCGTCGCGTGGCTGGAATGATCCGGGTCCGGCGGCGTCGCGGCCCGCCAATCCGGGGTATGCCCAGCCCAATCCCGGCTATGCCCAGCCCGCGCCCGGCTATGGCGCACCCCAGGCAGCGCCCTCGCGCATGGGCGGTTTCATGGGCGGTGCGCTGCAGACGGCGGCCGGGGTAGCCGGTGGCGTGCTGGCGGCTCAGGCGATTTCGGGTCTGTTCCACCATTCGCAACCCGAGGAGATCGTCAACGTCATCAATGAGACCCCGGCTGCCGACCAGGGCCTGGCCGATGCCGGCTCCCAGGGAGGCTGGGCGGACAACGCCAGCTACGACAATGGCGGCGGATTCCAGGACGCCGGTGGCTATCAGGATAACGGGGGCTTCCAGGACGCCGCCGACTATGGCGATACCGGCGGCGGTGGCGGCTTCTTCGACGACAGTGGCGACGACGACTCCTTCATCTGACGGGGCGTCGCTCCGCCAGCCCTGGTGCCGCGAGGCGCCGGGGCTTTTTTCTGCGCGCCGTCAGCCCGGCAGGAGCGGCAGGGGGCGCTCGAAGGGCGTCGACAGCACCACCACGGTACGGCTCATGCCGAACCGGTTCAGCTGATCGATGAGGCTCTCCAGTTCGCCCATGTCGCGTACGGCGACACGCAGCATCAGGCAGTCTTCTCCCGTGACCCGGTGGCAGGCGAGCAGCTGGGGCAGGGCCTCCAGCTTCTTCAATACCGGACCCTGACTGGTGCTGTGCAGACGCAGGGAGATCAGGCATTCGGTGCCGTAGCCCAGGGCGCGGCGATCGATACGGGCGCCATAGCCGGTGATGATCCCGGCGTCTTCCAGCTTGGCGATGCGCTCGGCGATGGCTGGCGCGGAGAGTCCCAGTCGGCGACCCAGGTCCGCGTAGCTGGCGCGGCCCTCCACCAGCAGCAGGTCGATGAGACGGCGATCGATATGGTCCATGTCCGTTCCCTTGCCTTCGAATCGAAGGTCTTTGCTCCTAAAGTCTGCTGAATCAAAGCCCGATCGGCCCTTTATCCCCTGACTGTATCTTAGCCGTCCCGTCGTGCGCTCCTACAATGGCTGCCTGACCCCTCAGGAATCCCTCGCGCATGGACACCTCCGCTTCGCCCTGCCTCGCGCCGCGCCTACCCAGCTGGCTGCCCCTGCTGGCGGCCTTTTTCGCGCTCTATGTGGTCTGGGGTTCCACCTATCTGGTGATCCGCATCGGCGTGGCCCATTGGCCACCGCTGCTGATGGCGGGGCTGAGGTTCCTGATCGCCGGAAGCCTGCTGCTGGGCTGGCTGCGCCTGCGCGGGACCCCCTGGCCGACGGCGCGCGAGACCGCCGCGGCCGCGGTGATCGGCATCCTGCTGCTGGGTATCGGCAACGGCGGCGTGACCCTCGCCGAGCACTGGGGCGTGACCTCCGGCATCGCGGCCTTGTCGATCGCCACGGTGCCGCTGTTCACCCTGCTGTTCGGCCTGCTCTGGGGACAGCGTAATACCCTGCTGGAATGGGCCGGCATCGCCCTAGGTCTGTTGGGGATAGCCCTGCTCAACCTGGGCGATACCATGAGCGCCACGCCCCTGGGTGCGGCGGTGATCCTGCTCGCCGCGGCGGCTTGGGCCTTCGGCTCGATCTGGAGTCGCTACCTGCCGTTGCCGCGCGGAGCCATGGCCAGCGCCGTGGAGATGCTGGTGGCCGGTGCAGCGCTGCTCGGCGCCAGCTACCTCGGCGGTGAGCGCCTGCAGCACTGGCCGGCCCTGGGCGGCTGGCTGGCCTTGGGCTATCTGGTGGTGTTCGGCTCCCTGATCGCCTTCAGCGCCTATCTCTATCTACTGGGGCGGGTACGACCGGCGGCCGCCACCAGCTATGCCTACGTCAATCCGGTGGTGGCGGTGCTGCTGGGCACCCTGTTCGTCGGTGAACGGATCGGGCCGGCGGAGATGCTGGCCATGCTGGTCATCGTCGGCGCCGTGGTGCTGATTGGGCTGCCGCAGTGGCGACGGCGCTGAGAGCCTGATCAAAGTCTGCTGCGCGTCGGCCAAACTGCGTTGAAAATGGCCTGGAAGGCCAGCCCCGTCGGAATGCTCATTTACCGCTCGTAAACTCCGCTTCCTCAGCCCTTTTCGCCTTGCTTGGCTCTAGCTCGCGAGACGTTGAACAGGCTCGGAGGGCAGGCTAGGCTGGCGCGTCATCCAAGCGGAGTCCGCCATGAGCCAAGCAGTCACCCCCGCCTTTGCCGAAGAGCCGCTGGAGGCCAACGAGATCCGCGTTCTCGGCAGCCTCATCGAAAAGCAGCTGACCACGCCGGAAAGCTATCCCCTGACCCTCAATGCGCTGGTGCTGGCCTGCAACCAGAAGACCAGTCGCGAGCCGGTGCTCAATCTGACCCCGGGCGAGGTGGGACAGGGGCTGCGGCGCCTGGAAGAACGCGGTCTGGCGCGCCTGGTGATGGGTAGTCGGGCGGATCGCTGGGAACAGCGGCTGGACAAGGTGCTGGAGCTTCCGCCACCCCAGTGGGTGCTCTGCGCGCTGCTGTTCCTGCGCGGCCCCCAGACCCTGGGGGAATTGCTGGCCCGCAGCGGCCGGATGCATGCCTTCGACGATACCGAGCAGGTGCGTCACCACCTGGAGCGGTTGATCGCTCGTGGCCTGGCCACCGGTCTGGGGCGGCAACCCGGCCAGCGCGAAGAGCGCTATCTGCATCTGTTCGGCAACGCCGCGGAACGCGATGCCCAGGTCGCGCAACTGGGTAGCGCCGCCGAAGCCAGTGCGCCCGCGGGTGGGCGCGAAGGACGGCTGGAGGCGCTGGAAGCCCGGCTCGCCGCGCTCGAAGAGCGGCTGGCGCGCCTGGAGGAAGGCGCTCAGCGCGGATAGAGCGGCGGCAGGGTGTCGTGCACGGCCGCGGGCGTCAGCGGCGGCAGGGCATTGATCGCCTGCCACAGCGTCTCGCCCTGCCAGCGCTGACCGGCTTCGCTGTAGAGCGCGCCGTTGAGGTCATCGAGGGCCGCGGCCAGGGGTTCGAAGCGCGCGCCCATGGCCGCCAGGGTCTCCGGCTGCTGTCGCGCCCAGGCGTCCAGGGCGTGGCGGGTCGCGTGGGGATCATTGCTCTGGCAGGCGCGGCGCAGCTCTTCGCGCTGCAGGCGGCTGTCGAGATCGGGCACCGTCGGCAGGACCGCCGGCTGCCGGCGGGCACGCCACCAGAGGCCGAAGCCGAGCAGGGTGGTCAGGGCGAAAAAGGCCGTTGCCAGCTGCCAGCGCCAGAGGCCGCGGTCATTGCCACTGATCTTGGCCGCGGCGGTCGCCACCGGCTGCAGCGTCGGATCCTCGGCGACCACCAGGGTCTGGGCGGGCAGGGTGGCGCGTTCGAGGGTGTCGGTCTCGGTGTTCCACCAGACCACCTCCACTGGCGGCAGGACCTTGTCCCCCGTGGAGGTGGGAATCAGGGCGACACGCTCTTCGCGTTGCCCGACCAGCCCACGCGCCTGGGTCTGCATGGACAGCCGCGGCTGTTCGGCATAGCGCTTCACCCCCTCGGTCTCGGGCAGCACCAGTGGGGGCAGCTGGCCAGGCGCCAGGCCTTCGGCACGCACCTGCAGGGTGCGGGTCAGGGCACTGCCTTCGCGAGCCTCTGCCGGGGCGGGATTCCATTGCTGCGTTAGGGTCAGGTTGCGCGCCGGCAACCAGGGCGTCTGTGGCGGATAGCTGGCGGGCTGTGGCAGGACGTCCAGGGTCAGGGCCGGCGTGCGCAGCTGGATCGGCTGGCCGGCCCTGGAGCTGTCGTCGAGACCGCCGGCCAGGGTGGCGCTGAAGGTCTGGGGCGGCAATACCAGGGTGCCGCTCTGCAACGGATGGATGGCGTAGCGCCACTCGATCACGCCATGGCGTACGCCCTCGACGTCACGCTCGTAGACCTGCGGCGTACCGAGCAGATCCACCCGGGCCTCGCTGGGATTGGGCGGGGTGAGCACATGATCGTCATAGAGCGCCACGGCGTGGTAGAGGCGAATGGTCAGGATGGTTTCCGCCTGCACATAGAGCCGGGTGCGCTCCACCGAGGCTTCCAGATAGACCGGCTCACGGGCCTGGCGTTTGGCGGCGCTGGCCTCCACGGTGACGGTCAGCGGCTGGCTACGGGCGCCGTCGAGGGTCAGGGCGGGAATGGTCAGGGCACCGCTGGCCTTGGGTTGCAGGGTGACGTTCCAGCGGGTGGTCACCCGCTCGCCGGGCGGCAGGCTGTTCTGGCGGACCCCGAGCACCCGGAAGTCCTGCTCCAGCGGGCCGAGATCGGGCTTGCCGAACTGCGCGGGATCGGTGGTTTCGAGAATGAGTTCGAGCGTCTCGTTCTGGCTGAGCTGAGTGCGCTCCAGGCGGGCGCTGAGGTCCGCCGCCTGCACCAGGGGCGCGAGCAGCGCGAGGGGCAGCAGCAAGGGATAGGCCTTCATTGCAGCGCGTTCTCCTCGCGTTGTTGTTGCTGGTACCAAAACTTGCGGCGCAGCAGCTCGGCCGGGTTGTCGGGAATCTCCCGCAGCCACTGTTCGGCGGCCTGACGCTGTTCCTCCGCCAGGGGATCTTCGGCGTAGGACGGACTGACGAGCCAGTCCGCGCCGGCCTGGGCCTGCTGCTGCGGGCTGGCCGCAGCGGCCGCGGTGGACGGCGGGGTACTGCTGCTGGCCGGCTCGTCCGCCTGGGCGCTGCTCTGACTGGCGCTCTGGGCCTGGCGACTGCGGGCGGCGGCCTCGGCCTGGGCCGCGGCACGCTGGGCGAGCAGTCGTTCGAGGCGGTTGCGATTGCGCAGGGCGGGGGTCAGATCCGGACGCAGCACCAGCGCCGCCCGGTAGGCGCGCAGGGCCTCGTCCAGGCGTCCGGCCATGGCCAGGGCATTGCCGCGATTGTAGTGGCCGTCCGCCGAGGGATCCCGGGCGAAGGCCGCGGCGGCGCCGCTGAAGTCGCCGGCGCGATAGAGCGCCACGCCGCGCCAGCGCTCGTCGGTAAAGAGGTCGGCGGCCGCGCCAGCCTGGTCGTCGGCCAGCAGCTGCAGGGCCTGCTGGTCGCGGCGCAGCCAGAGATCGTCCCAGCTGCCAGCCTGCGCCGGGGGCGGCGTCAGCAAGAGGCAGAAGGGCAGGCACAGCAGCCAGCCGCGGCGTGCGCCACAGGCGACCAGGACCAGCAGGGGCAGGAGCAACAGGTAACCCTGGTCGCGCCAGTCGGAAGGTCCCTGACCCTCGCTGGCCCGCACATCGTCGGGTCGCTCCAGCAGACCGAGGCGACGCAGGTCGCTGTCATCGCGTTGCAGGCGCTGATAGCGGCCACCCAGCTCGCGGGCGACGTCCTGCAGGCGGCCTTCGGCCAGGCGGGCGATGCGGATGCCGCCGGCGGCGTCGCTCAGGTAGTTGCCGGTCTCGGCGGCCACCGGGGCGCCCTGGGGCGTACCCGGGCCGAGGATCGCCAGCTGGCGCAGCCGACCCTGCAGCTGGCGCTCGAGGCCCAGCCGCTCGCGGTCGTCCAGGTCGCTGGCGATGAGCAGCAGCCGGGCGCTGGCGCTGGGCGCCGGGCCGAGCAGCTCCAGGGCCTGGGCGATACCCAGGTCGGCGCGCTGGCCGGGCACCGGCATGACCGACGGCCGCAACGCCTTGAGCAGGTTGTCCATGGTCGGCAGGTCGTCGGTCAGGGGCACCAGGGTATGGGCGCTGCCGGCATAGACGACGATGGCGGTCTCGCCGTCCTGGCGCGCCTTGAGCAGGTCCTGCAGCTTGCGCTGCACGGCCAGCAGGCGATTGGGGATGACATCGGTGGCGAGCAGATCGGGCGTCAGCGCCAAGACCACCACCAGCGGATCGTTGCGCCGAAAGTTCTGCGCTTCGCCCTGCTGCCAGCTGGGACCGGCCAGGGCCAGACAGGCCAGCACCCCGGCCAGACCCAGCAGCACCAGCCCGAGGGGCGAGCGCTGGCGATCGCTGTCGCTGAGCAGCCAGGGTTGCAGCGCCGGGGGCAGCAGCGCCTGCCAGCGCCCGTGGCGATGCCGGCGCCGACGCAGCGAGCCGATCACCAGGGCGACCGGCACCAGGGCCAGCAGCCACCAGGGACGCAGGAGCAGCGGCAGCCAGTCGCTCATCGGGCCTTGCCTCCACGCTGCCAGCGTGTCGGCCACGGCAGGCGGCCAAGCGCCAGGGCCAAGCCGAGCATCAGTGCCCCGGCCAGCGGCCAGGCATAGAGTTCGCGGGTGGGGCGGGCCTGGTCCGGTTGCTGGCGGATGGGTTCGAGACGATCGAGCTGGCGCGACACGGCGGCCAGTTCGGTGCTGGATCTCACCCGGAAATAGGCGCCGTTGGTGACCTCGGCGAGGTGGCGCAGCATGGGTTCGTCGAGATCGCTGGGCGTCGCGCCGGCGCCCAGGGTGTCCGGGTCGGCGCCGATGCCCAGGGTATAGACGCGGACCCGCTCGCTGGCCGCCAGGCTGGCCGCCACCTCGGGCGTCACCACGCCGCCGTTGCTGGCGCCGTCGGTGACCAGGATCAGGGTGCGACTGTTGTCCGGGCGCTTGCGCAGGTGCTTGACCGCCAGGCCCACGGCGTCGCCCACCGCGGTGTTACGCCCGGCCAGGCCGATCTGGGCTTCTTCCAGGAGCGCATGCACGGTGCGCCGGTCGGCGGTCAGCGGTGCCTGCAGATAGGCCTGGGAACCGAACAGGATCAGGCCGACGCGATCGCCCTGGCGACTGTCGATGAAGCGGCCGAGCAACTGCTTGACCAGGCTCAGGCGGCTGACGTTCTCGTCGCCCAGTTGCATGTCCGGGGTGTCCATCGAGCCGGAGACATCCACCGCCAGCAACAGATCGCGCCCGCTCACGTCCAGCGGCTGGGGTGGCCCCACCCACTGCGGACGCGCCGCGGCGGCCAGGATCAGCAGCCAGCCCAGCAGAAAGGGCAGCAGACGGCGGGCGCCGCTCAGGCCGCCGGTGTGGCGGGTGCGCCCACCCAGGTGTTCGAGTTCAGCGAGGAATTCCACCCGCAGGGCCGCCTGGCCGCTGTCGGCCGCCGGCAGGAGCACGCGCAGCGCCCAGGGCAGCGGCAGCAGCAGCCACAACCAGGGCCAGGCGAATTCAAACATGCTTGCGGATCCAGGTAGCGACGGCGTCCTGCAGGCCGTCGATGGCGCGGTCATCTAGCCGGCAATCCGGGCGATAGCCGCCGTCGACCAGGATCATGTAGCGCGTCAGGCCGGCCGCCGGACAGCGTGAATCGAGAAAGGCCAGCCAGTCGCGGCCGCTCAGGGTCTGGCTGAGCTGATCCGGATAGCTGGCGCGGCAGAGGCGCTTGAGCAGGGCGTTGAGCGCCTGCAACCAGGGTCCGGCCGGCGCGCCATAGGGGCGCGGCAGGCGGGCCAGTTCGGCCAGGGCGGTGGTGCGCAGATCCTCTTCGGTGGTCGCCTCGGCGAGGGGCGCGCTGACCAGCGGCCGCCGGCCATGGCGATGGCGCAGAAAGAAGCCCAGCGCCACCACTACCAGCAGCAACAGCCACCAGCCCGGCGCCGGTGGCCAGAGGGTCGGCTCCGGCGGCAACCGCAGCGGCTCCAGATTCGGCAGGCCGGGGGTCACGAGGTGTACCCCGGACGGTGCTGGCGTAGGAGGTGCCGCAACTGCTCGACCAGGTCGTCCGCCGTGGACAGCGGCAGCAGCGGAATGCCCAGGCGCAGGCTGAGTTCGGTCCAGCGTTCACGACGCTGCGCGGCCTGCTCGGCGTAGCCCTGGCGCACGTCGGCGCGGTCGGTGTCCAGTTCCACTTCCGCCGGACCGCTGGTGAAGCGCAGCAGGCCGGCCTGGGGCAATTCGTGATCCACCGGATCGGAAAGCGGCAGCAGGACCAGGTCGCTGTGCCGCGAAAGCAGCGTGAGGTGCTGCTCGGTGGCCACGTCCAGGCTGCGCTCGTCGCAGATCACCAGGGCCAGGCTGCCGGGACGCAGCACCTCGCGGGCGCGGCGCAGGACCTGGTTGAAGGTGATGCGCGGCACCTGGGCCAGGGCCGGATCCTGCAGCGCCCGATTGGCGTTGATCAAGTGATCGAAGAAACGCAGCAGATTCTGCTTGCTGCGCCTTGGCCGTACCTCGTGCAGGCGTTCGCCGCCAAAGATCATGCCGCCGATGCGGTCGTTGTGCTCCAGCACCGCCCAGCCGATCAGCGCGGCCAGGCGCCCGGCCAGCACCGACTTGAATTGCTGGCGGGTGCCGAAGAAGGTGCGCGGACTCTGTTCCAGCAGGAGATAGACCGGCCGCTCGCGTTCTTCGTGGAACAGCTTGGTATGGGGCTCGCGGGTGCGGGCGGTGACGCGCCAGTCGATGGCGCGCACGTCATCGCCGGGCTGGTAGGCGCGCACCTGGTCGAAGTCCACGCCGCGCCCGCGCAGGCGCGAGTGGTGCAGGCCGATCAGCGGACTGCGCCGTCCGGCGGCGGAAAACAGCTGCACCTCGACCACCCGGTGGCGCATCTCGATGAGCTCGGCCAGGCCCAGGGTCACGCCGTTGCGCTCGGCCATCTCAGGCCACGGCCACCAGATCGAGGATGCGCTGCACCACCCGGTCGTGGTCGATGCCGGCGGCTTCCGCCTCGAAGGACAGGATGATGCGGTGGCGCAGGACGTCGAAGACCACCGCCTGGATGTCCTCCGGACTGACGAAATCCCGCCCGGCCAGCCAGGCGTGGGCTCGGGCGCAGCGATCCAGGGCGATGGAGCCGCGCGGACTGGCGCCGTAGGTGATCCAGTGCGCCAGGTCCTGGTCGAAGCGCCCCGGAGTGCGGGTCGCCATGATCAGCTGGACCAGGTATTCCTCCACGGCGTCGGCCATGTACAGCCCGAGTACTTCGCGGCGGGCCGCGTTGATGGCCGCCTGGGTGACGCGCTCGGTCGGCAAGGTCTCGCCGTCCAGGGCTTCGCCACGGGCCTGGGCGAGGATGCGCCGCTCCACGGAGGCGTCGGGGTAGCCGATCTTGACGTGCATCAGGAAGCGGTCGAGCTGGGCCTCGGGCAGGGGATAGGTGCCTTCCTGCTCGATGGGATTCTGGGTGGCCATCACCAGGAAGAGGTCGGGCAGGGCATAGGAGGTGCGACCGATGCTCACCTGGCGTTCGGCCATGGCTTCCAGCAGCGCGGATTGCACCTTGGCCGGCGCCCGGTTGATTTCGTCGGCCAGCACCAGGTTGTGGAAGATCGGTCCCTGCTGGAAGGAGAAGGTCGCCGTGTCGGGACGATAGATCTCGGTGCCGGTGATGTCGGCCGGCAGCAGGTCGGGGGTGAACTGGATGCGGTGGAAATCCGCTTCCAGGCCTTCCGCCAGGTCCTTGATGGCCTTGGTCTTGGCCAGCCCGGGGGCGCCTTCCACCAGCAGGTGACCGTCCGCCAGCACTGCGATGAGCAGGCGCTCCACCAGGGTTTCCTGGCCAAGGATCTGGCTGGTGAGGTAGGTGCGAAGCACCTGCAGAGCGTCACGGTGAGCCATGGGGCATCCTGAATACGGCGCTGGAGCGGTCGAGGGTGCTGGATTTTACTGCAAGCGGCGGCTGCCGCCCATGCCTGCGCTGACGTCGCATCCAGAGCAGTCCTTGACGAAATTTTGACGAGTTCCTGCTCAGGCTGGGCGCTGGTCGGCGCGGCAGAGGTCTCGCTTCGCCCACGTTGCGGAGGCCAGGACTGGCGCGATCGCGCCGGATGGTTAAACTCCCACGCCTGCCGACCGCGCCCGAGGCCTCTGCGTGGCCGATCCCGAGCCGCTGGCCACGCGCCGCGAATCCCTGCTGCTTTTGACAAGGTGTTTTCATGTCGCAAACGGAAGTCCCCCACACCCCGCGCGCCGCTCGCATCCGCCCGGTGCCGACGCTGGGCAGCCACCTCAGCTTCGTGCTGGGTTGCGCCCTGGCGCTGATGGTCATGTTCACCCTGCTGCGCTTGGCGCTGCTGGGCTACAACACCGATCTGATCGGCGACTCGCCCTTCGCCACCTTTGCCGAGGCCTTCTTTAATGGCGCTCGCTTCGACCTGCGCCTGGTGGTCTATATCTGCGTGCCCTCGTTGCTCTGCCTGCTCAGCGCCAGAGCCATGGCCGCCCGCCGCCTGCAGGCCGGCTGGTTCACCCTGGCCGCCAGCCTCTGCCTGCTGCTGGGCGTCGGCGAGCTGAACTTCTACCGTGAATTCCACCAGCGCCTGAACAGCCTGGTGTTTCAGTACATGCAGGAAGACCTGCACACCGTCACGAGCATGATCTGGAACGGCTTCCCGGTGCTGCGCCTGCTCCTGGCCTGGGCCGTGGCGACCCTGCTGCTGGGCCTGGTGTTCTTTGGCGTGGAGCGAGCCACCCGCCGGTATGCCGCGGCGCGACCGGCCGCCTGGTATCGCCGGGGCGCGGTGTTTCTGCTCTGCCTGGTGGTGGCCGTCATCGCTGCCCGCGGCACCCTGAGATCCGGGCCGCCGCTGCGCTGGGGCGACGCCTACACCACCGATTCCATGTTCGCCAACCACCTTGGCCTGAACGGTACCCTGACCCTGATCAATGCCGCCGAGAACAGCTTCTCCGACCATCGCGACAACAGCTGGAAGGCCACCATGCCGGCCGCCGACGCCCTGGCGGTGACCCGGCAACTGCTGCTGACCCCGCGTGACGAGCTGATCGACGCCGACAAGGCCGCCATCCGCAGGATCTACACCCCGCCCACCGACGGCCAGTTGCCCAAGGTGCGCAACGTCGTGGTGATCCTCATGGAAAGCATGGCCGGTCGCTATATCGGCGCCCTCGGCAACGAAGACGGCATCACCCCGAACTTCGACGCCCTGGCCAAGCAGGGCACGCTGTTCACCCGCTTCTTCTCCAACGGCACCCATACCCACCAGGGCATGTTCGCCACCATGGCCTGCTTCCCCAACCTGCCGGCCTTCGAATACCTGATGCGCATGCCCGAGGGCGCGCACCAGTTCTCCGGTCTGCCGCAACTGCTCAGCACTCGTGGCTTCGACGACGTCTACGTCTACAACGGCAACTTCCAGTGGGACAACCAGTCCGGCTTCTTCAGCAACCAGGGCATGACCCGCTTCGTCGGTCGTGAGGACTTCGTGAATCCGGTGTTCATGGATCCGACCTGGGGCGTCTCCGACCAGGACATGTTCGACCGCTCGGTGCAGGAGTTGGACAAGCTGGCCAAGGCGCCGGACGGCAAGCCCTTCTATGCGCTGTTGCAGACCCTGTCCAACCACACCCCTTATGCGCTGCCCAAGGACCTGCCGGTCACCCCGGTCACCGGGCATGGCTCGCTCGACGAACACCTCACCGCCATGCGCTACGCCGACTGGTCGCTGGGTCAGTTCTTCGCCAAGGTCAAGAACGAGCCCTGGTACCAGGACACCCTGTTCGTCATCGTCGGTGACCACGGCTTCGGCAACAACGAGCAGATCACCGAGATGGACCTGTCGCGCTTCAACGTACCGCTCCTGCTGATCGGTCCGGGCGTGCAGGAAACCTTTGGCGCCCGTCGCGACACCGTGGGTAGCCAGATCGACGTGGTGCCCACGGTGCTGGCCCGCTTCGGCAAGCCGACCCAGCACCAGTGCTGGGGCCGTGATCTGCTGGGTCTGCCCCAGGGCGATCCGGGCGTGGCGGTGATCAAGCCGTCGGGCAGCGACCAGACCGTGGCCCTGGTCACGGGCGATCGCATCCTGGTCAAGCCGCGCGACCGCGACGCCGTGCTCTATCGCTATCACCTGGGCACCCAGGCCGGTGGCGAGGTGCTCAAGGGCGACGCCAGCGCGCCCGAGCTGCAGAAGCGCCTGGAGGCCTTCATCCAGACCGCGACCGCCAGCCTGCTGGGTAATACCACCGGCATGACCGACAGCAAGGCCGCCGAGGCTCAGCGGCAGTAGTCTCGTCGCCCATGAAAAAGGCCGCCCGAGGGCGGCCTTTCTTTTTTGCCGGCAGCGATCAGGCCGCGATGACCACGTCTTCGGCCTGCAGGCCCTTGTCGCGCTGGATCACCGAGAATTCCACGCGCTGGCCTTCCATCAGCACCCGATGACCTTCGCCACGGATCGCGCGGAAGTGCACGAAGATGTCGTCGCCGGTGTCGCGGGAGATGAAGCCGAAGCCCTTGGAGGTGTTGAACCACTTCACCGTGCCGCGCTCGCGGTCATCGGCCAGCGGACGGGCCGGAGCGGCGGCGGCAGGGGCGGGACGCGCCGCCTGACGCGGACGAACCTCGCTGTCGGCCACCGCGGCGTTGCCCGCCGGGGCACGAAACTTTTCCGGCAGGCTGGCCAGGGCGGCGACCAGGGTCAGCCCCAGCGGCAGCAATTCGGCCGGCAGGCCGCCGATCTGCTCGAGGGGCGCCAGCAGGATAAAGGTCTGGGCCACCACGGCGATCACCAGCAGGGCGCTGGCGAGTTTCTGGGCACCGCTGCTGCGGCTGCGGGAGAAAGGCGTGAAGAGGAGGGTGGCAAGACCCAGCAGGGCCAGATGGATGGACTCGGGTTGATCGAAGGACGAGGTGTCGGACTGCAGTCCGGGAATTGCCGATAACAGGAGCGCAGCAGCGCCCACCACGACATGGACAGTAGATAACGTGTTCAATGTGAAATCACCTTGGGATAGAGAACACGGGTCTGCCGAAACTGCCGGAGCGGTGCCCGACAGCGGAGTGACCCGGCGCGAAAAGCGCGTCCTTATTTAACCCAAAAGGTGAGGGCCGCTCAATCGTGGCACCGTCGCGGGCCGCGGCCCGCGACGGCAGCCGGAGCTAGGCGGCGAGCAGGCTGCGCAGCATCCAGGCGGTCTTCTCGTGGGTCTGCATGCGCTGGGTCAGCAGATCGGCGGTGGGCTCGTCGCTGACCTTGTCCAGCAACGGGAAGATGCCCCGCGCAGTCCGCACCACGGCTTCCTGACCCTGCACCAGCAGGCGGATCATGTCCTGGGCGTCCGGCACCCCTTCCTCTTCCTTGATGCTCGACAGGCGGGCATAGGCGGCGTAGGTACCCGGCGCCGGGAAGCCCAGGGCGCGGATGCGCTCGGCGATGTCGTCCACCGCCACGGCCAGCTCGGTGTACTGGGTCTCGAACATCAGGTGCAGGGTGTTGAACATCGGCCCGGTCACGTTCCAGTGGAAGTTGTGGGTCTTCAGATACAGGGTGTAGGTGTCGGCCAAGAGGCGCGACAGGCCCTCGGCGATCTGGGCACGATCCTGTTCGGCGATTCCGATGTTGATTTCCATGCTGACGGCTCCTGTGCGTCGGTTGCGAAGGGCTCCGAGGCTATCACAGAACCGCTGGCCGTTTAGCCAGTGTTCGCACGTCGAGCTGCGTGCCCGGCTACGGTAAAATCGTGACGGATGATATAGAATCTCCCGTTCAGTCGAGCGCCCGGTCTTGCCGGCCCGGCGCCTCCACGCATTCAGCCTGTTCTAGAGAAGCGAAACCACGACCATGATGCGCAGCCACTATTGCGGCCAGTTGAACAAGAGCCTGGACGGCCAGGAAATCACCCTCTGCGGTTGGGTCCACCGCCGCCGTGACCACGGCGGGGTCATCTTCCTCGACATCCGCGATCGCGAAGGCCTGGCCCAGGTGGTGTTCGATCCGGATCGCGCCGAAACCTTCGCCAAGGCCGACCGCGTGCGCAGCGAGTACGTCGTCAAGCTCACCGGCAAGGTGCGCCTGCGTCCCGAAGGCGCGCGCAACGCCAACATGGCCTCCGGCGCCATCGAGGTGCTGGGCTACGAGCTGGAAGTGCTCAACGAGGCGGAAACCCCGCCGTTCCCGCTCAACGAATACACCGATGTCGGCGAAGAGACCCGCCTGCGCTATCGCTTCATCGATCTGCGCCGTCCGGAGATGGCCGAGAAGCTGAAGCTGCGTTCGCGCATCACCTCCAGCATCCGCCGCTACCTGGACGAGAACGGTTTCCTCGACGTGGAAACCCCGATCCTGACCCGGGCCACTCCCGAGGGTGCCCGCGACTACCTGGTGCCCAGCCGCACCCACCCCGGCAGCTTCTTCGCCCTGCCGCAGTCGCCCCAGCTGTTCAAGCAGTTGCTGATGGTCGCCGGCTTCGATCGCTACTACCAGATCGCCAAGTGCTTCCGCGACGAAGACCTGCGGGCCGACCGCCAGCCGGAATTCACCCAGATCGACATCGAGACCAGCTTCCTCGATGAAAAAGACATCATGGACATCACCGAGACCATGGTGCGCAACCTGTTCAAGGAAGTCCTGGACGTTGAGTTCGGCGACCTGCCGCACATGACCCTGGCCGAGGCCATGCGTCGCTTCGGTTCCGACAAGCCGGACCTGCGCATCCCGCTGGAACTGGTGGACGTGGAAGACCAGCTCAAGGACGTCGACTTCAAGGTCTTCGCCGGTCCGGCCAACGATCCCAAGTGCCGCGTCGCCGCCCTGCGCGTACCGGGCGGGGCGAGCATGCCGCGCAAGCAGATCGACGACTACACCAAATTCGTCGGCATCTACGGTGCCAAGGGCCTGGCCTACATCAAGGTCAACGAGCGCGCCGCCGGCGTCGAGGGCCTGCAGTCGCCCATCGTCAAGAACATCCCCCTGGACAACATCAACGTCATCCTCGACCGCGTCGGCGCGGTGGATGGCGACATCGTGTTCTTTGGCGCGGACAAGACCAAGATCGTTTCCGAGGCCCTGGGCGCGCTGCGCATCAAGCTCGGTCACGACCTCAATCTGCTGACCTGCCAGTGGGCGCCGCTGTGGGTGGTCGACTTCCCGATGTTCGAGGAAAACGACGATGGCAGCCTGACCGCCATGCACCACCCCTTCACCTCGCCCAAGTGCGGCCCGGACGAGCTCAAGGCCAACCCGGGTGCGGCGCTGTCGCGCGCCTACGACATGGTGCTCAACGGCACCGAGCTGGGCGGCGGTTCCATCCGCATCCACGACAAGAAGATGCAGCAGGCGGTGTTCGAGGTGCTGGGGATCAGCGCTGAGGAACAGGAAGAGAAGTTCGGCTTCCTGCTGGACGCCCTGAAGTTCGGCGCGCCACCCCATGGCGGCCTGGCCTTCGGCCTGGATCGCCTGGTGATGCTGATGACCGGCGCCTCGTCCATTCGTGAAGTCATCGCCTTCCCGAAGACCCAGAGCGCCGCCGACGTCATGACCCAGGCGCCCGGCGCCGTCGATGCCAAGGCGCTGCGCGAGCTGCACATCCGCCTGCGCGAGCAGCCCAAGGCGGAATAAGCCTTATCGGAGGAGGGCGCCCGGACGGGTGCCCGCCGTTTCCTTTTTCAGTGCACCGCGGTCATCGCCGCGGCGCCGTCTTCGTCAAGACATTGGAGTAGCTTATGGCCGGTCATTCCAAATGGGCCAACATCAAGCATCGCAAAGAGCGCCAGGATGCCAAGAAGGGCAAGATCTTCACCAAGATCATCCGTGAGCTGACCGTGGCCGCGCGCCAGGGTGGCGGCGTTCCGGCCGACAACCCCCGCCTGCGCCTGGCGGTGGACAAGGCGCTGACCGCCAACATGACCCGCGACACCATCGACCGGGCCATCGCCCGGGGCGTGGGCGCCGGCGAAGGCGAGAACGTCGAGGAACTGACCTATGAAGGCTACGCCCCGAGCGGCGTCGCCATCATCGTCGAGGCCATGACCGACAACCGCAACCGCACTGCGGCCGAAGTCCGCCACGCCTTCAACAAGTGCGGTGGCAACCTGGGCACCGACGGTTCGGTGGCCTATCTGTTCGAGCGCAAGGGCCAGATCAGCTACGCCCCCGGCCTGGACGAGGACGCCCTGATGGAAGCCGCCCTGGAAGCGGGTGCCGACGACGTGGTCGCCAACGACGATGGCTCCATCGACGTCTTCACCAGCTTTGCCGACTTCATCGCCGTCAACGAAGCCCTGACCGCCGCCGGCTACAAGGCCGACGAAGCCGAGGTGACCATGATCCCCTCGACCTCCGCGACCCTGGATCTGGAAACCGCGCAGAAGGTGCTCAAGCTGATCGACATGCTCGAAGACCTGGACGACGTGCAGAACGTCTACTCCAACGCCGACATCCCCGAGGATGTCATGGCGCAGCTCGGCTGATGTCCCTCTACGAGCGCCTGCCGCCCGATGCGCCCGGCACCCTGGTGCTGGGCATCGACCCGGGTTCGCGGCTGACCGGCTTTGGCGTGGTGCGCGACACCGGACGCGGCTGCGAGTACGTCGCCTCCGGCTGCATCCGGACCGGTAACGGTCCGTTGCCGGAGCGGCTGCAGATCGTCTACCGCGGCGTGCGCGACGTCATCGCCCAGTACGGACCGGTCACCATGGGCATCGAGCAGGTGTTCATGGCGCGCAACGCCGATTCGGCGCTCAAGCTGGGTCAGGCCCGGGGAGCGGCCATCGTCGCCGGCGCCGAAGGTGGTCTGGAGATTTCCGAATACACCGCGAGCCAGGTCAAGCAGGCCGTGGTCGGCAACGGTGGGGCGGACAAGCAGCAGGTGATGCTGATGGTCATGCACCTGCTGCGCCTGACCGAGAAACCCCAGATCGACGCCTCCGACGCCCTGGCCATCGCCCTGTGCCATGCCCACACCCGGCAGAGCCTTGTTCCCCATGGCCTGCTGGCGACCCGCCGCCGTGGCGGTCGCCTGCGTCTCTAGCGCCATCCGCTCTCTCATCTCGCTCCAACGTTAGGAAGGTATCCCAGTGATCGGTCGTCTACGTGGCACCCTGGCGGAAAAGCAGCCGCCCCATCTCCTGCTCGACGTGGGCGGAGTCGGCTACGAGGTCGAAGTGCCCATGACGACCCTTTATCGGCTGCCGGCCCAGGGCGAAGTCGTCACATTGCATACCCACCTCGTGGTACGGGAAGATGCGCACCTGCTCTATGGGTTCGGGGAAAAACGCGAGCGAGAGCTGTTTCGCGAGCTGATCCGACTCAATGGTGTCGGCCCCAAGCTGGCCCTGGCGTTGATGTCCAGTCTCGAGGTGGATGAATTGGTTCGCTGTGTGCAAGCCCAGGACACGGCCGCCCTGGTCAAGGTGCCCGGGGTGGGCAAGAAGACCGCCGAGCGTCTGCTGGTCGAGCTCAAGGACAGATTCAAGGCCTGGGAAAATCTGCCCGCCATCGCCCCCCTGGTCCTGCCGAACCAGGCCGCCGTCGCGGCCAGCGCCGAGGCCGACGCGGTCAGCGCCCTGGTCGCCCTGGGCTTCAAGCCCCAGGAAGCCAGCCGCGCCGTCGCCGCCGTGGAAGGGGAAGACCTTTCCAGCGAGGAACTCATCCGTCGCGCCCTGAAGGGCATGGTCTGATCCCATGATAGAAACCGATCGTCTCATCTCGGCCGGTGGCCGCGACCGCGAGGAAGTCCAGGATCGCGCCATTCGCCCGGTGCGGCTGGTGGACTACATCGGTCAGCCGGTGGTACGCGACCAGATGGGCCTGTTCATCCAGGCGGCCAAGGGCAGGGGCGAGGCCCTCGACCACACCCTGATCTTTGGCCCGCCCGGTCTGGGCAAGACCACCCTGGCCAACATCATCGCCCAGGAAATGCGGGTGTCCCTGAAGAGCACCTCCGGTCCGGTACTGGAACGCCCGGGCGATCTCGCCGCGCTGCTGACCAACCTGGAAGCCGGCGATGTGCTCTTCATCGACGAGATCCATCGCCTCTCGCCCATCGTCGAGGAGGTCCTCTATCCGGCGATGGAGGACTACCAGCTCGACATCATGATCGGCGAAGGGCCGGCGGCGCGCTCCATCAAGCTGGATCTGCCGCCCTTCACCCTGGTCGGCGCGACCACCCGTGCCGGCATGCTGACCAATCCGCTGCGCGACCGCTTCGGGATCGTCCAGCGCCTGGAGTTCTACGGCACCGCGGACCTAGCCACCATCGTCACCCGCTCCGCCGGCATCCTCGGCCTCGCCATCGAAGCCGAGGGCGCGATGGAAATCGCCCGCCGCGCACGGGGCACGCCGCGAATCGCCAATCGCCTGCTGCGGCGGGTGCGCGACTTCGCCGAGGTGCGTGGGCAGGGCCATATCAGCCACGACATCGCCAGTCGTGCCCTCGACCTGCTGGACGTGGATGCCCAGGGCTTCGATCACCAGGATCGCCGGCTGCTGCTGACCATGATCGACAAGTTCGACGGCGGTCCGGTGGGCGTGGACAGCCTGGCGGCGGCCATCAGCGAAGAGCGTCACACCATCGAAGACGTTCTGGAACCCTATTTGATCCAGCAAGGCTATATCATGCGCACGCCGCGCGGGCGGGTGGTGACCCGGCATGCCTATCTGCACTTCGGACTCAACCTGCCGACGCGTCTGGCCCAGGGCGGTACGCCCGATCTGTTCGAGGTCAATGGTAACTAAATGCAGTTGCGAACATTTCTGATTGGCAACGGCGAGGCTAGGTTCTAGAGTATGCACGCGCAATCGCGGAGCCCGTCGCCGTCCGTCCTCAGTTGTCGTGT
Source organism: Pseudomonas sp. MOIL14HWK12:I2 (assembly GCF_000510745.1). Taxonomy (NCBI): domain Bacteria; kingdom Pseudomonadati; phylum Pseudomonadota; class Gammaproteobacteria; order Pseudomonadales; family Pseudomonadaceae; genus Pseudomonas; species Pseudomonas sp. MOIL14HWK12:I2. The sequence goes on along the minus strand of NZ_AZOA01000009.1, from coordinate 144,910 downwards.
CTACTACGAAGATACCGATGCCGGCGGCATCGTCTATTACGTCAACTACCTCAAGTTCATGGAACGCGCCCGCACCGAGCGACTGCGCGCGCTGGGCTATGCCCAGTCCGAACTCGCCCGGGACGGTCTGCTCTTCGTCGTCCACAGCAGCGAAGCGCGCTACCATGCGCCCGCGCGGCTGGATGACGAGTTGCTGATCGGTGCCGAGGTGGTCGAAGCGAAGCGCGCCAGCCTCAGGTTTCACCAGGAGGTCCGGCGTGCTAAGGACGATGTCCTGCTCTGCGAAGGGTGGGTAACGGTCGCCTGCGTGCGTGCTGACAGCTTCAGGCCGAGGGCCATGCCCGAAGCCATGCGAACGGTTCTTGCCGGAAGTCCGGCGTCAATTCAATCAGGAGATTAAGCGTGCAACCCAACGTCGACCATACGTCCATGTGGAGCCTCATCGCCAACGCCAGTCTGGTGGTGCAACTGGTGATGCTCATCCTGGTCGCAGCCTCTGTCACGTCCTGGATCATGATCATCCAGCGTGGCAACGCCATGCGCGCCGCCAAGCGTTCCCTGGATGCCTTCGAAGAGAAATTCTGGTCGGGCATCGATCTGTCCAAGCTGTACCGCCAGGCCGGCAGCAACCCCGATCCGGATTCCGGCGTCGAGCAGATCTTCCGCGCCGGTTTCAAGGAGTTCTCCCGTCTGCGTCAGCAGCCCGGCGTGGATCCCGATGCGGTCATGGAGGGTGTCTCCCGCGCCATGCGCGTGGCCATCTCCCGCGAGGAAGAAAAGCTCGAACAGGCCCTGCCGTTCCTGGCCACCGTCGGCTCCACCAGCCCCTACGTGGGTCTGTTCGGTACCGTCTGGGGCATCATGAACTCCTTCCGCGGCCTGTCCACCGCCCAGCAGGCAACCCTGGCCACCGTGGCACCCGGCATCGCCGAAGCCCTGATCGCTACCGCCATCGGTCTGTTCGCCGCCATTCCCGCCGTCGTGGCCTACAACCGTTTCGCCGCCCGCTCGGAAATGCTGATCAACCGCTACTACACCTTTGCGGATGAATTCCAGGCCATCCTGCACCGCAAAGTCCACACCAGCGACGAATAAAGAGGTATCCCATGGTCCCTCGCCGCCAGAAACGCAAGCCCGTCGCCGAGATGAACGTGGTGCCCTACATCGACGTGATGTTGGTGCTCCTCGTCATCTTCATGGTGACGGCGCCCATGCTCAACCAGGGCGTCAAGGTCGACCTGCCCAAGGTCGACAGCCAGGCCCTGCCGCAGGACAACGACAAGCAGATCCTCACCGTCTCGGTGAAAGCCGACGGTACCTACTACTGGAACGTCGGTTCCGAGGTGGATACCGATCAGAAGGCCAAGTCCTCCACCGCGGTGTCCCTGCCGCAACTGAGTCAGCAGGTCGGTGCCATCATGCGTCAGCGTGCGGACACCCAGGTGTTCATCCGCGGTGACAAGGCCGCCAACTATGGCGTCGTCGCCGGCGCCATGGGTGCCTTGCAACAGGCCGGCGTCCCCAACGTCGGGTTGATTACCGAGGCGCCTTGATGCGACACCGCGAGCGTTCGTCGTCCGAAAGTTATTTCTGGCCGGTCATCTGGGCAGTCGCCCTGCATGTGCTGATCTTCGGCCTGCTGTTTGTCAGCTTCGCCTTCACCCCTGAATTGCCCCAGTCGCGTCCGGTCGTCCAGGCGACCCTGGTCCAGCTCAAATCCAAGAGTTCGGCGCAGGTGCAGACCGAGCAGAAACTGGCGGGGGAGGCGAAGAAGACCGCGGCCAAGCAGTACGAGCAGGAACAACTGGAGCAGCGTCGTCAGCAACAGGAAGCCCAGCGTGAAGCGGCGGCGGCCAAGGCGGCTCAGCAACAGAAGGAAGCCCAGCAACAGGCCGCGGAACAAAAGAAAGCCGACGACGCTCGAAAGGCGCAGCAAGCGGAAGCGGCGGCCAAGGCCGCCGAAGCCAAGGCTGAGGCCGAGAAACAGTCCGAGGCCGCCAAGGCGGCTGCGGAAGCCAAGCAGGCCGCCGAGCAGAAGAAGCAGGCGGACATCGCCAAGAAGAAGGCTGACGAAGCGGCCAAGCAGAAAGCGGCCGAGGAAGCGGCGAAGAAGGCTGCGGCAGAGGCAGCCAAACAGAAATCGGCCGAAGAAGCCAAGCAAAAGGCTGCTGCCGAGGCGGCCAAGAAAGAGGCTGCTGCGGAGGCCGCCAAGAAGAAAGCGGCGGACGACGCCAAGAAGAAGGCTGCCCAGGCGGCTGCGCGCAAGGCAGCGGAAGACAAGAAGGCGCAGGCCCTGGCCGAGTTGTTGTCCGATGATACCCAGCGGCAGCAGGCCCTGGCCGAAGAGCAGGGCGACGAAGTGGCATCGAGTTTCGATGACCTGATCGTGCGGCTGGTCAGCGAGCAGTGGACGCGTCCGCAGTCGGCGCGCAACGGCATGAGCGTCGAGGTGCAGATCAACATGCTGCCGGACGGCACCATCACCAGCGCGACGGTGACCCGCTCCAGTGGCAACAAGGAGTTTGACAATTCAGCGGTATCGGCCGTGCGTAACGTCGGTCGTATCCGTGAGCTGCAGCAGCTGGATCGCAAGACCTTCGATCAGCTGTATCGTCAGCGCCGCATGATCTTCAAACCGGAGGACCTGAGTCTGTGAACACCCTGATCCGTTACATCCTGCTGGGCCTGGTCCTGGTGGTGGGCTCCGCCCAGGCGGCCGATCCGCTGGTGATTTCCAGCGGTAGCGATCGCGCCATCCCGATCGCCGTCGTGCCCTTCGGGTGGCAGGGTGGTCAGCCACTGCCGGAAGACCTGGCCAACATCGTCAGCGACGACCTGCGCAATTCCGGGGTGTTCTCGCCGATTCCGCGCCAGAACATGCTGAGCCAGCCGAGCCAGGCCAGCGAAGTCATCTTCCGTGACTGGAAGGCCCTGGGTGCCAACTACGTGCTGGTGGGCAACATCGTGCCCAATGGCGGTCGGCTGCAGATCAACTACGCCCTGTTCAACGTTTCCACCGAACAGCAGGTCCTGACCGGCAACGTCGGCGGCGGCACCGATCAGCTGCGCGACATGGCCCACTTCATCTCCGACCAGGCCTATGAAAAGCTGACCGGTGTGAAGGGTGCCTTCTCGACGCGCATCCTCTATGTGACCGCCGAGCGTTTCTCCGCCACCAACACCCGTTACACCCTGCAGCGCGCCGACTATGACGGTGCCCGTGCCGTTACCCTGCTGCAGTCGCGCGAGCCGATCCTGTCGCCGCGTTTCGCGCCGGATGGCAAGCGCATCGCCTATGTTTCCTTCGAGCAGCAGCGCCCGCGCATCTTCATGCAGTACATCGACACCGGTCGCCGCGAGCAGCTGACCAACTTCGAAGGCCTGAATGGCGCGCCGGCGTTTTCGCCCGACGGCAATCGCCTGGCCTTCGTGCTGTCCAAGGACGGCAACCCCGAGATCTACGTGATGGACCTCGGCTCGCGTGCCATTCGTCGTGTGACGAATGACTCGGCCATCGATACCGAGCCCTTCTGGGGCAAGGATGGCCAGACCATCTATTTCACCTCAGACCGTTCCGGCAAGCCGCAGATCTACAAGACCAACGCCAATGGCGGGGGTGCTGAGCGCGTGACTTTCGTCGGTAACTACAACGCCAACCCGAAACTTTCGGCGGATGAAAAGACGCTGGTCATGGTGCATCGCCAGGAAGGTTTCACCAACTTCCAGATCGCTGCACAAGACCTCCAACGCGGCTCTGTGCGGGTACTTTCCAACACCAGCCTCAACGACTCGCCCACTGTTGCGCCCAATGGCACCATGCTAATCTACGCCACCCGCCAGCAGGACCGAGGCGTCCTGATGCTTGTCTCCATCAATGGTCGCGTCCGGATTCCGATTCCCACCGCCCAGGGTGACGTGCGCGAGCCTTCCTGGTCTCCTTACCTGAACTGACGGCTAATTAGAAAAGTCCTTAGTTACACCAACATTGCGGTTCTTTTAGGAGTTACATGATGGAAATGCTGAAATTCGGCAAGTTCGCTGCACTGGCTCTGGCCATGGCCGTGGCCGTGGGCTGTTCCTCCAAGGGCGGCGACGCCTCCGGTGAAGGCGCTGGTGCTGGCGCTGGTGCCGGTGCTGTCGACCCGAACGCTGGCTACGGCGCCAACTCGGGTGCCGTTGACGGCAGCATGGGCGACGAAGCCGCTCTGCGCGCCATCACCACCTTCTACTTCGAGTACGACAGCTCCGACCTGAAGCCGGAAGCCATGCGCGCTCTGGACGTTCACGCTCGTGACCTGAAGGCCAGCGGCCAGCGCGTCGTTCTGGAAGGCAACACCGACGAACGCGGTACCCGCGAGTACAACCTGGCTCTGGGCGAGCGTCGTGCCAAGGCCGTTCAGCGCTACCTGGTGCTGCAGGGCGTGTCCCCGGCTCAGCTGGAGCTGGTTTCCTACGGTAAAGAGCGTCCGGTTGCCGTCGGTCACGACGAAGCTTCCTGGGCTCAGAACCGTCGCGTCGAGCTGAAGAAGTAATAAACGATGTCCAAGCGCCTGCAGTTCTTGATCGCCCTGACCCTTGGTGTACCGGTTGTCGCCGGGGCTCAGGTTCCCGTACAGGATGGTAGTTATGGCGTTGCCCAGTCCGCTGGGCAAGGCTATGGCAATGCAGGCGCGGCCAGTGCCGGAAACGGGGCTCCCGTTTCCGGCATGGGTCAACTGTTCATGCAGTTGCAACAGATGCAGGACGATATCGCTCGCCTGCGTGGCCAGGTCGAGGTTCAGGAAAACGAGATCCGCCAGCTCAAGCAGGAAGGATTGGATCGTTACCAGGATCTGGATGGCCGTATTTCCCAGCTTTCTTCCGTGCCTGCCAATGCGGGCGCCGGAGCCGCTGCCGGTGCTGCCCAGAGTGGTGCCATCGCGGCCAACAATGCGCCGACGCCGCCTGCTTCCGCAGGGGCACCGGCCGCCAGCAGTGAACCGGGCGATCCGGCGAAGGAAAAGCTGTACTACGACGCTGCCTTCGATCTGATCAAGGCCAAGGATTTCGACAAAGCCAGCCAGGCATTCAATGCCTTCCTGCGCAAGTATCCCAATAGTCAGTATGCGGGCAATGCCCAGTACTGGCTGGGTGAAGTAAATCTGGCCAAGGGCGATCTGCAGGCTGCTGGCCAGGCCTTCGCCAAGGTCAGTCAGGCCTATCCCACCAGCAACAAGGTGCCGGATTCGCTGTACAAACTGGGTGGCGTCGAGCAGAAGCTCGGCCGCACCGATCGGGCCAAGGGCATGTACCAGCAGGTCATCAGCCAATATCCCGGAACCTCCGCTGCGCAACTGGCGCAGCGGGATCTGAAAAGCCTGCCCTAGCGCAGGCTTTTTTCTTCTATCTACCGCAACGGAGGCGGATGGCCTGTGTAGCCGTCACGCCCGTGGCTTCCATGCAAAAAGATACCCTACGTCTTACCGAGATTTTCTATTCGCTCCAGGGTGAAGCCCGCACCGCCGGTCTTCCTACCGTCTTCGTCCGGCTCACCGGCTGCCCGCTGCGCTGTCACTATTGCGACACGGCCTATGCCTTCACCGGCGGCGAGATCCATCATCTCGATGCCATCCTGGAGCAGGTCGCGAGCTACCGGCCGCGGCACATCTGCGTGACCGGCGGCGAGCCGCTGGCCCAGCCCAACTGCCTCAAGCTGCTCGAGCAGCTGTGCGACGCCGGCTACGAGGTGTCGCTGGAATCCAGTGGCGCCCTGGATGTCAGTGGCGTGGACGGGCGTGTCAGCAAGGTCGTCGACCTCAAGACGCCGGGCTCGGGGGAGGTGGGGCGCAACCTGTACGCCAACCTCGACCACCTGACGCCCAACGATCAGGTCAAGTTCGTCATCTGCTCCCGCGAGGACTATGGCTGGGCCGTCTCCAAGCTGATCGAGTATCGCCTGGAGCAACGGGCGGGCGAGGTGCTGTTCTCGCCCAGCCATGGCCAGGTGGCGCCGCGTGAGCTGGCGGAGTGGATCGTGGCGGACAACCTGCCGGTGCGCTTCCAGCTGCAGCTGCACAAGATTCTCTGGAACGACGAACCGGGACACTGAGCATGAGTCAGCCTAAAGCGGTCATCCTTCTTTCCGGCGGCCTGGATTCCGCCACCATCGTCGCCATGGCCAAGGCCCAGGGCTTCGCCTGCTACACCATGAGCTTCGACTACGGCCAGCGCCATCGCGCCGAGCTGCAAGCCGCCGAACGCGTGGCGCGCCAGCTGGGCGTCGTCGAGCACAAGGTGATCGGCCTGGATCTCAATGGCATCGGTGGCTCGGCGCTCACCGACCCGGACATCGCCGTCCCGGAGACCCCGGGCGAGGGCATCCCGGTCACCTATGTGCCGGCACGCAATACCGTGTTCCTGTCCCTGGCCCTGGGCTGGGCCGAGGTGCTCGGTGCCCGTCATCTCTTCATCGGGGTGAATGCGGTGGACTACTCCGGCTATCCGGATTGCCGGCCGGAGTTCGTCGAAGCCTTCGAGCGCCTGGCCAATCTCGCCACCAAGGCCGGTGTGGAAGGGGATTCCTTCAAGATCGAAGCCCCGCTGCAGTTCCTTTCCAAGGCGCAGATCGTCCAGGCTGGCAGCCAGCTGGGCGTCGACTATGCCCTGACCGTCTCCTGCTACCAGGCCGACGATGAAGGCCAGGCCTGCGGTCGCTGCGACAGCTGCCGCCTGCGCGCCGAAGGCTTCAAGGCCGCTGGAATTTCCGATCCTACGCGCTATCAGTAAAAAATTTCATCTAGGGTGTTGATTCTCCTGAGAAAATCGCTAGAATGGCGCCCACTAACGGGTCGTTAGCTCAGTCGGTAGAGCAGTTGGCTTTTAACCAATTGGTCGTAGGTTCGAATCCCACACGACCCACCATCTTCACCAGAAACCCTCCGCAATGGAGGGTTTTTGCGTTCCCTCAGCTCAGACAAGCAGCCGTCTGTGGCGGAATCTAGCTTCGTGGTTTGATGATGTCAAACTGAATCAGCTAGCGCCCTGAGCCCGACACCGTCTGGCCTGGCCGCAATCTTGCATTCATCTTTGCTATGCAGTTATCCACGCCTCACTGCCGATGTGAGCGGTCGCGCCCCATTGCTAATCCATTCTGCGAGTTGATCGAAGGCTGCTGGTGCGGAAGGTCCGAGGAGGCTCGCCGGTTGCTGCGAGGGCAAAGGAGAGAATTGCTTCAACGCCTCTGGTCGACTCTCCTGGTATTGGCGGGGGCTGTGATCAATACGGGCTATCAGGTTCCTCGGAGTCTTGTCAGCACGTTCCTCCAGGACATGACGCATCTGGTGCGGATCCGTCTCGATGTATTCCATGGTGGTAGCGATGCTGGAGTGGTTCAGCAGGGCTTTGGCTACGTGAATGTTGCGATCAGCTTGTCGCATCAGGTCAGACGCTAATGTGTGCCTGAACCGATGCGGAGTCATCCGGGTTCCTACTATTGCTGTAAGCTTTCTATACATGGATTCGATCTGATTTATATCCATAGTTTCTCGTCTGTAGTGCGTCGAGAATCTATTGACGTTAAATAGTTGATCGGTGGCTTTAAAATGCAAGGAGTCTGCCCAGGCTGCAAGTCGGTCTATGTGCTCGTATAATGGGCCAGGAATCGGTAAGAGAAATTCTTTGTGAGTCTTGTCCCCCTCGCTTCTAATATTCATTGTTCTACGCTTTAGGCAGATGTCTCGACGCTGTAAGCTTAGCAGGGAATTTAGGCGAATCCCGGTGTGGTGAAATGTCTCGTAGACAGTCAGCCAGAACCAGGCAGGGGTTATGCTGCTTCTTTCGCCTGACACCCGTTCTATCTCTTGTAACCTAATAAGCTGGTTGCGACCCTGGGTGATGGCCTCGTGAGGCACAGTTTTCTTCCGCTTTCTAGGTGGAACTACAGAGGTGTCAGTGAAGGGGTTTTTGCGAGTGTTCAGTAAGTCATGAGAAATGGCGTACCTGAAAAGAGTTTTCAGATGGCTCGCGTATGTGTTCCAGCTGCGCTTTGCTAGGCCTGAATCCAAGGCCTCCTTGCGCCAGATCAGAACATCCCTATGATGGAGTTTTTCGAGTTCGACGTCATCGCCAAATCTTCTGCTTAATGCCCGGGCTGCTGCTAGGTAGATAACTTTAGTTGCTGGCCTGAGGTCGTGAGTATCATTGTATTCGCTAGCGATATCGACGATATTCAATTTTCGCTAGCTCCCATATCCTGCAATCGCAGGCTAATATTATCGAATGGCGGATGCGTGAAGATTGCACCAGGGTCCTTCAAAAGATAGCCTTTGAGCAGTTTGGATTTTCGCGGGCCGATTACCTCGCATGTCCATATATTGAGATTGTCCGGTGTCTTCCGGTTAGTTTTGAGTTTTTCAAATCCGCGTTGAACCAGCTGCCAGGTTTCAATCCCTCTCGCCTTGGCTTCCCTCTGGAGGTGAGGATGCTCCAAGGCATAGCGCTTGAATAATCCGGGGCTGACGAGAAACGCAGTGCCATCCACTGTGTGAATCAGTGCTTTGGCGTCGTTGATCACCAGCGTGTGTGAAAGCACGCCCCGCCGCGCCCAAGCTATGAAAGCTTGGCCGATATCAGCTGTGTCCTTGGCCGAAATTGCCTCTTCAGCTGAATGCTCGGCGATGCAATCAGTGAAGTTGTTTCGGGCGGCGTCAGGGAGCCGCTGGGAAGTTGAAGTTTCTAGAGATGGAGCCGCTTCACCAAAGAGCTCATCTGCTAGTGCAAGGGTCTCGTCCATGGGGTCTAAACTGGTCTGGAATGCGGGCGGCGGCAGTGTTTCCGATGAGGGCACCTCTTGTGAAGATGTGACATGAGTCACGCTTTGTGGTATCGGGAATGATGGCGTAGCGATATCGCTCACGGGTGTAGGCCGCTGCTGATCTAGCTCGGTGTCTTCCGGCTGCTCGAGTGTGAAAGTGCCCGTAAATGGAGCTGGTCGATCCGCAGGATCTGGCCAAATCAACGCGGGGGAGACCTTGAGTAAGGTGAAGGTGTTCTTCCAGCCGTGGCCGGTGTCGAGCGTTGCCTTCCAGATAGCCTTGCCCTGAGCGTTGACCTGGATGATGGCCTGGTCCTGGATCAGGTTGAAGAATGGGGCGTTCGACGTTGGGATACCTTCTACGCCTTGGGAGAGCATCAGTGCCCGCAGCTGGTCTGAGGCAGGCTTGCTGACGAGCCATAGCGCATCCTGGGTCAGCCACCCATCCGAGGGCCCATCTGGCTGGTTCAGCTTGAACTTCTCAGTGACCAGGGTGCGCAACCCATCTGCCAGTTGACGCTGGATCGTATTCTTGGGGGCTTCCATCGCACGTTGCGGGTTGGCACCGAGCTCCTGGGCGACACTCGCCTGATCTGCTTGAACGATCATCTCGCCCAGTACGCCGGCATGCTGGTATTGCCCGGCCAAGACGAAGATCAGCGATGACCATAGCTCGCGGTAGCCACTGAGCCAGTCCAGCACGTGGGGCGGCAGCACCTGGAAGTAAATGAGTGCTGAGGCAGCGCCATGAAGCTGGTAGTCGCGACCTTTGACGTATCTGAAGCGGTAGGGCTTCTCAATGCGACCGTGCCAGGGGTGCCATGGCTTGCCGTCCTCGAGGACGACCTCGATGTCGACGGCAATCTTGCCCAAGTCGTGGAGGAGGGCGCCGTAGGCTACCGCTGCTGACCACGCTTCGGCCTGGGCTGCTTGTGACTCAGGTGGTGCGCCGATGGGGAGGAGGTAGGTCTGCCGGATCTTCAGTGCGTAGGCGGCGATCTCCAGCCCGTGGTCGAGCAGGCCCCCGGGATAGGCATGGTGGTGGTTTTCCGAAGCTGGAAGCTGCTGGACCAGGTCAGCGTAGCGCCCGAGAGGATCCCGATAGAGTGAGGCGAACTGCTCGCGGGACAGCGACGTCCGCTGCCAGATATTCTCGACGAGTTTCTGCCGGCGGGGGAGCGCCAGGAGATCCTTGCCTGCAGACGGCTGGGTAAAGCCCTGTTTGCCGGGGCCTGGAGACGCTAAGGGTGGGGCTTTCTTCCTGAAAAATAGATCGAACATGGCATGCCCTTGGTAGTTCTTGGGCCTGCGTTGTCGATCAGCAGCGGTGAGCGAACAATGGTAAACCGCTATCACGGCTCAGAAGGTTGGGCCGGCGGATGGCTACTATGCCTGGGAGCCTGGGCACCCTTTGCTCTTCGCAGCCATGAAATGACCCCCAAATGTTGGACAGGGTTGGTTTCAAGCAACGAGCACTGGTCTGAACGGGAACTAGAGAGGTGGCCTCTGCGAGATCGCCTCACGCAAGGTATCAAACGATGCTTCGCTAGGACTCACCAACGCAAAGTTGTAGCCCTGTCCTGACCAATAGTCAGCCGTAACATCGCTTTCCCTACGAGATCCGTGGCCAACGTCGCGCTGGCTGTTGGGATGCCGCACATAGAAGATCACTTGGCGCCCTTTCGTATCCCGGTAGAGCACCATCGCGGCGGCGCCGGTGTCCGTGGCCATGAGACGACCACCCACTGGGATCAAGCCGAAGCGCTCCAGGTTAGGGAGGGCGGGCGCCTGCACAAATGTCCTTTCAAGCCAATGCTGAATCGCACCGTCCTGGCCGGTTACATCGACTGGCGGCCGCCCCTCGGCGCTCGCAAATAGTCGATAAGCCTCCACGGCATCCGCCATTGGAACGTGCGCCCGCCGCAGCATCGATTCCCGTGCCTGCCACCCTAAGCCGCTACCCAGGCCTAACGTCAGCACTAGCGAAGCGAGATAAGTCATACGTCTTTTACGTCTGGCGACTATCCGGTGTCGCACGACTGCTGGCATAAGGTGTGTCGGTAAAGGCTCAAGCACGGGAGAAAAAATCAGCCGTAGCCGACGATTCTGCTCGCGGATATCAGCTACCCGTGCGGCATCTTCCGGATGGGTTGCAAGATAGCGCATCACCTCCTCGTGCCGCAGCGCATCCAACTGATTGTCGGCATAAGCCATCAACTCTTCAGGAGTAGGAGGTCGATACATCATTTCAATACTCGCAAAGCGGCGGTAGCCAAAGGACTTTCGTGGATCTGTCTCAAGGCCGCGCGTGCCCGCGCCAAACGAGACATGACGGTTCCCAGTGGAATGCCAAGCGCCTGTGATACATCGCGATAGCTCATGCCTTCCACCGCGACCAACAGCAGCAGGGCACGCTGTTCGTCATTGAGTCTCTCAAGATTCGTCAACGCTTCTTGATCCAGATAGATCGTCTCAGCCGAAGGCTCAACCGGGACCTCTTGGAATCCCAGCCACTCCAACAGACGACCATAGCGGCGCTCACGACGTCGGCCATCAACGAATTGGCGGTACAGGATGGTGAACAGCCAGGCTCGCACATCACCGGCGGGACAGCGCGTGTTCCCATGCGTAAGCGCCCGTTCTAGACAACTCTGGACCAAGTCATCGGCGCTGGCTTCGTGACGAGTAAGCGATCTTGCGAAGCGACGCAGAGACGGTAGTAGCTGAGAAAGCATGGCGTCATCAAGCATGGACATTCCCCTGGTATCGCTGACAGACGCTTGAGCTGACCTTTTATTCCCCACAATTTTTATTTTTGTAGGTATGGAATAACCCAGACCGTACAAACGTCTGCATTGGAAACTCACCAGTCTGCTGGAGCGCCACGTGTTTTCAGTCAAACACCCGTTGTTGGCAGTCACCCTTCTGGTGCTCGTGCTTCCCATTGCCTGGGCCGAACCTGATAGCAGCGCCGCCACGGCGCAGGCCGACAACCGTCAGGCCATGGATCAGATGATGGCCGCGATGCACAAGCCCAGCAGTGGCAACGTAGACCGCGACTTTGTGACCCAGATGACGGCACATCACCAGGGTGCGATCGAAATGGCACGGATCCAATTGCGGTATGGCCATAACGAACGCCTACGCCGTCTGGCCCAAGAGATCATTGTCACCCAACAACAGGAAATCGCCGTCATGCAGCAGGCGCTTTCTGAATTGCCCGCCTCTCCAACTCGGTAATCCTCATGCCTCGATTGTCGCTCACCCCGCTCGCCGCTGTGTTGTTAGTAATCTCCTGCACCGCTTCAGCCGGTCAAGTTCCGCGTGCTGCTGCACAACCGGACATCACGATTAGTTCCCAAGACCGTGTGTATACGGCGGAGCAGTTCTCCAACACGGTATCGGTGATTGATCCCAGCACGGAAAAATTGCTCGGCGTCATCACCCTAGGCGACAGCCAACCCAAGAACTTGAGTCCTTTGTACAAGGGCGAGCTACTGGTGCATGGCTTGGGATTTTCGCCAGATGGGCGAACCTTGGCCGTCGTAGCGATAGGCTCGAACTCCGTGTCCTTCATCGACACCGCCAACAACCAGGTGAAGGGTAAAACCTATCTGGGTCGCGCGCCTCATGAAGCCTTTTTCACCCCTGACGGCAAAGAGCTCTGGGTCACGGTACGGGGCGAGGACTATATCGCCGTGATCGACCCGGTGACTTTCAAAGAGAAGACGCGAATTGGCGTACCGCCAGGCCCTGGCATGCAGATCTTCTCCCCTGATGGCCGCTATGGCTACGTCTGCTCCTCGTTCACTCCGGAAACCGTAGTGGTTTCGGTTGCCGAGCATCGAATTGTTGGCCGCGTCGCTCAGGCGAGTCCCTTCTGCCCCAACATCGCTGCGTCTGCAGATGGCCAACAGGTCTGGCTCACCCTAAAAGATGTCGGTAAGACCCAGGTGTTCGCAGCCAAACCGCCGTTCAGCTTGATTAAGACGCTTGATACTGGCGCGATCACTAATCACGTCAACTTGGTTCGCAATGCCCGCGGAAGCTTCGCCTATGTAACGGTAGGCGGAGAAAATCGAGTCAAGGTCTTCCGAACCGATGATTTCAGCCAAGTCGCCAGCATTCCTGTTGGCGCTTTGCCCCACGGTCTCTGGCCGTCAGGAGATGGCACGCGGTTGTACGTGGGACTAGAGAATGCTGACAGTGTGGCCGTCATCAATACGCTGACCAATAGCGTTGAAACCACTGTACCCGTGGGGCAGGCGCCCCAGGCTTTGGTCTACGTTCCCCGCGCCGCTACCCAGGGCGCTGGGCTGGCAAATCTTAAGCCGTTAGGGAGCGCCGCCAAGAGTATTCAGATCGCCCTGGCTCCGCCGGGTCAACACGAACGTCATACCACTCAGGTGACACTTTTCGACCAGGGCTTGACTCAGGTCCTGCAGGCCTCGGTTACGGGCCTGGTGGCCAAGCAGCCCTATGTACTAGCGTTGGCTCGTCATGCAGACGGTAGCGGCGCTCTTGAGTCTCTCGCCGCTTTTCAAACCAATCCCGCCGGCGCAGCTATCGTGAATGCGGTAGGACCGATACGCCAACTGGTTCAGCAATCCCAGGCGGATGAACAGCGCTACCTCGTCATCGCACCTGGTGCAGCCGATGCGCCAGGTGCTCCCGTGCAAGTGCAAGTGCTCCAATCGAAATACTAATAACCAATAACCAATAACCATCGAGGTCCAGCATGCTCAGACAAGTGTTGATTGCCACTGCCATTTTCTCCATGACAGGGCTGGCCGTGGCGGCCACGCCCGCCAAGGTTGGCGACACCACCTTGGGTAAGGTGCTTGTGGATGAAAAGGGTATGACGCTTTACACCTTCACCAAGGACAGCGAGGGTAAGTCCGCCTGCAACGGCCCGTGCGCCAAGAACTGGCCGCCGCTGATGGCACCGGCAGGGGCCAAGAGCGGTGACGGCTATACCGTAGTACAGCGTGAGGATGGTAGCCAGCAATGGGCCTATAAGGGGCAGCCACTCTATACCTGGGTAAAGGACAGCAAGCCCGGTGAAACGACCGGTGAAGGTGTCAATCAAGTCTGGCACGTCGCGAAGCCTTGATCGTGGAGCAGTCCCTGCGGACAGCGGGGACTGCTTATCTATTTAGTAGATTACTTTTTATATCATATTCAATTTTTCAGATAATCGAGCCGGGCTAGACTGTTTGCATTCTTCAGCGGAGCTCACCTCATGACATTAAAGGATGCTATAGCCCTGCGCACCGGCGGCAAGCCGCTCAGCCAGCTCAAGCAGCCGCTCGAAGTCGTTCGCCAGTTCACCCCCAACTGGTTTGCGGCAACGATGGGCACCGGTATTTTGGCAATCGCCTTAGCGAGTTTTCCCGCGTCGGTACCCGGCTTGCGTCTGATCGCCGAAGGACTGTGGCTGTTCAACATTTTGCTTTTCGTTCTATTCAGCGGCTTGTATGCCGCTCGCTGGATCTTGTTCTACAACGAAGCCAAGCAAATTTTTGCCCACTCCACCGTATCGATGTTCTTCGGCACCATTCCGATGGGGTTGGCAACAATCATCAACGGGATGCTGATCTTTGGGCTGCCACGATGGGGTGAGGTGGCTGTCACGATTGCCACCGGACTTTGGTGGGTCGATGCGGCCATGGCACTGGTTTGCGGAGTAGCGATTCCGTACCTGATGTTTACTCGTCAGCAGCACAGCATCGATCAAATGACGGCGGTATGGTTGCTACCTGTGGTAGCCGCCGAAGTGGCCGCTGCCAGTGGCGGGCTGTTGGCACCGCACCTAGCCGATGGCGGGCACCAATTCACCGTGCTGGTGACCAGCTATGTGCTTTGGGCCTATTCGGTACCTGTCGCCCTAAGTGTCCTCGTGATCCTGCTATTGCGGATGGCACTGCACAAGCTGCCTCACGAGAACATGGCTGCATCGAGCTGGTTATCGCTTGGCCCCATTGGTACAGGTGCGTTGGGTCTGCTCGTGATGGGCAGCGACGCGCCGGTCATCTTCGCTGCTCACGGTATGGCCGGAATTGGCGCCGTCGCGCAGGGGCTAGGCGTAATTGGCGGGATCCTACTATGGGGACTCGGCTTGTGGTGGATGAGCCTTGCCATACTGATCACGCTGAAGTACGCGCGCCACGGCATCCCTTTCAACCTGGGATGGTGGGGTTTTACTTTTCCACTGGGCGTCTATGCCGTCACGACGCTACGTTTGGGAAGCACGCTTGGGTCAGGTTTCCTTACCGTCTTCGGTGCCTTTTTGGTCGTCGCCTTGACTGCTCTGTGGGCGGTGGTCGCGGGACGCACCCTAGCCGGTGCCTACCGCGGGACGCTGTTCGTCTCGCCTTGCATTGCTCATCTGCAACCACGCAAATGAGGTCGATTAGGTGGCGCCTCGCTGAGCAACGCTACCAAGCTAGGACCATCAGCCCACTCTCTACGACGAGTGAGCTGATGAGTCCGCAAATGGGGCTCAGTGAAAGCCATCCCTTGATGCCGTTGGTTACCGCGGCCGCCTTAACCGATTCAAAGGTGCGTCAGCTCAGGACGAGGATGACTCTGTCTCTTGGGAAGGGCGGTGGCGTCCTACCGTGCCAATCTCGGCAGGCGTCTTGATGTAGAACAGTGCCAAGTCTTCCGATTCGAGGCGTTGAAACAGCATGTCGTGTTGAATTTGAGTCAGCGCCATCGTTACCTGGATGGGCTGATCGGCAAGCTCAAAAAAATGAGCGGAGTGGCGTTTTCCATCTTGGCCAAAGCCTTCAGCCGCCACTGACAACGTTGCGCCACTTAGGTGAAGCTCTTTAGCAAGATCCAGAAGCCAATCTCCAATCTGCTGATGTTCATGGCGACGATTTTGTTCGGTATAGAACGTAACGAGATAGTCGTTCATGCTATTGCCTTTAGCGTGGGTGCAGCAGGTTGATGGTCAAGATACCCAGGGCTGTCATGCACAGGGACCCCACGACATGAACGCTGATTGCAGTCAGCGCCATGAGCAGCCTTCCTTGCTGGATTAGCATCAGTGTCTCAGCAGAAAACGTCGAGAAGGTGGTTAAGCCGCCGCAAAATCCGGTGATCAGAAACAGCCGCCATTCAGGCGCAATCCCGGGCCAAGCAGCGAAGATGGCTACGGCCATTCCGATGATGTAGCCACCTACAAGATTCGCAACGACCGTCCCAGGCGGGAGCGACGGGAACCAGGCATTTAGCTTCAAGCCCAGTATCCAACGGAGCCAGGCACCCAAGGTCGCACCGAGTGCGATGGCTATGAGCGGCTTCAGCATGGAACGTCTCCCAAGGGGAATGGAAGACTAGGGGCCGGGGAGGGATATGGTCGGTGCATAGCGCTGTCCTCGAAAAAGACAGGGCGCACCTACGCACCCTGCCAAGGGGTTACGTAGGCATCATCAGCACGAGGCGGTTTGAGGAGGAATGCCATCTCCTTAGCGGATCATAGCAGCGCAGCAGATGACTTTGAAGATGGCTCGTTCTTGAAGCCGACATGCCTGCCACTGCTTATTGAGACCCGGAGCATGCCTGCACTCCTCAAACGCCGAGGGTCTAGAAACCGATCGACTCTGCGGTAGCTATGAGGCAAACGTCCTATTCGTCACAGGTATTCACAGCTTTCGCTATTGCCAGACGATATTCAGCTGGACTGCGCCCACCCAGTGCCAATTTGATTCGCTCCTTATTGTAGTAGTCGATATAGGCCCGAATTGCTACTGCCAGCTCCTCTACGCTTGAGAACCTGTTGCAGTGGAAAAGCTCAGATTTTAGTACTGCAAAAAAGCTTTCCATTGCCGCATTGTCGAGGCAATTGGCTCGCCTTGACATACTCTGAGTCAGTCCATGCTGACGGATCAGCTGTTGGTAGGCAGGGTATTGATAGTGCCAGCCTTGATCGGAATGGATGAGCGGTTTCTCATGAGGCCGAAGGGTCTTCAATCCGTCTTTCAACATACGTAAGACCATCTCGAACGATGGGCGCTCACTTATCTCGAAAGCCACAATTTCCTTATTGAAGAGGTCAAGAATCGGTGACAGGTATAGCCGGTTTTGATTGACACGAAACTCCGTTATGTCAGTCGCCCACCGCTGATTGGGCTGCGGTGCGGTAAAGCGGCGTTCCAGCAGGTTAGGCGCCACGCAGGACTCCGGCCCTGTGAATGGACGATAGCGACGGCGTCGCAGCGTGCACTTTAACGACATTTCGCCCATCAGCCGCTGTACTGCCTTGTGATTGATCTGCTGCCCCTGATTGCGTAGCGCCTGCGTGATGCGGCGATAGCCATAGCGACCCCGATGATGCGCGAACATCGTCCGGATGCTCTCTTTGCGGGCACCTTGTTTGTCTGGTTGGCGAGTGACCTTGAGGTGGTAGTAGAAGCTGCTTCGAGGAAGACATGCTCCCTGAAGAAGCGCATCAAGTGGATATCGTGACCGCAACTCCTGCACGATAAGTGCTTTCTGCTGATTGTCCAGGTCACTGTCCTTGAGACCCAAGCTCATGGCTTTGCGCAGAAAGGCGTTTTTGACCTGCAGATAGGCAACCTGCTTTTCCAGCTCTCGGACTGGGTTTGCGATGTGGGGCTTGAAAGCGGATGGATCTGGAACGGGAAGAAGGGGCAAGGAGTCACCTCTGCGTTTGCTGGCCAACCCCTCGATACCATACCTCTGCCACGCATCGACCCAGCGCTGCATTTGGGAGCGATTGAGACTAAATCGCTCACTAGCCCGTCGGATTGATAGGCCTTCGACGATCTGTCGCACCACCTCGATCTTGAAATCGATGCTGTGATAACGATAACGCTTTTGTAGAGCCGCTTTTCCGTGATTGGCATAGGCGCCAATCCATCCTTTTACCTGCACCACGCTGACGTCATGCACCCTAGCGAGGTGGCCGTAGCTGCAATCGCCCTTTTGGTACTGAGCGACGATCTTCAATTTGAACGCTAGAGAGTACTTGGGCATGGTACGCCTTCAAGGCAGCGTCCAACTTTCGGGGGTCATTTCACCAACTGCGGAGCCCTTTCTGGTAGGGCTTTTACCCTTGGAGCCCCCTTCCATTCCCTCCTTTGCTCCAGCCCATTTTCGCCTCTAAATCCTTGAATGATGTGACAAAAAACTCAATTCTCGAAGGGCTTTAGCACGACAAAGCTGTTGCAGGCTAGTGAGCTGGGGCGTATACATGATGTCATAACGCAATCCCTATCGAGCATTTGGGGCTAAGCAAATCATGAGAAAGTCAGCTGCGAATTCTATAGGTCAAGGGTTGGGTAAGTTGGTCGTTGGCCTCCTTAGCCTTGAATCTCGCTTCTTTACCATGTTGTGCGGTGGTGGCGTTCCGACCGCCATGGCAGCTCGCTTGAAGTGGTTGTTGCGCATTGCGGTGGTAGGAGGGATTGCTTTCCTGTCTCTCGGGCTGTTTTTTATCGTCGGATGCCTACTGGTAGCTGTATTCGCCCTTAAGTTAATCAGCTCTAGCAACGCTGATGATTCATCTCAAAATTCTGCATCTATCCAGTCGGTAGGGTGGAAGGATGGCGATCAGGGCTATGGTTTCTACGATGCGTTCGGTGTGCGAGATCACAACGTTAAGTAGTGGGTCAGGCGTTACGTCCGACCCACGTCTCAACTATTCCTTGCTTTGAGTTGCGCTCGATACCATCCCGCCAGTGACCTTACTTTGGGCTGTTGCACCTATGGATCCACTCTGCTGCTGAGCTGATCTAGTGCCGTTGCCCAGTCCATCCAAAGCTCCGCCCACCTTGAAGCCAGTCCAAGAAACAGCTGTCATCCAAAACGCTGGCAGGATCAAAAACATCGCACCCATGACATAGTTCAGCAGCATGTCTCCCTGCATGTTGCTCAGGCCAATGATGGGATCGAAATTGGCGTGTGGTGCGGTGTTATTCACCTTGTAGATCCCTGTGCCATACAGAGCGTCCATGATAGTGCTATCGACCCATCTGGCCAGTTGCAGCCAGAAGTCTACGAAGATCAATGCGAACTGGGCGAAGGTGAGCGTCATGGCCACCTTGAGATCATAGGTGCCCAGTACCAGCACGATAGGGATGCAGATGATGAACGCCATCTTGAGGAAGGCCATCACCATCGGCGCGGCTTGACGAATGCTGTCCATGGCCGGGAAGTACGCGAGCGATCCCACTGCCTGTCCTAGGCCAGCTGTGACCCTGGCGGCGTCGTTGTAAAGCGAGCTGCCAATCTGGCCGCCGTAGTCCCCGTACACCTGCCCCTGCGTCAGCGTCTGCTTCTTCGGTGACACCAGGTCCCGAATCACTGAGTCACTCACCTCGTCCTGAGACATGAAGCTCGCCCATTTGGCCAGCTTGGTGAGGGTGTCAGGTTCAACCTGTGCCAGCAGTCGTGCCTTGAGCCCTTTTGAGCCGTCTGACCACCACCGGGTACAAGTGGGGTAGCCCCCGCCACCGGTCGTCTGTGCCAGACCTGCGTCCCGAGTTGCATCGTAGGGCCAGGCCGTCCGTGGCGTATGGGAGCGGAAGCCTGAGCTGCCATCGCTGTAGTAGCCACTAGTGCTGAGAAAATATTTCGAGCCGATCCAGCTCACGTCCAGGTACTGCTTGTCCGTCAGGGTGGGCTGAGTCATGAACAGCTTGGCGCGAGCCCGGGCGTAGCAATCGTTGGTGAAGTCTGCGACCTCCTGGGCGAGGAGGGGATTGTCGATCCGCTCGGCATTCACCTCCATGCGCAGCTGCTGCAGGTCCTGGCCACAGGGAATGCTGGCCACGGCGGCCGCGGCTGCACCCTTGGACAGCGCGTGGATTACCATCCACCACACCGGTACCTGGGCGCTCTTGCCGTTGAGGGTGCTGAAGGACGTCGCCCAGCCCGTCCCGTCAGGCTTGGGTACGTCGACTTGGCATTGCTTAGACCGTGTCTGGTCGTACTGGATAGTCGAGAAGCTGATAGTCGCTGCAGTGGACGGCATGAGCCCCAGCATTATGACGAAGATGGCTGCATAGAACCGATTTTCGATCCTGGCCAAGCTGAGGATGCCTTTGTTGCCTTCGTCTTGGCCCTCGCCGCGGGCGCGCAACCACTCCTGAATGATGATGGCGGCGAACGGCGCGGCAAACAGACCTGTCCCGCCGATCGTCTCCCAGATCCCGCTGTTGATGATCCAGCCCACCAGGGTCAGGTAGTACTCGAGGTAGTCGTTGGTATAGAGCTGCATGGCGATCTCCTACAGCATGCCGGCATTGCGCAATTCGAAGAGACCGATGACCAATACGGCCATCACTTCGCAGCGATAGAGACGTCCGCGATCATTGGCCTCGGCGATAAGGCGCTTCCGGCATGGCCACCAGAAGCTCACCAGACCGGCGTATAGGCAGATCCGCCATACCAGAAAGTGGGTGTGATTATCGGCCTGCCACTGCCGATAGCTCTGCAGGTCGCCGAAGCCCCAGGCCGCGACCAGGACGAAGGCCAGGGCGAGACAGACCGCGAGTAGGAAGGGCCACAGCAGTGACCAGGAGAGACGAAGGCCACGCCGGCCGATCCGGAAGCCGGCACGAACGCGCTGAGTCCAGGAAGAGGTCGTCATGCTCATTCGCCCTTCTTCGCCGGATTTTCGGTGCGATCCAGGCGATTCGGCAGCGGATCACCCTGGAAGATGCCCTTTGAAGCGTCCTTGCGGATCGATGCGCGCTGCAGGATGGTGGTGGGCGAGTTGCCGGCCAGCTCCCGGCGCATATCCAGTTCGGTCTTAAGGTTCTGGATCTCTGCCTGCAGGTTGGCAGCGCTCTGGTCGACCTGCGTCTGGGCGACCTGGTTAGCGGCGACGTTGGGCTCCTGTCGGCCAGCGGTCAAGGTACGGACCAGCGACAGCGCCTTCTCGATGACATCGGCTAGCGAGACCTCGGACACAAGCCGCTTGGCCAGCACGTCTTGGTCCTGCTCGGTACGTAACGACTCGATGATGCCGCGGGTGATCGGGATGGAGTTGCTGCCAGCCGCTGCCAGGTTCTCGGCGGTCATCGGCTGGGTACCGGCGATCAGCGCATTCACCGCTTTGAGCTTGGTGTCGTAGGTCTCCTGGATCAGCGGGGTAAGTCCCACACCGGCCTGAGTCACCGTCTTCTGGCAGTTGTCGCAGGTCTGCTGTTGTTGCTCGCCCAGAACCCGGGTGGCGAAGGTCGCGGCTTCCTGCGGTGACGACCAGGTGCTGCAGACGAGGCCGCCGTTGCAGCTGCTAGCCGGAATCGAGCCGGTAGCGGTAGGAGAGCGGCCGCTGAGCATGTTGTAACCGGCCTTGGTAACGTCACCGACCACCTTGATGGGCTGCTGGCCACTGCCGCCGGCCTTGCTCCCGCCGACCCAGGTAACGCCGTCATTCCCGCTCTTCTGTTCGACTTGGTTGATCGCGGCGACCGCATCGGTGGTGCCGGCGGTGGCCGACTTCATCGCCTCTCCCTCGGCGAGCTTGTTCCAGCCGACCTGGCTGCCGGCGACGTCGAGCATCTTGTCGGCGATCGCGCGGCAGGTGCCCTTCGAGCGATCGAAGTCCAGACGTGCCTGGCCAATGCCGTTGGTGATGAGGTTGTACAGGCCTGGGTTCGCGCGCTGCAGAATCAAGCCGGGTAGGGAAGCAACGGCGCCGGTGGCGTTCTGCAGCACCGTGCTCATGATGGTCTGAAAGCCCTGGGTGGCACCGTTGAGCTGGTTTTGCAGGGTGTTGGTGAGGCTCATGTTTCCGCAGATCAGATTGGTGTTCCAGCCACCGCCAATCTGGATGCTGTCCATGTTGCCGACGCTGCCCATCGATACGGCATTACCACCACCGACGCTGTAGAGCACATCGTCACCGATGACGCTGCCCTGCGACTGCACACGGTAGGGATCGGCCGCCTGGACAGCGCTGCCGAGAAGAAGGCCGGCCAGGCAGGTGCTGGCCAGCTGGGTGAGGCGAGAGGTATTCATGATCGACGTCTCCCTGATCATTGAAAGTCGGTGCTGCCCAGGAAGACCTGGCCTTCGCGCTTGCAGCAGCTGTAGGGGCGCCACAGCGCCCAGGCATAGGCGCCCACGGCGTCCTGGATGTGTGGGCCTGGGTTGGGGAAGGCAGCGCAGCTCTGGCTTAACGTGGGCGCAAGCTCCTGCCACTTGCCGGTGGTGGCATCGCCCTCGAGCAGCTCACCCGCGGGCCAGTAGCCGTCTTCTGGCTGGGCCAGCAGCGACTGGTAGGCGTGGATCTGGCCGGAGCGCGTGACCACGTCGCCCGCGCGCTGGGCCATGACCGCCGCGGCCTTGTAGTCATCGGGCTGATGCAGGAAGCCGCTGCGCGGATAGATATTGCCCCAGAGGTCGCCGGATAAGGTGCCGCCCACTTCGCGCTTGCCTGGAATAAGGGCCTCCGGGTACACAGCCTCGGGGATGCCGTACCGCCAGGCCAGGTAGTCATAGTTGCTCAGGAGGTAAGGCATGTAGGCGGTACCCGCGCCCTTGCAGGTATAGCCGGAGCCGCTGGCGAACTGGCTGAAGGCGTAGCCGCCCGGGTGGCCGATGACGTCGGCGTTCTTGAACCGAGCGCTTATGGTGGTGTTGGCCTGGGTCGCGCTGTCGCCAGGGTTATTGCCGCCGGCGGCGACACTGCTGACGGGACTGAATGAGGCCATCTCCGTCCACGGATTCTCGCCGGTATTGGCGTAGCTGGACACCACGGCGTCGGGCACGAAATGCCGGACCTTGGCGGAGGTCTTGACCTTGCAGCCGTAGTGGGTGCAGAACAGCCAGTAGCAGATGCCAACCACCTTGTATTCGAGGCACTCAGGCGAAAGTGAAGACGACACAATCGTTGCGGTGGTGACCGCCGCCGTGGCCTGCAGGCTGGTCGCAATAGGGATGGCCAGCGCAAGGCGCCGCAGGCGTTGCAGAGGCCGAGTCATCGTCCGCTACTCCGGTAGCGCTCGATGCTGGCCACGGCGGCTGCCACGTCGGGCTGGCCGTAGACCACATACTGATGATCCACTACGACGGCCGGCAGCTTGGTCACCCCCAGACTCCAGGCGTCGGCAACGTCCTGGTGCGCCATGGCCAGATCTCTGCCCAGCTGCTGCGCCGACGCCGAGCGCATCCGTTGCTGCATGATGGCCGCGGCTTGCCGCGGATCTGCCGGCAGGCCTTCAGAGAGCTTCTGCTCAAGGCGTTCAGGGGCATCCAAGAGCACCACCTGGGCGCCGACGCTGTTGGTGAGGGGATGAGTGGCGTCGGAGATGGCAAGCACGTCCGCTGCTGCGAAAGGTGCGCAGCAGGCGGCAAGGGCGCAGATCAGCCAGCGGAGCGGCCGCCCAGCAGGGGAGCGGGAAGGTAGAGAGTGCATGCGCAGTACCAGGCAAAGGATTGGCTGGTACAGGAAACGCGATCAGGAAGGCTGGGTCAGCGGGAAACCATATCCAGGTCGCTGGAGGTTGAGATTTTTATGGACGCCAATCCGTAGTCTGCTGCCTATCAAGCCTTCACTTCAGCCGGCGACGACTTGCGTACCATACTGCGGTACAGCTGAAAGCTTGATCTGCTTAACTTCCTGTAATTGCCGGATAAAACGGAGCCCAGTGCTACGACTGGGCTCGATTTGCATTAGGTAAACGTTAGCGGGGAGCAGGATCCTGGTCGTCGTCTTCGCCAGATACCGGATCCTCAGGAGCGTCCGGATCAACATCTGGCTGATCCACTGGATCTGTATCGTCAGGATGCAACGGCTCGGCTGGATCAGGTTCGGTTGCATGCGCTCGTAGAGATCTTGCTGACATCGTATCTGGTCCGAGCAAAGACCTTGCGATTAACGCTGCCGCGCTCGGCGAGCTGGATCTTTGCCACCTACTTGTAGGAGTGATCATTTGCCACCTCGCAATGGGGCCGAAAATGGCCTCACCATTTTGGAAATAGAAAACCCGAACATGTTCAAGGGCCACTACTACCGACGGTCTCAATTGTCACGGGTCAAGCTTTTCGTTCCTGTCGGCCGACTTGGACCGATTGGAAACCGTTGCCACCGGCTGCAATCGACCCATAGCAGCTCTTCATCACTGCATTGAAATCGGTCTAAAGCGGACAGGTAGGAAAAAAGCTAACAGTGAAGCACTTTACCTATCGTGTAAACAAATCCATAGGCAGACTTATTTAAGTCAACGACCTCGATATAGCCTGGCAGTAAGCGGAGTTCCTCGGAAAATATATCTGCGCCATAGATTTTCCAGATTATGCCGCCATCCGGGGGTATGCGGGCAATCGCCAGTTTGCCGTTAGCGCTTCAAGGTTAGATAGCCCCTAGCATCGCTCAGGCTTTGATAATTACTGTATCTGCATCTAGTGGGAGGTGTGAGCCTTTAACCCGCAATTCATTGATGGCGTAAAGTATAGTCAGGTTCAGTGCCTCTGCGCTTCGCATGGTTCGAGGGGTGATGAATCTGAAGACCTTGGCGGGCACTTCAATATCCAGCAGCGTCAAAAGCATGCCACTACGTCTATACTCAATAAAATGCTTTATCGGTGGGTCTAACGCAGACAGCGCCTGTCGCAGATCGTCCATTTCGATTCCCGCTCATCTAACCAAAGGCTATAATGAGAAGACACCTAGTTAGATAGACTATTGTCCACCGCTCATCAGATCAACGAAAACGTCGTAGGGCCATAGATACTATCTCTCATGAATGGTTATTGGCAGCGCTTTTCAGTGTAGGAGAGCGAGATGAAAGAGTTGGATAGAAAGCACGGAATAGAGCTGCTTGAGCGGTACTCGGCGGAACAAGACGCCATTAATCAGCTGCTACGGCAGATTTACGAATGTCATGGAACAGCTGATACCGAAGCGCTTCGCAATATGCTGGGTCTATGCATTGCCGAAATTCAAGAAAGACAAGAGACCGTTTTGAAGGCGTTTCGCTTTCTACTGGAATCTGACGGGAGACCTCAATAGGCCTAGCGAGACGGGAGTCACGACCATAAAATGCGAAGTGCTTCTCTTAATTTTGGGGTTTTCTTACTACCGTTTCGCTTGCACAAATTCAACACGGCGAGCAGCTAATTTAGCGGGCTTTGCGAACCAAGGCACAATCCCTAAGGTAAAATGCCTTGCTATTGGCACATATAAAGCTCCTTATAGCGCTGGCATGTCGTCAACTACGAATGGAATTGAAGAATGAGCGATGCAAGGAAATTGTACGTTGGCACAGCAGAAATTGAGCATCTCATCAGGCAAAAAATCAGCATCAAAAAACTGAAATTATCAGCCGACAGGGCCTCTCTAGAAATTCTGTTCCAGCGTTACGCAGAAGAGCTCGAGCAAGTCCGCATACTTGAGCTTGATTTAGATAAGCTTAAGGTTATTCACTGAAGTTTGAACAATCGGCACTCTGGCGAGAAAATAGAAATGCGATCATCAGTATCAAATTTATAATGCATAATGGCAGCATTAGAATCTGAGCTGATACGCCAGCAAATTAAATCAGAAGTAGTCACTATCATCAATATTTAAAAGGCGGTGACGACAGCGGTTTTAAAATGGGCGATCTATAATGCGCTCTATTTACAATCTATTATTGTCGCTTCCAACATTCCTGATGTGGCACTTCGCTCGCCTAAGCGCTGAAAGCGTGGCCCGGACTTTTGCCTCTAGGCTGTCCTCCCGTACGCTGCCGCCTGGGCCTTCCCGGATGTATCGCCTAGGATCATCCCCCAGTGGCTGCGCGCCAGGGTCTGGCATTAGATAGCGAGCACCCTCTTTTTCGTCAACGCCACCCGTATGTACGCTGTCCTATATGAATGCCGTCTTGGTAGTGACACCGACTACCTCTTGGGTCAAGCAGCGGTAGCCCTGAGGCACGGCAGCGAGCAAGGATGTCATCCTCGGCGTGGTCATTCGCGGCACCGGTGTTGGTTCAGGAGAAGAATTTGCAGATTTAGGTAAGATCCCAGGCCAAACCAATCCTGCCGGCCGTGAACCATCCAACCAGGTCTCTACCGCCCAAGTCAGATAGGTCCATTTGTTTACTCTAGGAAAAAAAAGCCAGGCGAAGTGGCCGGGCTTTGTTTGGTTTGCAATTAAGCTAGCGGGGCGCTGGCTCTTGGTCGTCGATATCGCCCGTCACCGGATCTTCCGGAGCGTCCGAATCGGAATCAGGCTGACTTGCTGGGTCGACCTGTTCAGGGTTCAAGGGTTCGACCGCGTCAGGCTCAGTAGCCTGCGCGAAACGAGAACCCGCGATAGTCGCGTCAATTCCGAATAGCGATCTCGCTATCATGGCCGGCGCAATCGGCGAACTGAAGCGTTGGAAGACTCTGGACGTAGTGATCATTTGCCACCTCACATTGAGGCCGAGGATGGCCTCATAAGTTTGGAAGTGGAAAACACACGCTTGTTCAATGGCCACTATTACCGACGGTCCGTATTGTTAGGGATCCACTTTCTCGTTCCTATCGGCCGCCTTCGAGCGGTCGGAAAGCGCTTGTTGACGGAGCTTTGCAATTTTCGTCAAGCGGATCTGAGCGTTCCTTGCCTGAGTCTCTTCAAGCGTAGGCGGAAGGTCTTCCGGGGCTGCTCCAGCATCAATTCTTGGTCTTCGAACATCTGACATCGTTGTCTCCCATATTTGCGATATGTGCTCTGCATGGGAAGGAGTAATCGTTGCACCGTTCAGTGGCCACCATTACCGGTTGTCTGAAAACAAAGACAAAATTCGTGGAGAATCCGATCCGCTTACGCTTGATCGAAACGTACGCTCCTTGACAAACTAGGTCAGTCGCACGTGGAGGTAAAAATGAGTCATCAAGCAAATAGATTCAGCCTGACCTCCTACGTGGAGGCGTTCTTCCCATCAAACTTCGAGGTAATGCTCGAGCGAAGCGAGAGCAATCCCGACGATAGGATTCTCACCGTCTGCGACGTAATGACTAGCAAGGCCACAACCTATGAAGGTCCTTTGCTTGCAATTCTGGACATCTGTTCGATGGGCACGATCGCGGCCGACCTCTGCAACGAGCTCTGCGGGCACGCCGCGACGCGCCGTGAGGAGATCAGCAAGCGAAGAAAACGCCTATGGCGACTAGTGTGAAAATGAGCAGAGTGAACCAACAGTCCTAATTAGTCATTTCTCTGTGCTCTGCATTCCATGAAATTCCGTCAAGAGCGAAAACTCGCCACTTGGGTCAAGTCACCTACTCGCAGGTCGCGACCAGTAGGCACGCCCTTATGAATGTCGGTCTGGGAGACTTACAGATGCAGAGCTGACTTTCACTGAGGACCGCTTTGTGTCGGTGGCTCGCCCACCGCCAAGGGCCGCTTTGGGTCGGATAGCGACGGCCCCGCAGCCGTCGCCAGGTCATGCGGCTAAACCTCTGTCTGCTCGGCCATCTCCAGAGCGTCGTCTACCTCTATGCCAAGGTACCTGACAGTGCTTTCCAGCTTCGTATGGCCCAGTAAGAGCTGTACGGCCCTGAGGTTCTTTGTTCTGCGGTAGATCAGCGACGCCTTGGTTCGTCGCAGGGTATGTGTTCCGTACAAGGCTGGATCCAAGCCAATCGCTGTCACCCAGGCTTTGACGATCCGTGCGTACTGTCGGGTGGAAATATGCTCGGAGTGGGCAAGCCTACTTGGGAAGAGGAAGTTCTCGCTTCGAAGCTTGGCACGGCCTATCCAAGCCTCCACAGCTGAGCGTGTCTGCTCTGTGATCTCAAACTGCACCGGACGATGAGTTTTTAGCTGCATCACCATAGCTCTCGGCGAGACGTGCTCCCCGTGGGCTATGTCCCGCACGCGCAGTCTGGTGAGGTCGCAGGCGCGCAGCTTGCTGTCGATTGCCAGGTCAAAAAGAGCCAAGTCCCTGGTTTTCTCCGCAAGCTGGAGTCTGACGCGGATAGCCCAGATATCCCTAATCCGGAGCGGGGCTTTCTGACCAACGAGCTTTCCCTTGTTCCAAGGCTCGTGGCTAGCGACTGCTATCGCTTTCATGGCTTGTTCTCCTTAGTGAGGGAGTACAAGCATGGGCCTGACAAGGGGACGGAGCTATCCGACCCGTCAGCCGGCCGCCGAGCCGGAAACGGCCAGAAGAGGACATCGATAAGCGACTGCTACCGCTCAAATCGCTCAGTGCCTTGGCAAAGCTCGTCAAGCGGATGCGCTCGAGGTGGCAGTGATGCCGGCTAGCGAACCGTGGATCGCGCTCGATTCCTGAAAGGCAATACCGAGCAAAAGCCGCGGGATGAGGAACGCCAGTCCGACAAGCCGCTGCGCTGTGACGCCGATAAACGCGCAGTCTTTCTAGACTTCTGGCTGCTAGACATGCAGAAGGACTTCGCCGTCGAGGTCTTCGGTATCTAACCTGGAGGTGATTTACCTTTGCCCTGGACGTCGATTCACCGCGCTCAAGCACTAACAAGGATGGCGACCCAGGAGGGCTGCGGCCGCCTGACTCTCAGCTGCTCACCAACGAGCCTTGCCGCGGGGCGCGTCATGCTCATGGCTGTCGCAATGACCAAATTCTGGCGATTAGATGCCCGAGATCCAGACGTAGAATCTGCATCCAAGTTTGCCGCTTGCGTCACCGATTGCAGGGAAATATGAGTAGCAGCAAACTCCCTTTTCTGTGCTTATAGAGCAGCTCGAGATAGATCTTGAATACTGACCGCCTGTCCCCAGGCGCGGAATTTTATTATAGCGAGTCAGCAATGGGCGCATAGTCAGGGGCATAACAGGTCCAAGGCGTCGGTGAATGGTTTTGCTTGTTGCAATTCAATGATGCTGTCATGGGTGGAAAGGGATTTCCTGTTACTACCTGGGTTTATGGGCGCGGTGTAATGGATAGGATGCCCTTGGGCATTCCGCTCCTGATGAAAAGGGCGGGTCAATATTTAAAATGGCCCATGAGGACGTTTGACAGCCAGATATCTCTCACCTGGAATGCTTGGCGTGCCTTTAAAACAATATGATGGATGCAGGGTTTATCCGGTCTGCCGGCTTTGGCTTTTCCTGCCAATGATGGTGATCTGCAGTATTGCTGCAGATGCCGTTTTCTAGCCGTATTCGTTGCTGGTTAGTTGCGCTGCCATGAGTTGAATGTGGATTTCAATAGTTGCGCAGAGTCTCTTGCGTTTCGTTGTTTTGTGACTTCGCGCGGTGCGTGTGGCACGCATCTAGGCCTTTTGGGGGTGACATGCCAAAGGATTCAGCGGCTACAGAAGGCATATTGTATTTTTTGCTGATCGGCGTGGTCTTGATAGTCTTGTTTTCTAGTCTTGTTTTTGATTTTTGGTAAAGGGCCACTTGGATGGCCTGCGCATCTCTCTGAAAAGAGTGCGGTGGCTCGCTCTGCTCTAGGCAATGATCGAAGGCCCTCAAGGGTCAGAGCGATGTTAGATTGTGCAGCGGGACATCTAGTTTACCATCTTATTTTGACAGTCTCCTGATGGTGGGATGCGCTATTTCGATAGCACGTTCTATAAAAATACGGTGATGGGCTAGCCCTCTGGTGGTGGTGCTTTTGAAATTTAGAGAAAGTCGATTTTCATGCGGGCCGGCTGCAGAGTCAGAGTGGGTGATCTATACGATGGTGTTTTTGATTTCGCGCCAGGATGTCTTGTAGATTATGATGCTCTGTTTGGTTAGATACGGTTTGATGATTGTTATTTTATAGATGAATGTAGTCGAGCGCGCTACGTGATTCATAAAGCTATTTTATGATAACTGTATGGGAAGGGTGGGCTAGGTAGAGGTGGTGATGGACGTCAATCTGATGATTGTTTCTACAAAAGCACGAGCTTCTGGATTCATAAAAAGCATTGGTTCTGCATCTACTGTCTTTGGTGTGTCGCATTTTAGTAGCGTTAGTTCAGCATTAGAGGCGCTCAAGGATGAAGGGGGCCGGATGTTATCGTCCTGGTATTGACAAAGAGCGTCCTGAAACCCGCTAAAATCCTGGAGCTCTTGGGTGTCGCCGCGAAAAAAAGCTCTCCCATTCCAGTTATGCTTTTAGGGGCAGAGTCATTCCGTGCCCGCGTAGATTTCGCAATTCAAGAAGGTGCGCACCTTTATATGGGTGATGAGTTTTCCCATCCTCGTCTCTTGGTACAGGTCTTACAAGACGTCTGGACGGGTTCTGAGGGATACCGCATCCGCAATAGCGTTTTGTCGAGAGCAAAGATCACCTTGGACTCCATCAGCGACGGAGTCATAGGTACTGACGGTGCAGGAAAGGTTGAATATATTAATCCGGCTGCCGAGAAGCTGACGGGATGGCCGAAAGAATTGGCAAAAGGGAAACTTGTCAGCGATGTCATGAAAGTCAAGCTTGATGGGGCATTTGGCGATATACCTCATCCGGTTGAACTGGCACTGAGCAAGCGTGCGCCTACAGGATTAAGTGCCGGCGCTGTTCTACTGAGACGGAACGGTGGAGCAATAGACATCGAGGACTCCACCGCGCCGATGATCGATGAAAAGGGGGCGGTAACGGGGGCGGTCATCGTATTCCATGATGTTTCGATGGAACGTGCCATGAAAGCCAAGATGACTTATCTGGCGGAGCATGATCAATTGACCCATCTGCCCAATCGCCTGTTGTTCCGCGACAGGGCAGCACAATCCATGCGATCCGCCGTCAGGAACCATTCAAACGTCGCGATAATCTTTCTGGACTTGGATAACTTCAAAGGGATAAACGATTCCTTTGGGCACTCGGTAGGCGATAAGCTTCTGGTTTCGGTTGCTGCTCGACTATTAGGATGTGTGCGGGAAGAGGATACGGTGAGCAGGCAGGGCGGCGATGAGTTTTTAGTGTTGCTCGCAGGACTCAAGAATCGCGAAGCGGCCGAAAAGGTCGCAAAAAAAATCATATCAAGTTGCAATGAGCCTCATTTCATAGATGACCATGAAATTCGCATTACGATCAGCATGGGTGTAGGGTTTTCTCCGCAAGAGCATGTCGATATAGATTCGCTCATTGCGCAGGCTGACACTGCCATGTACCGGACGAAACAAAGTGGACGAAACGGGTATACCTTCTTTAGCGATGAGATAGGCGCTCAGGCGCAGAAGCAGCAGAAAATTGAGGAGGGTCTACGTCAGTGTATCGATCTTGACGAGATCAGGCTTGTTTATCAGCCAAAGATCGATCTTTCGAACGGTACGGTGGTGGGTGTCGAAGCGTTGATGAGATGGCGCAATGATGCTTTGGGAGAAGTGCCGCCAAATAGTTTTATTCCCGTCGCTGAGGCGACGAGACTGGTAGTGGCGTTAGGTCGGTGGGCGATAAAGGAAGCCTGTACGCAAATAGGACAATGGAAGGCGCTGGGTTTAGGTGAGATCAAGATTGCCGTCAATGTGTCGGCGTTGGAGTTGGAAGACGAATCCTACGCAGACTACGTTGCCACGGTGTTGCGCGATTGTGAGCTGGATCCGGGGCTGCTGCAGCTGGAAGTCACGGAGACGATCTTCATAAAGGATTTGAGCAAGTGCCTGATACGGTTGGAGGTGCTGAAAGAAGCAGGTGTTTTGCTTGCGCTCGATGACTTTGGTACCGGTTATTCGAGCTTTTCATACTTGACCCGTATGCCCTTTGATTTTTTAAAAATAGACAGGTCATTTGTTCAAGATATCGATTTGGATAGCGGCAGGGTGGCGGTGGTTGGTGCCATGCTCTCAATGGCGAAAAGCCTAGGCCTCACCGTCATAGCTGAAGGCATAGAAACCTCTGCCGAAGCAGATTTTTTTATGAATAGCGGATGCGATCAGGCCCAAGGGTTTTTCTTCAGTAAGCCATTGGAAGCCATGGATATGTCCTACTTTCTTAGCCAGCAGCGCTTGTCTTCAGCTTGATCTCTCCAGAAATGCCCTGTGCGTAAGGCGCTGGGCCGTGGTACTGGCTAGGAAAGTCAGACTGGATGTGCAATGGGCTTTTTCGCCTACAGGCATGTTGACGCTCCAGCCACGCTGCGAGGTCTGTAGGTGTCTTAACCACGTAGCGGCAGATATGACAGGAGGCGATCGGTTTCCTTTTTCACTACGGCATAGCATTCGCAACTCAACTGTTCGAGCAGCTTACGGTCGAGCACCGTAATGTGGCCGCGGCTGTATTCGATCACGCCCTGGCGCTGCAGCTTGCCTGCGGCCTCGGTTACTCCTTCGCGGCGCACGCCGAGCATGTTGGCGATCAATTCCTGAGTCATGTTCAGCTGATCACCGGGCAGACGATCCAGCGACAATAACAGCCAACGACACAGCTGCTGATCTATCGAGTGATGGCGGTTACAGACAGCGGTCTGCGACATCTGGGTGATCAGTGCCTGGGTATATCGCAGCATCAGTACCAGCATGTCACCGTGTCGATCAAATTCTTCCGTCAGGCGCTGACCTTGCAGCCGATACGCATAGCCGCCGCTCTGTACCACGGCACGGCTAGGTGTGCTCTCGCCGCCCATGAACAGCGAGATGCCCACCAGGCCTTCATTGCCTACCACGGCGATTTCCGCCGAGGCGCCGTTTTCCATCACGTTGAGCAGCGAAACGATCGAGTCGGTGGGGAAGTACACGTGGCGTACGGACTCACCAGATTCATAGAGCACCTGACCCAGCGCCAGATGGACGAGCTCCAGGTGCGAAGAAAGCCGTTGCTGGACGTCACCAGGTAGAGCAGCCAACAAGCTATTGCGCTGTGGCTTGGAGTCTTCGGGCATGGCTTCTCTTCGGCAGTTCGGTCGGATTGAGCCGACACTATACGCCTGGCGTCACCCACGAATGCTCCCTTGGCGTCAGGCGCTGCTGGGACGGCTCGCCGTATCGGCGATGTTGATCAGGTCCTGACCGTGGGCGTATGCAGACTCGTAGCGAGCCAGCTCGCTGGGCAATGCCTCGCGGAAGGTGACGGTTGCGGAGTCCGCCGGCCTGACGTCGCGCCTGGTGACCCGAATGATGTTGCCCGAACTTTTTGAAACGACGAAATAGGCAAGCATGACGGCTTCCTTGTGGCTGTATGAGCGTTGCTGTGTAGCGCCCTCCTCGAGGCAGGTGGCCGTGCTTGTGTCCGCAGACCAGCCGTTCGTTCAGAGGGCCCTGTCCCAGTCGGGAATATGGGGGATGTCCTTGCATGATGCGGCTTTTCGCTGGTCCTTCGTCGTCAAGTCCTGTCCCTCTGTCTCGCGCGCTCCTGCGAAGGGCTCGGAGCGCTCTGGCATTGCGCAGCTCTAGTTGTCCGGCCAGCGCACATCGACCTGATGCTCCAGGCCATCGTCGATCAAATCGATGCTGTCGCCTTGCACCATCGTGCCGTCCATTTGCATGGTCGGCTGGGGCAGGTCGCCGCGGGAAAGCGCAATGCGGTAGAGGGTGGTGCCGAACCGGTAGTCCAGGCTGAAGGTCGCCCACTCTGCCGGTAGCACCGGGCGGATGCGCAACTGGCTGCCGCTGCGTTGCACGCCGAGGAGCGACTCGACGATCAGCTGATACATCCAGCCGGCGGAGCCGGTGTACCAGCTCCAACCACCCCGTCCTTCGTGGGGCGGCATGCCATAGACATCGGCAGCCACGACATAGGGCTCGACCTTGTAGGTGGCGGTGGCATCGTTCCCGTGGCCGACTGGATTGATCATCCGCAGTAGCTCCCATGCCCGGGCACTGTCTCCCAACTTGGCAAACGCCATGCCCGCCCACACCGCCGCATGGGTGTACTGCCCACCGTTCTCGCGAACACCGGGTACATAGCCCTTGATGTAGCCAGGATCAAGTACACCCTGGTCGAAGGGCGGATCAAGCAGCTGCACCAGGCCGATATCACGACGCATGAGGTGCTGCTCCAGAGACGCCATGGCCGCGCGTTGGCGCGGCTCTGGCGCCGCGCCCGACAGCACCGACCAACTCTGGGCGATGGAGTCGATGCGGCATTCATCATTGCCGACCGAACCCAGGGGCGTACCATCGTCGAAGTAGGCGCGGCGATACCAGTCTCCGTCCCACGCGTGCGCATCGAGACTGAAGCGCAACGTCTCGGCCTCTTCTTCGCAGCGCTTGGCAAAGGCGGCATCGTCATGGAGCAGGGCGGTGGTGGCGAAGCGGCGGAGCACGTCGTAGCCAAAGAAGCCGAGCCAGACGCTCTCACCCTTGCCCCCTTCGCCGACGCGATTCATGCCATCGTTCCAGTCGCCGTCACCCATCAGCGGCAAGCCGTGAGCGCCACGCGCCAAGCTGTGCTCGATGGCCCTCACGCAATGCTGGTACAGCGTCTCTCGTAAGGGGGAGTGGGTCGGCAGGTCGTAATAGGACTGTTCACCCTGGTTGAGTGCGCGTCCTTCCAGGTAACCCACGCTTTCCAAGAGGACACTGGCATCACCTGTGACCTTGACGTAGCGGCTGGTCGCCCAGGCCAGCCAGAGATAGTCGTCGGAGCAGCGGGTACGCACACCCCGATCCAGGGGCGGGTGCCACCAATGCTGCACGTCGCCTTCGATGAATTGATGGGCAGCGCACAGCAGCAGGTGCTGGCGAACCGCGGCCGGGTCGGCATGCAGCATGGCCATGCTGTCCTGCAACTGATCGCGGAAACCGAACGCCCCGCCGGATTGGTAATAGCCACTGCGGGCCCAGAAGCGACAGGCGATCACCTGATACATCAGCCAGCCGTTGACCAGTACGTCCACGGCCGGCTCCGGCGTAGTGATCTGCAGCTTGCACAGCGTGTCGTGCCAGTGCTCGCGGACGCATTGCAATTCCGCTTCTGCGGTGACGTTGCCCCGCATGCGCAGCACCAGACGGGATGCGGAGGTGGCATCCTGCGCGGCGCCGAGCCGGAAGGTGACGCTACGCTTTTCGTCAGGCGCCAGTTGCACATCTACCCGCAGGGCGGCGCAAGGATCTAGCCCTGGACCACTGCGTCCGGACAGGTGGGGCTGCGCCATCGCGGCAGGGGCACCGAGATGCCCATTGCGACCGATGAAGTCACCGCGGCCGGCGGTACTGCTGGCGATCGGCAGATCGACGTCATAGAAGGCCACACGGCCCGGAAACTCGATGGAGTAGCTATTGCGTGCGAAGAGCGCGCCGCTGTTCGGGTCGGTCTCGCTGACCACGTGCATGCAGGCCTTCTCGCGAAGATCCCCGAGTACCCAGGCCACGTAGCCAGTGATCGACAGCCGCCGGGGACGAGCCGAGGCGTTATGGATTTTCAGGTGCGAGAACTTGAGCGGATCCTGTAGCGATACGTAGACCCACAATTCGCTGCGGATACCGTCTTCTTCGTGTTCGAAGACGCTGTAGCCAAAGCCATGCCGGGTCACGTAGGTACCCTTGCCAGGACGGGGCAAGGGCGTGGGCGACCAGTAGTGGCCGCTGTCCTCGTCACGAAGGTAGAGGGTCTCGTCGCCTGGATCGCTGACCGGATCGTTGCGCCACGGGGTCAGACGGAACTCGTGGGCATTTTCGTACCAGGTGTAGGCGTTGCCGCTTTCCGAAATCACGCTGCCGAAGTTGGGGTTTGCCAGCACGTTCACCCAGGGCGCTGGCGTGCGCTGTCCGGCCTGCGAGTGAATGACGTATTCCTTGCCATCGGCGCTGAAGCCGCCATGGGGATTGCCGAGGATCAGGGACGCATCGGCCAGCGGAATCGCGGGGGTCGGAGCGATGCGGGGCAACAGCTCCGCCGCGAAGGCAGGTAGCTTCGGTTCCGCGCGGCGCCGGTGGACCTGCTCGGCGAGACTGCCGCGCTCATCGCTGAGCACCAGGTGAGCGACCGCCAGCATCAGCACGCGATCCTCATGGGAGAGCTGTTGCGCCGGCCGCACGAAGATGCCACCTGGCCGATCGATCAGGTGCGCCTCGCTGCCGGAGGTAACCAGCTCCATGATCGAGTCCTGCAGGTCCTGCCTATATCCCGCTTGGTCTTCGTTCCAGATCACCAGGTCGACACTGAGCCCTTTGTGTCGCCAGTAGGCGTGAGCCTGCACCAGCTTGCGCACCAGATCGATATGGATAGCCGTGGAAATCTGCAGCAGCACTATGGGTCGGTCGCCCGAGATCGCCTGGCCCCAGAGGCCGCTTTGATTGCGCTGATTGGCCGCGAGGATATTCGGTGCGGCCCGCAGTGAGGGATTGGTATAGATGATGGACGCAGCCATCTGCTCGAACAACCGCGCCTCGGCGTGGGAGGTGTTGAGCTGGCGCAGCAGCACCTGGCTGTGGGTCCAGCTCAGGTCGAAGACGCGGTCAGCGAGGCGGCGGTCGCGGTATTTGTTGATCAGCTGGAGGCAACCCTCACGGTTGTCACTCACGCCGGTCACCAGGTCGATGGTGGCGATCTGGCCTGGGTCGAAGGTGATCCGGCAGCGAATGGCCACGATGGGGTCGAGCACTGCGCCGGCGGTACCGGAAAGTGCCTCGGCATCCATGGCGGCGGGGTGCGTCAAATTGCGCCCACGCCCGATGAAGCGGGCTCGATCGGTTTCGTAGGAGATCGCCGCGATGTCCGCATCGTGGACTGCCAGCAGGTGACACAACCACGGCACCTTTTCATCACTGGAGCGCGGCCGCCGGCTACACAGGATGGCCTGCAGCGGGGTGAGCAGTTCGCTTTGCACGAACAGCTTGCTGAATGCCGGGTGCAAGGCGTCGCTCAAGGCGGGGGCCAGGACCACTTCCGCGTAGCTGGTAAGCTCCAGGGTTCGGCGCCGTCCACTGCGATTGCTGATGTGCAGGCGCCGTAATTCGATATCGTCCTCCGGCGAGACGACGATTTCGGTATGGACATCGAAATCACGTTCGCGGACCCGAAACTCGGCCCTGGCATCGGTGAATATCGCCTCGAAGCCCTCCGTCTTGCGTAAGGTGGGCTGGTGCGCCGAAGACCAGAAGTCGCCGCTGTCCACGTCGCGGAGGTAACAGAAGGTGCCGGTGTTGTCGCAGGTGATGTCTTCCTGCCAGCGCGTGACGGCCAGATTGTCGCGGCGGCTGTAGCCGCCGCCGGCATTACTGATCATCACATGGTAGCGGCCGTTGGAAAGTAACTGTACCGCGGGGTGCCGGCGGCAGGGGTCGGTGTAGACCCGCAGCTTGTTCTCACTGGCGCGGGAGACCTGGCCTTCCAGTGAGGCATTGGCGGTGTGCAGGTACTGCGCGGCACTTTTCGGCGCCCGCTCCTGCAGCAGCAGGGACGTCGCCTGGAACTGTGGATTGGCTTCGAAGCGACGCTGCATGGGCCGCTGGCGCAATACATGGGTCAGCGATAGCAGGCTCATGCCCTGGTGGTGCGCCATGAACGACTGGATGAGTCCGGCGTGCTGACCGGGAGGGAGGCGGGCGCTGGTGAAATCGATGGCTTCATACAGGCCATAGCGGCCAGCCATGCCCAAGCCGGCCAGGCGTTGGAGATTCTTGCAAGCGGCTTCTGGCGCTACCATCAGCGCCAGTACCGACGCATAGGGTGCCACCACCAGGTCATCGCCAAGTCCGCGCTTGAGACCGAGTCCGGGCACGCCGAAGGCCCGGTATTGGTAGTTCAGTTGTGCATCCAGGGTGCTATAGCCGGACTCGGATACGCCCCATGGCAGGCCCAGTTGCTGGCCGTATTCGATCTGCCTCGCCACGGCCGCGCGGCAGGTCTGGTCGAGCAGGGTGTCCGCATAGTGGGGCATGACCAGCATCGGCATCAGGTACTCGAACATCGAACCGGTCCAGGACAGCAACACGGGATTGCCGCCGTTACTCGTCAACAGCCGACCAAGGGTGAACCAGCTTTCCTGCGGCAGTTGGCCCTGCGCGATGGTCAGGAAACTGGTCAGACGTGCCTCTGATGCAAGGAGATCGTAGTAACCGCCGTCCAGGCGTTGTTCGTCCGCGTTGTAGCCAATGGTCAGCAGCTCGCGTTGCGGGTTGTAGAGAAAGGTGAAGTCCATGTCGGCCAGGTCGGCAGTGACATCTGCCAGGCGCAGCGCGGTGGCGATGCGCTCCTTGGCCTGGGCGATCACCGCCCGTACCCGAGGCTGTTCGTCGATGGGCCACTGCGTGACCTCCAGCTGCGCCAGCTCATGCCAACTGGCTGATGCCAGGGGGGATCCAGGGAGGGTGAGGCTGGCCACCTCGCCATGGAGATCCTGGCATTGCGCGGACAGCGCCTGGCGCCAGTAGTCGGCTTCGGGAGCCGCTTCCAGTGCGGGTTTCAGAGCCTCGGCCCAAACGATGAGGCGCTGCAGGACGGTACTGATCTCGTGCAGACCTTCAAGCGTGTGGGCGGACGCCAATTCGCTAAGCGCACCGTCGAGCAGGTGCTCATCCAGTTCGCTCGCCCGTACTGCCTCTCGCAGTACGCCAAAGCAGTCCGCTAGGCCATTGCACCAATCTGCGCTGAGCAGTGGCGCGTGCGGCAATTCATAAAGCCCGGAGCGCAGCGTCAGTAGCAGGCCAGCCAGATTGCCGCTGTCCACCGTAGACACGTAACGCGGTGGCAGCGGTTGCAGCGTCTGGGTGTCGTACCAGTTGTAGAAGTGGCGGCGATGACGCTCCAGCCGCGACATGCTGGTCAGGGCCTTGTCCAGTCGTGTGAGCAGGCGACCGCCGCTCAAGTAGGCGAAGTCATGGGCGGCCAGGTGGGACAGCAGCGCCATGCCCATGTTGGTTGGTGAGGTTCGATGTGCGATCACCGACGTTGGTTGCTCCTGAATGTTGTCCGGTGGCAACCAGTTATCGCCAGGGCCCACATGATCGTCGAAGAAGGCCCAGGTCTTGCGCGTCAGGGCGCGCAAAAATTGCTGGTCTGCGGGTGACGGCGTGAATACCGAGGGGTCACTTGGCTGGCTCAACCGATAGGCGACGGCCGGTGCCAGCAGCCAGGCCAGCAGGAAAGGCGTTGCGCTTGCCAAGGCCCAGAGATCACCCAGCAGCAGCGCGGCGACGACACTCCCCAGCAATGGCGCGATCCACATCAGCCGATACAGGCCCGACAGGTCGTTGCGGCTGCTGCGCTCCACTTCGCGGGACGAATTCCATTGCAGCAGATGGCGGCGACTGATGGTCAGGCGCCACAGCGTGCGACCGATGGCGTCCAGGCTGCTGAAGGCTTCGAAGGGTAGCCACACCAGGCTTAGCAGTGCCCGCGTGAACTGCTGGGTCGCACTGCGAAGGACCACCTTCAGGTGCTGACCGAGCTGGATGTCCGGGGCTTTGTGTAGCAGCTCCAGCGAGGCGCTGATCAGGGGGTGGGTGATCACCAGCAGCAGTACACCCAGGCTCCATGCCAGTGGATGAGCGCTGGCGAACCATCCCCATAGCAGTACCCCGAGAAAGGCGGCCGGCTCCAGGCTACGACGCAGGTTGTCGATGATCTTCCAATAGGCCAGGTGCGTCAGCCGATTCGGCTCCAGACCACCATCGGATTTCGGGGTCCAGGGCATCAGCCACGGCAGTAACTGCCAGTCACCGCGGATCCAGCGATGACGGCGTTTGGCATCGGCGCTGTAGCGCGCCGGATGCTCTTCATAGAGTTGTACATCGCTGATCAGACCAGAGTGGGCATAGCAGCCTTCAATCAGGTCGTGGCTGAGAATACGGTTTTCGGGAAAGCGGTCCTGCAGGGCATGTTCGAAGGCGTCCACGGCATAGATCCCTTTGCCGATGAAGGAGCCATTGCCGAACATGTCCTGATAGACGTCGGAGACGGAACGGGTATAGGGGTCCACGCCCGCGTCGCTGCCGAACAACTGAGCGTAGGAGGAGCGGGCGATGCTTGGCAGGCTGATGCCGACACGGGGTTGCAGGATCGCGTAGCCGCTGGTGATGCGTTTCTGGCGCCCATCGAAGCGCGGCTGGTTGAGCGGGTGGCAGATCGCCCCCAGGAGCTGCCGCGCCACCTCGCGCGGCAGCTGGGTGTCGGTATCCAGCGTGATGACGTAGCTGATCCTGGGCAAGGCGGAGAGGTTGCCGACCACCAGCGAGAAGCATCCAGCGCCATGCCCACGTAGCAGTGCATTGAGGTCCGCTATCTTGCCGCGCTTGCGCTCATGGCCTATCCAGCGCTGTTCGGTGGGATTCCAGCGCCGTGGGCGATGCAGCAGGAAGAACCGCGCCGCGCCGGTTTCCGGGTACTTCAGGTTCAGGGCTTCGATAGCCTGGCTCGCGTAGTGCAGCACCCCCGCGTCACTCTCGAGGACTTCGCTCTGGGCATCCATGAAATCGGTGAGCAGGGCGAAATGCAGGTTGGCGTCACGGTTGGCGAGAAAGCGTACCTCCATGCCATCGATCAGCTCTTCCACATCCTGAACGCTGCCGATCAGGGTTGGCACCACGACCAGTGTGCGTGCATCGGAGGGAATACCGGCGCTGAAATCCAGGCGGGGCAGGATGTCCGGCCGCAGCGTCAGGGTCGCCAGGCGGTTGACCAGCGCGATGGCCAGCTGGCTGGTCATTACCATTATCGGCCCGCCAAGCAGCAGTATCGTCCAGAGTCCCCAGCCGTCCGCTTTCGACCCGGTGAAGAAAGGCCAGGCCAACAGCAGGCTGAGCGCCAGAACGGGCACAACGAAGAACGCCATGGGCGCGCCACGCAGTATCCTGCGGCAGCGCTCCACCAGGGAGCGCCGGGCACCCAGCTGTATTTCCAGGGTGGCCAGCCCCGCGCCCACCAGGTAGAAACCGACGTGCCTCTGCACTGGATCCTGTTCGGCTGCGGCGTCGCAGAGCCCAATGGCCGCCTGCGCGATGTCAATCTCGGAAGACGAGCAACTGCGCGCCAGGCGCTCGATGGTGTGGCGGTAGTGATCGCGAGTGGCGAAATCCATGCGGCTGTAGATGTCGGCCGGGTCCTTAGCCAGCACCTGTTCGACCCCGCTCAGGCGTTCGACGAACTCGCGCCAGTCCACCGCCGATAGCAGCCGCAAGCTGTTGATGCTGTTGCTGATCGACACCTGCTCCGTGGCCTGCAGTTGGCCATCGAGATAAATAAGGCGTTCGACACTTTGGCCGGACTCCGCCAGGGCCTGTTCGACCCAGGTCATCGGCAGAACCAGTGAGGTACTCTGGCCCTGCAAACGTCGCGAGAGTTCCGCAACGAAGGCGCTGGTCATCGGCGGCGCAGAGCGTGCGAGATCGGCTACCAGCAGCACGACGCTCTTGGCGTCGTGCTCCGCCGTCGAAATGAAACGGTCGGCCCAGTTATCGGCGAGGTTGCGATCGGTCCAGCTGGCCATTACCTGCGACGCGACACGTCGAAGATTTTCGATCAACGCTAGGCGCAACATGATGGGAATGGCCCACAGCTCGCCCAGGGTCAGGGGCGTCACCGTTTGATAAGCGGTGACGAAACGACTCAGATTCTCGCTGTCGACGCGGCCGTCGCCATGGGAAATGGTCTCCAGCGCAATGTCATACACCCGCGGAAAGGTGCGCGAGGGTCCGTCTTCCAGACCGGGCAGCTCACGGCAGTAGCCTTTGGGCAGGTGTTTCTGGGCGGTGCGTATCTGCTCCTCGACCAGATAGAAATTGTCGAGTAGCCAGGCGGCCGCTGGCGTGGCGCGTTGACTGGACAGTGCGGCCACGGCCATCGCCTGGCCGCTGCTGGCCAGTACGGCGGCATTCTCGGCAAGGCGGTGAAGCAGGGCGTCCGAGGTGTTATGGGTGCTCAGCTGATGTTGTCGGGCGAGATGAGCGCCGTGGGCCGCCAT
Organism: Pseudomonas sp. MOIL14HWK12:I2; assembly: GCF_000510745.1. Classification (NCBI taxonomy): domain Bacteria; kingdom Pseudomonadati; phylum Pseudomonadota; class Gammaproteobacteria; order Pseudomonadales; family Pseudomonadaceae; genus Pseudomonas; species Pseudomonas sp. MOIL14HWK12:I2. Next base: position 103,416 of record NZ_AZOA01000009.1, on the reverse strand, counting down.
CTGCTCCAGACTGAACAGTTCCGCGCGTAACGCCGGCTCATACTGGAAGGTGCGCGGTGCGGGATGCCACAGCCGTTGGATTGCTCGAAGCCATTGCCTATCCATGTTTTCCTTAGCATTCAGCGCGAAACGTAGACAACGACGCGGAGATGCCTTTCACGCTATTGCCGCGGGCACGACAGCTTGAGGGGATGCTCATTCAGTGTGGAAGTCTGGATATGGGGCGTCTGTCTGCTGGCACACATAGCGTTGGGTCTTGATGGCGGTTTGTGAGGTACGGCGCACCCCGTCAGTTGGACGACCTTTTAGAAGTCGCCATTGCCAGTGGCCAGGTGTAGCTTCTTCGCGCTGCTGGCCGTTAACTGCCCTCCGCCAACGGCTGCTTTGGGTCGATTGCAGCCGGTGGCGACGGGCTGGAATCGGCCAATAGCAGTCACTCGCAAATAAGTTAAACCGGGCTCATGGAGGATGTGCAATTCCGACAATGACCGCCGCTGTCCGCAGCACGCTGATCGGTATCGGATCTCGCCAATGTCACAAATCGGCTCTCGTTTCGCTCAAGATTCTCGCAGCATCCCGCGCAGGAGGCAGGCCGAACACCCGTGCATAATCCCGCGTGAATTGCGTGGCGCTTTCATAGCCCACCTCGAACGCGGCGGCCGTGACGCTTTTGGCGCTGGCGACCATGAGGGTTCGGGCCTGTAGCAGGCGAACCCGTTTCTGGTACTGCAATGGGCTCAGCGTAGTGACGGCTTTGAAATGCCGGTGAAACGCCGAGACGCTCATGGCCGCTTTTTGCGCCAGGCTTTCTACTCTGATCGGTTCAGCAAAGTCTCGCCGAATCCACTGAATGGCCAGGCTCACGCGGGCCATGGCAGTGTCTGGTGCGGCGATCTCTCGCAACATCCAGCCATGCGGGCCTTGTAGAACGCGAAACAATATCTCGCGCTCGTACGCTGGGGCGAGCGCGGCAATCGCATCTGGGTTGCCCATGAGTCGAAGCATGCGTACCCAGGCGTCCATCAACTCTGGCGTGATGGCAGCAACCGAAAAGCCGGGGTCGTTTTCGTACCGCCCCATAGGTTTCGGAAGGTCAGCCAGCAATGTAACGAGCACTGTCGGGTCGAGGGTCAGGCTAACCGCTAGGTAGGGCTCGCCTGTCCCCGCAGCATGGACAGCCCCTACCGCGGGCAGGTCGATGGACATCACAAAATACGTCGCAGGGTCATACCGAAGGGTGCGGTCGCCCACCGTCATCGTTTTGCTGCCTTGCAGGATCAGGTTGATCATCGGGTCGTAGACGGCAGCGAGCATGTGCTCGGGGATATCGCCCTGAACCATGGCGACTCGCGGAATACCCGTTTCGGTGCGGCGATTTTCGGCCTTGGCGGCCAAGATGCGTAGCTCATTCAGTTGATCTTTCATGGAAGGGATGTTGACCGGAGATCGACGCGCCGTACAAGCAAAAAGCAGAAACAGGCAAGTTTGGAGTAGGAACGGCTGCGTCGGCGAAGCGGTGCGTCGCTACTGTGGTGACTCATTTCATCGACAGCGGAGCACCACATGAGCGTGATTGTCATCACCGGCGGCAGCCGTGGTATCGGTGCCAGTACGGCACGGCACCTTGCCCAGCGTGGCACGGGTGTCATCCTGACTTACAACAACAATCCCCAAGCAGCGGCGGAGGTCGTAGGGAGTATCGAGCAGGCCGGCGGTAAAGCCGTTGCGCTCAAACTCGATGTTGGCAACGTGGGCAGTTTCGAAGCCTTTCGAGAAGCGGTCGTGATGACCTTGAGAGACGTCTGGAACATCAGCACGCTCACTGGCTTGGTCAACAATGCGGGGTATGGCCTATTCAACCCGTTGCAGACGGTCAGCGAAGCGCAGTTCGACGGCCTGTACAACGTTCACTTGAAAGGTCCGTTCTTCCTGACCAAGGCACTTCTTCCATTGCTGGAAGAGAACGCCAGCATCGTCAACCTGACCAGCGCCACCACCCGCGTCGCCACGGCCGGGGTGGCGCCTTATGCGGCGTTTAAAGGTGGGCTGGAGGTGCTCACACGCTATATGGCCAAGGAGTTCGGTGATCGGCGCATACGGGCCAATGCGGTTTCACCTGGAGCGATTCGAACTGAGTTGGGAGGCGGGCTCAACGACGAGTTCGAGGCGATGCTGGCTGGGCAAACCGCTCTGGGCAGGGTGGGTGAGCCTGAAGATGTAGCGCAGGTCATTACCATGCTGTTGTCCGAAGACGGCGCCTGGATCAATGCCCAGACCATCGAAGTGGCAGGCGGCTACAACATCTGAACAAGCGAGGACTATGACGTGCTGGATCATGTTTTTCTATCGGTTAGCGACATTGAACGCTCCATTCGTTTTTACGAAGCGGCACTGTCGCCGCTTGGCATCAACGCACGTCTGGACTACGACGGAAAGAACGGCCCGCCAGGTCATCCGGATCTCAAAGGCTTCGGCGCCAATGGCCGAGTGTTTTTCTGGCTGCGCGAGGGTGTGGTCGAGGGGCGGGCTGCTCACGTCGGGTTTGTTGCGAGCAGTAAGGCCGAGGTCAAGGCTGCCTATGCCGCCGCTATGAGCCGGGGAGCCGTTGACAATGGCGCGCCTGGTACCCGGCTGCATTACGATCCGAATTATTACGCCGCGAACGTGCTCGACCCGGATGGCTACAGTGTGGAATTCGTCTACAAGAACTGGCAGCACGCACAATGAAGACATTATTGATTTACGGTGCGACGGGTTACACCGGGCGCATGGCCGCTGAGCGAGCGAAAGCAGTGGGTCTAACTTTCGAAATAGGGGGACGTACGGTTGATCGACTTCAAAATCTTGCCGCGCAACTGGATGTTCCTTACCGCGTGTTCGGAGCAGATGCTCAGGCGGCAGAGGCGCTAGATGGTATAGACGTCCTGTTGAACTTCGCAGGGCCTTTTGCGCAAACGGCTGAGGCGTTGATGCGGGCGTGCATGCAGGCTGGTGTCGACTACCTAGACATCACGGCCGAGATCAATGTCTACCGACTCGCGGAACGGCTGGGTGCTCAAGCTGGTGAGGCGGGCGTGATGCTTCTGCCTGGCGTCGGCTGGGACGTTGTCCCCACGGACTGCCTGGCTATGCATGTGGCCCAGCGGGTTGCGGGCCCTCATGCGCTGAACATTGCGCTGCAGGTTCCCGGGTCGATGTCGCGAGGTTCGGCGATGAGCGTCAGCGAAGTTATCGGCGCAGGGTTGCTCGCAAGGGTCGACGGTGAACTCGTGGTAACGCCTGATTCGCAGTCACGCCAGTTTGATTTTGGCGACGGGCCGGTGACGTGCCAGCCATTGTCTTTCGGTGATCTGGTGACGGGGTGGCATTCGACAGGCATCCCCAACATCGCGATGTTCGTGCATATCTCGGGCGAGGCTTTTCCCACGGGGGACTTATCACAACTGCCTGATGGTCCCAGCGCCCATGAGCGGGACACCCATAGGGCTTGCGCGGTTGCAGAGGTCACCGCGGCGGATGGCAGCGTTGCAATATCCATGATCGAAACGGTAAACGGATATTCCTACACGCCGCTGGCCGCCATTGAAGCTGCGCGCCGGGTGTTAAGCGGCGAGCGCAAGCCTGGTTTTGAAACGCCAGCTCGCATTTTCGGTGGCGAATTTGCCGAGAGCATTGCCGGAACGACAATCACTGATCGCTGACTTCCGTAGGTAGCGTCTATGCGGGTTGCTCAGACATTCGTGGCGCTGTCGCAAGCTTCGAACTCGAGGGAAATCAATTTGCCGGCAAGCTGCGCCACTTCCGCCAGGCGCTCGCGAGACATGCCACTGCATGCCGCCGCCGATAGGCCCCGCAGGGTAATAAGCACGTAGTCAGTCAGAACCTGACCGGCTTCCGGGCGGAACTGATCAAGGTAACGGCGTATCGCCTGGTTCCCGGCGTTACCCAGTTTCTCGGCCATATCGCGGGCAGTCGGATCGTCCGCGCGCATACCCTCGGTAATCAGACAGCCACGCAAAGCCCGGTCTCGCCCGTACTGCTTCGCAGCGGTAATCAGTAGTGCGGTCAGTGCTTCTGCGGGCGGGCGATCCGGTCCCAGCAGCCTGTCCATAGGTAGCGCGTTTTCACTGGCGTAGCGATGCATCACGCGCTCGAACAGCTCGGCTTTGCTGCCATATGCAGCATAAAAGCTCGGCGGCTTGATGTTCATGGCCTCGGTCAGGTCGGTCAGGCTGACCGCGTCGAAGCCGCGCTGATGAAATAGCGCCTGTGCGATGGCTATCCCTTGCTCACGGTCGAAGGGAGGGCGGCGCTGCCGGTTTTTCTCGTTCATGGCGATCTCGTTCCTGTCGGTTTGGTTAATGTAGCGATCACTGCAAGAGATTTCAATCACAGATCGGCAGTCAGGATTATATAGCAGTCACTAAATATGTTGCGCCCAGGTGCCTGTCTATGTAGTGTTCACTATATATTCACCCACGCAGGTATTTCCCATGTTGTTTGAAAACAAGGTTGTTCTGGTCACTGGTGGCTCTTCGGGCCTGGGTTTCGCCATCGCTGAAGCCTTCGCCAGCCAGGGCGCTAAGCTAGTCATCACCGGGCGCCGCCAGCCTCAGCTCGACGAAGCCGTTAAGAGCCTCGGCGAGAACGCCTCTGCCGTATGCGCGGACATTTCGAACCTTGGTGACCTGACCCAGCTGTTCAGCCACATCAGCGGGGTGCATGGCCGTATCGACGTATTGATCGCTAATGCCGGGACAGGTGAAATCGAGCCGTTGGGTGCAATCACCGAAGCAGGTTTCGATCGGCTCTTCACGACCAATGTCAAAGGCACGACCTTCACTGTGCAAGGCGCGCTGCCGTTGATGGGTAAGGGGAGCAGCATCGTCGTTATCGGCTCGACCGCGTCGATCAACCCCGGCCCCGGCCTGAGTGTCTACGGAGCCACCAAGGCCGCGCTCCGTTCGCTGGTGCGCAGCTGGATTCTGGATATCAAAGGATCCGGTGTACGCATCAATCTGCTCAGCCCTGGCCCCGTGGACACCCCGTCCCTGCGCAACGTTCTGGGTGAGAACGCGCAGGAGGTGATCGATGCCCTTAGCGAGAAGAGCACGCTCGGTCGGATCGGCCAGGCATATGAGATCGGTCAGGCCGCGCTCTTCCTGGCGAGCGATGCATCGAGCTATGTCAATGGAGCTGAGCTGTTCGCCGATGGTGGTGCATCTCAGATTTGATACCCACACGGAGCGGCCCGCGCTGTCAACGACGCGCTCTACCAACCTGCCGATTCATGAGCGTTTATGGAGATACTTGATGAGCAACTTTGCTGGGTCAGCAATCGATCATATAGGCCTCGGGGTTTCGGACATTTCGCATGCTCAAGCCTTCTACGAACCCGCGCTCAGGCCGCTTGGGATTGAGTTGCTGATGAGCATCAAGGCCGATCCGCAAGCTTCAACACCTCGACGACTGGGGTTCGGCTCTGAAGGAAAACCGTTTTTATGGTTGCATGCTGCGCTTCCCCCCAGTCACGGGACGCACATAGCTCTGATCGCAGAGAGTCGTGACGCGGTCGATGCGTTCTATGCGGCCGCCATTGCCGCTGGCGGACAAGATAACGGAGCGCCCGGCATCAGGCCCCATTACCACCCCAGTTACTATGCGGCGTATGTCCTAGGTCCTGAGGGAGTGAATCTGGAAGCGGTTTGCCAGCTAACTGCTTAGTGCTGTGCCTCGCACCCCAATCGAGTCACAGCTAGGACGGCCCTTGATCAACATGTTGTTCCCTTGTTTCACTTGGGACATGCAGAAGCGCTTCGGACTCGAACGGGTTCCACCTCATTTCTACGGACAGGCTTGCCTCGGATACGGCTACTGCCGAATGGCTGTTTTTGGAGCAATGATCTGTCTGCGGGATATTTAGACGTTCGTTAAAAGGCAGCCTTTGGCCGCTAGCTGCCCTACGCCAACGGCTGCTTTGGGTCGATTGCTATCATTGGCTGATTCCGTTTTTGGTATTTTCAGGATTTCGTAAACCGACATCTGCTTTAGGTGAGGTGTTGCAGCGCTGCCAAGGCATTGCCTACGGCGAGCTGATGAAGCTTCTTTTCCTCTTGGCGCCCCTGCCAGTAGCCCCGGCGTTCGGCATACCGCATCGCAAGGGACGTATCCTCTCGGCGAAGGGCAGCCAGTACCTGTTGATCCGCGATGTCCCGAAAGAGGGTGAAGAGCAGCCGCTCGGCTGACTCTAGGGCCTCGCGTTCGCTGTCGTAGGATTCTTGATGCTTGTGGGCGCCAACCCAGAAGAACCATTGGTGGCGGGATCCATAAGCGATCCGCGCCAGCTTGATTGGCGGAAGTGCGCTGCCGGCTTCAAACACGATCCAGGGCTTCGGTAATCCACCGGTCACACCGGGTAGGGAGGTTTCAGCGGGATTGCTCATCGGAGTTGCCTGGTATTGGAAAACGGTGGGGCTGGGTATCGCGGCGTTGCATCTCGGCATCGATCATGCGCAATAGGTAGGTCAGGCGGCTGTTGAGCCGCCGTAGCGTCCGATCGGAAAGACTGGCGAGCCAATAGGGAATGTCATTGGCGCTGCTGCGCATCCGCACCTCCCTGACTCGCCAGCCAGTCTATGGCCGATAGCATGCCGGCATCGTCCAGCAGAGATGGAAGCTGAATCGTACGGCCCGACCGATTGTCCCGGAGCTCGAAGGTCGGGGTGGCCTCGATCCGCTTCTGCGCTGCGGTTGCGGTCTGCTCAGCGACTATCCGGCGCGCGGTCGTGTTGTCCTGGATGCACGCCTGCAGGTGCTGCAGCGATACCGCCGGTTGCAGGCCGATCTGATCGATTGGCACTGCCAAACCGGCGCCGTTGCCGCGGCTGTGCTGGTAGACGGCTTCGACCGCCTGCCAGAACACCGGATTGCCGCCCAACCATCCCGCACACGTGACCAGCCGTGCTTCCTGCTGCGCTGCTTCGCCGTGCATGGGCAGCGGCAGGTGATGCCACTGCCAGTTCAGCGCTTCGTGCCGATCAATCAGCTGTTTGACCTGTCGGTAGGCTTCCTTGCAGTAAGGGCATTCCAGGTCGCCGTACTCGATCAGCGTGAAGCGGGCTTTGGCAGCCCCATAGATGAAGGTCGGTGGCTCAGGTGTAGCTCTTGGCTTTACTGCTGCGAACCATCCAAAGAGGTGCCACAGGACATAGAGCAACGCGGCCAGCAGTATGAGTGCCATTGCCGCTGGTTGCCGGGAGAGAGCTCCCCTCTTCATGCCGAAGCCTCTTTGGCAGAAGGTTTATCCGGCTGCCGGCCCAGCACGTCGCGATGCAGCAACTCCAGCAGCGCCTGTTGTGCGTCATCCGGCTGCGGATGCTTGGCCAGCCAGTCCTTGAGCGCCGTGTCGAGCTGGGCCTCGATCTCCCGGCGATCCACCGCGCGTGACTTCACTGCCTGCAGGTTGCTGATCAAGACCGGTGCGCAGATCTGCAGGGCGTTGAGCGTCTCCGGCAGGTGCGGTTGCCGAAGCAAGCCGGTCAGGCTGTCGATGAGGTCCTGGGTGAATTGGTCCATCACTCTCATCGCCGGGCTCCGCGAGCCGGTGGCAGCTTGAAGGGGTAGGGTTCGATCCCCCGTAACCGGTCCAAACGGGCGGCGACGGCCAGCGCGGCGCCCAGCTCATCGGTGCCGAGCTCTTCCATCAGTTGGGCCCTCTCCGCCTTCTCCTCAGGCTCCGTCATGGCCAGCGCCAGATAGAGACTGGGCGGCACCGCGCGGAAGAGTGTCTCCATCGACTTGGAGAGCACCACGCCTTCGGTATAGGCGCCGCTCTGCTTGCGTGCCGACAGCATCAGCTCCTTCTGGGCGGTACTCAGATTGCGGAATTTGGAGATCTTCTCGACTTCATCCGGCGGCATGTTCAGGCAGATCCACCACTCGATCATGTTGAGCATCGGCGCTCCGGAAATCGGGATGTCATCAATGTTCTGGGTCGCCAGCCAAAACCAGGCGCCGAGCTTCCGCCACATCTTGGTGATCTTCATCGCATAGGGCAGCAGCAGCGGGTGCTTGGTGATGATGTGGCCTTCGTCGGTCAGCTTGATCAGCGGCCGGCCCTTGTACTGGTCGCGCTCAGCGATGTTGTTGATCGAGTTCAGCAGTGAGATGTAGGCGATGCCGAGCTGTGCCTGATAGCCCTCACGGGCGTAGGTGGCAAAGTCCACGACCGTCAGGTCGGCTTCCGGCCAGGGCGTGCCGGGCCGATTGAACATCTCACCATCGGCGCCCATGCAGAACATCTCCATGGCTTCGGCCATCTCTTGTAGGCGCTCCCGTCGTGGCGCTGGCAGGCGTTCGTCACGTGAAGCTTCGCTCAGTGCGTCGCGCACGTCCTGGGTGAGCACTGTCTTCTCTGCCTTGGAACAGGCCTTGGCGGCATTGATGATGGCGTGCCGGATGGCAGCGCGGTCGGCGCGTGTCATGCGTGCGTCTTCTTTTTCTTCGCCGCCGGTGATCATCAGGCGAGCCACGATCTCCATCTCGCCGAGCACGTCGCGTTGATCGTCCTCCAGGTCGGGCTTCGGGCTGCTGGCTTCGTCTGAGGCGTCGAGGTCCTCGGCATCGAGCACGGCCACGTGAGCCGGATCCTCAGCCAGGCGGATGGCGTCGGCGAAAGGTGCCAGGCTAACGCCAGCGCCGGGAACCAGGCGGACCTTATGGACGGTCAGGCCGAGACGCTGGGCAAAGTCCGCCAGCAGACCGAAGCTGTTACCGGCTTCGGCCACGAAGATGCGCGGCCGGTAGATGGCCAGCCACTGGATCAAGAGGTTGTTGAGCGTCGCCGATTTGCCGGCACCGGTAGGACCGAAGACGAAGCCATGCGCATTCATCTGGCGATCCAGCTTGCTGAGCGGATCGAAGGTCAGCGGACTGCCACCGCGGTTGAATTGAGTGATGCCCGGATGTCCCGTTCCGGTCGAGCGGCCCCAGATGGGCGCCAGGTTGGCGACATGCTGAACCAGCATAAGCTGGGTGTACCACTCAAGCGCCCGCGGCTGGTTGGGATCGAAGTTGCCGGGCAGCCAGCGCAGGTAGCTGTTCAGTGCAGCCACCTCATCCTCGGGCCGCACCGGCTCGATGCCGGCGCTGGTCAGGGTGTTGGTGAGGTCGTTGCAGCGCTGCTCCAGCTCCTGCTCGTTCTTACCCCGGACATAGAAGGCCAAGCTGCCCTGGTAGAGCTTGTGCTTGCGCCCGATCAGCTGACGGGCGTCCTTGATGGCCTCCCGGGTGAGGGCGGAGGCCTGGTTGTCGCCGACGGCCTTCTTGTGCAGGTTGTTGAGGTGGGCTTCGAGCGTATCCTGGGGCGTGGCCACCAGCGTGATGGCCAGCACGGTGTCTTCGGGCATCTCGTCGAACAGGGCGTGCAGGGCATCACCAAAGTTGCGCTCGCCGGTCATGTGACCGGTCCTCGGCGCGGTGCGCAGCCGATCCAGCATCACCACACGATGAGGTTGGCCATCGAAGAACCACAGGCCCTTCTGCGCATCCGAGCGAGGCTCGCGGTACATCAGGCACTGGGAGAAATCGGTCCCGCTGGCCAGGAAGGGAAGGGTGCCTTCGGCCAGCAACTCGTCCTGGTCGAAGGCGCTGTTGACCACCTCGAAGAATCGCTGTTGATCCTTGGCCGAGGTGCCCAGGTGATCCGGGCACGGATTGAACCACTGCAGGAGCCAGTGGCGAATGGCGCGCTCGTCCATGCGATGAGCCGTCACGCCGGCGTTGCGCAGGGCGCCGGTCAGCCGACTGCAGATATTCGCGAGGTACGCGGCAGGTGCCTGCCCTCTGACCAGGCCGTCGCCGACGCTGCGGCGGGAAACGACCATCCGGACGCGCCGATGCTGGCCGCGCCAGGGGAGCTGGGACACGGCCGTGTCGGTGAAGAGGCCGCCCGGCTTGGCGATGGCGTGCAGGTGGTGCTTCATCAGGCTCTGATAGAGCTTGGTGAATTCGGAGCCGCGGGCGCGCGGCTGGATGTAGTTGGCCAGCCCCGTGAGATAGCCGTCGAACTGGATCTCGTCGCGGGCATAGAACTGGATGACCCAGGGACTTTGCTCCAGCTCATCGAAGGCGTCCTGCAGGGCGTTCTCCAAGGCGTCGCGGGCCTGGCGAAGCCAATTGGCTTCGCGGCCCTCGGTGCCGATCGGCACCAGGTCGAAGAAGGCAGCCAGCGACTTGCCGTCTTCCAGCAGCATCGCCTGATGCTCGGGCAGGTATTCGACCCAGGGCAACAGGTTGGTGAAGCTGGGATTGACCTGGTGCATGCCGGCGATGTCAGCGACCGTCGCGGGCTTCTCCTTGCCCGTCATCCAAGCACCTGGCTCAGGGATACCGTGCGCTCTCAGGCGATCAAGGTAGCGTTGGTAGGCGGCTTCCTCGTCGACCTCGAGGGCACGGGTGGCCCGGATGGATTCAGGATGAATGACTGGCTCAGTGTTATCAGCTGGCTCATCAAGCGCTTGCTGGCTTTCCACCAGTGCTGGCTCAGCAGTCGAAGTCTTGGGGGTCTTCTTGCCACGCAGGCGTTCGAAAATGCCCATCAGTAGTTCTCCACCCGCTCACCGGGCATGGCGTACTGCACACGCTGGTAGAGCGGGAAAACGGTGGTGTAGCCGGGGATGGGCGCCGGGTCGGAGCCGGCTAGGTGCGGGAAGACGTACATGACCAGGTCCGGATTGGGCAGGCGCTTGAACTGGCTGTAGATCTCGTTCTGCGCGGTGCGCGAATAGCCGGCGTTGTCAGCCAGCGGCCGAGCCTGGCTCGTGTCCACCGGACGGCGCAGCTCCGCCCGGGCATCGACCAGTTGGCGACCCTGGCTGCTACCGGTCGAGCCGGTGGTGCCGGCATTCCAGACGTCCATCATGGTCTGGTCGCCATGGGGGAGCATCTTCTCCTTGTCGACCGCGCAGCCGCTGGCCAGCAGGGCCAGGGCCAGTACAGCCGCTATCTGAAGTCGTGTGCGATTAATCGAGGGCAGCCGAGGCATGGCGAGCTCCTGTCCGATAGTCGACCTTGCGGCCCTTGAGTTCGTAGTCGATGGCCAGCTCCTGGTCGAGGTGGATGGCCACCTTCGCCCCGGGCTGCACGTAGACGGCGGCGAAGGCCTGGCCGTAGAGCTTGTTCACCCAGGTGGAGATGTCGCTGACGCCCTGGTTCAGGATCTTGCCCATGGCCTCGTTACCGGACATGCCGCTCGTGCCGATGGTGCCGTTCGGGGTCTGGACGTAGCTTGAAGTCGTGCCATCGTTCTTGATCAGCGAGGCGGCGCCGGCGCCGGCGGCGGTGATGAGGGCCTGGGAGCCGATGTACTGGGCAGCGTTGCTGCGGCGGTCGCCGGCGATACAGGGGATGCCGTAGGGATCGCTGATCCAGCCCATGCCACCCTGAACCGCGGCAGGCTGGCCATTGGTGGAGGCGCTCTGGTTGTTCTGACCGTTGTCTCGCTGACCAGCGTTCACCTGCGGCGCCGGCAGGGTACGCACGGTGCCGTCGGTGAAGACGAAGGTCATGCTGCGGATCTGGCCGCGCACGCAAGACAGCGTCCAGTCACCCGAGGCCGTCCCGCTCACGACGGCGCCGGCGACGTCGGGCAGGTCGATGCCGTTGGCGGTCAGGTTGTCGGGGCCGATCAGGACCTTGAAGGGGTAGGGGTCGTTGACCGTGCCATCGACCGGCACGCGGCCCACCAGGGCGGTCATGGACACCGAACCCATCAGCGTCGAGTTCTGCGGCAGGGTGTAGACCTTGCGGACCTTTTTGCGGGACTGCTCATCACCCCCCATGCCATCGGCTGCGCGCTGAGCGCCACTCGAGGCAGCGTCCAGGGTCTTCTGGCCGGCGGCGCCGAAGGCGGTCGGGAAGGCGAACCCGCTGGCGGCCTGGCTGCTGCCAACAGCAAGGGGCTTGCCATTGGCATCGACTGCGGTGCCATCCTGCGGCTCGATCCAGACGAGATCCGAGCCTCCTTTCTTGAACTGATTGCCTTCTCCGGGAGCGATGCCAAGTCCGATAGGCATGTCTGCGCTAGAGCTGGTGCCACTGCCCATCTGCGAGAGGGTGTTGAGCTGCTTCTGCAGACCATCGAACAGACCCTGTGTCTGCTTCTGCTGGCTCTCCAGGCCCTGGTTGATGCCTGCCTGAACGCGACTATCGACCGTTGTGTTGATGTTGCTCAGCTGGGCCTTGAGACCATCGTTCTCCCGCTTGGCTTCTTCGTTGTCCCTCAGGACCTTGTTCAACTGCTCTTTCAGCTGCCGGCTCTCGACGACAATGGTTCGCAGGGTGTCGTTGGCCGTGTCGCCCTCGATCCCCAGCGCCTTGGCCTGTTCAGGCGTGAGCTGGGCGGACTGTGGCTGTTCGGGCGTTTGCGGCTTGCTCTTACCCAGTAGGGTCACGCCGACATAGACCACCAGGACCAGAACCCCCAGCAGCGCATACTTGAGGAGTGGATTACTTCTGAGCTGCATGGCGGGCCTCCGCGGTGCCGCGAGGATCTGCAGCGCCCAGGCTGGGCAGCAGCGACTGGCCAAGGCCATGATCCCGGGTGACCAGGTAGAGCACCGTGGTGTCGCTGGCATCGCCCCGGGCGCCGAGGTAGGGGTGCTGGAAGGTCGCGGTGGCGAAGTCGCCCATGAGCTCACGCGGATCCAGGGCCAGGCGCTGGCCGGTCTGGTTGCGCAGCTTCACCGCGGTCACCCAGTGATCGTCCAGGCGCCAGGCGCCCAGTTGGATTGCCTCAACCGGCAGGGCAGGCAGCAGCGTCGACAGGTCCAGGCGCTTATCGATCTTGACCTGGGCGACGCCCTCCACCGGCTCCACGGTGCGCAGCGGCGCATAGAGCATCTGGGCGGCGTAGCGGGTGAGCACGACGGGGATAGGTGTTTCGCGCTTGGGCGCGGCTGGCTCGTCATCATCTTCTTCGGCCTGGCGGCTGGCCTTGGCCGTCGAATTCGGAGCCACTGCAGCGGCATGACCGTAGCGAGTAGGCGTGGTGTCGCCTGGTACGATTTTGATGGGCTCAAGCGCAGCCTGGCCTTCCTGCGTCGGCGTTGCGGCAATATCGACCAGCATGATCTCGCCGGTGGCTGCATTCTGCAGCTGCAGCCGACTTGGCTCGATAGGGTCTTTGGCCCGTAGATAGATCGCGCCGCCGGTGCTCTGCACCCTGAGCTTGTCAGCGATGGCGGGAGGCACGCCGACACGCACGTTGGCATCAACGAATAGGATTCGCTCCTGACCAACCACGAGCGGGATGGCCAAGGGGACACGTTCCCACTTGCGGATCTCGATGGCCTGGGCAAGGCTGCTGAGCAGCAGGCCGCCCAGCACCAGGGCGAGGGAGTGGCGGGATCTCATGGTGTACCTCGAGCTTTGACTTCGACGCCGGCCTCGATCCGCTGTGGCTGACCGCTGTAGCAGTCCCACTTCATGCCCCAGGGGTTCTTCTCGGGATCGACGTCGGACCTGACGACATGGAGCGGGTAGCGCGTGAGCGCCGTCTTGACCTTCTCACCGCCCAGGTACTCGTTCGCAACGACATCCAGCATGACCGTCCACTCGCTATTGCCGAGCACCTGGACGCGGCGGGTGGGGTCGTCGCCGTAGCCTGATCCGGGGATCTCCGCGACGTTGCGCACGCGTTTGCGCAGCTCGCCGCTGTTGCGTTTGAGTGCTTCGTCCCCCTCCAGATAGGCCTTGCACGAAGGGGTGATGAAAGGGGTCAGGCGTGCGATGTTGTCGCTGTAGTTCTTCTCGCCATCAGCTGGCCAGCTATTCATCTGCTGGAAGATGTAGAAGGCGTAGGAATAGACCGACTCGGGAGGGATCTCCCACCAGGGACGCGTGCTTCCAGATCGCAGGTCCGGTGGCACGTGCACAGTCAGGTCCTTAGGCGCGCTGTACCAGCCGTAGCCATTCCAGATCGCGATGCCGCTGACCAGGCCCAGGGCAAGGCGTAGGGTGGTGATATGGGCGCGCTGCGAATCCGACAGCTTCCACGCGCGGCTCATAGCCCCACCATCCGCTTGCAGGTCCAGGCACCGCTACGGATGACCAGACGGCGACCCGCCAGTCCCCAGTGCGCAAGGCGCCACTCGACTTGGCGCCAGAGCCAGGTCTCCGGGCGGCCGCGCTTCCAGCGACGCAGGATCCGCCCTGCGGAGACCAGGCCGAGGGCGCCACATGCCAGCGCGGCGAAAATAGGCATGGCCGGTGTAACGAAGAAAGCAAACGGGATGCCTACTGCGAATCCAAATGCAGCACAGATGCCGACCGTGGCGAACATCTCGTCCGTGGTCAGGCCGCCAACGACGACGGGTTGGGTGTTGAGGCGATTCGGCAAGAAGCGAAGGGTGCCGTCCTCATGCAGGTCTTGGGTGATGTCCATCGGCGCCGTCCTGCCTTACATGATGCCGGTGGCTTTGGTGACGATGAAGATCACCAGGCCGATGAGGACGACACCGATTGTTACCGTCACACCCAGGTCCTTCCACGTTTTCTTGCCCAGGTGGATCTCGTGGTAGACGGTAATGCCGTGAGCCGCGACGACGATCAGGCATAGGGCGCACAAGGCCAGCGCAAACAGCGAGATGAGGTCGAATCCGTAGTTTTTCAGTGTCTCCAGCCAGGTAGACCCTTCGCCTCGCGAGGGGGCTTGGGCTTGGGGAAGGGCAGCTTGGCTAATTGCTGGCACTAGCCCAGCGCTGGCCAAGGCCAGCTGAGTTTTGGCGCGGGCGCCGAGGGTGAACAGACGTTTGAGGGACAGCATGGATTTCTCCTCGAGGGGTTAATGTAAAATGAGCCAGGACAGCACGCAGTAGAGGAGCAGCCCACGAATGAGGGCGCCCTTGGCCGCGGCGGCTTTGAGGTTCTGGTTCGCCCAGCCCTTGTAGAGGCTGATGGAGAGCCACGCGAACCAGATCGTGGTGATGGCCATTGCCACCGAAAGCCAGAAGGTGTTGCTGGCTGCCGGCGTAAGGCCGCTGGCCGCTTGAAAGGCAGCGGTCTGCGCGGCGGTCATGCTCATGGCTGGGCGTCTTCACGCTGGTACTGGCCGGAGAGCTCGGCCGCATCGCGTGGCTGGGCACGGCTTGGGGCCAGGTAGTCCTGTAGGCCCTGGCGTATCCGGGCGATGTCGGCGGCGAGTCGGTTGTAGTCCAGGTGGTAGCGCGAACTGCCATCGCTGGGCAGCTCAGCGCTGCGGCGGGCGACCGCCTCAACGGCGTTGAGCTGGCGGATCATCACGTCGACGTTGGCTTGCTCGCTGGCGGTGCCGGCGGCGCGAGCGGCGCCCGTCGTGAGTCCAAACGTGAAGACCAGGCCACTGACGAGACCGAAGCGGGCGAAGAGTTTGCGTGGAGGAGGGGACAGTTTCACAGCGGGGCCCTGGGCAGCGGGTTAATGCCGCACAGGATGCCGAGGGCCACCAGGGAGGTCAGCGGGAAACCATTACTGCACCCAAATAGGTTGCAAACCCGCTTGGTTACTGACTCTGCGAAGGGGTGATGAGGCGCTTGAAAAACAGCAGAAAGCCGGTGGCCACCGCGTAGCCTACGCCCCACCCCTGGTTGCCGTGGGCGGTCTGCTGACCGATCTGGGCGCGGCCTTCCAGCACCGGCTGCACGCTGACCAATTCCCAGCCGTCCGCGCCCAGGGCCTGCAGGCGAGCCTGCCGTTCTGGATCGGCTAGGAAAGCAGCGACGTCAGGGGTGCCGGTCTGCTGTTCGTGCTTGAACATCAACCAGCCGCGCTCCTGGACGCGGTAGGAAAGGGGGGAGAATTCAGTGTGGTATTCGAAGCGGGCAGGGGACATGGACGTCTCCAGTTCGATGGGGTGGCCATCGTCCTGTAGTCCACGGTCGCCGCACCAGGCGAAACCGTATTCGGGTCTCATGAGGTTGCGATCAGGGCGTCGAGCGATCCTAGCCCCCGTTATCTTGATCTAGGCCAGTGAGGTGATGCTGGTGGTGGGCAAGACCAGTATGCGCTATGGAAGTGCGCCGCTTGACGCTGGATCGGCGGGAGCTGCTGTAACTAGGGTGTTCAAACCGATGGAATGAAGTTACTTACGCGGCGTATAGCGAAACAGCTTCCCCGATGCTTACAGAAATGTAATCGCACCCCATAAAGCGCTGTGACATCTTCCCGCCTAATCTTCTAACTCCTGTGCACGGCGCCGCTGCCGTCCCCGCTACCAGGACCTGCCCGTATGGAATCAAGAACCTCTCGACGTACCTTCGTCAAAGGCCTCACGGCTGCCGGCATGCTGGGCGGACTGGGGCTTTGGCGTTCGCCTAGCTGGGCTGCAGCCGGTTCTCCAACGCTCACTACGTTGACTGGTACAGAGTTCGATCTGTCGATTGGCGAAATGCCAGTGAACATTACCGGCAAGCGCCGTACAGCGATGGTGATCAACGGCGGATTGCCAGGCCCCCTGCTGCGTTGGAGGGAAGGCGATACAGTGACACTTCGCGTGCGCAACAGGCTTGATGCGGCTACCTCAATTCACTGGCACGGCATCATCCTGCCGCCAAACATGGATGGGGTGCCAGGATTGAGCTTCGCGGGCATCGAGCCGGGCGGCATGTACGTCTATCGATTCAAGCTCCAGCAGAACGGGACCTACTGGTATCACAGCCACTCAGGCTTCCAAGAGCAGGTAGGGGTCTATGGTCCCTTGATCATCGAGGCCAAAGAGCCCGAACCTTTCAAATACGACCGTGAGCATGTGGTGATGCTGACGGACTGGACGGATGAAGATCCGGCCTCACTGATGCGCACGCTTAAGAAGCAGTCCGACTACTACAATTTTCACAAACGCACCGTTGGCGACTTCGTCAACGATGTGGCTGATAAGGGCTGGGCCGCGACCCTTGCGGATCGCAAGATGTGGGCTGAGATGAAAATGAATCCCACGGACCTTGCTGATGTCAGTGGCGCAACCTACACCTACTTGCTCAATGGCCAAGCTCCGAACATGAATTGGACCGGCCTGTTCCGTCCTGGCGAGAAGCTACGCCTTCGATTCATCAACGGCTCTGCCATGACGTACTTCGACATTCGTATCCCGGGCCTGAAAATGACCGTGGTAGCGTCGGATGGCCTTTACGTTAATCCGGTTGAGGTCGACGAGCTGCGCATTGCCGTGGCCGAAACCTACGATGTCATTGTCGAGCCTACCGGCGATGCTTACACGGTCTTTGCCCAGTCAATGGATCGTACCGGCTATGCGCGGGGCACCCTTGCCGTACGGGATGGCTTGGTGGCTCCGATTCCTCCGCTTGATCCTCGCCCGTTGGTCACGATGGACGATATGGGCATGGGCGGTATGGACCATGGCGGTATGGACCACGGCAGCATGGAGGGCATGAAGTCAGGAGCCGATGACGGCATGCAGACCATGAGCAGTATGGGGGGCGACCCCATGCCAGCCATGGACCACAGCCAGATGCCCTCTATGCGGGGCATGGATCACGGCACGATGGCGGGGATGGACCCCGGTTCCATGTCTGGAATGGCCGGAATGACCATGCAAAGTCATCCCGCGAGTGAGAAGAACAACCCGCTGGTCGACATGCAGGCGATGTCCCCTACTGCCAAACTGAATGACCCCGGTCTGGGCCTGCGTAACAACGGGCGCAAGGTACTCACCTACGCCGATCTCA
This sequence comes from Pseudomonas sp. MOIL14HWK12:I2, assembly GCF_000510745.1. Classification (NCBI taxonomy): domain Bacteria; kingdom Pseudomonadati; phylum Pseudomonadota; class Gammaproteobacteria; order Pseudomonadales; family Pseudomonadaceae; genus Pseudomonas; species Pseudomonas sp. MOIL14HWK12:I2. Next base: position 85,696 of record NZ_AZOA01000009.1, on the reverse strand, counting down.
GAAGCACTTTCGAAGACCCTGACGGCCGCGAGCCGAGCCGCACCATCGAGCTCCACTTGACAGGACACATGGAGAAGTTTGCCTGGTCGTTCGACGGCATCAAGTTCTCCGAAGCTCACCCTCTGGTTCTCAAATACGGCGAGCGGGTGAGGATTGTGCTGGTAAACGACACGATGATGACGCACCCGATTCACCTGCACGGAATGTGGAGTGACCTAGAGGACGAGGAAGGTAACTTCCTGGTACGCAAGCACACCATCGACATGCCACCTGGGTCCAAGCGCAGCTATCGCGTCACCGCCGATGCCCTGGGGCGATGGGCCTACCACTGCCATCTGCTGTACCACATGGAGATGGGTATGTTCCGCGAAGTCCGGGTAGAGGAGTGAAGCCAGTGATCGCCTTGAGTCGATTCCACGTTTATTCGCTGTTTGCTATCACCAGCTTCACCATGGCACCCATCGTTGCCTTTGCTGCAGATACCACCAGGGCTGGTACTGACCATAGCCGGATGCAGTGCATGGACAAATGCAAAATGCGTGGCATGGACCACTCCAAAATGCAATGCATGGACAGCGGCAAAATGCCGGGTATGGATCACTCGAAAATGCAGTGCACGGACAAGTGCAAGATGCAGGGTACGGATCATTCCCAGATGCAGTGCATGAACAGCAGTCAGATGCAGGGGATGGATCACTCCAAGATGCAAGGCATGGACCACAGCCAGATGCAGGGGATGGATCATTCCAAGATGCAGGGCATGGATTCTGGAATGACCACCATGGCTCCCAGCAAGCCGGCAGCCCCCACTCAAAGCCGCACACCTATTCCGCCCATCACGGATGCGAGCCGGGCGGCCGTCTATCAAAGTGGCAAAGGCCATACCGTCCATGACGATGCGCTCAACTACTTCCTGCTGTTCGATCAGCTTGAGTGGCAGGACGCTGATAACGGCAGTGTGCTGAATTGGGACGTCAACGGTTGGGTCGGGGGTGATATTGACCGGCTCTGGATTCGCTCCGAGGGCGAGCGCACCAACGGAAAAACCGAATCCGCCGAGCTACAAGCATTGTGGGGCCACTCGATCGGCCCTTGGTGGGATGTGGTTGGTGGCGTACGGCAGGACTTCAAACCAGGCCCGCCGCAGACCTGGGCCGCGTTTGGTCTCCAGGGCCTGGCCTTGTACAACTTCGAGGCCGAAGCGACCGCCTTCCTTGGAGAGGGCGGCCAAACTGCTTTGAGGCTGGAAGGCGATTACGACATTTTGCTCACCAATCGCCTGATCTTGCAGCCCACCGCCGAAGCAAATTTTTACGGACAGAACGACCCCAAACGCGGAATCGGTTCTGGTTTGTCCGAAACGGAAATTGGGGTGCGCTTGCGGTATGAAATATATCGTGAGTTCGCCCCTTACGTTGGCGTCAGCTGGAGCCGCTCCTACGACAACACCGCCGATTTTGCCCGGGAAGAGGGGGAGGACCGTAGTGAGGCCCGCCTAGTCCTAGGTGTGCGTATGTGGTTCTAAGCAAACAATAAACCCCGTTCCCAACGAACAGCCTTTGGGCTGTAGGAGTTCGTATGCTCAATCGTGCATCTTTCGTAACGCTCTTCGGCGCTGGAATGCTGTTCAGCGCCCTAGCTCTCGCCCATCCCAAACTGGTGTCTTCGACGCCTGCCGAAGGCAGTGAAGGCGCAGTTCCGGCAAAGATCGAGCTGCACTTTTCGGAAAATCTGGTAACCCAGTTTTCCGGTGCAAAGCTGGTCATGACGGCGATGCCGGGTATGGAGCATCCGCCAATGGCGGTCAAAGCAGCTGTTTCGGGTGGCAGTGATCCCAAGACAATGGTCATCACACCTGCGTCGCCTTTGACGGCGGGCACCTATAAGGCCGATTGGCGGGCAGTGTCATCAGATACTCACCCCATTACCGGCAGTGTGACGTTCAAGGTCAAATAACATGGAAGATCCGTTCAGCATCGGACTTCGCTTCGCGCTGTATGCCGATTTGATGATGCTGTTCGGGCTGGCGCTCTTTGGTCTCTATAGTTTGCGTGGCCTTGAACGCCGCTCGGGTATGGTGTTGCCCTTCCTGCCGTTGCTGGCTACAACCGCGGTGGTGGGCCTCTTGCTCTCGACCGTATCCATCGTGCAAATGGCCAAGGCTATGAGTGGAGCAGCGGAATGGGGTGAGGCCATGCCGCACGTTGAGATGATGGTCACCGAGACAGAGCTTGGCACCGCCTGGCTCATTCGTATGGCCGCGCTCGCTGCCGCTGCTACGGCCATCGGTTTCAACCCTCGTTGGCCAATGGCAAGCCTACTCGCAGTTTCGCTGCTGGCAGGCGTGGCGCTGGCCACACTGGCATGGGCCGGGCACGGCGCTATGGACGAGGGGGCCCGCCGCTTCTGGCACTTCAGTGCAGACATTCTTCACCTTTGGGCTTCTAGTAGCTGGTTCGGCGCGCTGGTAGCTTTTGCCCTGCTGTTACGGCCTAGCAAAGTGGAAACACGGGCGTCAGTCCAGATCCTATCGCGCACGCTTGCAGGCTTTGAACGGGCCGGTGCCGTGATCGTAGTGCTGATCATCTTCACGGGTGTGATGAACTATCTTCTCATCGTCGGACCCCAAATTAGGGGCCTGGCACAAAGCACCTATGGTGTGCTGCTGCTGGCTAAGCTGGGGCTTTTCGCCGTAATGATCGGGCTTGCCTCGGCCAATCGCTTTCTCTTGAGCCCGGCATTGGAGCGAGCAGTCCACCAAGGCGATTACACTCGTGCGGCACGGTGTATTCGGCACAGCATGGCCCTGGAGCTAGGCTCCGCCGTTTTAGTGCTAGGACTGATTGCTTGGCTCGGTACGCTATCCCCTGAGATGGAAGCGGGAATGTGAAGCCGCCTGATCCCTTAGTGCTGCCCCGAAAAGATCGCGTAGCCGAGGATGGAGCATGAAACTGCTGGTAGCCGAAGACGAGCCCAAGACCGGCATCTATCTACAGCAGGGTCTCCGAGAGGCAGGCTTCACGGTAGATCGCGTGGTGACCGGAGCGGATGCCCTCGATCAGGTGCAGACCGAAGCCTATGACCTGTTAATTCTCGACGTGATGATGCCAGGCCTCGATGGTTGGGAGGTCGTCAGGCACCTGCGTGCTGCGGGTCTCTCAGTACCGGTACTGTTTCTGACGGCACGGGATGGAGTAGATGACCGAGTCAAAGGGTTGGAGCTCGGCGCTGACGACTACCTGGTCAAGCCGTTTGCATTTTCAGAGCTTCTCGCACGAGTTCGAACGCTGCTACGCCGTAGAATCAGCAGCTTGCCGGTTCAAACGAACCTGCAGATCGGAGACCTGCAGGTCGATCTGCTCACACGCCGCGTCACGCGTGGTGGTACGCGAATCGACCTTACAACCAAGGAGTTCGCCTTGCTGGAATTGCTAATGCGCCGGCGCGGCGAGGTTCTTTCCAAATCCCTAATTGCCGCCCAGGTCTGGGACATGCACTTCGATAGCGACACCAATGTCATCGAGGTAGCGATCCGGCGGTTGCGGGCCAAGATCGACGATGGCTTTGAGACTAAGCTGCTCCATACCTGCCGTGGAATGGGTTACAGGCTAGACGTGCAGGGCGAAGGATGAAGCAGGGTTCACTCACCTTCCGCCTGAGCCTCATGTTTGTGGTCGCGGTTGTTGCTGTCCTCATCATCGTGGGCATCGCTTTCAACGAGCTGAGCCGCCACCACTTTCGTGCTCTGGACGCCCAGGCGCTGGAAGAAAAGATGGAAGCGATCATTCAGATCGCCCAGGAGCCCGGCGCGAACTCGGAACAGATCAAAACTCGCTGGCATACGCTGCTGGGAGCACATCCTGATCTCAGCGCGGTATTTCTCAAAGCGGACGGAAGCCTATTTTTTGCGGAGCCTCCCCAGGCATCAGTGCCTTCCCTTGCTCAGGCTACCGAGCACGATGCCGTGTGGGAGTGGGAAAGCGACGGACACATGTTCAGGGCTTTAAAGGCGCCAGTCGCATTTTCAGAAACCAGCGCTCCGCTGGCCGCGTGGCTGGTTTTGGACGTCACTACCCATATGCACTTCTTTGCCATGCTAGAGCGCTGGTTCTGGAGCGTTTTAATAGCCAGCACCGTGTTGAGTGCCGCACTTGGTTGGCTGGTCGCCAAGAATGGGCTGCGTCCGGTAGCAAAGGTAACCCAGACAGCCGCCTCGATGTCCGCAGGCTCCTTGAAGGAACGTATTCCTCTGGAGCCGGTACCCGATGAATTGCGCGAGCTCATCACCGCCTTCAATTCCATGCTCGGTCGCCTGGACGAATCGTTTATGCGTCTATCAAATTTCTCCGCCGACATCGCACACGAGCTTCGCACCCCGATTAGCAATCTGCGGACCCATACCGAGGTGATTCTGGCCAAGAAACGGGATGCGGATGTGTACGAGGAGAACCTGACCTCTAACCTGGAAGAGCTCAATCGTCTGTCTGGAATCATCGACGGCATGCTGTTCCTGGCCAAGTCCGACAACGGGCTCATCGTGCCCGAGCCGGTAGAGCTAGACCTGGGTAAGGTCATCAGCAAGCTGTTTGGGTATTACGAGCTTCTGGCTGAGGACAAGGGAGTCCAGCTCAAGGCATCGGGAAGCGCTTTGATCTTCGCGGATAGCGTGATGATCGACCGTGTCGTGTCGAACTTGCTATCTAACGCCCTGCGCTATACCCCGCCCGGGGAGACGATTGAAGTCAACATCCAAGACCATGGCCGCCGTGTCGAACTTCGGGTCGAAAACCCTGGCCCCGAGATTCCACCGGAGCATTTGGCGAAGATTTTTGACCGGTTCTATCGGGTAGATCCTGCGCGTCGAGAAGGTGACGGAAACGCAGGTCTGGGACTGGCGATCGCACGGTCCCTAATGCACGCGCATGGAGGCATGATCTTATGTACCTCAGAGAATAGTCGTACGACATTTACGTTGTCGTTCACAAAGTCGATTATGGATAGGCCTGACCGCGTAGCTACCAGTAAACACTCCTAATAACGGCCTAGCAATATATACAATCCCTGAACATCCCTCCTCCTTTGATTCCCACATCACCTATGCCTAAGAACTAGTCCAATGCCCCGTGCCATGTTTGACATAAGACGAAACGAAAATAGGGTTTAAAGAGGCGTTACTTATATGACTTGCGGTAAGGTCGGTAGGACTTCTTTGAGCCTAAGAAGTTATCTCTACTATAGGCAATACCTTCACATGACCGATATCGTCCACGAGAGCTAGCGAACACTGCCTTAGCTCTTGAGGACGCGAGCGGATCAAGCAAGTGGGGGAAACGTCAGTATAAAGCGTGTCTCTCCTTCCGGGCATTCCGCATGAGCTCGCCCTTGATGATAAGCCATGATTGCGCGGACGATTGCCAACCCTAGTCCATTGCCGCCTGTTTGCCGGTTACCCGATCGGTAAAAGCGCTCGAAGAGTCTGGGAAGGTCCTGCGGATCAATCGTCTTGCCTTGGTTGATCACAGCTACGTGGCCACCAGCGTCGTGTTCTTGAGCTACCAGCTCTATATACACCAGTGTTTTAGGATGCGCGTGACGAATCGCATTCGATAGCAAATTTGAAAGCGCACGTTGAATCATCAGCTTGTCACCTTCAACTGCAAGGTGACCTTTGACCACCAGCTCGATTTCGTGCGCTTCGGCATAGGCTTCGAACAGGCTACAGACTTTGAGCGCTTCCTGATCAACGTTCACTCGAGTCGGTGAGCGCAGGGGCTCCTGGCTATCCAGTCGAGCCAGTAGCAGCATGTCCTCGACGATCCGGCCCAAGCGGTCCAGCTCATCCAACGATTCCTCCAACGCCTGCCGGTATGTCGCCTCATCTCGCTTTCGGCTCAATACCATCTGTGTACGACCTACCAACGTACCTAGAGGGGCACGTAACTCATGCGCGACGTCGTCTGCGAAGCGATCAAGCTGCTGCACGCCGGCATTGAGCCGCTCCAGCATAGTGTTCAGCGCGGCTGCCAGATCAGCCACTTCCGCAGGCAGATCGGTGTCGTCAAGCCGCAGTGACAGCCGCCGAGTGGTAATGGCGCGTGTGGTCCGGCGAAAGCGCCGTAATGGTGCCAGGCCCTGGTAGCCTGTCCACCAAGCTGCGGCGCCGATTAGCACCAGTAATATTGGTAGGCTTATCAGAGCCGCGCGCAAGAAAGCATCGAGAAGAAAATTATCGCTGCTACGGTCCTGGCTTAGCAGCAGCCGCTGCGCGGGCAAGCCTGGGATCGTCAGGTCCGCCCGAACGGTTAGCAAATCGTGACCGTCGTCGGCATGCCAGGCCATTGTCTGGCCATTCGGCCAATTTCCTTGTCGCAGCTCCTCAGCATAGGCGTGTGAGCCGAGACCATACAGGGGAGTGCCATCGTCGGAAGACAGCACCGTCACAGACAGCTCGTCGTGACCGAGCAGCGCGTCAGCCAGCATGTGCTGCCAAGGTGCTCCAGGATCCGTGGGGCGCTCTTCCAAGCTGTGCTGGATTTGTCCCAATTTAGATTGCAGCTGGTCAACTGCGCGCTTATCCAACTCGCGGGCCAAAACGCCGTACACCAGAACCACCAAAACGGTTGCCAAAAGCAAGCCCACGCCTGTAACAATCAGTCCCAGGCGCAAGGCCAGGCTCATGGGTCTCATGACCGCCGCTCCATCACGTAGCCAACACCCCGTACGGTATGGATAAGCGGCTCACCAAAAGGCTCATCGACCTTCATCCGCAGGCGTCGGACAGCGACTTCGACCACGTTGGTGTCGCAGTCGAAATTCATGTCCCAGACTCTTGAGATGATTTCGGTGCGCGAGAGCACCTCGCCTTGGCGCTGCATGAGCAGCTGAAGCAGAGCGAATTCCTTACTGGTCAGGTCAATCCGCTGGTCACCGCGGAAGGCACGATGGCGAAATGGATGCAGCTCAAGATCGGCCAGTTGTAGCGTATCGCTGACCTGCCGCGTATCCCCGCGCCGTAGCAGTGCGCGAATACGGGCAAGCAACTCTGGAAATTCGAACGGTTTAGTCAAGTAGTCGTCAGCACCAGCGTCCAGTCCTCGGACGCGTTCGCTGGTTCGGCTTTGGCCCGTTAGCAGCATCACCCGGGTTTGCTTGCGTCGCCGGAGTAGTTCCAGGACCTCCAGGCCATCCATTGTCGGCAGATTGATGTCCAGCAAGATCAGGTCGTAGTCCTGCTGCAGGGCGAGATGCAAACCATCGATCCCGTTCGCGGCGCGATCGACCACATAGCCATTCTCCGTGAGACCCTGCTGCAGGTAGTCCGCGGCCCGAGCTTCGTCTTCCACTATCAGTAAGCGCATCGTTTTTTGTCGGTCGTGTAGAGAATGCGGCGCAGGCTGAAGCCTGTAGTCGCTAGAGGGTCAAGCGAGCAAGCGTGCCGGTATACCTGCACGACAGCAACTTCCTTGCAACTTTGTAATGTTGGCGTCACCGGAGCGATAGGTAGGGCTCCCTAGAGTCGGCTTCCGCTATCGAGCGACGATCCCTTCGGGCGTCGCGCCTTCCGCACAGGAGCCGCCGTCGTGCCGTTACACCCTCCCTGTCGACACTTCATGTCCGCTCGCCTGACGGGCCTGCTTTTCGGGCTAGGCCTCCTACTGGTTGGTGGCCCCATCCAGGCTGCACCGCTCACCTTGGAGCAGGCGCTCGCTCAAGCCCTTCGCGACAGTCCCGACTACTTGGCCGCCCGCCAAGAGACCGCCGCAGCGGTGGGGGCACGCCAGCAGGCCGGTCTCATACCAAATCCAGAGCTGGCCTTCGAGGTAGAAGATACCCGCTCTTCAAGTCAGACCCGCAGCGTAACCCTTACCCAGCCCTTCGAACTGGGAGGCAAGCGCGCCGCGCGGGTTGCGTTGGCGGAGGCTAACGCCGCTGTCGTCGACGCCGAACTCACGGCGCGAAGTTATGCGCTACGGGCGGACATTATCCAAAGCTTTTACGAACTGTTACTCGCCGAAGAGGGAGTACGTCTCGCCGAGCAGTCGCAGGCGTTGGCCCTGCGTAGCCTAGACAGCTCAGCAGCGCAGATACGTGCCGGCAAGATCTCGCCGGTATCAGGCACCCGCGCTGAAGTAGAGCAAGTCACCCAGCGGCTGGAGCTGAGACGCGCACTGCAGCAGCGTGACAACGCGCGGGTGAGTCTTGCCCGCCAACTGGGTATCTCCGTGACCGAGCTCGGTGAGCCGGTCGGTGACCTGGATCGTCTGCCCGCACCTCCCGGCGAAGCCCTGCTGCTGAAGGCGATCCGCCAGACACCGGCAATGCTCAAGGCGCGGCGGCAGGTAGCCGCCGGGGATGCCGACGTCGATCTGCAGCGCAGCCAGCGCTATCCGGACGTGCGGGTGAGCCTGGGCAGCCAATACGACGAGCTCGAGGGGGAGCGGGTCAATCTGGTGGGCTTCTCGCTCCCGCTACCGCTCTTCGATCGTAACCAGGGCAACCTGCTCGCGGCCTCCAGTCGCGCCGACCAGGCCCGCGATCTACAGCGAGCGACCGAGCTGCAAGTTCAGGCCGAGACCCTTCAAGCGCTGCGTGACTGGCGCAGCGCATCAGCAGACGTTGATGACCTGCGCAACCGAATATTGCCGGCTGGCCAACGCACCGTCGACGACCTTACGCGTGGATTCTCGCTGGGCCGTTTTGCCCAGCTAGACGTGCTTGAAGCCCAGCGCGCCCTGATTTCGGCCAGGGGGCAGTACCTGGTCTCCCAGCGGGCGCAGATTGAGGCATGGACCCGCCTTGAACGCCTTCACGGCCCGCTCTTCACTTCCCCATGACGCTACAAATCCCGGGACTAAACCGGGTGCGGAGTTCTTGCATGACCATGATTTCATTGAGGCCGAGACTGCTGCGGCCGCTGCTGATCGCGGTAATTGGCAGTGGGCTGCCGTTCGGTACGCTGCAGGCGGGTGCCGGTCACGACCATCCCGAATCCGCCGCACCCCCGGCGAAGGCGGCAGCTGCCAAGGCGGGAGCGGCCCAGCCGCGCCCGGATCCGATCGCAGAGCAAGACGGCCAGGCAGCAGACGAGGACGGCCATGGCGAAGGCGAAGAGACGCATGCCGAAGGCGAGATCGAGTTGAGCGCAGAGCAGATTCGTGCGGCCGGCATCGAGACTCTTGAGGTCATGCCCGTAAGCATTGGCGCCTCCTTGAGCCTACCGGGAGAGATTCGCTTCGATGAGGATCGCACCGCGCATGTCGTGTCGCGAACCCCCGGCATCGTCGAGGAGGTGAAGGCCAATCTCGGGGATCGGGTGCGCAAGGGGCAGGTGCTGGCGGTCATTGCCAGCGAGCAGCTGTCCGAGGTGCGCAGTGAATTGGCGACCGCCCAGCAGCGTTTGCAGCTGGCGCGCACCCTCTATGCCCGCGAGCAGAGCCTCTGGCAGGAGCGGATCAGTGCCGAGCAGGATCTGCTGCAGGCGCGGCAGACCCTGCAGGAAGCCGAGATCGCCGTCCGCAACGCCCGCCAGAAAGCCCAGGCCCTGGGTGGAGCGGCTTCCGCTCTGGGCGGCAGTCGCTACGAGCTGCGCGCGCCCTTCGACGGCGTGGTGGTGGAGAAGCACCTGGTCCTGGGTGAGCGGGTGGACGAAGCCAGCAATCTCTTCACGCTCACCGACCTGTCCCGCGTCTGGGCCACATTCGCCGTTCCCGCACGCGACCTCGATCGAGTGACCGTTGGCCGAACGGTGGAGGTAGTCGCAGGAGAGCTGGACAGCCGCATCGAGGGCACCGTGGCGCATGTCGGCAATCTGCTGGGCGAGCAGACCCGGGCGGCGACCGCTCGCGTCACCCTGGCCAATCCGGCAGGCGCCTGGCGCCCGGGTCTGTTCGTCACCGTGCGGCTCGATGACGAGCGAGGGGCCAAGGTACTGGGCGTACCCAGTGGCGCCGTGCATGTCGTGGAGGATCGCCCCGTGGTGTTCGTCCGGACAGCGGACGGATTCCAGGCGACACCCGTGGTCACCGGGGTGCGGGACGGTGAGCGCACCGAGATTCGTCAGGGCTTGAGCGCCGGCCAGGTAGTGGCTGACCGCGGCAGCTTCATTCTCAAGTCGGAACTGGGCAAGGGCTCGGCCGAGCACTCCCACTAAGGGCGCATCATGTTCGAACGTATTCTTCGCTTCGCCATCGAGCAGCGCTGGCTGGTGCTGCTCGCCACGCTCGGCATCGCTGCCCTGGGGATCTACAGCTATCGCCACCTGCCCATCGATGCGGTGCCGGACATCACCAACGTCCAGGTACAGATCAACGCGGAAGTACCGGGCGCTTCGCCGCTGGAGGCCGAACAGCGGGTCACCTATCCGCTGGAAACGGCCATGGCCGGTCTACCTGGGCTGGAGCGGACGCGGTCGTTGTCGCGTTCGGGCTTTGCCCAGATCAGCGTCATTTTCGCCGATGGGACGGATCTGTTCTTCGCTCGCCAGCAGGTGAGCGAGCGCCTCCAGGGGGCGCGCGAAGCCCTGCCAGAGGGTGTGGAGGTCAACCTGGGGCCGCTGTCCACGGGGCTTGGGGAAATCTTCCTCTGGACGGTGAAGGCGGCGCCCCAGGCGCGCCGGGCTGACGGCGAAGCCTATACCCTCACCGATCTGCGCGAGATCCAGGACTGGATCGTCAAACCCCAGTTGCGCACCGTACCCGGGGTGGCGGAAGTCAACACCATTGGCGGCTATGCCAAGGAGTATCAGATCGCGCCCGATCCCAAGCGCCTGGCCGGCTATCGCATCACCCTGGAACAACTGGCGGTGGCGCTCGAGCGGAACAACGCCAATGTCGGCGCCGGTTTCATCGAGCGCGCCGGGGAGCAGCTGGTGATCCGGGTACCGGGGCAGCTCGGTTCCGTCGAGGATATCGCCACCATCGTGCTCGCTACCGTGGACGGTACCCCGGTACGGGTCCGGGATGTGGCCACGGTCGGGGTTGGGCAGGAGTTGCGGTCCGGGGCGGCTACCGAGAATGGCGAGGAAGCGGTACTCGGCACCGTCTTCATGCGGGTGGGCGAGAACAGCCGCGAGGTGGCCCTGGCAGTGGCCGAGCGCCTGGCGCAGCTCAATCGCAACCTGCCGGAAGGCGTGCAGGCGGTCGCCGTGTACGATCGCACCACGCTGGTGGACAAGGCGATCGCCACGGTACGCAAGAATCTCGTGGAGGGTGCGCTGCTGGTCATCGCCGTGCTCTTCGTCTTCCTCGGCAATCTGCGCGCAGCGCTGATCACCGCGCTGGTGATTCCGCTGTCGATGCTCTTCACCTTCAGCGGCATGGCGGCGAATCGGGTCAGCGCCAACCTGATGAGCCTGGGTGCGCTGGACTTCGGCATCATCGTCGATGGCGCCGTGGTGATCGTGGAGAATGCCATCCGCCGGCTGGCCCATGCCCAGGCGCGGCACGGTCGGGTGCTCGATCGCCGGGAGCGCTTCCAGGAAGTGTTCGCCGCCGCCCGTGAGGCGCGGAGACCGCTCATCTTCGGGCAACTGATCATCATGGTGGTCTATCTACCGGTGTTCGCCCTGACGGGTGTGGAAGGCAAGATGTTCCATCCCATGGCCTTCACCGTGGTGATCGCCCTGCTGGGCGCCATGCTGCTGTCCATCACCTTCGTCCCGGCGGCCGTGGCGCTGTTCGTCACGGGTCGCGTGCAGGAAAAGGACAATCGGCTGATGAGCGCGGCGCGGCGCGGCTATGCCGTCGCGCTGGATGCAGCCATGCGTCGGCGGCCACTGGTCTTCGCCGGCGCTGGCCTGAGCGTGGTGCTGACGGTGCTGCTGGTCTTGCGCCTGGGCAGTGAATTCGTGCCCAGCTTGAGCGAAGGTGATTTCGCGCTGCAGGCGCTCAGGGTGCCGGGTACCGGCCTGGGGCAGTCGGTGGACATGCAGCAGCGCCTGGAGCGCTCCATCCTGGATCAGATACCCGAGGTGGAGCGGGTATTCGCGCGTACCGGCACTGCCGAGATCGCCGCGGATCCGATGCCGCCGAATATCTCCGATAGCTATGTGATGCTCAGGCCGCAGGCGCAATGGCCCGATCCAGGCAAGTCGCGCGAGCAGCTGATGGCCGAGCTGGAGGCGGCGGCTGCGCGCGTCCCCGGTAGCAACTACGAGCTGTCGCAACCGATCCAGCTGAGGTTCAACGAGCTGATTTCCGGGGTGCGCAGCGATGTGGCGGTCAAGGTCTTCGGCGATGACATGGTGGTGCTGAACAAGACCGCTGCGGACATTGCCAGGGTGTTGCAGAAGGTCACCGGCGCTGCCGAGGTGAAGGTGGAGCAGACCGGTGGGCTGCCGCTGCTGAGCGTGCAGATCGATCGTGAGCGAGCCGCGCGTTACGGCCTCAATGTCGGTGACATCCAGGATGTGGTCGCAACGGCGCTCGGCGGACGCAAGGCCGGCACGCTCTTCGAGGGTGATCGTCGCTTCGATCTGATGATCCGTCTCCCTGAGACCCTGCGCAGCGATCCGGCGGTATTGGCGCGCCTGCCCATTCCATTGCCAGCGGTGGAAGGCCGCGTCGAGTTCATCCCCCTGGCCGATGTGGCGCGCCTGGAAACGGTACTGGGGCCGAATCAGATCAGCCGTGAAGACGGCAAGCGCCTGGTGATCGTCAGTGCCAATGTGCGCGATCAGGACCTGGGTAGCTTCGTGGCGGATGCCACTGCCGCCATCACGGAGCAGGTACGGATTCCCGCAGGCTACTGGACCAGCTGGGGTGGCCAATTCGAGCAGTTGCAGGCCGCCGCCGCCCGCCTGCAACTCGTGGTGCCGGTGGCCTTGCTGTTGGTGTTCGTGCTGCTGTTCATGATGTTCGGCAATCTGCGCGACGGCCTCGTCGTCTTTACCGGCATTCCCTTCGCCTTGACGGGCGGAGTGCTGGCGTTGTGGTTGCGGGACATTCCCTTGTCGATCTCGGCCGGTGTGGGTTTCATCGCGTTGTCGGGCGTCGCGGTACTCAATGGCCTGGTGATGGTCTCCTTCATCCGTGGCCTGCTGGAGGAGGGTAAGCCGCTGGACATCGCCGTGCGCGAGGGGGCCCTGGTCCGCCTGCGCCCGGTGCTGATGACCGCGCTGGTGGCCTCGTTGGGGTTCATTCCAATGGCCCTGGCAACAGGCACTGGCGCAGAGGTGCAACGCCCGCTAGCGACGGTGGTAATCGGCGGCATCCTGTCCTCAACTGCCCTGACGCTGCTGGTCCTGCCCGCGCTCTACCACAGCGTCCTGCGCCGGCGCGAAACCGCAGCCGAAGGATGACGGGATTGTAATGCGCGGCTCATCTTGGCGTTAGCCGCGCTCCTCTAGAGTGGCGTTCATACCCACACTCCACTCTAGAAGGAGAAACATCATGACTTTCGTGAAAGCTGCCCTGGCTACCGCCGTACTCGTCGTTGCAAACATCAGCTACGCCGCCGATGGCAGCGAGCGCTCCATATCGCACAACGAAGACTTCCGAGAGAGCCAAGCGGCTCTCAAGCAGCACCGGGAGATGCATGAGACGTTGGCGAAAGAAGGTCGCCAGTCAGACAAAACAGGCAGCGTTCAGGCGACAAACTGACAGCCTGTGGCCATGAGCGGTCGTAGCATCGCTTATGGCCACGTCTTGCAGCCTCTATGAGCAAAACTGCTTGGAATGATGTACACATGAACGGTGGTTGATAACGCTCCCGGTCAAGACCTGACAATGCAAGTTCTTGCGAAGTGGGGTCGATCTCGACTGACTTCTAGCAAGAGGTTCCCGCCTTTTGCGATTTGGCACTGCTGACAAGCGCTTCGATGATCCTGCACTCCGAGATCGTCCCGCCGTGGCAGCACGCTAACAGGCGCTGCAATTCTCCCTCCAATGCCTGCAAATCGGCCAGCCTCAACCGTACCTGCCGCAAGTGTTCCGCAACCAAGCTATCCACGGCATCACAGGGTGATTGTTGGCGATCTGCCAGGCCGAGTAGCTCGCGCACTTCGCCCAGGCTAAAGCCCAGCGCTCGGGCGCGCCTGATGAATTGCAGCCGATCCCGCTCAACTGGGCCATACAGCCGATAGCCTGACACTGAACGCGTTGAGCTAGGCAGTAAGCCTTCCTTTTCGTAGTAGCGGATGGTGACGGTCTTGGTGTCCGTGGCCTTGGCTAACTGACCGATGGTGTAGGTGCTGACGTTCATGGTGTTGACCTTATAGCGACTATAACCCTCAGCCTAAGGCAAATCCTAAGTGTTGCAGAGAGGGTGCCATGGACAGTTGCTGTGAAAACAAAGCCAGCGAACTCGCTCAGCTACGGAGTCGTCAGAGCCGCGTCCTCTACATTGTGCTAGCGATCAACGCCGTCATGTTCCTGATTGAGTTCACGGCCGGTTGGTTGGCGGGCTCGACCGCGCTGCTGGGGGACTCGCTGGATATGTTTGGGGACGCCTCGGTCTATGCCCTGACGCTGTTCGTCCTGAACCGTAGCGAACGAGCCCGGGCTGGCGCGGCGCTGGTGAAAGGTGGCTTCATGTTGCTGTTCGGCTTGGTGGTGATCGCAGACGCAGTGCGTAAGCTGATTCTGCAGGAGGCGCCGCTGGCCGACTGGATGGGCATCGTTGGCCTAGCCGCACTCCTAGCCAACACCTACTGCTTCTATCTGCTGTACAGCCATAGAGCGGACGATCTGAACATGAGGTCGACCTGGATTTGCTCACGGAATGACCTGGTGGCCAATGCAAGCGTGGTAGTGGCCGCCGTACTTGTGGCTGTGAGTGGCAGCCTCTGGCCGGACGTCTTGGTCGGCTTGGCTATCGCTGCGCTTTTCCTGCACTCGGCTTGGCAGGTTATTCGTGAGGCCTTGAAAGCCTGGCAGGCGGATTCCGAGCGGACGGTGCCAATTGCAACTCCTGTATCCGCACGCGTTATTAGCGTTGTCACACCGTGCTGCGATAGCGCGCCGCAGGTGGCGGCCGTTAAGCCTGCACAACGCGCCCAACCATCCGGGGGATGCTGTTCTGGTAGCGCCTGTGGCAATCAGCCAAAGTAGAAGAGACGGATTGTGTCGAATCTTGGGCTGTTGCCAATGCATGCCCGGACCACCAAGTGGCATAGCAGCGGTGCTCAGTGCAACGATCTAGGCCGCAGTCTTTGGTCAGCTGCACAGAGGTCTCTACCAGTAGCCAGTTCATGTTCCTGCTGCAATGCAACAGGACGAGCTAGCGAGCAGGAGATCACTACGGGCCGATCCGCCCATGTAATAACTAATCAGGTAACTTAAAAGCATGAAACTTAAAGGCCTTACCTCAGCTATGCAGCGTCTAGCCGTTCTCGCTACCCTGGCCACTGCCTCGTTAGTGCAAGCTGATGCTGGTGAGCTGATTGATGTGTATCGAGACCCCAACTGCGGATGCTGCTCCAAATGGATTGCCTATCTTCGAGATCACGGCTTTACGGTGAACGACCATTTGGAAGTCAACATGAGTCCGCTAAAGGCCAAGCTGGGAGTGCCTGAAAAATTGATGTCGTGCCATACCGGAGTGGTAAACGGAAGATTTGTAGAAGGCCATGTTCCGGTGGAGCAAATTAATGACTTGGCGAAACGAGAAGACCTGGCAGGCGTAGCCGCGCCAGGCATGCCTATGGGATCGCCGGGTATGGAATACGGGGGTCGTAGAAGCGCGTATCAGATTATTGGGCTGAGTAAGAGCGGACAACAAGAGGTTATTGCTGACTATCCAGCGCAGTAAGGTCTGGGATCAGAGCATCGCCACAGGGAGAAAAATGCCAACCTCACATAATGTTCAAACCAACCCTCTGCCCCCGCTGCTAAGGCTCTACCCCTTCACCCGCCACGCCCGTGACAGTAGGAAGTAAGAGCCTGAAAAAGGAAGCTGCGCCATACTCCCCATACCGGTCGTGTCAGCCAATACCTTGCGGCAGTAGCACTCATGCGGATACGCCTGAAGCACTGGAGAGCACGACGTAAGCCCCGCAAGAGTGCATCGATCAGATCGACCGCTGATTGACCCGCGCAGAGAGTGCTTCCGCGCTCTCTTTGCGCTCGGAGTAGCGGTCAACCAGGTAGGCGTCCCGGCCTCTGGTGAGAAGCGTGAATTTCATTAGCTCCTCCATGACATCCACCACCCGGTCGTAGTAGGCCGAGGGTTTCATGCGTCCCGCTTCGTCGAACTCCAAAAAAGCTTTGGGGACCGATGACTGGTTGGGGATGGTCACCATACGCATCCACCGACCGAGGACCCGCAGCTGGTTCACGGTGTTGAACGACTGGGATCCGCCACTGACCTGCATGACAGCGAGCGTCTTGCCTTGGGTAGGACGTACCGCGCCCAGCGTGAGTGGAATCCAGTCGATCTGCGCCTTGAATACCGCTGACATCGAGCCATGGCGTTCGGGGGAGCACCACACGTGCCCTTCGGACCAGAGCACCAGGTCGCGTAGCTCCTTAACTTTGGGATGCTCTACCGGCGCGTCGTCAGGCAGAGGCAGGCTGGACGGATTGAAGACCGCCGTCTCAGCCCCCATGAGCTGCAGGATTCGGGCTGCTTCCTCAACCAGCAGCCGGCTGAAGGAGCGCTCGCGGTTCGATCCGTACAGCAGAAGGATGCGCGGCTTGTGCTGAAGCTGTACCGGCTCGGAGAGCTTATCGACGGTTGGGACGTCGAACAGCGATTCGTCCAGGTTCGGGTTGGTTTCGAGAGTGTCGCTCATTGGATCTCTCCGATCTGATCGAGCGCCTGCTTCAGTTGCGCTGGGCTCAGAGCGTTCAGGTCGAGGCGGAAAAAGGCGTCCAGTCTTCTACGGATCTGAGCCACCGTTGCATCGAACGCGGCCTGGACCTGGTCAGCGCTGCCGACAACGTCAGAAGGATCCGCCAAGCCCCAGTGGCTTTTTATCGAAGGGCCAAAGAAGACTGGGCAGGGCTCGCCTCCTGCCTTGTCACAGACCGTGATGACGATGTCTGGCGGGTTGCTTTGAAAGGTCTCGGACCCTTTGCTGTAGAGGCTGGAGGTGTCGATGCCCAGGCCCTCCAGCGTCTGGACCGCGGTAGGGTTCAATCGTCCGCTGGGGAAGCTCCCTGAGCTCACGGCAGAGAAGCCTGCGGGTGCGAGGTGGTTGAAGAGACCTTCAGACAGAACGCTGCGGCAGCTATTGGCCGTGCACATAAAGAGGACTTTCATGGCTTCTCCTACGGATGAATGCTGAGGCGCACGGCCAGGGCGGCGAGGGTGGCGATCAGGATGGGAAAGGTGAGCACACAGCCCACTCGGAAGTAGTAGCCCCAGGTGATCCGGATGCCTTTCTGGGCCAGGACGTGGAGCCAGAGCAGGGTTGCTAGACTGCCGATCGGCGTGATCTTCGGACCCAGATCGCACCCGATGACGTTGGCGTAGATCATGGCCTGCTGGATGACCCCGCTGGCCTCACTGCCCTGGATGGATAGAGCGCCGATCAAGACGCTGGGCATGTTGTTCATGATCGAGGAGAGCAGCGCAGCGGTGAGGCCAGTGCCCAAGGTGGCTGACCACAGGCCATGACTGGCGAAGGTGTTGAGCAGGAAGGAAAGGGCGTCGGTGAGCCCCGCATTGCGCAGGCCGTAGATCACCAGGTACATGCCCAGCGAGAAGAGCACGACCTGCCATGGGGCGTTGGCGAGCACCTGGCGGGTGGAGATGACCGATCCCTTGCCGGCGATGACGAGCAGCACAGCTGCACAGATCGCTGCTACTGCGCTGATCGGAATCCCGAGCGGCTCTAGGGCAAATAGCCCGACCAGGAGGACACCCAGGATCCACCATCCCGCTCGGAAGGTAGCGCGATCGCGAATGGCATTCTGCGGGCGTTCGAGCGCTTTAGGGTCGTAAGACGCTGGGATGTCCTTGCGGTAGAACAGCCACAGCATCAACAGCGTCGCGGCGACGCTGACGATATTGACCGGCCACATGACCGAGGCGTATTCGCCGAAGCCGATCTGGAAGAAGTCAACGGAGACGATGTTGACCAGGTTGGACACCACCAGTGGGAGGCTGGCCGTATCGGCGATGAAGCCGGCAGCCATGACGAAGGCAAGTGTCGAGGCCGGACTGAAGCGTAGCGCTACCAGCATGGCGATCACGATAGGGGTCAGGATGAGCGCAGCGCCGTCGTTGGCGAAAAGGGCGGACACGATCGCGCCCAGCAGGATCATGTAGGCGAACAGCCTGCCTGATCTGCCGCGCCCCCAGCGGGCAACATGGAGCGCGGTCCACTCGAAAAAGCCCGCTTCATCCAGCACCAGACTGATGATGATCACGGCGATGAAGGTTGCCGTTGCATTCCAGACGATGTTCCAAACCACAGGGACGTCGGCCAGGCTGACGGTGCCCGTCAGTAGCGCCAATACCGCACCGCCCGCTGCGCTCCAGCCCACTCCAAGACCTTTTGGTTGCCAGATCACCAGTACCAAGGTCATAACGAAGATCGATGCAGCAATCAGCATGACGCGGTCTCCACCGCGCCAGGCGGGCAGCAAGCAGCCTGCCTAGAAGGCCTGCTGTCCATTGAGGCGAGGCGATCCATCTGGGGCTGTACCCACGGCAGGTTGGCCCTGAGCGTCACCTCCAGAATCTTTCGGGCCCAGGCAGGTAGTTGGGGATGCAGCCGGTAGTAGATCCACTGTCCTTGGCGCCGATCCTCAAGCAATCCGCAGGTGCGCAGCTGCGCGAGATGGCGTGAGACTTTCGGCTGGCTGTCATCAAGCGCGTGGATGAGCTCGCACACACACAGTTCTGCCTCGGCGCAGAGCATGAGCATGATGCGCCCGCGCGTATCGTCGGCCAGACACTTGAAGAAGCCAGTAGGGGACATAGCGAGAGTCCTGAATATGTGAAAATTCGTATATGCGAAAATACATATGTATAAGCTGGCGGTCTAGCGTCAGGTCGACAGTCGGTTTTCCCGCGGCCTTCTCCATTCCCGTTCCACCGCGCGCTTCGCCATCACCTTGGTGGCGTACAGGTGCCGTAGCCGTCGCGGCTTGCTTTGGTCGCGTGTGCTCCCTGCCGGTCCTGGGATCGCGGTGGTGGGCGACGTCTACTCCCTATGCTTGAGCAAGAGTCCGACATGCTTCTAGATGCGGTTGGCGAGGGATGGCAGACCTGCATGGTATTCGGAGCGGACAGGGACATGGACGGCTCCAGTTCGATGGGATGGCCATCGTCCTGTGGCCCACTGCAACCCCACCAGGTGAAACCGTATCTGGGTCTCAAGAGGTTACGATCAGGGCGTCGAACAAACCGCTTGGCTATGCTGTCATCAGAAAAATCACGGGAGGTCGTATGACCGACATTGCGTTTCTCCCCGAAGAAGCCAAACAACGCTGGCGAGACCTGACTCATGCCATGGCCATCATGGGCCTGGGGCATTTGGCCAAGCTGTACGGGCAGCTCGAAGGCTACATACAGGCCATGCTCGACTTTGATCGGATCACGGCGCCGCAGGGTAAGCAGCTCCTCAGGGCGGCAGCCGACCTGTTTGATCAATGTCGATCAGACTATCTCAAACACAAGCAAAAGCCGCGGCGTCGGATCGCTGGCGCTGTGGCTGCGCGAATTCATCAGAGCCAGCTGAAACACTGATCGGTTGAGTCTCTGGCATCGGAAGCAAGATATGTATCAAGCGCAGTATTGGGTGGAGCTACAGAACCTCAGAGCACACGTTCTCTACCTTGAGCTCTATCAGATAAAGTCCGAGAGCATGGAGCGCTGTATCAGCATAGTCCTGGCTGTAGCATCTTCTGGAAGCATCGCTGGCTGGATCATCTGGAAAGAGTATGCCTTCGCGTGGGGCCTTTTTATCGCTCTTAGCCAAGTCATTTCAGTGGTCTACAGGTATCTTCCGTTCAAGGCACGAATACAGCCGTTGAGTACCGCCGCTGTTGAGCTCTCAATTCTTGCGGATGAGGCAGAGAGAGGATGGTTCGATGTAGCTCAAGGCACATTGACGGAGCGAGAGAT
Organism: Pseudomonas sp. MOIL14HWK12:I2; assembly: GCF_000510745.1. Taxonomy (NCBI): domain Bacteria; kingdom Pseudomonadati; phylum Pseudomonadota; class Gammaproteobacteria; order Pseudomonadales; family Pseudomonadaceae; genus Pseudomonas; species Pseudomonas sp. MOIL14HWK12:I2. Next base: position 65,683 of record NZ_AZOA01000009.1, on the reverse strand, counting down.
CAACGACGCGCGCTTTGCGATTCGGAAGAAGAAATCAACGATCATGGCAGCAGCTTTCAAAGGTATGGTTTTACCGGAAAACGCTGGCGTTATGAAAAAAGCTGAGTCACAGATGCACCTGTACTTCAGTACTCACTATCCGGAGAGTCCAGATGAGCGACAAGAATCAACAGCCGCCTCGTAACACGCCCTCGCGGTCGCCTCAAACCAATGATCGAGGGCTACCACCAGTGCAAAACACTCGTCCTATGCCGAAGGTCCAGCCGCCAAAAAAGGACAGTTAGAGTCTTGCAATACTTCCATGCAGATCCTTGTACCGCTGCATGATGTCGATCACTAGCGAGTTCACCGCAAGGATCTGAATGGCCCGGGTCACCGAGACGTACAGCAGGTTCAGCTCATCGTCGCGGCTGGCCCGGTCGATCTCTGGTGCGAGCGGATCCGCGCTGAAATCGTCGTACAGCCCCACGAAGTCCCACTCCAGACCCTTGGCCTTGTGCGCCGTCGTCAAGGTGACCGTGGCATCCAGCTCGCTGGCCACCGCGCAGCGACGCAGCTGCTCGATGCGCTTGGGCAGGTCGAAGTAGGCCTCGATGATTCGCACCGAGCGCTGCATCTCTGGATCCTGGGTAGCCTTGGCGATTTCCTGGTACTGCTCGAAGTCACGGTAGTCGCGCAAGAGCTTCTTCTGCTGCACCAGGTCATTGCGACCTCGGCTGAACTGGAACAGGTCCTCGAGCTCGCGCAGCGAGTAGCTGTCGATCCCGCCGATCCAGAACATGCGGTGGCCACCCTGTTTCTCCAGGCGCAGAGCGTTCTCGATCACGCCGCTGACGGTGCGATGGAGCCAGGTCCGATGGGCAAGGTCCTCAGGCAGGGCACGTTTCACCAGGGTGCGTTGGCCAAGCCCCTGCAGCTTCACCGTCTCGCCCTTGAACGACAGGATGACGTTGGCCACGTGAGCAACGGCCGGGCCGAAGCGGAATGACTGGGTCAGGTAGTGCTTCTCGGCATCGGCCATCCACGCCGCGCTCAGGGCGTCCTGGGCTCCACGGAAACGGTAGAGCTGCTGGTGGCGATCGCCGACCATGACCTGGATGGTGCGCTGCCGCTGCACCAGGTCGGCGATCACCGGGTTCACGTCCTGGCCCTCATCGAGCAGGATGGCGCCGAAGCGGTTGGATAGGTCCGGGCGGCTCATCTGGTATAGCTTGAGGTAGCCGTCGTGGGTGATCTGCACGCCGGCGTCCTGCAGGTCGATCATGCGCTTCCAGACGCTGATGGCCATGCCCACCACCTGGGTGATCCGCCGCTCCTGCAGCGGCGTCAGGCCGCGACCGTCGTAGCGGGCGAAGTGGCGACCGTCCAGGGCCATGTCGGCACTGGCCATGAAGGTGTTGAGGGTGTTGACCACGTCCCTGGCCAGCTCCCAGTCCTGGGTATCCAGCACCCGGGCGACCTCGGTGATGCGCAGGTTGCCGGCCTGCTTGTGCTGGTACTGGGTGCCATAGACGGCATAGGCGAGGCCGTGAGCGGTCTTGCAAGTGACGTTGCGCGGAAAGCGATTCTTCGCCGCCATCTCCACCGACTTGTTGTAGCAGAGGTAGAGCATCTTCACCTCAGCATGGGCGCTGGCGTAGCCCACCAGGGTGGTGGTCTTGCCGGTGCCGGCGAAGGCCTGGATCAGCAGCTTGCGCGCGTTTGACGCGATGGCGGGGGCTTGCTCAGAGGTCCACTGCATGGGGTAACTCCAGATCGGCTGGGACAGGGATTCAATACCACCCCTGCATATTGATGGGCATGAAGGCGCTCTTTGTGGCCAGGTTGCGGCCACGGAGCAGGCCGGTGGCTACAGGTATTTCTTGAACGAGGCGGTCGTGAGGTTCACTGACAAGGCCAGCAGAGCTGCACACGGCAGCAGCACCAGGAGCGGGCTCACGCTGAACGGCAAGGCGAGGTAGAGCGACCAGGGCAGCAGGGCCAGTGGCAACATGGTGCTCCGGGCCTTGTGGTAGAAGTAGCTCGACTCGCGGCCCGCGCTGAACTTGCGAATGTCTCGCCGCACCAGGCCGTCGATGAAGCCGACTAGGGCGGCCATGGCGAAGAGCGGTACCGCCAGGATCAGGATCACTAGGCGCACGCAGAACACCAACACGGTGAAGAGAGCAGACAGGCCGTAGGTCTGCACCTTGGTGATCCCTTGCGCGGCCATGTAGCGCAGATCCAGTTCGCCACGTGGGCCGGCGGCGGCCAGCTGCTGCATCCCGGTCAGCCAGTGGACCAAACCCGTCTTCACGAACAGCCAGTCATAGAGCAGCCCCACCAACCAGGTCGCGGTGTGCCCGGGCTCCTGGACGACAACGCTGGATAGAAACCCCTGCGACAGCCAGGCCAGTTCGTGATCGAGCATGCCCTTGGCATGGTGCCAGCCAGCCTCTGGCCAGAGAAAGTAGAGGCAGAGCCAGTCCACCAGGATGGCGCCGCCGAGGGACAGGAACATCACGCCGATGAAGTGGAAGGGGAAGCTGAGCACCGACCCGACGAAGGTCTGCTCCTTGACCTGTTGCTGCTGGGCACGCTGGGCGACGTCGGCCATTAGCGGCATCCTCTGGGGTGGTCATGATCAAAGCTGGCGGTCATGCAGCATCTCCTTCGTCAGCGGCGCCTTGGGCCATCTGCCGGAAGTCGTCCTGCAGGTCCAAGGGCAGGTCGTCTGCGACACGGCGCTGGCCTGGAGCCTCCCACCACTCACTGCCGGTGGCCTGGCCCACCTGGTAGGCCTTGCGCATCTTCTCCGCGAGCTCCTGCAGGTCCTTGGGCATCGCTTCATCCGGATCCACCGCCGGCAGCGGCATCCGCACTTTCCACAGGTTGCCGCCCTCGATCAGCGCGTAGCACTGGCCCTTGGGTAGGCCCACGACATGGGCGGGCTCCAGCATGGGCACGCTGGTGGCGCTGAGCTGGTCATGGGTGTTGGAGGTGAAGGCGGTCTTGCCGTTGACGGCGTCGCTCGCGCTGCTTGCTGGCGTAGCGGTGAAGACCTGCACCTTGGGCAACTGGTTGGTCAGCAGCTCAGCCGTCGCCGTCTCGCGGACCCGCAGCATGAAGAGGTTGTTGAAGTTGCCGATGATCTGCCCGGCCTTGGCGCGGTTGCCGATCTTGGCCTCGATGTCGGACAGGGTCTGAGTGTAGGCCGTCACCTGCAGACCGGCGCCGCCACCCTTGTTGATCATGGGGATGAACTCATCGCCGATCAGCTCGTTGAACTCGTCGGCGTGCAGGTTGATGGCCACCTTGCCGCTGGCCTCCCCGGGCAAGCCATCATCGATGCCGTACTTGTAGATGTGACCGGCAACCGAGACCAGGTCCGAGAACATGGAGTTGCCAACCGCCGCGGCGACCTCGGTATCGGAAAGGGCGTCCAGGCCGACGTAGACCACGGCGCGTTTGCGCACCACCTGCATCCAGTCGAAGATCGGCCGGGGGTCGTTGACGTCGTGGTAGTCCGGAGCGATCAGCTCGGCCATGCGACCGGTGGTGAGTTTCTCCAGCAGCGGCAGCAGCGAGGCGACAATCTTGTCGAAGTAGGTCTTGTCGTAGCGCACGGCGCTGCGCAGGCCGTCCATGACCGGATCCATCACGCGGGTCTGGTTCAGGTACTGGTCGATGGCAATGACCCGCAGGGGGCGGCCCTTCATGTTGAAGGGGACGTTCTTATCGTTGAGCTTGCTCTCGATGAAGATGATCTTTTCCCAGGCCTTGGGATCATGCTCGTCGAAGTATTTCTGGGCGTATTCCAGGAACAGCCCCTCGATGTTGATCACGTGCTGCTGGATCTGCAGGTAGTCCGGCCGCCGACCGAGGGCGACCAGGGCCCGGGCGATGATGTTGACGAAGCGCCAGGCGAATTCCTTGAACGCTGCCGAATTGCCCTCGCTGGACAGCTGGCCCGCGACGCGAGTGGCCACCTCCGAGATCCGGCCAAAGCGGCCCACCGCGTTGTAGCGTGCGGACTGGTCCGGCCAGCCCAGGTGGAAGACGTAGAACTCGTTGGCCCGGCCGGCGCGCTCGCACTCGACGTACATGCGCTTAAGGAGGTCAGCATCGCCCTTGGGATCGAAGACGATCACCACCTCATGCTGGCCGCGCCGCTTGCGGCGGATGTCCTGGGTGATGAAGAGCTCGGCCAGGCGCGTCTTGCCCACCCGAGTGGTGCCCAGGACGATGGTGTGACCCACCCGCTCGCCCAGCGGCAGGGTGACGTCGTGCTCCTCGGGCTCAATGCCATGCAGGCGCGGAAGACCGCCCACCGGAGGTAGCGGTCGGAACGGGTTCGCCGCGTTGTCCCAGGCGGTGACTTTGGCCAGCAGGGTGAGCGGGAAGGGTGCGAATTCCAGGCGCGCCTCGAGGCGCCGGGCCTTGTTGGTCCATTCCGACGGCTCGACATAGGGCGCGTACTGCGGCAGGTAGGTGTCGACCAGGCGCTGGGTGTGCTTCTGCTCCCAGCGAAAGCCCTTGCCGATGAACAGTCGCTCATTACTGACCGGAATCTCCTTGCTGGTCATGCTGTAGAACGACAGGCGCCGGATGTTGCGCCGATAGCGCAGCACGCGCAGCGCCTGGCGCAGGCGGTAGATCCCGAAGCCAAGAAAGGCGACGGCCGTGACCAGGCCGAACAGCGGCGTCAGGGCGACGGCCCAGGGCGCGAACACGCATAGGAAGGCCATCGCCAAGCACACCTGCACCGTGTAGAGCTCCACCGCAGGCCGCAGCAGCGTGTCCAGGGCATGATTACGGGCCATAGTCAGCGCTCCAGCTCGCCAGAGCCTGGCAGCGGCAGGGCCGCGGCGTGCTCTTTGCGGATAGCCTCGGCTTCGCCACGCGGCAGCGCTGCCTCGAAGCGCTCACAGAGGGTCAGCTCATCATCCATCGAGCGTCCCGCAATCTCCCCGCCATGGAGGTCGATCAAGACGCCGAGGTCGCCTGCGAGCGCTTCACGAGCGGCGGCTCCGGCGGGCATGCGGATCACCAGCGTCAAATACGGGGATAGGGGGCTAGGCATGGGAGGCTCCTATTGCTCCAGAGCGGTGGGGGTGATGAGCACGGGGTAGTGGTTGAGCCCGAGGCGGGCGGCCAGGTCATCGCCGACCACGGGGCTGATGGCCAGCCCGGAGGCCCAGCTGCGGATCGCGGCCAGGCGCCGGGCGCTGGCCACATTGACCGCCAGGCCAGCGGCGCCGAGGCGCTGCAGAGTCTCGCCACGGGTAGCCAGCCACTGGCGAGACAGGTCGTCATCGCCGATCAGGAAAAAGGGCTGCAGACCCGGTGCGTTCAGTGCGCGCCCCTGGACTGTGCCGGGGGTAAGCCGTTGCGATCGCACGGGGAAGCCCAGGGCTTGGGCAGGCTGAGGCAGCGGTGCTTGCCGCTGTGCCTGTACCGGCTCCGGGTTCAGGCTCTGGTAGTAGGGCAGGGCAGAGACGCCGCCGCGGTCTTCGACCACGGTAAGACTGGCGGCCTGGGTGGTCAGCGGTAGGGTCACGGTCAGGATGAGGAGCGAGAGGGTCTGCTTCATGGGTTCGAGGCCAGCAAGGTCACGCCGGTGACCCGGCTCAGGTGTTTGGCGAAGAGCTCGCGGTACTTGGCAGCGGGGGCGCCGCCAGCGGGACGGTGATAGCGGCCGGCGACATTGATCCAGTCGCCGCCCTGGGCGCGTAGCTCGGCCAGGATGTCGGTACCCACCTTGAGGTTCTTGTATGGGTCGAGCGCAGAGCAAGGCGGTGCGCCTACGCCGAAGCGATGGCCATTCCAACCCATATTTATCTGCATCAATCCGGCGTCGACGCGCTTAGGGCCCACTGTTTGCAGCGCTACCAAAAGGGCCGTGCAGGCATCTGCTTGGGTGGCGAAGCGATAGCCTGCGCCGGCAACATTGAGCGTCCAGGGCCAGGGGACCAGCTGTGGGCCTCTGCCGCGCAGTCGAGTACCACTCTCCTGCAGAGCCACCGAGTACAGCACCTCGGGGGGGATGCCCGCCTGATAGGCCGCCAGTTGATAGGCGGGCGGCGGTATCTCGGCCCCCTGGGCGCCGATCGCAAGCGCCTGCAGGATCACGCCGGCGCCGAGCGCCTTGATCATTGCCGTAGCCATTGCCCATTCACCTCGCGGACAACGGCCGGCAGCTCGCCGCCCAGGCCCAGCTGGACCCAGCGGCCAGCGTCGTGGTTGAGCGTGATCTGCCGCCCGCGCACCTTTGCCGGATTGACGCCGGCGAGCACGGCCCAGCGGCGGATCCGGGCATCGTCGTTCTGACTGCCGATCAGGTAGAGGTCGAAGGCCTGGCCAGCGCTCTGCAGCGCCTGAACCCGTTCAGTGCAGGTGGCGCAGCTATCGGTCACGAACACGGCGAGCCGTCCATTGCCGCGCACGGCTGGACTTGCCTGGGGCGCTGCCTGGCCGCCGGCCTGCACCGGCTGTAGGTTCGGGTACAGGCGATTCCAGGCGTCGCGGTAGGCCTGGTCATAGGCCAGCTCCTTCTGCACCCGCTGCGCCTCGGCACGAACCTGCAGCTCGGCATATCGGCGCCGCTCGGCATCGGACTGGGCTTCGATGCCCAGAGCGGTGAGCGGATCCAAACCGGGTGAGTAGACGCCACGACTGCCCTGCATCAGGGTCCGGTAGCGCTGGAATTCCTGGCTGCTCAGGCCCCATTCCTGGGCGATGGCACTGTCGTTACGTTGGACCGTACTTGGGCGCTCAGCGCTACCTGTTTCACTAGAGAAGACTTGGGGGGCGACAAGGTCTGCGGTGAGTGCCGGCGCGGATGGCGAGAGCAGGATGAGAGCGATCGCAAGGCTCGCCGGGAAGAGAGGGGACTGGGGGCGCATGAGTTGCCTCTACTACTTGACGGAAAGGGTGCGGGTCGCGCCGTCGACGCTGAATTGCGCCTGGCGGTCGTCGAGATTGGCCAGCCGCCAGCGGGTACCGCCGACGTTGTCGCCCGGGCGCACCAGGTAGAGCTCGCTGAGCTGGGTGCTACCGGGAGGGGCGACTGAGAGAAAGCGCTCGCCGCCGCGGTACTCGATGCCCACGACGGTAAAGGGGGGAGGGGTGTCGACCGGCTTCGGTGGGTCGGGCTTGCGCACGGTTGCCGGAGCACTGCGCTGCTTGGGAACGATCAGCGGGGGCGGTGCCTTGGAGGGTTCCACCGCTTTTCGCCGCAGTTCGCCAAGGTCGTTTTGCAGGCCTTCCAGCTTGGCCTCGATCACGACCAGGTCGCCGGATTGGGCCATGCCCTGCAGCGCGGTCTGATTGGCACGTTGGATCTCCACCAGCATCGCCTGGGCGGTATCGATCCGTTGGGATAGCGCTTGCTGACTGGCGCGAAAATCGGCGTCCTGCACAGGCTTGCCGCCGGCGAAGCCATCCATCTGGTCCTGCATCTTGTCCAGACGTTGGGTAATGGCCTGGACCGTGTTCTGGTCTGCCGTCGCGTTCAGGTCACGATTTACGTGGGACAGCTCAACGTAGAGATACAGGCAGGCACCTGACAAGGCAGCAAAGCCTACGGCGGCAAGCGTTTGAGAGAGGGAAAGGCGCTTCATAGGGGACCTCGCACAGGATGCCGTGCACGGTCGCAGAAGCGCGGGAAGGGGTCAGTAGGAAACCTTATCTAGGTCTCAGGAGGTTAGGTTTTGGGGTTCAACAGCCCATAGGTCGCCCTTTAGCCGGCGGACGAAAGCAGGCAGGTATGATGCTCGCTTTAGCTGAAAGGGCTACGAAGATGCTTGTGATTCGGCTAGAAAAAGGTGGGGTGATCAACCTCGAGCGCCAGGTTAGCACCTCGAATGGGTACGGCATCTGGGATTAGACGGTTCCTAATGCAGCGTTACACCCGGCAGCGACCGTACCAGTTTAGTGTAGTCCCGGTACGGTCGGTCGATGAGTAAAGGCTCAACTCGGTGTTTAGGATCATTTGATCCACAACTGAGCATTTATCACAGCATCAGGGCACCCGACGCTCCAGCAGTCCTAGAATGGCGACTCTTCTCCAAAGAGAATTTTGATCGCATCGGTGTGACCAGGAAAAGCTAGCCTGATGCTATTTCGAAGCCTTTCGTCCACTTCTCTATGGAGGCGAATTTTACCAATGGCCAAGGCGGTGATGAATTCCATTGAAGCATCACCCCGCTCGAAACCGTGGCCCTGGACAACACGCAAGATGATATCGGCCATAGACGCGCTGTGCGTTTCATGGGCGCTGTAATCAAGCTCAGTAGGAAGCGCAGCTCTCAGGAAAGCCCCTTGAATAATCCCGTCGTCGTATCGAGAGAATATCTCGGGGGAGAGCAGTACCTGTTGAAGTTCGCCGGACTCCAATCGCTTCGATTGATCGATTTTGGCGCCTTTCCGGGCGTTCTGTAGGATCCAAAGAATCGTCAGGAAAATATCCGTACATGCGGCCACGGTGACATCGTTATCTCCGCTGACGAACGCGAAGCCTTTTGTAAGCTTCATTTGACCCGGTTGGTAGCTGCTCGGCCAGAATGCATCTTCAGAAAGGCCGTCAGTAGTAGCGTCATCAAAGGCTTTGATACGCGCTTTTACAACGTCAGATACGCCTTCTTCTCCAAATGAAAGCAACCGGTTGAGCATCTTTTGTTCCTGATGCCAGTGATTGTTGCAAGCGAGGCTAGCGGCTGGAATCTCGATAAAGGATTTGAAGACATACTTACGACTCCCTTTTGGCGGCTGCGTGAGGTTAGACGCAAGCTCATCCATCAGCTCATGCGAGCGGCCCAAAAGGGCACCTACAAGGTATATGCGAGTGCCAGTCTCTTGGGCAGACCTGAGGCGGCGACTAATGCTCAGGAGCAGGGTGCCCCGCTCTGCTGCAGCGGCAACGATAATCACTGACCCATTAAATTTGGCATTAGGGTCGAAGGCTGAAGCGCATACCACTTTACAGCGAAGGCCCCTTTCATTAAGGAATGCCAAGGCATCCAGAGCCATCTTCTGACTGGCACTATCATCGTCATGGATGATGAGCGATGTTGAGGCAGGAGACTCCTCCATGAGCATTTTTTCGAACCACTTTTTGAATTCCACAGTATGCACAAGCTTGTCCTTGTCTACCTGCACGGTTCTGTAGCGTTCTCTTTGGGGGATTCGGCTGAAACACCTGAATAAGCCTTTTCCCATAAATGAAAAAAATTTGGTCTGAAGACCTTCTGGCAGGTGACCCATGCCAATATTGAGCACACGAGTTTCGGTATGCTGGGCAACAAATCGTTCACCGTGGATACGAATGAGCTTACGACCTTCGGTTGAGTCACTTTCGGCTACAGATTCAAAATCCTCTGGTTTGTCGATGGTATGAAGCACTGTGCATGAGTCGGAGTTGCTTACGAAAGACAGGAAGGTCACTACTCGAGTGGAGGGAGCGCCGTTGACCTTAACCCACTCGTTGGCGAGTCCACAGTTGGTCGAGGCTGATATTAGACATAGTGATGCCGCTGCATCGGCCAGGCTGCCATCGCCCAATCCGTCGTGTGAATGAAACGACTTGATGTTGGCGATCGTTTGGTTGCCAAACTTCGTTTGGAACAGTTGGATTGAGAGCGCCACCGGCAGAAACGCTATGGTGTCTAGATAAATTGTCTCTGGCGTACTCATTCCGTCGCTGGAGGCATTTTTAATTAATTTTAGGCAGCAGAATGCCAAGAAATGCGAGTGCAAAGTTTTGGTAAGAAGGTTCTCGGCGCGAATGAAATAGTTGGATGCGCGAGAGGAGGGTTTTGAGAACAAAAAGCCAGGAGGCGCTTTGGTTAGCACTGATGTGCATTTGACAAGGTTCCGCATTCCAGCCTTGACAAAATTGTCGGTGGCTCGGGTGATGAGCTTGCCGATACCTTTTTCGGCGCCGGCGACTTTTACATATTTCGAGATTTCTCCGTGCTCGTTGAAAAAAGTGAATCCATAAGAGGGGGTTCCGCTGTTGGCGCGTCTTTCCAGAGCAATTGCAATAGGTGACGACTTGTCAGCACATTGATCCTTGATCCATGCGCGATGACAATCAGGTACTAAAAAGGTGACATGATCTGGCAGGATATAGTCGTTTAGCCGGTTTTGTAAGGCTTCGACGATGTGAGCATCCGTGATTCGCTCTGGCCCGTTGAAGAAAACCACCACTTGCGCAGGTTCTGCATTGGGGCTAGGAGTCAGTGTTACTTCAAAGTCGAACAACTCAGGCATCTTAGTTCACCGGAATGCAGATGGTGAATACAGTGCCTTCGGCTGCCACCAGCTCGCGGTCACCGCTCCAATTTTTGGGATTAAACTCTACTACTTGGTCTTGGCCTTGGAATGCCTGATACAAGCAAACTCTTCCAGTGCGCAGACGTACGTAGGCCTTCAACTTGTTGAGCGCCTGAACTGCGTTATACAGGCCCATGCCAGAGGTCGCTGAGTCTTTCGTAGTGACATGTTTTTTGAAGCATTCCAGGGTGGCCTCAAGCTCCGTTGCTAATGGGAGATCGTTAAGAGATTCAACGGGAGCCTCTTGTTTAGTTGAGAGCCAGCGTCGTGCTAGGCCGGGACCACTGTCGATGACTGAGATCTCAACAAATTCGAGATATTCCGCGTCTTTTAGCATGTTTCGCATCACAAATAGGGCGAACTGCGGCTCTCTGTCCGAAATTAGGTGGATGTCCTCCTTCTTGATCTTCCCGGACTTCACTGAAGTTCCTCTAAGACCTTTTTTGTACTTCACCCCGTGTACATCTGTGAGAGAGTGCTGATCTGCATTGGCAATCAATTCGGCAAGCACGCTGCCTAAGGCAGGCAACCCGCCTCTAAGAAGTGATTTCTTGTCCTGCTTACTATGCATCAGTGCGGATGACATTTCCAACAGGTTTGCAAACGACGAGTGGGAGTGGATCTGAGGACTGATTCCTCCGTAATAGAAGGGCTTGATGAACTCCATCTTCGCGAAGTTGATACTGAAGAGGTTAATCGTGTTAGGGCGCGCCCCTCGCTCGCTTGAGGTATTACGAAGATCGCCTTCATACATTGCTTCGATCAAAGGTCTGATCACAGTGAGCGCAGCACGCTTTTCTATCGTTTCATGCGCCTCGGTATTAATGCGAGAAGACATGATCAGAGCCGCTAAACCCGCTGCGGTCTGGCCGAGTTGTAGAATACGATCTAGAGCATTTTCTGTGCCCGCATACAGGTGTAGGACGCTTTGCTCATGTGCGCGAGCCCAACTGATAACCAATTGTGCAAGCGCCGCATCGACTCCAAATAGGCCACCGTGACTCATGGTTTTGGGGAGGCGCAAAGATGCATCCCCTTGGCAAAGCGGGTATAAATCTTCGATTTGGTATGTGTTCAGATTTTTGGCAATTTTCATCAGCACCTCCAACAGTCCATCGCCCCGAGTGCTAAGCCAGTTCTTTAGACACACCCGGTCAAATCATATCGCCTACCGCCATGGAGACGATAGGCGGTTTGGGCTCGATCAGAGTTGACCTGACGGCGGATGCCGGAGGTTACTGACAGCTCATGCTGCTCGGGCTCAATCTTTAACGACCTGTAGCGTTGCAGTTAATGAAAATCTCGACTGCGTGTATCGAGCCCCTGAAGCAACCCGCTGATGTCCTCCAGACGACCGGCCACCACGTGCAGTACACCATCTCGTGTCTCTACGGTCCCATCTACACGCATCAGCTGCGATGCCATCAGCTCCCGCCGTTGGCGCTCCGCCAGGGTGCGCCACACAACTACGTTCACCATCCCATACTCGTCCTCGAGCGTCACGAAGGTCACGCCACTGGCGGTACCGGGCCGCTGCCGACCGACGACTAGGCCGGCGACCCGGGCCGATTGGCCATGGCGCCGATCCTTCAGGTCCTTGGAACTCATCAGCCGGCGGGCCGAGAGCTCTGGACGCAGCAGGGTGAGTGGGTGCGGCCCCAGGGTAGTACCCAACGAGGCATAGTCCGAGTGGAGGTCCTCACCCACGGTCGGAGCGACCAGCTCCTGGATCTCCTCGTCAACCACCGCGCCCTCGGCAAAGAGGGGCAGCTGCGGCTCGATCGCGGCCATTGCCCAGCGCGCCTGGAACCGGTGCCCGGCCAGCCCCTTCAAGGCTCCCGCATCCGCCAGGCACTCCCGGGCCTTGGCATCGAGGCCCGCGCGCAGGCACAGGTCGGTGACATCGCAGAATGGTCGCTGCCGACGCACCTGCTCAACCGCTCGCCCGGCTTTCTCGGCTAGGCCGCGTACCATCCGCAGCCCCATCCTGATTGCCGGCTGCGAGCTATCAGCGACCGGCTCAAGGCTGCAATCCCAGTCGCTGCAGGTCACGTCCACCGGCAGGGTCTGCAACCGGTGGCGCCGGGCGTCCTGCAGGATCTGGTCGGGGCTGTAGAAGCCCATGGGGTAGGAATTGATCAGCGCCGCGGCGAAGGCGGCCGGCTCGTGGCATTTGAGCCAGCAGCTTGCATAGGTCAGTAGGGCGAAGCTGGCCGCGTGGGACTCGGGAAAGCCGTAGCTGCCGAACCCCTCGATCTGCCGGAAGATATCCGCGGCGTATTCCGCGGTATAGCCGTTGGCGAGCATGCGCGAGGTGAGCCGCTCCCGGTGCGGCTCAAGGCCTCCGTGTCGCTTCCAGGCCGCCATGCTGCGGCGCAGCTGATCGGCTTCGCCCGGGGTGTAGTCGGCGGCAAGGATGGCGAGCTCCATCACCTGCTCCTGGAACAATGGGACACCCAGCGTTCGGCCGAAGACGCGCTCGAGTTTCGGTGGGTAGCTGATCTCCTCCTGACCGGTCCGCCGGCGCAGGTACGGGTGGACCATGCCACCCTGGATGGGGCCCGGGCGTACGATGGCCACCTCGATCACCAGGTCGTAAAAGGTCTGTGGCTTCAGCCGCGGCAGCATGGCCATCTGGGCGCGTGACTCGATCTGGAACACCCCGAGCGTATCGGCGCGGCTGATCATGGCGTAGGTCGGTTTGTCCTCCTGGGGCACGTTCGCCAGGGTTAGCTCTTTGCCTCGGTAGCCTTTGACCAGGTCGAAACAACGGCGCAGGGCGCTGAGCATGCCCAGGGCGAGGATGTCGACCTTGAGCAGACCCATGGCATCGAGGTCATCCTTGTCCCACTGGATGACGGTGCGTCCTTCCATGGCCGCGTTCTCGACCGGTACCAGGGTATCCAGCGTTTGGTCGGCGATGACGAAACCGCCCGGGTGCTGGGAGAGATGCCGCGGGAAACCGATCAGCTCGCCGGTGAGCACCAGGATACGGTGGAGCAGAGGGCTATCAGGGTCGAAGCCCGATTCACGCAGACGCTCCGGCGGCGGCAGGTTGTCGGTCCAACGACCACAGCAGTCCGCCAGCGCGGTGATCTGATCTGGGGGTAGGCCCAGGGCCTTGGCCACGTCCCGGACGGCGCCCGCGGCGTGGTAGGTGGATACCACCGCGGTGAGCGCAGCACGCTGCCGGCCGTAGCGGCGGAAGATGTACTGGATGACCTCTTCACGGCGGTCATGCTCGAAGTCGACGTCGATGTCCGGCGGCTCGTCCCGCTCATGGCTGATGAAGCGCTCGAACAGCAGGTTGATCCGGGTCGGATCCAGCTCGGTGATACCCAGGGCGAAACAGACGGCCGAGTTGGCGGCCGAGCCGCGCCCCTGGCAGAGGATCCCCTGCTGCCTTGCGAAGCGGACAATGTCGTGCACCGTCAGGAAGTAGCTCTCATAGGCTTTGTCGGCGATCAGCTGCAGCTCCTTCTCGATCTGAACGCGCAGCCGATCAGACAGGCCTTTGGGCCAGCGCCAGGCGCAGCCCTCTTCGGTCAGCACTCGCAGCCAGCTGGTGGCCGTGTGGCCCTCCGGCACCACCTCGCTCGGGTATTGGTAGCGCAGCTCCGCTAGGCTGAAGGTGCAGCGTTCGGCAATGCGCAGGGTCTCCTCTAGCAGCTCTGGCGGGTAGCAGCGCCCTAATGCTTCACGGGTCCGCAGGTGACGCTCCCCATTCGGGAAAAGCAGCTGACCGGCCTCGGCCACGGGGACGTGATGGCGGATCGCGGTGATGGTGTCCTGCAGGGCCCGGCGCCCGCGGCAGTGCATGTGTACGTCGCCAGCGGCCACCAGCGGCAGCGACAGGGCCGCACCCAGCCCCTGCAGCTGCTGCAGCCGCACCTGGTCGTCCTGGTCGAAGTGGAGTTCGGCAGCGATCCACAGTCGGCCCGGGAACACCTGCAGCAACCAGCGCACCGAATCCGCCTCTGCGTGCCGCTCCGGTACCCAGAGCGCGACGAGGCCAGAGACCTGGGCGAGATCCTCGCGGAGCAGCCGGTAGCTGCCTTTGTCCGCACGCCGGCGGGCAAGGGTGATCAGCCGGCACAGCTGGTGGTAGCCCTGCAGGTCTTCCACCAGCAGCACGAGCTTGGGGCCTTGGGCGACCTGGAACTCCGCGCCGACGATCAGTCGGACGCCATGCTTCTCCGATGCCTGCCAGGCCCGCACGATGCCGGCGAGAGTGCACTCGTCAGTGATGGCCAGCGCCTCATAGCCCATGGCCTTGGCCCGCTCGAACAGCTGATCGACGCTGGAGGCACCGCGCTGGAAGCTGAAGTTCGACAGGCAGTGCAGCTCCGCATAGCCGGGTGTCACGCGAACCACCCCTGCACCCACCAGCCGGACCTTTCGACCGGTGACTGGAAGGCCCAGGCCGTTCGACCGTCGGCGAGTTCGAGGACGTAATAGTCTCGACGGGCATCCTCACCGTCCCACCACCCGCTCTCGATCCGCTCAGGCCCGCTTAGGACCCGTGACTGATCGACATCCAGGGGCTCCGGCACCGGCAGCAGCCAGCCAGGCCGCCGATTCGGTCCTAAGGCCTGGAGTGCCAGCGAAGGCGTATCGCGCCGCCAGGCCCGCTCCGGCCGGTGATCGCCCTGGGCGCCCACCGCATAGACCGCGTCGTCGCCCAGGCGTGAGCGCAGCCGTTCGCGCAGCTGCTCCCAACTCACCGTCTGTTGCGGACGCTCATCGAAGAGGCCGCGGTGCTGAGGGACGAAGGAGGGCAGCTCGTCGGCAACCAGGCCGATAGCGAGGACTGGCTCTACCACTTGGGTAGGCTCCAGCCGGCCCCGGGCAAATTCAAACAGCAGCGCTGGGTCCCGCTCGGGTGCAAGCAGACCCACGACGATCTCGGTTGTCGGCGCCTCACGATGCTCCAGGCGCAGGGTGAAGCGCTGGGCGCCAATGTCCCGGCCGGCGAGATAGGTGGCCAGGTCTGATGTCAGCCGGCGCAGCGGGAACAGCAGGGCCTGCGTCGACTCGACTTCGAAGTTGAGCTCGATCCGTAGCCTGAAGGTGGTCGGTGGCAGGAAGAACTCCAAGGGCAGCACCTTGCTGCCCAGCATGTGATCGAGGTGGTTAAGCAAACTCAGCGGAAAGCGCCGGGCGAGTTGCGCCCGGGGCAGCGCCAGCACCTGGCTGAGCTGACCTAGCCCCATCCGGCTCAGGGCATGGATGATCTCAGGCTCGAAACCCAAGAGCGCCACCGGCAGCGTCCGCATCGCGCTGGCCAGGCCGGCATCGTCCCGAACCGCCAGGCTGTCGCCGGCGTTGGCCAACACCCGGGCGGCGACCGGGTTGGGCGCCAGGGTGATCCGATGGCCGAAGCCGAGCGCCGTAAGCTCTTGGCGCAGGCGTGCCTCGAATCGGGGCCACGGGCCGAATAGCGGCAGGCTCGACTGCACCTCGAGCACCAGGGCGTCGGCGAAGTGCAGGCTCACCTGGGAGCTGAACCCATAGGCCCAGGCGGCGAGGAGCTCGTGCTGGCGCCTTAGCGCCGCCTCGTCGTACTCCACCGTCGCAAACTGCGGGCAGATCGCTTGGGCGGCGGTGTAGGTCATCTCCGGTCGGAGCCCAAGCGCCAACGCCGCCGGGTTCGCCGCCTTGATGATCCTTCGCTGGATAGGCCCGTGAAGCAGTACCAGCGGCTCATCAGGATCAGGACAGTTGCGCAGTACACCGTCCAGCGCGAATTGCGGGAAAAAGATGCAGGCCCATTTCATGGCAGTCGTCCCTCAATGCCAGACCCGATGCGCAAGCGCCGTTGCCGGTGGGTTGCCGCCGCGGCACTTGAGCACCCGCAATTGCTGAGGTGAACCCTCGAGGACCAGGCGTAGCGCTGCAGGTGACGCGTTGACCGCCTCGCGCTGGTGGCGGAACGCAAAGGCCAGGGTTTGCCCGGTCTCTGCAGCCACCTGCAGCCGGCGCAGCGCGCGATCGTCCGCACGGCTTGGCCAGCAGAGCACCGCACCACAGCTACCGGACCGCAGGCACTGCTCTGCCGCCCACAGCACGTCTTTGCCCTGCACCTGGATGATGCTCAGCCGGCCAAGATCGACGCCGGCCTGTAGCCAGGCGTGCGGATAGAGCAAGTAGGGAGGGGCAATCAGCACCACTCGTTCGCCGGCGGCGGTGAGGCGCGCCAGCGTTGGCCATACGAGCATCAGCTCACCCAGGCCCGGTCGGGCGCTCAATATTTCGGTGAGCGCTGCATAAGGCCAACCGCCGAGGGGTAGCTGGGCGTCGAGCGCCGAGTGCCCGGTTGGCTGGGTGCTGGCGTCGTCGACATGAGGACTCTGCCCGCGCCATACGCGGCGACTATCGAGCAGGGAGTCGAGCGCTACGACATTGGTGGCCGCGTTATCCATGCTGCACCCCCGTCGCCGCCGACGGCGTGCTGCCGCGCTCGGTGAGCAGCACCTGCAGCTGCGCGCGTACCTTGAAGAGGTCAGCGTGCAGGACGGAGTTCATCGACTCCAGCCGCAGGATATGGCGCTGAGCGCGTGAGAGGGGATCGTCGCGGTCGTCCGGAATGAGTCGGTCACCGCGGGGTACGTGGCGCTGGTTCTCTTCCTGGACGAACTGGATGTAGCGCAGTCGGTGGCGCTGTACCTCCGCCGTCAGGACATCCCGCTCAGCAACCAAAATACGATTGGCGCGCTGGGCTTGCCCCAAGCACTGACGCACCTGGTCTAGTTCTTCAGTCAGCAGATCAACGAGGTTGCGGCAGTACATCAGCTCCGTAGGACGGAAGAGGGACTGCTGCTGTTCGAAGCTGTCCTGCTCATCACCAAGCATGTCCATGGCGGCCCACCTGCTCAGTCCCTAAAGCCATGACCTTCTGATACTCGACAGAACGACTGGGACAACCGTGGCAGGGGCGAGGGATGGGGCGCGAAATGGACATGAGATAAACCTCCTTTTAAGATACTGTATGGATAGACAGTAATCAGCGGAGGGGTTCCCAGCAAGCTTGACACCGACGAACGGTAGAGGCGAAGCGGCAAGTGCTGATAGCGCAAGGAGGTAGGCTACTCTCCGCCCAGCAAACCTTGCACCATTTAAGTAAATAAGGATTGAACGACCCACCGTTCGGGCAACGGAGTGTGTATTTAGGATGTCCCCAAGAAACAAGCCCTATGAGAGTTGCGTCTGGTAGTCTCTTATGTATAAATTTCAACGATAGTCTTGTATGATAGTTACTAATTCTGCAGATGGTTATTAAATATGTCTGATGATAAGGCGAAAATGAATCATAAGGTATCGGTATCTGGTGCGCGTATCATACCGCTGGCCCAGCTACCACTTCGCGATCAAATCGATCATCTTTCAGGGGTCGTATACTCTCAAGTTACGGATGTTCGGTCAGTGCGCAAGCTCGAAATGTCCCTCCTAATCCCGCGGAATGACAGACCCAAACCTGCAATAATATTTTTTCCTGGTGGTGGCTTTATTTCCAGTCATCACGATAGGTTCATCGAGTTGCGATACGCTTTAGCACAAAGAGGATTTGTGGTTGCCGCTGCGCAGTATCGCGTCCTTCCAGAACGCTACCCGGCTCCGATAGAGGACGCCAAGACCGCCGTTAGGTATCTACGCGCTCACGCGCAAGAGTTTGGCATCGATCCCGCTCGAATTGGCGCTTTGGGAAATTCTGCAGGTGGATATCTTGTCCAAATGCTTGGCCTGACAAACGATGAGTCTAAATTTGATAAGGGACCCTGTCCTGATCAATCGTCTGCTGTGCAGGCGGTAGCTAGTTTATATGGGATTTCCTCTTTGCTAGATGTTGCAGGTACCGAGCGCGCTCATGTGACACAAGCTTCTCCAGCTTCGCCCGAGGCGCTACTTTTACACGGCTTTACGGTTGGTAATCATGTTGGAAAAAGCATCCAGGATGATCCCGAGTTGGCTATTTCATGCAGCCCAGTGGGTTACTTGGAAGGAAAAAAGCCTCCATTCCTTATTATGCATGGTACAGCAGACAAGCTCGTATCACCCATGCAGTCGGAGCGGCTTCACGCTGAACTGGTCGCACGCGGAAATCGCGCCGATTTTTACCTGCTCGAAGGTGCCGGTCACGGCGATATATACTGGTTTCAACCTTCAGTAGTTGACCTGATTACCGAATGGTTTAGAGGCGCTTTTTAGAGGTGGTCTTCATAACGCCGGGCTTCCGCTTAGCGCTTAGGTCAGCCTGGCCGCTCTGTAACAGCGCTTTCGTGACAAAGTTATTTTTCAACTGCCGCTCAACAAAATCCTGGATATAGGCAGCCGCCAGCGTTCTACCGCGTGGCACCGCGATGGCCTGCTGAATCGAAGTGAATGAATCCTTCAGTACCCGCAGACCTGCATTGGCCTTCGCGAATGCATCAAGAGGCTGACGTACTCCAGCAGCCGCATCAAGGCGTTGCTCGCAAAAAAGCTCGACAGCAGCTACAGAGGTGTCAGCCCGCTCAAGCCGTGCCGCGGTGAGAGTTCTACTCAGAAAGAGGTCGTACGCCGCCCCTCGGCCAACGGCGATAACAGCCTCCGCATGATCGAGATCTGCAGCCGTCTGATAGCGGGAGCCGCTCGCCACAAGGTAGGTGCCCTCGATGATGACGTAGGGAGTACTGAAATGAAGTTGGGCCTCGCGCACCGGCTCGATAGCTAGGAAAGCAATGTCCCAAACGTCTTTTCCTAAGGCACCAAACACCTTGCCTGCGGCATCAAACGTAATGAACTCGACGTCGAGATTGACTTCTTGTGCCAGGCATTCGGCAAGGGCAACAGATATGCCCTTAGGCGCGCCTTGGGGCCCCGGTTGCGCAAGGACTGGATTGCCGAAGTTGATGGCCACCCTCAAGACCCCAGTAGGAGCCAATTCGCTCTTTACCTGTGCTAGATCATGCACATCAGTACTCCTTGATTATCTGACGTCTCACCGTATGGCGCGCGTGAGGGTCGGCAGGTGACTAGGCGGTTTTAAAAATCATGCACACCGGGCTGCCCGTATTGATCGCGATTTTTGGGGTGTCCAGACGCCCCTCAGGTATCACGCTAAGCCGTTGGATGTTGTCGCTGTCTTCGTTAGCCGCGAATACGAAACGACCATCCGGCGATATCGTCATGAAGCGTGGTTTACGCCCGCCGCTCGCCTGGTATCCAACGGCCTGGAGCCAACCAGATTTCGAATCCAGTGAGAAAATCGCGATCGAGTCGTGTCCCCGGTTGGAGACGTAGAGAGTTTCACCATTAGGCGCCATGACAATGGCTGCTGCACGACTGGATCCGGTGAAGTCATCGGGGAGGGTGGGGAGTACCTGTATGGCCACCAGTGATCCAGCTTCGCCATCGTAGCGATAGGCCGTGACGGTGCTGTCGAGCTCGTTGACTAGATACGCGAAGGGGCGTCCCTTAGGTGCGAACACTACGTGCCTTGGCCCAGCTGACTCCCGGGTTTTCACGACGCTCGTCTGGACGAGGCTTGGTTCGTCCGTGGTGGTTTCGACCCGGTAGACGAACACCGCATCCAAGCCCTTGTCCGGCACTACGACATGACGGCCCAAAGGGTCGAAAGGAATCATGTGGGGATGCGAGCTCGCCTGCTCGATCCGGTGCGGCCCTGGCTCGCCAGGAAGTTTCTGCAAGTCCGCTACTGCAGCGAGCTTACCGTCCGCGCCAAATGGAATCAGTGCGATGGCGCCAGTGGCGTAGTTGGCTATGGCGAGAAAGCGATTGATTGGATCCACCGACAGATGTACCGGATTGCGACCTTCACAGCTGACGGTGTTGATCTTCGACAATTGGCCTGTCTTGCCATCGATCGCAAGGGCGCTGACTTCCTGCTGATCGCCGTGCACACAGAAGAGGAATTTCTGTTCGCGGTCAAAGCACAGGAAAGACGGGTTAACCACGTCCTCGACCGTTTGAATTAACTTCGCCTGACCCGTCTCGGCATCGTATTGGTAGACCGTGATGCCAGCTCCGCGCGCGTTTCGCTCACGCGTGGTGCGCGATCCGACGTAGACAAAGTTGGCGGCTTGCGCAGTGGTTGTCATAGAAGAAGCGCTCGGTGTGGTGGCGGCGAGCAGGCGGCTGGAAGCCAGACTAGTTGTGGACAGGACGGCTGCAGCGCTGGCCAGGCGAATGAAATGACGACGATTGAAAGGCGTCTGGGACATGCTTTAGGCACTCATCGGATATTGTTTTTGTGATGAGCAGAGCCGGGCAAACACATGCCCGGCTGCTGATGTGGTCAGTACTGTTCGGGAAGGAGTACCCAGCCTTCCATCAGGCGACGAGCGCTGCGGCTCATCACGGCTTTCTCCACTACCCAAGCACCATTGATCTGCTGGGTCTGGGCGCCGACAGCGACTGTTC
Organism: Pseudomonas sp. MOIL14HWK12:I2; assembly: GCF_000510745.1. Classification (NCBI taxonomy): domain Bacteria; kingdom Pseudomonadati; phylum Pseudomonadota; class Gammaproteobacteria; order Pseudomonadales; family Pseudomonadaceae; genus Pseudomonas; species Pseudomonas sp. MOIL14HWK12:I2. The sequence continues at coordinate 44,950 of NZ_AZOA01000009.1, read as the reverse complement.
CTGCGGTATGTCCCATCTGCACCTGGCGATCACCAATGTCGCCAGCGATGCGATTGACTAGAGTCCCTTCCAGGGCTGCGGCGACTGCAACCGCGACGGCACCGGTGCCCGTGATGGCGTGGTGAAGTTTGCCCATCGAAACGATGCGGGCAATGACGTCTATCTCCGATGCCTCTACTCGTTTTCCGCCGGCTGCCACATAACTGGCCGGCTTGGCTACGAGGCATAGCTTGGGTGTGTGTGGCCGCAGGGATGTGGCTTCCTCCGGCGTAGCGGCCAAGCCCATAGCCACCGTACAGTGGGCACGGATGGTTTCCAGCTGAGCGAGCAGCTCAGCATTTCCGTTGACCTGCTCCTGAGTCTCGGTGCCTACGAGCCCGACCCGGTCGGCCTCCACAAAAATTGTGGGATTGCCCGCATTGAGGAGGGTGGCCGGCAACGCGGGAAACCCAGGAATGTCGAGTTCATCGATGGTGTTGCCGGTAGGCAGGATGTTGCCACCAGAGCCACCAGGATGCATGAACTCGACGACAACCTCGGCCGCAGGGAAGGCGACGCCGTCCAGTAAGAAGTCCCCTTCCTCGACGACCTCGCCATTGCGCATCGATACGTGGGCGATGATGTGCTTCTGGATGTTGACCTGCCAGATCCGTACCGTGGCGACGCCGTCACGAGGCGCGTCGACTAAACCCTGGGCAATGGCGAAGGGGCCTACTGCGGAACTGAGGTTGCCGCAGTTGCCTGACCAGTCTACGACCGGGTTTTCGATCGAGGGCGCACCGAACAGATAGTCGACGTCAGCGTCATCACGCGCAGACTTGCCAATGATCACTACCTTGCTGGTACTCGATGTAGCGGCGCCCATACCATCGATCTGCTTGCCATAGGGGTCGGGGCTGCCGATGACCCGAAGCATAAAGGCGTCGCGCTGCGGCCCAGCCGGCGGCACATCCTTATCCAGAAAGAAAACGCCTTTACTGGTACCGCCACGCATGTAGACGGCAGGGATACGTTGTTGAGTCATTGTGCAGTTCCTTCAAGAGAAGCGGTTTTGCCAGCCTTTTCCAGGCGCTCCACCAGCAGTTGAGGCAGCAGGCCACCCCGTCGGAAGTAACGAACGTCCTCGAAGGTGTCTAGGCGGCTGATGACGGTGACACGTTCCACTTCGCCGTCTGCTCGCTCGATGACCAAGGTGAGCTTCGCGCCGGGTTCGAAATGCTCATCGATGCCTTCCACGCTGAAGAGCTCTCGCCCGGTAAGGCCCAAGGTTTGTCGTGACACACCCGCCTCGAATTGCAGCGGAAGGATGCCCAGTCCTGCAAGGTTGGTGCGATGGATGCGCTCAAAGCTTTCCGCGACGACGACCCTTACGCCCAAAAGGCGCGGGCCTTTCGCTGCCCAGTCACGGGAGGAGCCACTGCCGTATTCCTTGCCAGCGATTACGATCAGCGGCTGCTTACGCGCCGCGTACGTTTGAGCGGCCTCGAAGACCGAAGTGATCTGATTTTCCGGTAGCACTACGGCCCAGGGGCCCTCGCGACCATCGGCGAGCATCTCGTTCTTCAGTCGTGGGCTGGCGAAGGTCGCCCGTTGCGCTGCTTCATGGTTGCCCCGACGCGTGCCGTAGGAGTTGAACTCTGGAACGTCGATGCCATGACTCTTGAGGTAGGTGCCGGCATCGCTGTCGGGGAGAATGGCACCGGAAGGCGAGATGTGATCAGTCGTGATGTTGTCAGACAGCATCACCAGCGCGCGCATCTTCTGCAGGTCTTTCTCCGGGACGGACGCGGTGAGCGCTTCGCTCCAGTAAGGGGGCTTGCGAATGTAGGTGCTGTCGGCTTGCCAGGCATATTGGTCACTGACGCCAGCACGAAGATCCGAGGCGATCAGGCCGGCCTCGCGTGGGATATTTTCGTAAGCCCTATCGAAGAGGTCCGCTGAAAGCGAGGCTTCTTCAATCCGGGCGAGCTCCTCATCAGCCGGCCAGAGCTCGTGCAGATACACTGGCTTGCCTTCGCTATCGGTACCGAGAGGATCCTTTTCTGGGTCAACCAGATAGGTACCCGATAGGGCGTAGGCTACGATGAGCGGCGGCGACATGATGAAGACTTCGCGCGCCAGCGGATGTACACGCCCCTCGAAGTTCCGATTGCCCGAAGTGGCCGCCACCGTTTCTAGCTTGCGCGTCCGGATCTCGTTCTCGATCTCTTCGTTGATCAGCGGGCCTGACATGCCGTTGCACGTCGTACAGCCGTAACCGACGACGTTGAAACCGAGCTGATCCAGATCCTTGTTTAGACCCGCGCGCTCAAGGTAATCGGCGACTACTTTAGAGCCAGGGGCAAAGGACGTCTTGACCCAAGGTGCGCGTTTCAGGCCGCGGCGTAGGGCATTACGGGCAACCAATGCGGCGGCGATCACGCCGCGCGGATTCGAGGTGTTGGTGCAGCTGGTAATGGCGGCAATGACAACCGAACCATTATCCAGACCCGACGGCAGTGACGTAACAGGATCCTTCTTGCCGAGCAGAATGCGCTGGTGGGGCTGCTTGGGGCCGGCGATTGCCCGACCGACCGTAGACAGATCCAGGGTGACGACACGGTCGTATTCCACCTCGGTCAAGGTGTCGTGCCACAGGCCCTGTTGCTTGGCATAAGCCTCAGTCAAGACGGAAATCTCTCCACCACGGCCGCTCAAGCGCAGGTAGTGAAGGGTGCGCTCGTCGATTGCGAACATCGCTGCGGTGGCGCCGAATTCCGGAGCCATGTTCGATAGGGTGCCGCGATCAGACAGCGACAGGGTGCTCACCCCGGGGCCGAAGAATTCGAGCACGCTACCGATGACCCCTGCCTTGCGCAGCAGCTCAGTCAGGGCCAGAGAAATATCCGTCGCGACGTAGCCACTGGGCGGCGCCCCCTCCAATCGTACGCCGACGATTTCTGGCACACGCATCATCAGGGCCTTCCCCAGCATCGCAGCTTCAGCCTCGATACCGCCAACGCCCCAGCCCAAAACGCCGATGGCGTTGATCATCGTGGTGTGGCTATCAGTACCTACTAGGGTGTCGGGAAACGCCCACAGCTCGCCGTCGATCTCCTTGGTGCCCACGACAGTCGTCAGGCGCTCCAGGTTGATCTGATGAAGGATGCCATTGCCTGACGGCACGATGGACAGGTTGTTGAACGCCTTATTGCACCAGTCCAGGAAGGCAAATCGCTCGGCATTTCGCTCACGCTCGATTGCCTCGTTTTCCGCTAAAGCCTTGGCATTGCCCCAGCGCTCGACGTTCAGAGAATGATCGACGACCAGGTGCGTAGGGGTAACGGGATTGACCTGCCTAGGGTCACCGCCACGTTCTGCTACGGCATCGCGCAGACCTGCCAGGTCTACGAGTGCGGGGGTACCTAGCAGATCCTGCAGTACGACGCGCGCAGGGCGGAACGGAATGTCCTGATCCTTCGCGCGCTGACTTACCACGCTCAATGCAGCAATCGGCTCAGCCTCGGTACGCAGGATGTTTTCCGCAAGGATGCGCAGGGAGAGAGGCATCTTGGCGAAGTGTCCGCCAACTGACGCCACTGCCTCCCGAATGTTCGCAACACGATAGTCGCGGCCATTGGCAGCTAGGTGTTGACTCCGAATCTCATTCATCACAGCGACCTCACAGGCATGTTTTTGTGAGGCCATATTGCACTCGATAGCTATCTAGGTCAATCTGGATGCAGTCGAGGCGAATGAGCTGGCTTGCCGTACGAACGATGCAATCTGTCGTAATCGGTAAAAAGTCCTGCCATTTCATGCCTTTGCAACCTAAAACAATGATAAAAATTGAGGCGCATGATGATGAAATACAATCTGTATGCAATGGCTCGCTATGAGTGTGAATTGAGTTTTGTGGCTAGAGAAAGCAAGTGCATTGCTTTTCCTACCGTCCGAAACTGACATCCACTCGCAAGATAGGGGCTAGTCATGCTTACTGTGCTCGGCTTTTCGATGGTCATCTGTTTCATGTACCTGATCATGACGAAGCGCTTGTCAGCGCTTGTCGCCTTGATCGTGGTACCCATCATTTTCGCGCTCATCGGTGGGTTCTACGCCGGGCTTGGCAAGATGATGCTGGATGGCATCAAGACGCTGGCGCCCACCGGCGTCATGCTGACGTTCTCCATCCTTTACTTCGGCATCATGATCGATGCGGGCCTGTTCGACGGCCTGGTGCGGACGATCCTCAAACTTGTGAAGGGCGATCCGCTCAAGGTGCTCGTGGGCACTGCTGTATTGACACTTTTAGTGTCCTTGGACGGCGATAGCTCCACTACCTACATGATTGCGGTTGCAGCCTTCCTGCCGCTCTATCAGAAGCTCGGCATGAATGTGCTCGGCCTGACCTGCGTGGTGAACATTGCCAGCGGCATCATGAACATCACGCCCTGGGGCGGCCCGACTGCGCGTGCTGCTGCCGCACTCCACGTGGACGCCATGGATATTTTCCTGCCGATGGTGCCTGGGATGCTGATCGGCTGCGCGTGCCTGATTTTTACCGCAGTCGTGCTAGGTAAACGTGAGCGGAATAGGCTTGGAATCGTCACGCTGGATACGTCCAGTGCTGGCATAGCACTGGGTAATGGCTCTGCCGAAGAGTGCGATCAGCACCGCCGTCCCCGCATGTTCTGGCCGAACCTAATCCTCACGCTTGTTCTGGTGGGGCTGTTGATGGCAGGGGTCATGCCGATCCAGGTGCTGTTCATGGTCAGCTTTGCTATCGCTCTCATGATCAATTACCCGCGAATTGAAGAGCAGAAGGAGCGCATCGCAAGCCACGCAGGTAATGTGCTCGCGGTGACTTCGGTGATCTTCGCCGCCGGTATCTTCACCGGAATTCTGTCAGGCACCGGGATGGTGGACGCCATGGCGAAAGGACTGCTGGCTGTCATTCCTCACAGCTTCGGCCCCTTCCTGGCGGTGTTCACCGCGCTAGTCAGCCTGCCGTTCACGTTCTTCATGTCGAACGACGCCTTCTATTTCGGGATCCTGCCGGTCATTGCGCAGACCGCCGCCAATTACGGCATTAGTTCTGTCGAAATCGCCCGCGCTTCAGTCGTCGGTCAGCCGGTTCATTTATTAAGTCCGCTCGTGCCGTCGCTGTACCTGCTGGTGGGCTTGGCCAAGGTCGATCTTGGCGATCACCAACGCTTCGCCTTGAAGTGGGCGATCTTCGCAAGCTTCGGCCTATTGGCAGGTGGGCTGTTGTTCGGTGCGTTTCCTTTCTACCACGGCACCTGAACGTCCGAACCGGCCAGGGCCCAGCGGCCTGGCCGGTCACTCTCGCCAGTCTCAGGCGTAGGAACTCATTCAAACAAGAGGGTCACTCCCCATGCGTTACCGTAGAGCCTGGATTGGCGTCTTTCTCTTCACCCTGGCCATGATCAACTACATGGACAGGATCGCTTTATCCATCGCAGCCAAGCCTATCGCCGAAGAGTTTCATCTGTCGTCGGTGGGCATGGGCTATCTCTTCTCATCGTTCATCTGGAGCTATGCGCTCTTCCTGATTCCTGTGGGTCTGCTCATTGATCGCTACGGAGCTAAACGTATTGGTGGCCTGGGCATCTTGGTGTGGTCGACGGCAACCGCACTGACCGGCGCGGCCTCCAGCTTCGTGACACTCATGGCTGCACGCCTGGTGATGGGGGCGGGTGAGGCAGTCAGCAATCCAGTTGGCGGCAAAGTGATCCGCGAGTGGATTCCCGCTACTGAGCGCGGTACCACGACCGCTGTGTTCAATAGCGGCTCCTATGCTGGCCCGGCCATATGCTCGATCGTGTTGGCGGCATTGGTTGCCAGTCTCGGTTGGCGATGGTCGTTCGCGATCGCGGGTGGCATTGGGGCTGTTTGGTTGCTTGCCTGGTATTGCTTCTATGGCAAGCCCGAAGACGTCAGGTGGCTGAGTGAGCAGGAGCGTGCCCACATTCTTCAGCATCGCGACGGCGAGAAAGGTGCCGCGACCGGTAAAGGCTACGGCCTGAAGAAATTACTGAAAACGCCCACGCTGTGGGGGCTCGCTCTGACCCAGGGGTGCAACGTCTACACCCAGTACCTGTTCTTGACCTGGCTTCCCAGCTACCTGCAGGAGGCTCGCCACCTAACCTTGGCCAAGAGCGGCGTCGTGACGGCCATTCCCTATGCCATGGCCGTGGTGCTATGCATCGGTCTAGGCAAGCTCAGCGACCTGTACCTTAAGAAGGGTGGTGGCGTAAGTTCGGGCAAACGCCGTAACGTCATTGCGCTGTCTATGCTGATCGCCAGCTGCATCCTGCTGATTCCCTTCGCTGACTCGACATTCGGGCTGGTGGCAATTTCCTCGCTTACGCTCGCGGGTATCGCCTCTACGACCTCGCTTAATTTCTCGCTTCTCAATGACATGCTGCCCAGTGCGGGTGACGTGGGTCGCGCTGTAGCATTCGTAGTGATGGGCGGCAACCTTTTTGGGATGCTCGCACCCGTTGTGACGGGCTATGTGATCCAGGCTTCGGGCGGCTATAACGCGGCCTTCATCATTGCCGGCAGCCTGTTGCTTGTGGGAGCGGTGATCGCGCTGACGATGACGCGCAAGCCGATGCTGCCGGTTGCGAACGAAACCAAGGTTCCAGCGCCGATTCTCTTGACCAAATAAGCGGCGGTGTTAGCGCCCCTTCGATTGCCGCCTGCTCAGACATGCCAGTGGCTGAGTGGGTGGTAGACTGCGGGCTATCCTGCCTGTCCTGTCAGATGGGCGATCGGCTTAAGGTGCTTTACCGTTCTATGAATCTCTCGGCCCTACAAACTCGGGTAGCACGTGACATCGTTGCCTATGTTCGGCAGGAACAATTTGAAGAAGGGCATCACCTGACGGAGTTAGGGCTGGCCAAAGTCCTCAACACCTCGCGAAGCCCGGTCAAGATCGCCATGCAGTTCCTGGCAGAGCAGGGCATGCTTACCTACGACCGTAACCGAGGCTTCTTCCTAGCGCTGAGTGCCAAGGACATGGCCGGCTTTGCTCAATCCTTGTTCGAGGAAGCTGAGGATCCGCTGTATCTACAGATCGCGTCCATGCGGCTCCAGCGCAAGCTGCCCGAGCAGTTCGCGGAAACTGATCTGATGCGGCTGTTCGATGTGACACGGGCAACGTTGCGGGTGGTGCTGATGCGTATCCAGCAGGAAGGTTGGATCGAGCAGCGGGCGGGGCAAGGCTGGCAGTTCCTGCCCATAATCGATTCGGTACAGGCCTACGAAGAAAGCTACACCTTCAGGGCAATCATCGAGCCTGCAGCCTTGCTCGCACCTACCTTCATGGTCGATGCCGAAGCATTGAGCAGATGCCGCCGGCAGCAGGAGTACATTGCCCGGGGTGGCTACTTAACCATGACCCCGCGTGAGTTGTTCGAGGCCAACGCCCAATTCCATGAGACGCTGGCGACGTTTTCAGGCAACAGGTTTCATATGCAGACGGTGCGTCGGCTCGATGGTCTGCGTCGTTTGGTTGAGTACCAGCAGGCCAGTCAGCGTACGCCGCGAAAAGAGCACGCGGAGGAGCATCTGGAAATTCTGGCGCTACTCGAGGCAGGAGATCGCTTGGCTGCCGCTGATCGGATGCGCCGGCATCTCGAGCATGCCCGACAGCATAAAGTTCTTTCTGGGCTCTTCACCACCGGAATGGCAACGGACACGGAGCTTACTTGACCGAAGCTTCCCAAGCGCCGAGGGAAGATAGGGCATGGTCATGGCTTGACATGGCTCAACGTGAAGTTAGCGCTTCCAGCCATGGACGCTGTAATAGGCGATTGAGGCGCATTGGCAATATAAGTAGCAACTGGTGCCAACCAGTCAGCCTCTAGGGTCATTCCTATTTAAATCGTCCGGTATGGACTTTGGATCTTGCCATGCAGGTCTTTTACTCCCTCTTTCGTCGAAGGCGCGGCGTGCTGTCCGGAACTCTTCAACGTTCTCGACCACCCAGGTCCAGATGGGCGTCATCCGAACCAATAGGCTCATGCCAAGAGCTGTCAGTTCATATTCGACCCTGGGCGGTAACTCATCGTAGTCGTGTCTGACAAGAAGGCCGTCACGTTCGAGCGAGCGGAGGGTCTTTGTCAGCATCCTCTGGGTGATCCCTGACAATTGTCGTGCGAGTTCTGCGTGACGCATGACGCCGTAGACGCCTAGTGCATGGAGGATACCCAAGGACCATCGACTGCCTGCATGAGCCAGCACCTCACGGCGTACTCCATCGACGTCCCGCCTGAGCGTCTGGCAGATGGCTTCCGACTGTCTAAGAATCTCCAGTTCGGTCAATTTCTCCTCCGGTATCATGCGTGTGCCTTCTACTAAGCGCCGCTGTGGTCTGCCAGCATTGGTCAATACTACACCTGACTGCAGGATTGATCATGACTCCCAATTTTCCTACCGCTACTCAATCCATTCTCGTACTAGGCGCCGGTGAACTTGGCCTACCAGTGTTGCGTAACCTCGCGCGAATCTCCAAGCAAAAACCCGGCTCCAAGGTAAGTGTTCTACTGCGCGAGTCCACGATTAACAGCCAGACGCCTGGTAAGAAAAAAGAGATAGATGAGCTGCGCGGTTTAGGCGTCGAGATGGTGGCTGCCGACTTGGTCAACGACTCGATCGACCAACTGGCCGAGGTCTTCTCGCAGTACGACACCGTCATTGGGTGCGCAGGCATGGTGGCTGGGCGTGAAACGCCGATGAAGCTTGCTCGTGCTGCTCTTCAGTCCGGCGTCAAGCGGTACTTTCCTTGGCAATTCGGAGTGGATTTCGAGGTCATTGGTCGTGGCAGTCCCCAGGATCTTTTCGATGCACAGCTCGATGTGCGTGAGTTGCTACGCGCGCAAAGTCAAACCGAGTGGGTGATCATCTCCACCGGGATGTTCACCAGCTTCCTGTTCGAGCCCGTGTTCGGGGTGGTTGATTTCGACACAGGTACGGTCAATGCGCTGGGCAGTCTGGATACCAAGGTCACTCTTACCACCCCGGACGACATCGGCAAGCTGACAGCGGACATCGTGTTCTTCGAGCCGCGCTTCCGCAATGAAATCGTCTATCTCGCGGGGGATACCCTGGCCTATGGTGAAGTGCCTGCCCTGCTCGAGCGGGTACTGAAGCGCCCCTTCAAGTCCAACGTCTGGCCGGTTTCCTTCCTGATGGACGAGATGGAAAAGGAGAGTGACGAAGGACTCAAACACATCAAGAAGTATCGTGCAGTCTTCGCTCAGGGTCGGGGTGTTGCATGGCCCAAGGACACAACCTTCAATGATAGGCACGCAATAGCGACGACCACTGCAGAGCAGTGGGCGCTAGCGCACCTTGGCGATGCCCACAAAGGCTGATAGTCATTTAGCGCTGGTCTAGGTCTGCCCGATTTCAGGGACTACCTGCAGCCAGCGTATCTTGCGATCGCCCTTATGGCTGGGCCAGCAGAGCACTGCGCCGCTGATACCAAAGCGCAGGCACTGTTCTGCTGCCCACAGCGCGTACTTGCCTTTGACCTGGATGAAAATCAACCGGCCAAGATCGACGCCGGCCTGCAGCCACCCATGTGGGTAGATCAGGTAGGGGCGATGAGTGCAACCCGCTCGCCGACTGCGATGGGACGCGCAAGCTTCGGCCAGACGAGGGCCAGCTCACCAAGGCCTGACCGGGCGCTGAAGATTTCGGTCAGGGCCGCATCAGGCCAACCGTCGAGGGCAGTTAGCATCGAGCGCGGCGTGGCCGATTGGCTGGGTGCTGGCGTCGTCGACATGGGGACCTTGCCCGCGCCACACGCGGCGGCTATCGAGCGGGAGTCGAGCGCAACGACATTGGTGGCCACCTTATCCATGCTGCATGCGCGTCGGGGCCGACGGCGTGCTTCCGTGCTCGGTGAGCAGGACCTGCAGTTGCGCGCGCACCTTGAAGAGATCTGCATGCAGGACGGAGCTCATCGACTCCAGCGGGAGGATATGACGCCGGGCCCGTGAGAAAGGGGCGTCGCGGTCGTCTGGGAGGAGTCGTACCCTGCGGGGCACGTGACCCTGATTCTCTTCCTGTACGAACTGGACGTAGCGCAGCCGATGACGCTGCACCTTCGCCTTGAGGGTAGCGCCTTCTGCAATTAGCTGTCGTACTCAACTAAAAGTAGGCGATTGGTGCCTTGGGCTTGCCCTAGGCACTGACGCACTTGGTCGAGCTCTTTGGTCAGCAAATCGACTAGGTCACGGCAGTACATCAGCTCCGTAGGGCGGAAGAGAGACTGCTGCTGTTCGAAGCTGTCCTGCTCATCACCGAGCATGTCCATAGTAGCCCACCTGCTCAATCCCTAAAGCCATGACCTTCTGATACTCGACAGAACGACCGGGACAACCGTGGCAGAGACGAGGGATGGGGTGCGAAATGGAAATGGGAGTGGATTTACTTTCAGGATGCTGTATGGATAGACAAGAAGTAGCGAAAGGGGTCCCGGCAACTTGGCAGCGACGAACAGCGCAGGCGAAACAAGGCATCACTGATGCAGTGGGGCCTCACCTGTACTAGAAGCGCAGCGACTCAACACTATTATGAATCGCTGCCTTATGCGGCATGCGGACGATTAATTGCCCTGAAGCCAGCCCTCAACCACGTCGGCACCATGCTTAGCTTTCCAGGCTTTCAGTATCTTGTGGTTACCGCCTTTAGTTTCAATGACCTCACCGGTTTCGGGGTGCTCATAGCGTTTCAACGACCGGGGCCGGCGCTGTTGTGCCGCCGGCGCGAAATTGCTCTTACGGGTGACGCTCTTTGTGGCAGTGGCGTTCGTGTCCAGAATAGCGATGACGTCACGGAGCGACTTGTTGTGTTCGTTCAGCAAAGCACGCAGATGCTTTTCGAACTCAAGCTCTTTCTGCAGGCGTCCGTCGCTGTTTAGCTGTTCCAAGCGCTGCTTCAGTTCTTCAATAGTCGCTTCAGTCTGACGGTATTCTTGAATTAGAGACATCATGATTTCCTCTGGATTAAGCGGTGGTTGCCTTTATAGCCTTTCTACTTGCAAGATGCTATATCCCACGTGATGATACGCTGAGTGCTGATTCAGTACGGTTAAGTCGGCAATGAAAAAAAGTCCGCCCACTTCGGGAGGTAATTCGTGCTGTACAAGCACAGCTATCCCCCATCCTCACCAAAAAGCTGGTATGTGGCACAACTACTATCTGGACATTGCCAGCCACTCAGAGGGCGAAGGCGATTAGCGTTTGCTAGATGGGCTCCGCGATAGTTGCGCGTGGGGATTCCCTTTCCCCTTCGCTGGTTAAGCAGCTGGCTCATTCCTGTTTTTGGGCGGCGATAGTCTGCGATCGGCACCGGTTCACGGTGCTGGTTGAGCACTCTAGTACCCGCGCCGTCCCCCGCACCGACATCCCCCTGGCCAGGCATGCGCGGATCCGCGCATGCAGCTGCTCATCCCTGGGCTGCCCTTTGTAAACTCCTGCCGCCTTCGCCTTGGCGATGCCCTGGGTGGCGCGGGCACGTCGCGTTTCGTAGTCCTTCCGAGCGAACGCCGCCATGAATTCTAAGAACATCTGAGATAGCGCCCGCGTCATCCACTCTTGGAGACCGTCGCCGCCGACCGTGGCCGGCCGGATCAATGCATAGGCAAAAGAAACCCCGCCGAAGCGGGGGATCTCGTCAGACTCTTCTATTGGCAGCCTCGTAAACCTCGTCATCACGTCTGGCCCCTACGCACAAGACCAGTATGATTTCCGTGCCTTCGATTCTGTAGACGATGCGTGTATCGCCGGTCCTGATCCTTCGATGCCCTGCGAGGGCACCGCGGAGTGGCTTGCCAATTTTTTCAGGTTCACCTTCAGCGATCCGCTCCCGGATCACCTTCAGTACCCTTTTCGCCTCAGCTTTGCCTAGCTGGACGAGATCGTGTTCGACATCAGGGTGAAACCGAACGCTCCATTTCATCAGCCTTCGCCTATTCGAAACGAGCCTCCATGTCCTCGAGGCTCACTGTGTTCTGTTTGTCCAAGGTGGAAAGGCGCTCAATGGCGATGCGCTCAGCACGAAGGTCTTCGAGTTCATCCTGCAGAGCTTGGTAGGCCTCTACGCCTACCAACACTGCAGCTGGCTCGTTGTCCTTAAAAATCACCAAGTGAGTGACCTCACCACTGGTGACCTCTTTCAATTTCGCGCTAAAGGCTCGAACCATTGCTGTAGCAGACACTGCCTGTTCAGCCCGGTCTAGGAGTGCACTCATGCGCTGTGGCCTCAATTCATCAATTAGCGTTAGGTAAGTGTGATCGTCTAAGTCAATTCGGTAGTCGTGTCGATGCGATCAAGGTAGTTAGCTTGGTCTTAGGTATGGCAAGCGCAAGCTCATGATACACAAAAATATGCGTAATAAAATACGTAGATATGAGCGTCGGTCTGAGGTGTATGAGGGAGACCATGTGACTGCTCGGTTGGGCCAGCGGAAGAGGGGCTCCTCCGAAGAGGAGCTAGGTTTCATCGGTTCACCAGTTGCCTAGCCAACGCCATCTCGACCGAATCGCCATCCTGGTTCAGCGCATCGAGTCCTGACTCCGGAACGTCTCCCGACGTGCTCTGAGCCACCGCGATCTTCTTGGCCATCAGCTGCAGGCAGGTGATCTGCGAGCTGCCGGCATAGCCGAAGAACAGCACCCGTACCGCCTGCTTCTGACCGATCCGCCACGACCGGCGCGCTGCCTGCTGCAGGGTGTAGACGTTGTAGCCCGTCTGCAGGAAGACGATGGTCGGGAAGTCCAGTAGATCCAGGCCGGTCTTCACCAGCTCCGGATTGGTGATCAGCACGTCGACGCCACGGTCGACCTGGTCGAGGATCCAGTCCTCGCGCCGGGCCGTATCCACCGAAGCACGCAGTACCGCCACCTTCAGACCAGCCTGCTCGAGCAGTCGCTTGAGCCGACTGGTCGTGTCCCGGGTGCCGCTGTAGACGGTGTAGGCTAGCACCTTGCGGCCCAGCGCCTTGTCCTGACGGCACAGCTCGATCAGCGCCTCCTCCTTGGGGCTGGCCTGGTCTTCGTCGAAGATCGCGTCGACCCTGGCCAAGGTGTCCCGGGTCCGAGGGTGTTTCACCACCTCCGGCCGGAAACAGCAGTCCGGCCAGGCCAGCAGCACATTGAGCACCACCCCAAGTAGCGTGGTGTCTCGCCGTGCCAGAGCTTGGCGGAGCTCCGCGGTCAGTTTGCTGGCCAGCTGCCGATAGGCCGCGTCCTGGTGCGCCTCCATCGGGATGTCGACGAACTCCTCCTGGTACGCCGGCAGCACATTGCCGCCGATGTCCTTGAGTTTGAGAAACACGGTGAAGGGCAGCACGAAGCGATGGATGCCTTTGGGGCCGAAGCCTGGGGCCTTCACCGTCCGTACCGAGAGCTTCTTGCCCCGGGCCGTCTTGTGCGATTGGCTGTCGCGCTCGGTGTAGATGTCCTTGAGCACGCCGTGGTCGCGCATGAACGACATGGCCGCAGGGGCCATGCTGCCGCGCGCGTTCGGTCGGTAGCCGTCCTCGATCATGCGCCGGGAGAGGATCCGAAACAGGAGGTAGAACAGGTCGTCGGCGTAGCCGCCCATGAGCGTGCCCGTCAGCAGCAGCGTCTTGCGCGCTTTTGCTGCCAGCACTCCCATGGCCTGGCCCTGGGCCGAACCGCTGTTCTTGTACTCGTGTCCCTCGTCCACCACCAGCAGGTCGAAGTAGCCGTCCGGGAGGTAGCGCTTGATGAACTCGGTCGGTTGGTACCCGCCCTCGCCGAAGCCGAATTCCAGGTTGGCCATCGCCCGCTCCATGCGCTTGGCCTGGCGGTCGCTGAAGACGAAGTTGCCGTTGGCGTCCATCAGATTGATGAACTCGTGGACGTTGTCAGCCAGCATCGTGGCGAGAAACTCTTCTCCGAAGTCCGCCACCAACTTCTCGGCCCGGATGGGGCCGATGGTGGGTATGCGGCACATCGACTTGAGGATCACGCTGCGTCTGTCACCACTCGCGGTCTTGCCCGGGCGCATCAGCGTCCAGAGGGGCGCCTTGCACGTCGGGCACTGCCGGCGTCGTTCCTCGCACTGGAAGTCCTCCAGGGTGAGGTAGTTGCCTTCCTCGTCCTCGAGCACGCGACCACAGTCCGTGCAGCAGGCCAGTCGCCGTCCACCGGCGGCGCGGCGCGTACCGCACGCCAACCGCCAGTGAAAGCCCATCCGCATCCGCACACGGCCCAGGATGAAGAACTCCTGACGACCATCGTACGGCTCGCCTAGGGCCTGGCGGAGCTTGAGCAACTTCACCAGGGTGTCCGGCCCGTTGAGCACCCAGACGCGCGCGCCCGGGACGGTTTCGAGGATCTCGCGCCGCCACTTGTAGACCAGGTGGGGCGGCGAGACGACCAGGGTGCGGCGGTAGCCTTCGGCGTGGAGTACCGCTGCCACGGCAATGGCCATCATGGTTTTCCCGGTCCCCATCTCGGCGTTGATGATGCCGGCCTGTTCGCCGCGGTCGAGCAGCAGCGCGGCGATCGCCTGGACGACATCGGCTTGCGCCGGGAAGGGTGTGCGGTTGAGACCCGCCATCACGGCCTGGCGCCCGGGGTGAGCGGCGCCGGCATAGACCGGTGGGTTGGAGCGGTTGAGGGAGTCGAGCAGACCCTCGCCGAATTCGGCGATGAAGTCGGTCAGGCTGACGGTGGTGAGCAGGGCCGGTTGGCTAGCGTTGAGGTCGGTCATGTGGATCTCCTGGGATGAGAAACGGGCACGACCGACCCCGGACGGGTATCGGCGTACCCACGGGGTTGAGGTGATGGAACGGTTCCGCCAGCGGGCGGTATTGGTTAGTAGTCTGAGGGCAACAGCAGTGTGGTCACGCTGCGGTCAGCTTCGGTGATGATCCAGAGCCGGGGCTCATCGGACATCGGGGTGTCGTAGCTGGAGAACAGCCGATTGCCCAGGCGCAGGGCCTGGTCATTGCTGTGCTTGTCCTCTTGGTCAAGCTCGCCCCAATCCGCCTGCAGGTGACGCCGCAGGTAGGTCACGGGGTTGAGCTCACCGCGCTCCACCAGGTCGCTTACGGCTGCCGTCATGACGATCCGACCAGGGTCGAAACGTCCTGCCGGTGGCCGGAGTGGTTCAGGTGCTGCAGATGGTGGTGGCTCGGCCGCTGTCGGCGCCGAGGTGATGGTCAGGACCTGTCCCAGCGTCTGAGATCCCGGTGTCATGTCCCAGGCCCGGATGACGGGCACGAAACGGTCGGTCAGGATCCGCGACTCCAGAACGTTGCCGTCCTCATCCTCAGTGAATTCGGTGCGGCTGACCTTTTCCTTGTGGGTGTCGCCCTTGAGCACCAGGACGCGCCCAGTGGGAGAGGTGACCACGCCCGAGATCGCTCCGGCCGCGAGGGCCAGGGCCAGGTGCCATTGCGACAGCGCCTTGACCGGTGGTCGTGGTACTTGGCCAGCCTGGCCAAAGTGCAGAGTGAAGTCGCTCCAGAGTCCGCCCAGCCGATCTGTCTCCAGGGCGAGCTGCTCGGGCTCCAGGGTGACGCGGTAGAAGTGCTCCAGCTCCGTGACGGCGGCCGGTACGCCATAGGGGGCCCCAAGCCACAGCTCCGGTAGCGGTTCGGCCGAGGCCTCGCTACTGCCGATCGCACGGAAACGCTCCCGGGTTGCCTTGACGTCGGCAGGTCTTGCCAGGTCCTGCCGGCGAATCCGGATACCGAAGATCACCACCTGTTTGAAGGTGGGATCCGCGGCCGCGTGGATCTGCAGGCTGGTGAAGTGGTTGCAGAGCCAACCACACAGCTCATCGTCCAGGACGTAGTGCGGCACGATCAGCACCAGGGTGCCGCCGTACTGCAGCAGCGGTAGCGAGCGCTGATAGAACAGCTTCTCCAGTCGCCGGCGGCCGCTGCCCTGATACTGGGTGGCACCGCTGTGGTCGGCGACCAGGTCGCCGTAGGGTGGGTTGAGCCAGAGCAGCCCAAAGGCCTGCCGCGTGACGATGGTGTCCATCAGGTCGCCCTGCAGGACGCGATCGAGCAGGCCACGGGCGTGCTCGGCACGCTCCCGGTCGTATTCCACCGCGCAGGCCTGGACGCGTTCACGCCCAAGGGTATGAGCCGCCTCCGCCAGGGCCACACCTTCGCCGGCGCACGGATCGAGGATCCGCATGGTGCCGGTGGAGGCAGGGCTCAGGGCCTGCAGGGTTCGTTCGAGCGTGACCTCGTCGGTGGGATAGTAGCCGTTCTTGGCGAAGTTGCGCGCCAGGCGCGGAAACATCAGGGCCATGGTCGGAGCTCCAGTGTTGGGAAAGTGAGGGAGGAGGGGCCGCAAGCGGCCCAATCAGGAGGTGGTGAGCTGACCGGCGCGGATGCGCTGGCCAAGGTGGTACTGCAGCTCGTCGAGCTTGAGTCGAAGTCGCCAGCCGGCCAGGTCGCCCAGGGCGCCGGGTAGGCGCTCGAGCATCTGCTCCTGCAGGAGCAACTCCATGACCGGTCCCTGCCAGTGCGGCAGGAGCGGGAGTGGGCAGGTGTCGACCACCAGTGGCCAGAGGCTAGTCAGGGGGTCGACGCCTTCCCGCACCAGGGCGTAGGCCAGGTGATTGGCACGATCCGGTACCGCGCAGCGCCCGTCGAACAGCCAGACGTGAAGTAGGCTGCCAAACAGGGTGCCGCGCAGCTGGCGGGTCGTGCGCTTCTCCAGCCGCTCCGCGTCCGGAAAAACCGGTAGGCTGCGGCCGCTCTGGACCAGGTGGAATTGCTCAAGGCCGCCTTCGCTGCGTCCCAGGGTGAGCCTGGCCAGAAACTCCTGTACGGCGGTGTCGCGGCCCCAGGCCGACAGAAAGATCAGCCGCCGCTCTTCATCGCAGACACAGGCGTCCACCAGCAGGTCGGGGCACTCATCGATAGGGTAGAGGGGCATCGTCAGCTCCTGAGGGAGGCAACGCGCCCAGGGGCGGTTGCCCCGAGGTGGGTGAGAGAGGACGCTCAGCGCGCCGCGTGGAATCGCCGGACGCCTTCGCGCCATTCGGGGTTGATGCCGTGCGTGGCCCTGGGCAGGAAGTGCAGCGGGCAACTCCAGTAGAAGGGGCCCGAGCTTTCATCCAGTGACTTGTGGCCCCAGCGGCCTCCGTGAACATCCAGCAGGTCGCAACCGATCAAGGTGCAGGTTTCGCCGGCGGCGACGCCAGGTAAGACGCCATCGCGTTTGGGTACCAGCCTCACGATCTGCCACAGCACGTTGTCGACCAAGTGATGATCGATGACCGTACGGGTGCAGTTTTCGGTTTCGCCGTTGGCGGTCAGTTCAGAGATCAGCGCATCGCGCGTGGAGTGAGAAAACAGCCAGCCCATGGGGAAGGTCCTTTAGGTGATGGCCAGGCCTTCCCGCTGGGAGAGGTCCCAGCCGGTGTGGTTGTGAGGGAGAGGTCAGGCCGCGCGGTTCCAGGCCTGCGATTTGAAGTCCATGGCGTAGCCCAGCTCGCTCAGCCGTTGGCATTGCTGCCTGAGGCGTTGCCGGTCGACGGTGGAGTCCAGTCGCACTGTCTCGCCGAGTGGCCAGACGGTGCCGAAGAGCTCCAGGTCAGCCTCATCGAGGTCAGGCGCAGGCGTTACCGGAGCAGCTGCTGGTGATACCGGCATCCCAAAGGGTGCGTTGTCGTCTGCAGGCGCTGCGGGAGCACTGGCAGGCCTGGCGGGACGAGCGGGTTGTGGTCGAGCCTTTGGCGGCGGTGCCGCGACAGGTTGCTCTTCATCGAGCGGATCCGGCGACTGCGCATCGATCTGCGCGTTGTCGTAGGCCGTCAGGGCGTCGAGGTCCTCGAGCACCATGCTGTCCAGGCGCGCGCGAATCTCGATGACCAGGCGGCCGCCAGTGCTGTAGGACGATGCACGGATCTCGGTGATGACAAACTCGCCCCGGTACTTGCCCTCGATGTGTTGCTCGAGCACAGCGTCCTTGATGACGAATTCGCCGATAGAGGTAGAGAGCCGACCGACGTTGAAAGCGCCGTTGCGTCCCTGGATGGTGCGGATGGCCAGGTGGCCGGGGATCTTGATCATGGCGGTCCTCGTGAATAGGGGGCACGCCATGCCCAGCAGGGGATGGGTACCCTGTGGGAGAAAACGGTGAGAGGTGCATCCATCGGCGGAGCCGACCGCTTGCGCTACCGGATGCTCGGCAAGCTTGGGGTTGGATCAGCGCAGGGCGCCGTGGTCTTAAGATCCTGACCACCTGGGCATGGCTGACAACGTCAGCGGCATGTGCGATGAATTCTGAAAGCGACGCCGCAGCTGGTCAATAGCTCAGGCAAAAGAAAGGCGCCCGAAGGCGCCTGTCAGGGGAGTTAGAACTGAGGCAGGCCTTCAAGCAGGCAGCCATTGGGATCAAGGATCAGGATCCTGACGTCGGCCTGGCCGGCCAGACCGAGCACCCGTATGGTCTCCGGCATGAAGCCTTGGCTTTCCATAGCAGCCTGAAGTTCCGAAAGTGAACAGGCGCAGGCATAAGCGAGATGTTCATCCGTCCAAGGCGTACAGTGCAGCTTGAAGCCGACGGCATCGCTGTCCGGCAGGGTGAAGCACTCGAACATCAGCTGTTGGGTATCGGCGTGCTGCACCAGGTCCTGCAGCTCATCCCACTCGTCATCGGGCAAATGGGAAGAGGTGATCTCGAAGGCTCGACTGTAGAAGCCGGTTTCGAACTGGATCCGCTTGAGCAGGCCTTGGGCCCTAGCCAGAGTCTCGGTGTCACCGAGGTGAATCTCTTCGCCATTCTCAATGGCACGAAGCGCATAGACCACCGCCCGTACCTGTCCAGTGGACGGGTAGAGTGTGTGCTGGTCAGCAGTGACTTCCTCCGGCTCGATAGCCAGGGCATGAGTTTCGTTGAAGACGCTGTGGTGGCCTACCAGTTGGTCGTCGCCTGCATCCTGTTGCTCAGCCCCGATCTGCCGGTAGCAGGGCGCATAGTGCTCGTCGTAAGTGATCATCAGCTCGCGGCGGATGTACAGGTTTTGGTAGCCGCGGATGAAGGGGTTGGGGTTTTTCATAAGCGTCTCCTCGGAAAGAGGAGCCGCCCAGAGGGTCGGCCCCCCTGGGTGGTGTGATGGTGTTTGAGCTTGCTTGAGCGCGTGCTACAGCTGGTCTAGATCGATAGCGAAGAACATCGCGCTGTCTTGGTGCTGGCAGGTGTTACAGGTGATCTCACAGGTATCGTCAATGGTAGATTCACCATCAAGCGTGCCGTTGAGAGGCTCAGACGGTTCCTCACCGCCCTCTGCCGAGACGTCTGCAGATCCGCACTTCGGACATGCCCAGCGGGTGGCTACTTCGTCCTCGGGGTAGTGTGGCCAAACCGTCCGCTGAGCGCGTTCGACTGCCTCGGCGAAGCCGTTGGCCATAGTCATGTCGGCGATCAGCTCGATGGGACTGTTACCCCACACCAAAAGCATCACGCCTTCGTGGCCAACGTGGTTCTCCGATAGGAAGCGCACCTTGGCCAGATCTGTTTCCGCTGCGTGTTCGGCTATTTCATCAGCGGACCAGGTGGCATGGATGGAACCCCATTCCTCCCCATCCCAAAGCTCAGTCGCGCGCCAACTTTGACGCTGCAGGTCGGCCAGCACGGCCACCAGGCCGGTGTGCTCGGTGATGGTACGAGTAGCGGAAGTCGAATCGTTGTTCATGTGCAGCTCCTCGGACGAAGAGCCGCCCAGAGGGTCAGCCCCTCTGGGTAGTGGTCAGGTATTGCTACAGGTCTTCGAGCGCCATGAGGCCCTGGGTGACACGTAGCAAATGGGTATAGACGCGAATCTCAGAGGGTTGCTCTGATTCGTCCTGGTAATGAAGCTCAGCTATCAGGCGTTCACGGCCTTTGTAGGTCCCGAATACGCTGAAAACCTGCGCAGGTATGGTAGGGCAGTCGAGATCGTGATCGCGGGCGTATCGGACCTGACGAAACCTCTTGAGGTACTCGGCAAACTCCGCTGCGTTCATTGAGATGTACTCGCGCACGGGCTTACCCGCGTCATCAATCTCATCACCTAGGTGATCGAAGGACATCGAGTAAAACAACCGCGGCTTATGGCCTAGCGCTCGGTAAAAGGTGAGGGCTTGACCAGCAGTCTCAAGGCTTACGACCGCGCACTCGACGCATCCTGAAATCACAACGTTATATGGCATGGTTCACATCCTGTTGAACGCGAAGCATAGCAATCGATAGCTAGCTGGCAAACACGAAGGTGCGTCGGAGCCATACCCCAATCGGGGAAAGCCCCGGATGGGAGGAGTTGAGATCAGGCGTTCAACAATGCACTCACGTGCGGTCGCCATAGTTTGTGGACCAAGCGGCCCTTGAGCAGGTCGGCATCAGTATCAAGCAGGCGAGACGTGCTGAAGTTGTCCCAGCCGTGTTGGAACGCAGAGCGCGAACGCAACAGCTGGATCTGAGCCAGCACCACCTTCTCTTCCTCAGCCGTGCGGCAGGGGTCGATCCAGTCGATGCGGCGGCTCTCCCGATCTACCTTGCCCGCCATGACCAGGTGGCCGTGGCGATCGGAAACGGAGATCCGTTTCGGGCAGAAGGCAAGCGCTGCTGCAGGTATCGGATAGCGGTCTTGTCGGACAGCGTTTAGGGCGATGGGCAGAATGTCATCGAGCAGGCCGCAATGGCCGAGCTGGACGTATCCATCTATGTGGAAGGTGCCGCGACCGGAGTCTTCAAGCAGTTCCATCGACCCATGAAGGAGGATGGTGAATTGCCGCTCGAAGAGGTCTTGGCGAAGAGAGGTGCCAGGTACGTACGGGTTGCTGACGAAAGCCTGGCCTTCGAAGTGTTGAATAATCAAATCCATGATGCCTCCAACGTCCTGGGATCCATCATGCCCTTAAGGGATGACGAATCCCTTAAGGGTAGACGAAGCGGGTTAGAAGCCAAGCAAGGCAGGAACGAGCGACGACAAACCGTGCTGGGTCCAGGTGCCTTCTGCCAGGGCTTGGTCAGCCTCGGCCTGCTTGCGGAAGTACTCCTTCGACTCGCGACTCAGCGGAAAGCCATCCTCATCGACAGTGCCGATGTAGTAGCCCGCGTTGCTACGCAGTACCTGAAGGGGAAAGTGTTTACCTTCGGATTCGAAGGCGAGCCGGCCGAAGCCTGCAGGGGTATCGGTAGCCATGGGGCCTCCAAAAGACAAAGGCGCCCGAGGGCGCCTATAGGGTGTGGTCAGTCAGGCCTGGACGCGGTCAGCGCTGGTGCCGTTCATCTCGAACAGGAACCAGGCGTTGTCGCAGAACAGGTCGCTGCTCAGCAGCTCTTCGGTGACGTCGTCATAGGAGACTTCGGCAACGATGGGCAGGGCGGGCAGCTCGGACTTGATGGTGGCGATGACTTGCATGATGGGCTCCAAAATTCAGCTAATGGAGATCACCATGCCCCGGTCCGGGGATGGTGCCCCCGGATGGGTGTGCGAAGAGAAAGGTGGCAAAGCCTGGGTAGAGCAGGGGCGCCCGGTGGGCGCCTGGAAGAGCAGGGTGACTCAAGCGGCCGATTGGTCGCCTTCGTTCCCTTGATCCGTACCTTGCTGCTCAGCCGGGGCTGCGTCGCGCGGTTTGGCTTCGTAGACGAACTCACCTTCCACTTTGATCCAGCCGATGTACAGGAGACGACCTTTCAGGCTTGCGCCGTGTTGTCCCTGCTTCGGTCCGGAAGAGTAGGTGAAGGGATCAGCCCAACAATCGCCGATGCGGAAGGATACGAGGACCTTCTTCTCAGCGTTGACGGCCTCAATGCAGCGGCGAACCAGCTTTTCAGCCTCAGCGCCGACGACATTGCAGTCGATGTAGCGGTATTCCACCGCTTCTTTGCTGCCGCACAGGGCTGCTACGGTGACGGCCAAAAACGGCTTGGCGCCTCTGCCTTTGGGTTTCACTTCGCGGATGCGGTTGAGGTAACCGATACCGGTGGTGTGCAGGTCGAAGTATTGGCTTTCGTTGGCTTGGTTGCTCATGGTGATTCTCCAGTTTCAATAGGTGAAAACGGAGAACACCTTGCCCGGGAGGGGAAGAGTATTCCCCGCGTGGGTGGGTGTAGCCAGAAAGGGTGGTGCCAGGTCAGTGCATGAATTTCATCGCGGCCAGCAGGATGCCGACAGCAGTTGAAATCATGACGCCCATGCGGATGGTGAGCTTGAGTTCGAGCTGTGCGAGATCAGCCTTGGTAGCAAGGTGAGTTTGCATATCGGACTCCAGAGCATCGACAACAGCAGTTGCTTTGTCATCAGGAACATCGATGGAGCGCAACGCCTGGTACAACGCAAGACCGCTTTTCATAGAAGGTCTCCAGGTTTAGACGGAGACCGGCCCTGACGGGTAGTCCCGTCGAGGGTGGGTGGAAGGTGCATTCATCAACCGGGGGTGCCGGTCAATCGTTCGCGCTACCGAATGCTTAGCGAACTTGGGTTTGGATCAATGCGCTAGGAGCGCATCGCAGTCGTGAGACCCTAGACTGCCTGGGGCATGTTGCTGACAACGTCAGCGGCATACATCCTCAGAATGTTCAGGGCCGTATCGCTTGTCAATACCCCTGAAATGAAAAAGCCCTCCGAGGAGGGCTTTGGTAGAGCGGTGCATCAATGCGAGCGGATCAGCTTCAGTGCCTTGTCCTTCACGTTAGGCCAGTCTAGCCAGACAGGCGTACCAACACAGACGATCAGCAGCAATGACAACATGGTGATCCCAAAGGCGGTCTGACTCATGTCATTCCTCCGAGGTGAAGTAGATGCCTACGAGCCAGATTATAACACCGGCCGCTATGGCGTAAGCCGTTAGCAGCCGATGATCGCTCAGAAAGACACCCACTAGACCAGCGGCTACCGAGGTAGTGCCGATCTTGCGGAGATCCTCAGCGACCGCAGCGAGTTTCTTTGAAGTCATGGTTTTCCTTGATCAATGCGTGAAGTCAGGAAAACCGCCCTGACGGGAGGTTTCCCGACAGGGTTGGGTAAGGCGTGAATCAGCTGGCCATCGCGACCTCAGGGTCGAACGGGGCGATCAACTGGTCCAAGGAGCCCGGACGCAGCACGCGGGGCGCTGGCGACTGGACGGGCTCAGTGACAGAGGCGGCAGCCTTGGGTTTGCGCGGCTTGCGCTCACGCTTGGGCTTTTCAGGCTGAGCTTCCTGGGTGTTTTGCTTGAACCAGGTGTTGAGGTCGATCGCGTTACGGCGAACGAACGCCGGGACGTGATCCATCTCCTCGAGCACAGCAGCCGATACGATCGGTTGCGGAAACTCGACTACACGACGTTCAGCCGGTGCTATGGACGGACGCGCAGTACGTGCCTGGGCTTGAGCATTACGCACGGAGCGAATAATTTCACGCAGGGCAGTACCGACGGATTCGCCAAAGCGATAGCTCAGGGTAGTGGTGGTCATGATGTTTCTCCTGCAGGTGAGTGATGCGGAGAAACACTGATCCCGGGCGGGGGAGTGTGTCCCCGCTGGGTAGGTAAAGCAGATGTGTGAGGTGCCTCCATCAACCGGTAGAACCGGTCAACCGTTCGCGCCTCCGGAAGCTTGGCGAACTATGGGTGCGGATCGACGTGGGTGGCCACGTTGCAGTCTTGAGATCCAGAACTGCCTGGGCATGTTGCTGACGACGTCAGCGGAACATGGGGCAATCATCGGAGGCGGCAGATACAGCTGTCAAGCGGAAGGAGGGCAGAGCAGGGCAGGAGCGGCAGCGGGGGTGGAGCGAGGAGGAAAAAGCGGGAGAAGCGCGCCAGGCGCAGCGCTGGGTCTAGCAGCAAGGCGCCTCGGCGAGGGTGAGGCTAGTGAAGCTCAAGAGAAAGATGCCACCTGTGAGCGTGAGCACCGGCACTGGTGGTCCCTGGGCATTGACCTACCGTCCTGATGATCGTCGCATTCACCCGACCCGTTATCGTGGCTAGGGCCAGTAATCGCAAGGCACGCATCCGCGCACAAAGGGATCCCATTTTTGCGCCGGCGGGCACCGGCAGAGAGAAGGGCTACCCGAGGGGTAGCCTCGTCCACCAGGCGATGCCGAGAGGACCAGGCTACCCTTCGAATGCAGCTGAAGGGGAGGAACAGTGTGGGCCAACACACCAGGTTGGCCCGAAGTACAGTGTGCACCGAACCTTCTATGAGCCCTATGTGCCTGTAAACCCGCTTATCACGAAGTTAGACGGCTGCGTGTCAGCTGCGGAGCAGGGAGACACAGGGAGAGCATCACGCAAAGATCTACACGCCCTACCCGATGCTTAGCGTGCTCTTGGGGGTGGAGCTTCAGGACCAGGTCGAGAAACTCCGGGGTTGCCACTGATGACCGCCAGTGCGCGAGCGGGGTGGAACGCTTGCATTATGGGGCTGTGACCGTGACAAAGGCAAGAAAGCTCCCGCCGGCCGGAAGCCTACGCCGAAGCGCTGCTGCGCTTGGCTTTTCCTGGGCCGCCCTTGCCTTTCCCTTTTGACGTTTCAATGCTCACAAGGCCCTTGCAGTCGGGGTAGCGCAGGCACGACCAGAAGTCGCCGCTCTTGCCCTTTCGCTGCGCCATCTTGCCCTGGCAGAGCGGGCAGGACGGGCCTTCCGGGACCTTGATGTTGAGCGTGGTCTGGCGGTACTGGGCGACCAGCTTGCCGATCCAGGCGCCTTGCTTGGCGATGAAGTCATCCAGCTGCATGGTGCCGGCCTCAATCATGTCCAGGGCCTGCTCCCAGATGGCGGTGGTGCCCGGGTCGGCCACCGCCGGGGGCACTGCGGCGATCAGCGAGACTCCGGCGTCGGATGCCCGCACCGCTTTGCCTTTCTTGAGCAGGAACTCACGATCGATCAGCCCTTGAATGATGCTAGCCCGGGTGGCCTCGGTGCCGATGCCCGTGGTCTCTTTGAGTTTGGCGGCCAGGCGCGGGTCGGTCACCAGCTTGGCCACGGTCTTCATGGCCTTGATGAGATCGCCTTCGGTGTAGGGCTTGGGTGGTTGCGTCTGCTGCGCCTTGAGCTGGGCCTGCTGCACCTGTGCGCGGGAGGCGTTCTGCAGCGGCGGGAGGATCTGCGAGCGGTCCTTCTCCTTGCTGTCCTCTTCATCCTCAGCGGCAGGCGCGGCCTGGAACAACGTCTTCCAGCCAGACACGACGATGCGCTTGCCCACCGCCCGCAACGCCACCTGGTTGCAGTCGAAATCGGCCACTGTCCGGTCGAACTCGTGGTGGGGCATGAACTGGGCGAGGTAGTGCGCGCGGATCAGGCTATAGACCGCACGTTCCTTGTCGCTCATGGCCGCCAGGTTGGCGGGTTCCAGGGTCGGGATGATGCCGTGGTGCGCGGTGATCTTGGCGTCGTTCCAGACCCGCGAGCGCTGCGCCGGATCGATGCTGGCCAGCACCGGTGCTATGGAGGGATCCGTGCGCCGGATCGCCACGAGCACGGCCGGCACCTCCGGCAGCATGCTGGTGGGCAGGTAGCCGCAGTCGGTCCTGGGGTAGGTCGTCGCCTTGTGCGTTTCGTACAGCGCCTGGGCGACGTTCAGGGTCTCCTGGGCCCCGAGGCCGAGCTTCTTCGAGCAAATCTCCTGCAGCGTGCCCAGATCGAAGGGTAGGGGCGCTACCTCCTTGACCCGCTCGGTCTCGACCGACACCGCAATGGCGGTAGATCCCGCAGTGAGGCGTGCCTGTGCTGCCTGGGCATGGCGCTGGTCCAGGCAGCGTCCTTCGTCATCGGTGATATCGCGGCTAGGTCGCCATTGCGCCGTGAAGGTCTGGCCGTTAGCGGCCAGCAGCACGTCCAGGCTCCAGAACGGCACCGGGACGAAGTGGGCGATCTCCCGATCGCGGTCGACCACCAGGCGCAAGGTAGGCGTCTGCACCCGTCCTACCGACAGCACCCCGCTGTAGCCGGCCTGACGGCCGAGGAGGGTGAACAGCCGCGTGAAGTTCATGCCGATCAGCCAGTCTGCCCGGGAGCGAGCCAGCGCCGAGTGATACATGGAAAAGGTCTCGGCCCCGGGTTTGAGGCTGGCCAGGGCCTGGCGGATCGAGGCGTCGTTGAGCGCTGATAGCCACAGCCGCTGAATGGGACCGCGATAGCCGCAGTGCTCCAGCAGCTCGCGGGCGATCATCTCGCCCTCGCGATCGGCGTCGGTGGCGATGACCAGCTCGGTCGCTTCCTTGAGCACCGCCTTGACCACTTTAAACTGGCTGCTGGTCTTGGGCTTGACCTCGACCTTCCAGCTCGCCGGCAGGATCGGCAGGGCATCGAGCGACCAGGACTTCAACTGCGGATCGTAGGCTTCGGGTGGCGCCTGCTCCAGGAGATGGCCGATCCCCCAGGTCACCACCACCCCCTGGCCGCGAATGCAGCCCTCTCCGCGTCCGGTGGCGCCGAGCACCCGGGCAATATCCTTGCCCTGGCTGGGCTTCTCGCACAAAAACACACGCATGGGATTCCCCTGTCGATGGCCGAATGGCCTGCAGGGCAAACGGTGCCAGGCATGGCGTGCGAGGGCAGCACTTAACCG
Organism: Pseudomonas sp. MOIL14HWK12:I2; assembly: GCF_000510745.1. Taxonomy (NCBI): domain Bacteria; kingdom Pseudomonadati; phylum Pseudomonadota; class Gammaproteobacteria; order Pseudomonadales; family Pseudomonadaceae; genus Pseudomonas; species Pseudomonas sp. MOIL14HWK12:I2. Next base: position 18,396 of record NZ_AZOA01000009.1, on the reverse strand, counting down.
AAAACGGTCCAGATATGGTTACACCTTTAGAATAGTTGTCCCGCTAACGATCATTGTGGGCGAAGGGCATAGTTTGGGACCATTGCGACCTGGGTCAATTTTAGCGGACACCAGCTGCCAGTTTTTCCTGCTTTCCGAGTTGGTCCTCTGCAACAGCACCCCTCGCTTTCGATAACAACAAGCCCTTCCTAACGAACCCTATTCGCGCTTGGCCAAGGTCAAGTTGTCTGGCCCGCCTATGGAGACTGTCCACGTGGGAAGCGCTTTTTCGTCGCAAAAAAGTGCCCATCGGGGCGCTGTCCTGATCTTGGCGTCCGGGCCTTCATCGGCCGAGCTCGACATTCGCCGCTGGGCTGGCGTGCCGATCATCACCATGAACGGCGCAGTCACCAAGCTCCTTGAGGCGTCCGTCCGGCCGCTGTACTACGTCTGCAGCGATCGCAGCTTCCAGGAGCAGCAGCCTGCCCTCTATGAGGCTGCGGTCGAGCAGGCGCAGCGCCTGGCCTTGTGGCCCGAGGACATCCAGCGGCTGTCCAGCCGGTACGCCGGCAAGGCCTACGGACTGCGTAAGGCGCCCCGGGCCAGCTTTCGCGACTACTTCGGGCGCGATCAAGGCCAGGCCGTGAGGCTGGTCTCTCCATTCAGCAAGCGGGCACGGGATATTGGCTTCAGCAAGGACATGGACTACGGCGTTTTCGACGTGCGAACGGTGGCTTACATCTGCCTGCAGCTGGCCTATCACCTGGGCTTTGACGAGATCTACCTTGCGGGGGTGGATCTCAACGTCCAGGCGCCGCGGTTCTACGAGACGGCACCTGGTCAATCAGCGCCGTGCGGCCTGGACCAGCACCTGCAGACGCGAATCCTGCCGGCGATGGAACTGGCCGCCGGGGTGCTGGCAGCGGAGGGCCGACGTGTCATCAACCTGTCCCAGCAGAGCTTGATACCCGAAGACGTCTTTCCCCGGGCGTGTCCGCACCAGGTACAACGCGAGCTGGCCAACCCGCATCGAGCGCTGGCCTCATGATCGCAGGCCTGGTCTAGCGAAACTTCAGCGGGTAGTAGCAGAGAAATTTGGCCACCAGCCACCACAGCTTGGGATAGCCGAGTGCGCCGCTGGCCTGTACCCACTCCCACCGCAGTCGCCACGGCGCCTTCACCTTGCGTAAGAACTTCATCCAGAAGCGTGCGCCGCGTTGCTCCAGCGTGGCAACAGATAGGTCTTGAGCACCTATTGCCACACGGGCCACCACGTCCTCTCGTATCGCCTGGTAGTCCAGCGCGGCCCGCATCCAGCGCGCATCGAAATGACCTTCCGAGAAGTGTCGTAGGCCCACGTCATAGACCACTGCTACCTCATAGTGCCGGCTGACCCGCAGGGCGAAGTCGATGTCGTAGAAATGGAACGGGGGCAGGGCCTCGTTGAAGGGGAATTCCAGTACGACTTCGCGGCGCGCGCAGATCCAGACGCCGTCGAGTGTACAAACCGGCTGACGCGAACGTGCATCGCCTGCAGGGCGAAGGTGGAACAAGTTGTCCGTGCCGTCACGATGCCGCTGGTACAGCCGCATGCAGTTCGTCTCGGACTTGCCGGCCGCCATCCAGCCCGAAGGGCCGCGGCTCTTGAAGCGGGCCCCGGCAACGCCGATGGCACCCAGCTGGACGTCCTCCTGGAAGTGGTCGACCACCCGCAGTCCCCAGTCCGCCTCCAGAAATTCCAAGTCTTCGTGCATGAAGCAAACGATATCGTGCCGAGCACGCCTGGTGCCTTCGTTATAGACGGCGCAGAGCCCACGGTTGGCCTGCCGGTTGTCGATGGCGATCAGCTGATAGGGCACGCCGATGGTGGCATCGATGTTCTGAGTAACCGCATCCAGCAGCTCAGGCTTCACCGAGCAGATGACGATGGAGATCATGGCGCTACTTCCTTGAGGGCCGGTAGGGCGTGAGCAGGCGACGGACGCGGTGAAGGGTGGTGCGATCCATGGCGCGCAGCGGGATCAGCCGTAGCATGCGCAGTGCCTCCAGCTTGTCGTGCCGTACAGCGTATTTCAGGGCTTTGTTGACGACTGAGGTATGCCCTTGCCGATAGCCAGGGTGATCCTGATAGGGCGCAATCGCCAGCAGATCCGCCTCGAGCAGCAGCCGGTATCGCCGAGATAGATTTCCCGCATGACGTCGATAACGGGTGACCGTAACAGGCAAGATCGCAATGGGCTGACCCAGCGCGGCGACCTTGAGCGTCATCTGGAAGTCCTGGACGCGAATCGCCGGGTCGTAGCCACCGACCTGGTCGAGTACCGCCTTGCGATAGAGCGCAACCGGCGCGCCCACCACTCGGGTCTTGCGCAGGATCTCGTCGAAGTCCAGCAGCTGAACACCTACGGCGTGCTGGTCCTTGAGCCAGTTGCCGGCGCTATCCATGAAACTGACCAGGGCGCCCACACAGGGGGTCTCAGGATGCTCTTCCAGATAGGCCGCGCGAATTCGCAAGGACTGCGGCAGCATCAGATCATCGAGGTCAGGAGTAGCGACGTATTTGCCTCGGGCCTGAGCGAGGCCGGTATTCAATGCAGCGCTGACGCCGGAATTGGGCTGGGTCACCAGCTTGAAGTCAAAACGCTCCTGCAGCGCGACCAGGCGCTCCACGCTGTCGTCGGTTGATCCATCGTCGACCACGATGACTTCAAAGCGCGGATAGTCCTGGGCATAGATGCTGGCCAGGCCTTCCTCAAGATAAGCACCTGCGTTGTAGCAGGGCACGATCACGGAAATCAGCGGCAGATGCCTCAGGGCATCATCATCCGGTGACGTGCGCGGGAGGGGAAGAGCTTGCATGGCGAAAGGTCCATTCTTGACGCCATGAAATTGTACTGTGCTCAGCCCTTTGATCGCGACTGAAAACTGAGCCTCGGGTCCTCACTGACCTAAACGCCAACCTCATCCTCCCCGCTGCGCAAAGACCGGCCGGACTGGTCAGTCACCCACCGAATCGTTCCGCTGATCCACCTGCTGGTAATCCGCCAAGAATCTCCGTGATAACGAGGGTCTGGAGCTACCTTGATGAAGAGGATTCACCATGGACACCGAAGACCATCCGACCGACATGATCGCTGCGACCGCCAGTGGCCTGATGATAGCTCTGACCCTGACCGCTGGCGCCGTTCTGGCCGGCGGCGTTGCCCTTCTTGCCGAGCTGTTGGTCTAGCGGTAGGCCACGGCTGCGCCGGCAGGGACGGCTGCTGGTAGGGCGATCCCGGTGGCGCCAGACGAGGGGCTGACCAGTTGCCCATTCGTGGCGTAGCCCACCGCGGTGGACTCGGTGAGCTCGGCCAACGTCGTGACCAGACCATTGGGAGGAGCCGCGTAGTAGGCGTAGCTGGATCCGGCCTGCACGTAGCCGCTCACACCTGCCGCGTGCACCCACCAGGTGGGCAAGGCCAGCGCGGAATCCGCCGGCGCGCCAGAGAGGCCCGGGTTGTTGTAGGCGTATTCGGCCAGTGCGTTGCGGTAGATCAGCAGATTGTGAGCAAGCACGGAGACGTCGACGGCCTGACGCCGGTTGTCGCTGCGCTGCAGCTGCTCGCTCAGCAGTCCCGCTCCAGCAAGCATCACCACCAGGATGACCCACAGCATGGGCATGGCCTAGCCCACCTTCCGGCTCAGGCGCTTTTGCTCTTGCACCAGGGTCTCGAGCTGCTCCGGATCGATCATCTCCTCGAGCAGGGCATCGACCTGGTGGAGCAGCTCGCGGGCCTGATGGGTCCCTGGCTCATCGAGAGCCATGGTTTCCAGCGTCTGCTGCTGAACACGTGCAGCGCTGGCCAGCAGGCGAAGGGCTAGAAGAGTCGGAATGTCGTACATGTGCCTGCCTCAGAATTCACAGCAGAAGATGGTCGCATAATCGTTCTGGCCGATGGCGATATTGGGCGTGGACGCCCAGCGCTGACCGCTACCCCCTGTGTCCCAGCCCACCTTGGTGCCGACAGGACAGGCATAGGTCGTTACGTCATTCGGGTCGTAACCCGGAATGGTGTAGGCGTGGCAGGTCGGCGTCTTGCTGGCTTGGCGCTTCCACAACCCGCTCTGGCAAGAAAGCAAGGCACCACCACCGTCGCGGCTGAGCAGTCCATTAGTGGCGCACCCCGCGTTTTCCGTTGCCGAGCCGATCAGCTGGATGTACTCACCGACATAGGTCCTGCCGTCGGAGAAGAGGCTGTTCCCGCGCATCTGGCCGGAGGTGTACACGCTCTTGCCGGCATAGGCTCGTACCCAGTCGCTGTCGGTCATATGCCAGCCGCCGCCCCACTTCTCGCTGTACCAGCCGGTATCCCCGCGGGTCCTGAACCAGCCCGAGGTATAGGTCTCCCCCGACATGCTGGCGGTAACGCCCTGAACATTGCCCCGGGCGTACATCGAGCCGGTAGTGGTATCGCCAGAGACCGCAACGTTGCCCCCGACCGTAGCGGTGCCGTTCATGGTGGCATTGCCCTGCAGGTAGAGAGAGCCTGCCCGGAGGTCTCCGCCGGCCGTAACCGTGCCGTTGAGATTCACGTTGCCCGTGGCGTTGACGTTGCGGCCAGCGTTCACATCGCCGCTAATGCTGGCGGTACCGGACGCGGTGATGTTGGCCGCATTGTTCAGGTCGTTGCCGCCCATGTTGAGCGCAGTGTTCATCCGGTTCAGCTCGGGCTTGCCGGCGATCGCATTGCGGTAGAGATAATCGTTGGCCAGGGTGCCGTCTTGCAGGAACAGGGCGCTGGCGGTGTGGCCCGCGCCCGGGTTCACTCCGTAGTTGCTCAGCGCCAAAGACCAGCCACCCCGCACGCCCTGGACGATGCTGGTGTTGGACACCGGTACAAAGCCGCCCGGGGCGCCGAGGTTCTCCGCAATCTCGCGGGTACCCATCTCATCGATGGTCTGGCCACCGGTGGTGAGCACGATGGATTCGAGCTGGTTGGTCGCCACCCGCCTGGCCAGCACCACAAAGGTCTGGCCGAAAGCGTTGGTATCGGTGAAGCCAGCAGGGAGGTAGTTGGTGTTGCGCAGCATCGCTGGAGTGATCTGCGCCGGCGTCGTGGTGCCAGCCGCTGCATAGACCGTGGCGAAGTTGTCCTTCAGGTACTTGGCCGCGGCGTCGGCAACCTGCTTTTGCTGGTCCGCGGCGATCCGATAATTCTGAGAGTCCATCTGATTGGCTACCAGGACCGCGGCACCGGTCATCACGGCCGCCAAGACGATCAGGCCAAAGAGCATATCCAGGGCGATGAAGCCCCGCTGTGATGCCTTGCTGAATGAGGTATTCATCCCCAGAGGTCTCGTTTAAGTTGGTTGTCGATGTCCTGGTCCAGCTGCGCGATTTGCCCCGCCCGAATCTTCTCGCGGATGCTGGGCCCGTCTTCGCCGGTGACCAGAAGGCTGCGCACCTTGAGGATGCGGCGGTCATTGCGGGTTTCAAGCGTCTGAGCCACCACCGCTACCAGACCCTGAGCCAGGATCTCGCGAGCGTTCTTGATCTCATTACTGGCCAGAGCCAGCACCCGCTCCAGCGCCTGAGTGGGGTTGCCGGCATGGAAGGTGGTGGCGACGAAGACGCCATTGATGGCGGCCCGTACCGCTTGAACAGCGGTAGGGATGTCGCGGATCTCACCGATGAGGATCATGTCGGCACCGGTGCGCAGGGCGCGCAGCAGCGCTTCTTCGTAACCCCCCGTGCGCCGGGATACCTGCATCTGGATGCAGCGACCCTCGCCGTGCAGACCATTGAGGTTGGTCTCGGCCGGATCCTCGATAGCTAGCGCTGTGCCGCCGCAGGCCTGAAGGCGTGCGGCGATCAGCGAGGCGGCGCTGCTGGTCTTGCCGGTGCCCATCTCGCCGCAAAAGATCACCAGGCCGCGCACCTGGTCACTGAGCATGGCCGTGGCCAGCGACTCGGGAAACCCCAGCATGTGGAAGGGGCGGATCTGGGCATTGGATTTGCGGATGATGAAGACGTCTTCCGAGAAGGCATCCTTGATCTGCGTCACCCGCAGGACGATCCCGTCCTGGACCAGCGAGAACTCCGGATCGCCGAACTCAATCGACTTTGCCTGGCACTGCTCGCGCAGCGCCTGCAGCTCTACGCTCCAGGCAGCCGGCGCAGACTCCCGCCGGCTACCGGAGCCGTCGAGGCCCTTCACGTCCGAGAAGTCCGGGCCAAGGAAGAGGTCGACGAAGTTGGCTTGCGTGATCAGGCTCATGCGAACTCAGTAAACCGTCCAGGCCACGACATTGCTGTCCTTGCTGCAGCCGCTGGTGGCGGTGCCGGGATCTACTTCGCCGGTGACTGCGGTACCGCCGTTGATGGCGGTGGTGACCTTAGTGCCGCGGCTGATCTTGGTGGCCAGGGTGACGCAGGCATCCTGAGGCAGCGCGTTCTCGGTGATAGTGAAGGTCATGCCGCTCGACACTACGGTGACCGAACCGCCCCAGGCGTTGTACAGGTTGCTGCCGTTAACGCTCATGTTGGGCAGGCCCTTGCTAGCCACCAGTTGGGAAACCAGGCTGGTACCGGACGTCCCGTAGCCGCTACTGGCCTTGAGCTTACGGGTGTTGGCGATGAGGGTGCCGATGTTGGACTGCTCGTTGGTCACATCCTGGGAGCCCATGAGGCTGCCGCCGTTGTAGATGATGTAGCCCAGGGCGACCACGGCGATGATCAGGACGAACATCATTTCCAAGCTAAAGACGCCACGCTGCCGGTGACGCGGCGGCAGGCGAAATGGCTTGGACTCGACCGTGTTGTGCGACGTTTCGACATCCGTGGGGGGGAGGCTGGTGCAGGGTTGGTTCATGGTGGTTCCTTGGGTGGTGGGTCTAGTGGTGGAGGCTGGCAACGTTGCTCTGCAGGCTGAAGGCGCCGCTGACGACCAGGAGCATCAAGAGCCCCATGGCGATGGTCGAGAAGGTGAGAAACGCCTTGGTGTAGTGCTCCACCTGCTTGAGCGTCTGCTCGATCCAGCGATTGCTGAAGCGGTGGATGGCTTCGGAAAAGCCCTTGCGGGTCGCCAGCACGCAGAGGAACTGGACGGCGGTCTTATCGGGAAACTCGTGCCCAGCCAGACGCAGGGCCTCGCCGAAGTTCTTGCCCTGATTGACGCCGTAGATGGCCGCTATCAGCCGCTCACGCAGCCAGGGCGTGGCGCCGCGCTGCAGGGACTGCAAGGCCTCGATCTGATTGATGTTGGCCTTGAGCATCACAGAGATGTTGAGCAGGAAGGTGGAGCCGTGGAGGGCCTTGTAGATTGACCAAGGCGGCACGCGATCGAGCCTGACGCGCAGCGGTCCGGTCAGGTAGGGCAGTGACCCCATGGCAAGGACAATGACGCTCAGCACCACGATCAGGGTGAGCAGGCCCCAGTTGTTGACGTAGCTGGAGACCTGGTAGAGCAGGTAGGGGATGCCGGTCCAGCCCTCGGGGTTGGAGACCCGGGTCATGGCCGGGACCATGCGCGAGGCGATGACGTGGAGCAGATAGGCCATCATTGCCCAGAGCATGATGGGATAGACGGTCACGGACAGGATCAGGGACAGGATCCGCCCCCGGGCCTCGATCATCTGCACGCAGTCCAGGAAGGCCTGCACCAAGGCACCCGACCGCTCGCCAGCGGCGATGATTGCGGTCTCTCGGTAGGGCATCCAACGCTGACAGGCATCGCCCAGCGACTTACCGTTTCGGACGGCCTGGCTGATGCCGGCCGTGGCCAAGGCGGTAGGGTCCCGGCGCTTTTTGCCGCCATCGCTGAAGATTCCGCGTAGCTCTTCCAGGGCATCGTCGATGCCGACGCCGTTCTCCAAGAGCGCGCAGAGGCTCTCGTAGAACTGGATGCGCTCCTTGCTACCGAACTGCTTGGCGTACCAGGCATCGGCAAAGGTCGTCCAACTGTCCAGAATCCGACTAAGCATTGGGCTGCTCCAGGACGAAAAGCTCGAGGTCCAGAGGCCCGATGATGGTCTCGGCCATCCGGGGGTCAATCAGGCCAGCAGCGACCTTGCCAATGGTGTGCTGAATCTTGGTGATCCCGCCCATTTCCCTGACCCAGTAGGTTTTCGCCGCGCTAGCACCCTGGTCGCGGAAGATCTGCATGAAGCGATGGTTGGGGATCAGAACCTCGGCAACGACCGTCCGCGAGGAGACACCCATGTTTCGGCAATGCGCACATCCAGGGCCCTGCAGCCTGACCTTCGCGGTATTCATGACCCGTTCCAGTCGCTCGATGAGTGCCGGGTTCAGCTGGTCTCGGTGAGAAGCCAGTGGCTGGGCGCAATGCGCGCACAGCACCGGCAATAGCGACTGGTTAATGAGGCCTGACATGAGTGCAGGGTCTGTCACCAGGCTCGGGTCGGCGCCCATGTCGATGAGCCGCTGCAGGCTCGCTACCGCGTTGTTGGTGTGCAGGGTCGAGAAGACCAGGTGACCGGTCATGCCGCCGCGAAACGCCGCCTGGGCGGTGGCGAGGTCGCGCACCTCCCCATACATGAGGATGTCCGGATCCAGCCGCATGGTGTTGGTGATGGCGCCGTCCCAGGTTTCGGCATGGCCTAGCGGCGACTGGTTGGCCTTGATGGGGTACTCGGGCGGGTCTTCGACGGAGAGAATGTGGCGGGTGCCGTCGGTCTCGCTGTGCAGCTGATTGAGGGTGACCTGCAGGGTCTTCGATTTACCGGACCCGGTCGGACCGGTAATGAGGATGACGCCGTACGGAAGTCCGCGCAGACGATTGAGCAGGGCGATCTGTTCGGCCAGAAAGCCCAGCTCATCCAGGGACTGCTTGGCTTTCTCGTCATAGAGCAGTCGCAGGACCATGAGCGGTCCCTCTACCAACGGCCGCGAGGCAACCCGGGCGCCAAACAGGCCCAGCTGAGCCACGAAGGCGTGCTTGACCCGTGCGTCCTGGCTGATCTCCGGCTGATAGTGCTCCTCGGCCACGTCGCACATAGAGTTGTACAAGGCTGAGCAGAGTTCGCGGCCCATGTGACTCTGGATTTGACCGTACTCGGTCAGCAGGCCATGGATTCGAAAGAGGATGTGGGTGATCTCACGCCCGACCACGAAGTGGACATCCGACGCCCCACGGCTATGGGCTTCACCCAGGAGGCGGATGACCTCTTGCTGGCGAGAGGTGCTGTCGAGTCCCGTGGCAGTGCTGCCGCGAGTGGTAGCGACCTGGTACAGCGCGTGAATCTCACTCAGGGTGCTGGGGACGACGCGATAGTCCAGATCCGCACGATCGAGCTCGCCCATAAAGGCCATGACGAAAGGGTCGCGCAGATGCTGACCAGATACGAGCAACTGAGCATGATCGGTAGGGCGTACGCCTTCCACCAGAGCCAGGAGCTGACGCAGTTCCGGCTTCACTGAGCCCCATTGAGCACCTTCGGCGGTGAGGACGCGACGGGGCTGGAGCGGGAGTAGCTCGCTAACCAGCTCCCCAGCCAACTGTTGGCCAATAGCCTTGGCGTCGCCTTCCGGCTCGTCCGCAGCGGACACAACGTGATTGCTCGAACTCATCAAGGTCACCTCAAGGTTGAAGGGCGGTAGGCGCGGAGCCCGGAAGGGCAATGGGGGCTGGAGCGGTCATCGGCACCGGCGCTACCGGATTCATCGGTGTGACGGTCACTGGCAACACGGAGGCCTGACCCGCCGCGCGGTGGATACTGAATAGATGGGCGCGCGGTTGGAGAACCCCAGCGGATAGCGTTTGCCGCCGCGAGTGAGCACTACGCTGTCCAAGGTCAGGTTGGCCACGCGGTAGCCACCGGGGAGATCGGTCGACGCTGGGGAGGCATCAATCTCGAAGCCACCTGCGTAGAGCAGGGTGGCGTGCAGTGCTGTACCCGCGCCGTATACCAGTTTCACAACCGGTAGCTGCTCAACGACGCCGGTCTGCTCCGCCGCACCAGTCACCCGGCTAGCGGGCGTTACAACAGGTTGCGACAGGTAGTTGGGCTGAGGCGCGGTGGTGGCTTGAGCGGAAGTACCATTGATCTCGCGCAGTGCCTTGGCACGCTCGCCCTGGGCTTTGTAGAGGATGGTTTCGCTCTGCACCCGGGAGAGTTCGCCGACAGTGATGCCGTCTGGGTCGGAGGACTTTGCCTCGTCAGCGATGACTGGGGCGGTCACTGCAAGCATCAGGGCGCCGAGCACGGCGAGGGAGAGGTCATTTGACATAGAGGTCACCGGTCACCGACCAGGCCAGCTGATCGCTCTGTAGAAGGGTCTTGATCTCGCGCAGCCGTAGGCCTTGGTGGGGCACGTCCTTGAGGACAATGTCCGGCGGTAGCGCGGTATTGAAGGTCAGCTCGAAATGCTTAAAGTCCGGGGGCGGCGGCGCAGGGGGTGCCGGCTGGCCAGGCATGGCCTGAGGTGCCGGGATGACTACCGGGACTTCCTTGATGATCGGTGCCAGGCCTTGGCCATGCAGCCAGGAGGTCAGATCAGCCAGGGCTGGTGTGGCCTGCAGCAGCTCATCGTCGCCCGCCAATGGGGGCTCGAAGGTCAGCTTGAGGGCGGCGCCATTGCCTTCGTCAAAGAAGGCCGGCTCATCAGCGAAGTGACCACGCGTGGCGGCAACAAGCGCTGAAGCCGTGCTGTTGCCGTCGCGCTTGTAATTGGTGGACAGCAGCACGCCATCACATTGTGCCGAGGTGAACAGCCAGCCGGCGATGGACAGCGGAAGCCTATCGATGGCTCCGTTGCAGGTCAGGAGAAAGTCCGGCACGCCTGGACGCTTCGCCCATGGGTGCTCTAGCGCCTGAAGGGTCTGTTGCTCCTTGGAGCGCTCGTTGATCGCTTGCAATTCGGCCTGACGTGCAGCCTCGGCCGCGACAGCGGCGAGTCGTTTCTGCTCGCGCTTATGCGCCTCCCACTGGCTGTAGCCGATACCAGCGGCCACCACGATAAGTCCGAGGACCCCTACGCGAAGCCACTCGCCCTTGCTCATCCCGAAGGCAAGCGGCTTGAGGGCGTAGTCGCGCTTCAAATTGCCAGGCTGCAACAGCTCGTCAATGTCGAGCGGTTTGCCACCCAAGCCGAACTCTGTCGGCAGATAGGTCTCATCGAAGGTCAGTGCGCGGCTTTCGAGCTGGGCGACCTTGCGCTGAATCTCGGTGGCCGAGCCCACCAGGTCGTAACCGGGAATGACGGCGCCGTCGATCACGGCCACCAGTGCATAGCGAGGCTCATCGCCAGGCACCTGCCAGGCGGCCAGCCAGGATTGGCCCAACTGTCCGGCCAGCGCCGCAGCTAGCGAGTACATCCCCTTCATGGCCCCGGCGCTGCGCGCGACGAAGCCGGCCTGGATGACATTGGGCGTGCGCCGGATGGCGACGATGTCCATCTTGTGCAGGCGCCCGTACTCCCGGGCTTCCTTCATGTAGCCGGTCAGACTGCCCAACGGATGCCATTGCAGACCGGAAACAAAGCTCTTGCCGTGGTAGCTCAGGATCTGGGCAGTCTGCGCCGGGGCGACCGGTGATGTGCTGACAATGGCCATACGGTCAGCCCGTCACGATCGGGGTGATCAGTACTACCAGGACGCTATGACCCGAGGTCCGCGTGCGGCTGCCGCCGAGGCCGAAGAAGCTGGGGTCACCCACACCGGTCTTGGCCGCGTTTTCGTTGAGCTCTTCGAAGCCGGACAGGATCAGTGTCTGGCCGCTGCGCAGCTTGACCTTGGGCGACAGCGACTTGGCGTCGTAGTCCGGCAACTGGACACTGGAGCCGTTGCTGGTGAAGGTTTGGAAGGTCGGCTTGCTGCTCATGTTGATCGACACCATGAGCAGCATCTCGTCGTGCTCGAGCACGCGCGGCAGCAGGGTCATGTTGAAACCGCTGGTGATGGTGCCGGGCGTGAGCGAGGTGGTGGAGCCTACCGACGCCGTGGACGTCGACTGGCTGGAGGCCATGTATCCCTTGACGTTGCCGATCTGTAGGGGCGCAGGCTGCAGGTTGAGGGTGGTAACCGACGGAGAGCGGACGTTGGAGACGCGACCTTGCTCGGCCAGCGCCTGGACGATGGCATTGGAACCAGCCCAGGCAGAATCCGCCGTGTTGACGATACCTATCGAGGCCGAAGTCGCACTGGTGCTGATACCAGAGACGGTGTTGGAGAGTGAGAGCCCCCATTTGGTATTGAGGGACTTATAGACCGCCGCCCAGTTGAGGCCGAGCTGGTCCGTGTCGGTCAGCGTGACCTCGAAGACCTTGACGTTGAACAGCACCTGCTGCGTGATGGCGCGGTTGGTGTTGTTGAGGTAGGCCTCGATCCGCGAGATCACCTCAGGGCGGTCCGTGACGGTCAGGGTTCCGGTGGAGGGAGCCAGATACATCCGCCCGGCTGGGGCGACGCTGAGCATTGCCTTCACGTTGTTCTGGATGTCCTGAAGGATCGACGACTCCAGCGTCACCGTGGTGCTCTGGTTACTCCCCGAGTCGCCGGACACGCCAGAGTTAGTGCTGGATCCCCCGGAATTGCTGCCGCTGGTACCTGCGGCTGTAGCCATCCCAGACTTCACCGTGCTGGCGATGACCTGTTTGTCACCAAACGACCAGACATCGAAGACCCGCGTCTCGAAATAGCTGATCCGCACGGCGCGCTCGACGGGCGAGTAGCGCCACCCCAGGCCCAGGCGCGCCGTCACCTCATCGAGCAAGCCGGAGGCCTTGCCGCTGTACTTGAGCCCGCTGACCTGGCTTCCGCCGGCCAGGCTGGTGAAGTCGGACGCGCGATAGCCGGAGCCAGTGGAGCTCGCTGCGGCGCCCATGGTCGCCGGGTTGGTGATCACACCTGCAGGCAGCAGGCCTGCCAGGCTATCTGGGCTGGGATTGCCGATCGGCGCCGGTGCGGTGCTGGGCGGTTGTGCGCTGGGCGCTGCGGCATTGGGATTGAGTGCATCGGGCGAGACCAACACGGCGATACCGCACTGGCTGGTGATGTACTGGGCAATCTCGGTGATGCCTACGCTACCGGACGGCCGATAGCTCAGCTCGCAGTCCAGCGCTGAGGGCATGCCACGTTTGGCCACCACCGGTTGCGTGGAGACCCAGGGCTTGTCGCTGAACACGACGGTCTCACGCTTGGGCTGTTGCTGTTGGTTGCGCAGCAGGGCCGCGTATTGGCTGGCCATGGCGGCATCGTTCTCGGCACGCTGGGCCGATTCGTCCACCCGCTGTACGGAGCAGCTGGCGAGCAGGAGCGCCGCAGCCAGGGCGCTCAGGCGAAGGGGGCGGGTCATGACTTCTTCCTCTCGGAAACATGAACGATGCGCTGGCTGGAGTTGCCATCGACGATGAAGGAGCGGCGAGCGCCGTCGTAGAGCGGGAAGACCTGGGCAACGGCCTCGGCGAAGGTGCCGCGGAAGTGCAGGGCGGCCTCGATGGGGTAGTCCAGGTCATCGGGTTCCCAGACCACCTGCCAGCCCGCACGCTTGGCCCAGGCCTCGACGGACTGCCGCAGGGTGCTGCCAATGGGCGCATCCCAGGTCTGGTTTATGGCCGAAGCCGGTTCGGTCAGGCGGACCGAGGGCAGGGGATACGCGGCGGAAGGGGTTGAGACAGCAGTGGGTAAAGGCTTGGCTGCTGGTGTGGTGACCGCTACGTTCGTGGGTTTAGCCGCAGGTGCAGGGGCAGCAGGTTTGGCAGGAGTGCCCTTCGCCGAGGAGGCATTCGAAGATTGCCTGACAGACAAGGCCTCCCCAGGCGCATTGACCGGTGCGGGTGTCAGCGCCGCGCCGGCGGGCATAGGTTTGACCGCTGGCGGCGTAGCGGCGTTCGTTACCGGCTTGGCCAGTTCGGTGTGCGTTTCCAACGGCTTAGCCGTTGGTACGGAGGCGACGGTGACCGGCGAGCTGGACGGGGTTGGTGCTGGCTTCACGGCGGTCGTAGACGGAGCCGTTGCCGGCACGGCGGCGTAGCGCTGGCCTTCCGGGAGCTGGTAGCCCGGGCGGAGCACAAAGCAGACCGACCGCACGACCTCGTCGACCTTGACCTGCCAGGCCGGGCCTGCCAGCACCTGCAGGGTGTTGCGCAGGCTCATGGGCCCGAGCTTGTACTGGGCGGCCGGCAGGGGCCGGGTGAAGAGGATGTTGACGTGCCCCTGTTCAGGGCCGCACAGGCTGTAACCTGAGCGATTGACCACGTACTGCATGGCGTCGCGAACCGTCGGCTTCATGTTGGCCGGAATGTTCACGTCGATGATCTGGGCCATCAGGTCCCGCTGCTCGGTCTCGGGGGCGGTGTTGACCAAAGTGTAGCGGCCGTACCGGACCTGTGGCTCTGACACAGCACCCTTCGGATAGAGATCGGGTTGTAGCAGCTCAGGATTACGCGAGCTGTCGGGGCCGGGTGCGCTGGGCGCAGGCTCCTGCTGAGCACAGCCTGCCAATGCGACGGCGAAGGCGAGCGGCGAGAGGGTATTGAGCTTCCAGATCATGTGCGGTGTGGCCCCATTTCGTAGTGGGGCTCACGGTGCCAGCACAGCTCGAGAGAAGCAGGGGATAACCGTATCTAGGCCGAAAGAGGTTAGATTTAAGTCAGCCGTACTGCCTCTAGGAATACCTTAATGAACGTTTTCAGCGTGCTGAGCGATCCAGATAACCCCATCAGTCTGAGTGAGTCGAGCTACCACAAGGCGACCCAACGAGCCCATCCCTATGTGCAGATCCGCGATGGGGAAACCAAGTGCTATGCGCTGTGCCCCAGTTGTAAGAACCCCGTCCATCTGCGCAATAGGATCGTGAAAAACACTGAGGCCAAGACGCTGTATGCGGCACATGTGGCTTTCAACGTTGCTGGCTTGGCTGAGTACAGTCAGGAGCGCTACCAGATCTGTCCGCTCGCCAATCCTCAAAGGCTTGATAGAGCAGGTGGGAAAAAGCACCCGGGGGCCGTAGCAGCCGATCTGAAGCGCTTCTTTTTGGAGAATGCGGATCTGGTGATCGATTTCCTTGAAAAGCGGATTGGGCTCGCCCTTCCGGATTACGCGCGGGAAAACATGCTGAAGGATTTTGGCGCCAATAGGGCCTTTGAGTATGCGGGTGTGACCAAATACAACCTGCCACTAGCCTTCGCCTACTTGACTGAAGCCCAAGCCATGACCGGTTTCGAGATCATGAAGAATCAACAGGGGTTAGCTGCTGCGATCACAGGGAAGTGTCAGGACTTTGAGGTGACATCCAGGGGAGTGCGCCAGTACATCTCGAGGAAAAAGACTGGCGAAGTACCAACCGGTCGCTCCTCTAAACTGTACCTGTCGTTTCACGACCATGAGATATCCAAGGAGCAGCCCGAAAAGCAAACGGTGACTATGGTAGTCAACGAAACCCCTGATCCTAAAATGCCTGATGTCTATCGGGAGATTTACCGCCAGTCCATATCGCTCGATGGAGTCCTATTCCTCAGAACCTGTCTGCGGCGTGCTCGCCTGTTGAGCATGGCGAAGGCGCACATAGGCTAAGGACGTTGCGCTGAGCGGAGCGCTGAGCACAGCATCGATTTCGTCCAGCGTGATGGGATTCATTTCAAGCTCATCCAGTACGGCATCTTGGATGAGCTTGGGCACTACGATGCCTTCCTCAATCGCGCTATGAGCAAAATCATTGATCAAGTCGACCAGGCGCTCCTCAAGCATTTGTGGCTTGAGGATGTCCTTTAGGGTGAGCGAAGCAGTTAACAGCTGCCGGAGGCCCTCAAGCTGCATCAGTGCTTTCAGAATGAGGCTGTGGCGGTGTGTACAGATCACTTCTTGATGCTCATCCCGAAACTGCATGACCCTCTCCTGTGATGGGGCCCATGCGATTTCGCTCTACGATCAGCAGAAGGTCCTACCAATCTCAAGCTGGATGCAGTGAAGCCCCGATTTCTGATGGGCTTAGGGTGCCGTGACGTTGCCCGCAGAGCAGTAGGAAACCGTATCCAGAGCTGAGGAGGTTAGCGAGCGGCGCCAGCTGATCAGCCTCATGCGAGCAGAGCCTCTGCGATTCCAGCACCGGCTGCTGAGACAAGTCATACGTCACTGCCTCAACGTTGGAGGAGCACAATCGCGAATTCGCCGTTCAGTGAAGTTGTGCCGCGGCTCCGGACCACCAAGAAGTTGAACTGCTGGCTGGGGAGACACGAGGGGCGCGGTAGATCTCCCGGCAGCTTCACGTAGTGGCGCGACTTTTCTGCCGCTGCCCGCCCCGGGGCGACAGGCCCACGCTGAGGGAGGCCTGTCATCCGGCAGCTTCACGCTGAGTGCGGCGAAATTTTTCAGGGGAAGCTAGTAGGGGATCTGGTCATCGAAATCCTCGGACAGCGGCGCTGGTGTCGGGGCAGGTGCCCGCGACTGACCGTTCGTCGTCGGCCGTGCCTGCGCCTGGCCCGTACCCTGGCCCAGGGTGATGGATTCGATCCGCTGCGGCAGGAACGCAATCCGGTTGGCCTGGACTTTCATTGCCGCTTGCTCTACGCCGTTGCCATCCTTCCAGCTATCGAGGACTGCACGGCCTTCGATCAACACGCGCATTCCTTTCTGATACAGCCGGCTATAGCTTTCCGCGTCGCGGTGCCAGAGCTCGACGTTGGCCCAGAAGCCGCCGCGATCCTCATAGGAGCCATCCTGCAGGCGGATGCTGTTATCGAAATAGACGTTCAGCCGGAGCAGGTGCCGCGGATCCTGATTGTCCTTCTGGAACCGCTTGTACTCGGGTGCGGAGCCGATATTGCCTTCCCATACTACTGCTGTGCCCATGTCAGGCCTCCTGTTGGGATGCGGCGTCTTCGCCGCGGGATTGGATGATCTGTTGCAGCTGTTCGGTGTAAACGGCATCGGCCTGGGCCATCTTCTCGGCGCACTCGGCGGCCTGCCGGCCGATGGCATGGACCAGGCTGATTTGCATATTCAAAGCAATGCGCTGCAGCTCCATGGCGTGCAGGTCCTGGAGCAGTGTTTCGGTGACCAGGTCGTGGCGGCACAGGTCCGCCCAGAGCCCCACGCCCATCTTCCGTGTCCCACTCTGCTGCCAGCGTAGAAAGACTGGGCCAGCTGAGGTGTGCTGGTGGGTCATTCGGATCGGCAAGAGCGTGAAGGGAAAGCGCTGGGCCTGCGCGAGAATCCGCTCCTGGGCCAAGGTGTTCAGGTCGGCTTCAAGGGAACGGCACTGCTCGGCTAATTGGTCCAGTGCTCCCTTACCTTTAAAGGGTTTTAAAAGCCCTTTGTAGAAGGGGGCGTGTTGCAGGGTCGCGAAGACATCCTGTTGCAGGGGCTGGAAGGCTGCCTGTTGCAGGTCTGCTGCTTTCGAACCCTGAGTGGACTGTTGCAGTGCCATAGCGATCAGGCCTCACTCATCTCGGTGACAGCGTAAGAGCTGGTCAGAGCGCCCAAATGCTCATCCTCATCGGCGGAGTCGCCATCGAAGCCGTCATCGCCACTACTGGAGCTTGCCGGAACATCGCCGGGACGCTGGATCGCCGGGGCAAACTTGCTACGGCGGGTCCCTTCCAGGACGTCCTTGGGCATTTCCAGGAAGCTGTACATCTGCTGGGCGTTGGTGGCGCGGGCATTGTTGGCGGCGATGTCGTCGCGCGACGCCCCGCTGTAGCCCTTGTAGCGCTGGCCGACGCCGTACAGGCGACGAAGCACGGCGGCGCCTTCGTCCAGCCAGGCCTCCTTGGAACCGTTGTCGATCAGGCCGATGTGAGCGGCCAGGAGGATCCGGCGCACCAGCTCGTCATAGCGCGTGAGCAGGTACACGCCCTTGAAGGCCAGCGGCGAGTTCAGGTACAGCGGCAGCTTGAGCGGCTGGATCGACAGATTGGTCCCCACGTCGAGCTGCTTGGGCAACATGGCCATGACCTGGTCCAGTCGCTCATCTATAGCGGTCAGCTGCTGCTCGGACTCCTCGATCTTGTCCTCGATGATGATGAGGAAGAGATCGGAATAGGGATCGTCTTTGGCGGCACCGGCGGAGATGCGGTTGATGATGTTGGAGAAGCCGGATAAGCCGATCATGCCGGGCTTATTGTCGGACCGCTGCCGACCGAACCAGAGGCGGGAAGCGTGATGGGTATGCAGGGTGAGATTGACGCTCGATCTGAGCGAGCCCAGGTTGAGCTGGAAGGTATCAGCCATGAGAAGGATTCCTTGGGTTGTGAGATGACGCTCGGGCAGGGTGCCGAGACTGGCGCTGGAGGGCAGCGGAAAACCGTATTTGGGTGCGAGGAGGTTGTAATCGGCGTCTTCGATCAGACTGTTTTCTGTTAACCACTAGCTGACAGTTGCTGGGTGTTTCCCCGGGAACCAGTGATTCAGACCCGTAAGGTGTTTCCCCGGGAACCAGTGATTCGGACCCGTAAGGTGTTTCCCCGGGAACCAGTGA